>CAWJMQ010000008.1:0-90991 GCA_963844005.1 uncultured beta proteobacterium | reverse complement strand
ACGCACAACGGGCGCAGGGCACCGGCACGCCACTGCGCGACCGCCTCGATCGGATTGTTGACCGTCGAGTCGATGTGCTTGCCGACGAGCTGGACCGCCACATCGCCGCCGCCCTTGAACGGAACATATGTGAACTTGGTGCCGGTGGCCTTCTCGATCGCGACGGTGATGATCTGGTCCTCCTGCTTGGACCCTGTGCCGCCCATCTTGAACTTGTTGGGGCCGCCGGCCTTCGCCGCGGCGAGATAGTCGGCCGCAGTCTTGTAGGGCGTTTCGGCGTTGACCCAGAGCACGAACTGGTCGAGCGCCAGCATCGCGACCGGCGTCAGGTCCTTCCAGTTGAACGGGACGCCGGTTGCGAGCGGCGTGGTGAACAGATTCGAAAGCGTGATGATGATCTTGTTCGGATCGCCCTTAGCGTCCTTCACCGCCGAGGAAGCCTTCGGCGCCGGCGCCACCCGACTTGCTGACGACAATCATCGGCTGCTTCATCAGGTTGTTCTTCGTGATGACGCCCTGCAACAGGCGCGCCATCTGGTCGGCGCCGCCGCCGGTGCCGGCCGGGACGATGAATTCGACAGGGCTTCGTGGGTTCCCACGCGGACGCAGGGATCGGAACGGCGATCGCCAATGCCATCACCGCCAAGACCGTCGTCGCCCGGAACATCGAGCCCGACGTGCCGGGGGTCGACAGCCCGCTCTGCCGCGAGCATGCCGCGTCGACCGTCGACGGGCACGCTGAAAAATCCGCTGCCATGTCCGCTCCTCCTAGATTTGATCTTGCGCAGGTCGCTTCGATCCGCATTGACGGATAGTGCCGCTCATTTCTGCGGAGCATTCTACGCCGTTGACCAACGTCGGAACAACGCGAATCCGCCGCGCCGACGCATGCGGCAGGACTACGGCTTCGGTGTCGAGCTTGGCGCCGCGGTGCTCGGAGTCATTGTGCAGTGCCGTATTGCTGGACAAAGCGCGCGGGGACACTCACTTCCGTGATCCCATGACCAGGTCGGGGAAACCATTTGCGATGCAGGGAAAATGCAAATCAGGACAATGGCGACGAACATGAGGCCGACGAAGGGAAGGACACCCAGATCACGTCCCGAAGTGGAATGTCGGGTGCGATGTTCTTGATCACGAAGATGTTGAGGCCCGACCGGCGGGTGAATGAGCCCCATCTCCATTACAATCGTCATCAGGACGCCGAACCAGATAAGATCGAAACCCGCCGCCTTCAGCGGCGGCAGGATGATGGGAGCGGTCATCAGGATAATCGACACCGGCGGGAAAAAGAAACCGAGAACCACCACAATAAACAAAATCGCAGTGAGCAGGACCCACCTCGACAGATGCAGCGCGACGATCCACTCCGCCGCCGACTGACTGATATGCAGGTAACTCATCACGTACGAAAGAACAGCGACATGCCCATAATGAACATCAGCATCGTCGATTCCTTGACCGTCGCCGCGAGGATCGGCTTGACGTGGGAAGGGCACGCAGACACGATAGATCAATGCGATCAGCAGGAGTGCGAGGACAGCGCCCAGGCCGGCCGTCTCCGAGGGCGTCAGCCCGTAGCCGCCGTACAGCGCCACCATCACGCCGATCAGCAGGATCACGAAGGGCAATACCCGCGGCAGCATTTCAACCTTTTCGCGAAGCGTGTAGATCTTTTCGTCGAGGTATGCCGAGCGCGTACCGGAGCGGTCGAACGCGAGACGCGCGGCCGCGTATTCCTTGCGGAACCGGAACGCGGCGTAGAGCGAGAACAGCGCGACGAGCAGGAGGCCGGGTCCGATGCCCGCCAGGAACAGCCGGCCTAGCGATACCTCCGCGGCAACGGCGTACAGGATCATCGTGATCGAGGGCGGCAGCAGGATACCGAGCGTCCCCCGCGGCGATTATGCCCGCTGCGAAGCCGGGCGAGTAGCCGCGCTTGCGCATCTCCGGAATTCCGGCGCTGTCCCGATCGCCGAGCACGTCGCCGGACTCGATCCCGCCATGGCCGCGAACAACGCGCAGGTGAAGACGTTGGCGATGCCCAGCCCGCCCGGAACGCGCTGCATCCATGCGTGCATCGCGAGATAGAGGTCCCGGCCGGCGTCGGACCGTCCGATCGCCGCTCCCTTCAGGATGAAGAGCGGAATCGACAAGAGCGTGATGCTCGCCATCTCCTCGTAGACGTTCTGCGTCACGGTGTCGAGCGAGGACGCCGGCATGAAGAAATACATGAACAGAATCGCGACGAAGCCGAGCGCGAACGCGATAGGCATCCCCGAAAACATCACGACAAGTGTGACGATCCCGAAAAGCAGGCCCAGCGCAAGGACGCTCATCGCTCCCGCCAGGCGAAATGCGCCGCCACCTGCAGCAGCAACTGGACCACGAGCAGCGTCATGCCGGACGCCATCAAGCCGTAAGGAATCGTGAGTGGTGGCGAAAAGGTCGACGACGTCGTCATCTTGTCGACCCAGGCCTCGTGGAACAGGGTCCACGACTTCCACGAGAAGAACCCGCAGAAGGCCAGCGTGAGGAAGTCGACCACGATCACGCGGGCCCGGTTGACGCGCTGCGACAGGACGCTCGCGATTGCTTCGATGCCGACGTGCCCGCGCTGCGCCTGCACCCACGCCCCGCATAGGAACACGGCGCCGACGATGCAGAACACCGCGACTTCGTCCTGCCAATCGGTGGCGGACCTGAAGAGATATCGCGAAAACACGCTGTACGTCAGCACGAACGACGCCACGACGAGCGCGATCATGCTGAAGAACAGCGTGACCTGATTGATCGCCGCGACGGTGCGCTCGAGCGCTCCCAGCGCGCCGCCATGCCTCCTCGGTGGGGCAGCCGACACGCCGGTCAGACCGCTGCCTGCGCTCATAGCAGCTTCTGGGCCAACGCCAGAAGCTTTGCACAGTTCTCGTTCTTGTCGGCGTAATCCTTCCAGACGGGTTTCGCGAGCACCTGCCATTTCGCGAGTGCCGCATCGTCGAGGTCGGCCACCTTCGCTCCGGCTTTCACGTAGACGGCAGCGACCGCCTGGTCATCGGCCTTGGCGCTGTCGACGGCAAATTTCTCGAGATCGGCGCCCACCGACATGATCGCGTCCTGCTGCGGCTTCGGCAGCTTGTCGAACACCTGCTTCGACATCAACAGCGGCTCGAACATGAACCAGTACGACTTGCCGCGTCCGCTGGTCAGCGCCTTCGACACCTCCTCGAGGCGGAACGAGATGAGGCTCGTCGACGACGTCAGCGCGGCATCCATCGCGCCGGTCTGCATCGCCGCATAGATCTCGTTGGACGGGAGCGAGAGCACGGACGAGCCCGCGTCCTTGAACATCATGTCCATCTCGCGGCTGCCGCCGCGTATCTTGATGCCTTTCGCATCGTCGGGAGTGACGATCGGCTTCGTGCGGCTCGCGACGCCGCCCGCCTGCCAGATCCACGTGACGACGATGACCCCCTTTTCCGCCAGCACCTGGGACAGGAATTGGCCGACTTCGGCGGTCTTCCATTTGCTGCCAACCTCGTACGACGGGACGAGCGCGGGCAGGAGTCCGATGTTGGTCTCCGGAACCTCGCCGCCCGCATAGGACAACGGCACCAGCGACAGGTCGAGCGCGCCCCGACGGAGCGCGCTGAATTGCGAATTGACCTTGACGAGCGACGAGTTCGGATAGATGTCGAACTTGAGTGCACCGTTCGTGCGCTTCTCGACGTCCGCCGCGAACTTGCGGACGAGGCGATCGCGGAAATCGCCCGTGTCGATTGTTCCGCCCGGAAACTGGTGCGAGATCTTGAGTGTGGTCGGGGTCTGCGCAAGGGCTCGCGAGCCGGCAAGCCCGATGGAAACGGTTGCAAGAGCACCTGCGAGCAGGCGCCGGCGAGTGACATCCATGGCTTCCTCCGATGAAGACTGCAACGATATTGCCGGGCGAATCGCGACGCCGGGCCAAACACGGCGCAACCCGCGTGCGACGGCGGCGCAGACGGCCGGCGCGTCAAGCGAGCCCTTGAACGAGTCCGGGGCGATGACGACGATCGGCGGGCGGGCGGCGGGCATGGCGTGTGGTTTTTCTCCGGACGCGCCGGGTATCGTAGCAGCCCGCGTCCCTCCATGGAGGTCACCGCCGTCGGCAACCATGCTGCAATGTGGGCAGACTACGCCTACAAGGCGCGCGTGAGTTGGTTGTTACAGGCCGCTGGTGTGCTGAGTCAGAAGTTCCGAAGATCAGTACACTAGTCCCGATCGTCGTCCTCGCCGCGCGTCGCCCGCGTGAGACGGTCGAGCACGGCGAGCCACGCGTCGCCGTCGGGCACCGATTCGATGAGGAGCGCGTCGGCGTTCGCGGCGTCGAGTGCTCGAAGGTTCGCGTAGAGGTCGTGCGCGTACGCGGTCGCGGATTTCGGAGCGTCGATCCACATGTCGACAAAATCCCCGGGCCGATCGACGGTGCGCGCGAGCACGGCGACGATTTCGTCGCGTTCTTCGAGCTGCGCAATTTCCGCATGCAGCGCGTCGGGCGCAACCAGCGTCGCCGGAGTCTTCGGTGCGTAGTGCGTCGGCAGCGTTCCGGATGCACGCGGCGCGGCGTCGGCGGCGCGCGCGCGCGGCGCCCGGCCCAGCACGCGAAAGAGGTCGAGGAGACTTATCGCGCCGGGGCGCAGCAGGACCGGCTCATCGCCGTCGAACGCGACGATCGTCGACTCGATCCCGACGTCGCACGCGCCGCCATCCAGAATCATCGTGACGGCATCGCCGAGATCGTCGGCGACGTGTTGCGCCGTCGTCGGAGAAATGCGGCCGAAGCGATTCGCCGACGGCGCCGCGATGCCGCCGCCGAATGTCGAGAGGAGAGCGCGCGCGACCGGATGCGACGGCACGCGCAACCCGACACTGTCCTGTCCGCCGGTGACGACGTCGTGGACCTGCGCCGCGCGTGGAAGCACCAACGTCAGCGGACCCGGCCAGAACGCCGCGGCAAGCCTTCTCGCGCCCCCGGGCACGGCGCGCGCCCACTCCGCGAGTTGCGATGTGTCATACAGGTGAACGATGACCGGGTGGTCGGCAGGCCTGCCTTTTGCTACGAAGATGCGGCGTACCGCCTCGGGCGCGCCGGCGTCAGCGCCGAGTCCGTAGACCGTTTCGGTCGGGAAGGCGACCAGTTGCCCGGCGCGCAGACATTTGACGGCGCGCGCGATCGCGGCACGAGTCGCTGCTTCGACGGATTGGGTCATCGCTCGCGGATTCGATGGTGTACAGAACAGCGCGCAGCGGCCTTGACCATGCAGCGGCAAGGGGCGTCGTCGGGTCGGAAGGCCGGGCGAGGTCTGCTAGAATTCAAGCTTTTGCGTGATGCGTCGAACCTGCACGCAACCCACGGAGGAAAGGTCGGAGATGAGTGATTTCCTGTTCACGTCGGAATCGGTGTCGGAGGGACATCCGGACAAGGTCGCAGACCAGATTTCCGACGCAGTGCTCGACGCGATTCTAGAGCAAGACCCGACGGGACGCGTCGCCGCCGAAACGCTGGTGTCGACCGGTCTCGTCGTGATGACCGGCGAAATCACCACCCCGGTCCTGCACGACTACGCGCGGATCGCGCGCAATGCGATTCGGCGGATCGGCTACAACGACCCCGAATTGCGCTTCGACGCCGACGGCTGCGCGGTGATGGTCTGCTATGGCCGGCAATCGCCGGATATCAAGCGCGGCGTCGATCAGGCATCCGACGACCAGCTGAACCAGGGCGCGGGCGACCAGGGCCTGATGTTCGGCTACGCGTGTGACGAAACGCCGTCGCTGATGCCATTCCCGATCTACTACGCGCACCGCCTCGTGCAGCGCCAGAGCGAAGTCCGCAAGGATGGCCGCCTGCCGTGGCTGCGGCCCGACGCCAAATCGCAGATCACGGTCCGCTACGTCGACGGCAAGCCCGTCGCGATCGACACGGTCGTGCTGTCGACGCAGCACCATCCGAGCATGAACGACAAGCAGGCCGAACTGGCCGAAGCCATGATCGAAACGGTCATCAAGCCGGTGCTGCCGGCGGCCATGCTCAAGGGCACCAAGTACCTCGTCAATCCGACCGGCCGGTTCGAGATCGGCGGGCCGCATGGCGACGCTGGGCTCACCGGACGCAAGATCATCGTCGACACCTACGGCGGCGCGGCCCCTCACGGTGGGGGTGCATTCTCGGGCAAGGATCCGTCGAAGGTGGATCGATCGGCGGCGTACGCGGCGCGCTATGTTGCGAAGAACATCGTCGCGGCGGGGATCGCGACGCAGTGCCAGGTGCAGCTTTCATACGCGATTGGCGTCGCGCGCCCGATCAATGTCACCGTCTATACCGAGGGCACGGGCCGGATTTCCGACGAGAAGATCGCCGGACTCGTCAACGACCACTTCGATCTTCGGCCGAAGGGCATCATCCGGATGCTCGACCTGCTGCGTCCGATCTACTTCAAGACCGCGGCGTACGGCCACTTCGGCCGCGATGAGCCCGAATTCACCTGGGAAGCGACCGACAAGGCGCAAGCGCTGAAAGCGGCGGCCGGGATCTGACCCTTGGGCGTCGTCGATCCGGGTCGCTGCGACATTGCAACCGTCAATTCGGACAGGGGTTCTGCTAGAATTGCGGATCACCCTGTACCGCAGCCGCGGCACTTGAGACAACGAATCCGCAACAACATACGGAGAACGCCATGGCCGAACGAGCCCGAACCCGCCGCAACACCCTCGAGCGTCGCTGCCTGGGCAAGGCATACAAACGCCTGTTCGTCGGTTCGACGAAAGGCGTTTTCAAGATGCTCGAAAAGATCAAGAAAGCGTAACGCCTTTTCCGGCGCGATCCGCGCCGATCCCGTGCAAGGGGCCGCGACGCGGCCCTTTCCGTTTCAATCGGCGCAGGAATTCGCCCAGCTTGGGTTCGGAAGGCGTCCGACCACGACGTTCGATAACAACCTGTTCGATTTCCATCCACCGTGCCGTTTGCGTACTACGCCAGGCTTTCCGCCGCGCGACAGCGCATCTACCGGCAAAGCGACGCGATCGCATCGCTCGAACTCCCCGCCGGCCTCAATGCCGGCGCGCGTGTCTCTAGGATTCGCGCGGCCCTGAGCAACGAGGACCGCGCCGCCGTGCAGACGGCGTGCCAAGACCTGATCGACGCGCTCGTGGCCGGGTACCGCGTTCCGAAGATTCGCATCCGGGTTCTGGCGAAGCGCCCTGCCGACGACGGCGGCGAGTTGCACGGCCTGTACGAGCCGGATGAAGCGGGCGTCCCGGCGCGCATCACGGTGTGGATGCGCACCGCGTCGCGTCGGGACGTCGTGGCCTTCAAGACCTTCCTGCGTACGCTGATCCACGAACTCTGTCACCACCTCGACTACAAGCTGTTCAGGTTGCCCGAGACGTTTCACACCGAAGGCTTCTACAAGCGCGAATCGAGTCTCGTCAACCGGCTATTGCTTCAGGAGAGCGGTCTCGCCGACCCACAAGGAAAGCTCATTTGACGAATGGGCCATGGCCGGGTACAGGCCCGCCTTGCTCCGGCCCCATCGACGGGCGCCGCCGATTTGGAGTAATATTCGGCCCTCTCCCCGAGGAGCGTTGCAACAGGGCGGCCCGCCGTCCTGCCAGGCTCGGGGTAACTACCTTCCGCAACCGCGCTCGTTGAACCGTGCCCGCGCACGGGGTGACGAGAGCGTTTCCCGCCTCACCGCCGCGCGGTCACCAACGATGGAGTGACCGATGAACGCTGCCAACGAAACCAAGAGCTTCGCCGATTTCAAAGTCGCCGACCTCGCGCTTGCCGACTGGGGCCGCAAGGAGATCGCGATCGCCGAAACGGAAATGCCCGGCCTGATGGCCATTCGCGAGGAGTTCGCTCCCGAGCAACCGTTGCGGGGCGCCCGCATCGCCGGCAGCCTGCACATGACGATCCAGACGGCGGTGCTGATCGAGACGCTGCAGGCGCTCGGCGCCGAAGTGCGCTGGGCTTCGTGCAACATCTACTCGACGCAGGACCATGCGGCCGCGGCGATTGCCGCGCGCGGCACGCCGGTGTTCGCGTACAAGGGCGAGTCGCTCGCCGAGTACTGGGATTACACGCACCGGATATTCGAGTGGGCGGGCAGAGGCAAGCCGGCCGCCGCGCCGAACATGATTCTCGACGATGGCGGCGACGCGACGCTGCTCGTTCACCTTGGAGCGAAGGCGGAGACCGATCCGACGTGCATCGCGCATCCGACGAGCGAAGAAGAGACCGAGCTCTTTGCCGCGATTGCGAAAAGGCTCGCGCAGGACCCGAAGTTCTACTCGCGGATCAGGGCCGCCATCAAGGGTGTCACCGAAGAGACGACTACGGGTGTCAAGCGCCTGTACCAGATGCACGCCGAGGGCCGCCTCGGATTCCCGGCGATCAACGTCAACGATTCGGTGACCAAGTCGAAGTTCGACAATCTCTACGGCTGCCGCGAGTCCCTGGTCGACGGCATCAAGCGCGCGACCGACGTCATGATCGCCGGCAAGGTCGCGCTGGTCGCGGGCTACGGCGACGTCGGCAAGGGAAGTGCGCAGGCGTTGCGCGCGCTCTCGGCGCAGGTGTGGATCACCGAGATCGACCCGATCTGCGCACTGCAGGCGGCGATGGAGGGCTACCGGGTCGTCACGATGGACTATGCGTGCGACAAGGCCGACATCTTCGTCACGGCGACGGGCAACATCGACGTGATCACGCACGATCACCTGACGCGGATGAAGAACAACGCGATCGTCTGCAACATCGGTCACTTCGACAACGAGATCGACGTCGCTGCGCTGAAGCAGTACGAGTGGGACAACATCAAGCCTCAGGTCGACCACGTGATCTTCCCGGACGGCAAGAGAATCATCCTGCTCGCCGAGGGCCGGCTGGTGAATCTCGGCTGTGGAACGGGCCACCCGTCGTACGTGATGAGTTCGTCGTTCGCCAACCAGGTAATGGCACAGATCGAATTGTGGGCGGATGCGCAGAGTGGCGCCCGCAAGTACCCCATCGGCGTCTACGTTCTGCCGAAGCACCTCGACGAAAAGGTCGCCCGGTTGCAGCTTTCGAAGCTGGGCGCGATGCTGACACCGTTGTCGCCGAAGCAGGCGAGGTACATCGGCGTCGGGGTCGAGGGTCCGTACAAGCCGGACAGCTATCGATACTGACGTCGCGCCGGGTGGGAGGGAGCAAGATGCGTGTCGCGGTGATGGGGACCGACTCGAAGCCCCGTGGCTGTGCGGTGCGGTCGCCCGGATGGCGATCGAGGCGGGCGTCCCGGCGCCCGTCAAGGCGACGCTTTACGCGGCGCTGAAGCCGTATTGTGTGGGCGCGGCCCGCTGACGCCGCTGGTTATCTGGAAACTTGCTGATGCGCATCCTTCTCGTCTGGCTCGTCAACGCGCTGGCGTTGCTCGCGCTCCCTTATGTCTTCCCCTGGGTGAAGGTGGACACGTTCGGGGCCGCGCTGATCGCCGCGCTGGCGCTCGGACTCATCAACACGCTGATCCGGCCGTTGCTGATCCTGCTGACGCTCCCCGCTACGGTGCTGACGCTCGGCCTCTTCATCTTCGTGATCAACGGGCTTCTCTTCTGGTGGGTCGGCTCGTTCGTCGACGGCTTTCATGTGGGCGGCTTCTGGTCGGCGGTATTCGGCGCGATTATCTATAGCCTGATCTCCTGGCTGCTGTCCTCGCTGCTACCGCGGAAGCGCGACTAGGCCCGTTCACACGATGTCTGCAAGCTGATTTCCAGCAGAAGGCAGCCGGTTTCCCGATGATCACGAGTGCGCAACGGCAATTCAGCCTGGAGTTCTTTCCCCCCCGCACGCCCGAGGGGGTCGCGAAGTTGAGTGTGACGCGCCGGCAACTGGCGCAGCTGAAGCCTGCATTCTGCTCGGTGACGTTTGGCGCCGGCGGCTCGACGCGCGAGGGCACGCTCGCGACCGTGCTCGAATTCCGCGCCGAAGGCCTGGAAGCGGCGCCGCACATCTCGTGCGTGGGCGGGTCGCGCGAATCGATCCGCGAAGTGCTCGAGCAGTACCGGGCCCACGGCATCCGGCATCTCGTCGCGCTGCGCGGCGACCTTCCCTCCGGCTCGGGCGATATCGGAGACTTCCGTTTCGCGAGCGAGCTCGTCGCGTTCATCCGGCAGGAGACCGGCGACGCCTTCCACATCGACGTCGCCGCGTATCCGGAGTGCCATCCGCAAGCCCGGAGTCCGCAGGACGACCTCGTCGCTTTCAAGCGCAAGATCGACGCAGGCGCCGACTCGGCAATCACGCAGTACTTCTACAATCCCGACGCCTACTGGTATTTCGTCGACGCGTGCCGGGCCGCGGGGATCGCGGTGCCGATCGTGCCCGGAATCATGCCGGTCAGCAGCTTCGCGAAGCTCGCGCGCTTTTCCGACGCGTGCGGCGCCGAGATTCCACGCTGGATTCGGAAGAAGTTCGAGGGTTTCGGCGACGACACGGCGTCGATCCGTGCGTTCGGCATCGACATCGTCACCGAGCTCGCGGATGGCCTGCTCGCGCGTGGCGCGCCGGGGCTCCACTTCTACACGCTGAACCAGGCGTCGCTGACGACGACGATCTGGCATCGACTGGGGTTGTGACCGGCATCAGCGATCCGACGAATTGGCCGGGGAGGTGCGGGATTCGCGCGGTTCGGCGTTTGCGTTGCGGCGTACTTAGAGCTTGTCCGTTAATAAATCGCGTGATGCGTTTGTCCAAAATGCGATGGGATGCGCGAAGGACGGCGAAGCGCGTGGCAGGCCCCACGCGCGAGCCGGCCGCCGAGGCAGACCGCGCATTTTGGACAAACCCTTCGGGAACGGGCAGTCTTGGGCCGATTGCTTTGTCGCTCGGTTTGCCTTGGGGAGCCACCCAGGGCTGCACCTCGCTTCGCGCACTCGACCCAATCTGCCGCGTTCGCACACGTGATTTATTAACGGACAAGCTCTTACTTTCCTGGCGTGAACGAGACGAGTTCCAGCACGGCGTGCTGCGTGCGGATGAGGCCGCCCCCTGTGCGGGCATCCCTGTCCTTTTCGAGATATTGGGCGTCCTTTTCCTCGCGCACGGTACCGCGCACGGCGGGGGCGTACCAAACTGAATAATTGCACTCGGTCGCGAAGCGCCAGAACTCGTCGTCGTCGAGCCGCATCATGACGTGCATCGAGACGGCGTCAAACGTACCCGCGTTCGTCGTCACCTTTTCCCACCCACGGACGCGGACATAGCGATTGATCTGGCCGTCCGCCTTAGTGGCTTCGTTGTAGTTGTCGACAAACTGGCTCCACGTCTTGCCGTCCGCGAGCGGAAAATCGTAGCGCTGGAGGGGTGTCGCGAAGCGCCGCGTCTCGTTGTCGTAGACGGCGCCAATCTTCACCTGACCGGGCAACGACCACAGTTCGGTGCGCGTGACATCGATCGACGGACCTTTCTGCGTAATGCGGACGGTGATGCCGTCGGCGCCGATCGCCATCACCTCGTGCGTTTCGTCCCATGACGTTCTCGTCCGGAAGAACCCGTCGGCGCCGTGATAGACCCAGCGGTCGCCGACGCGGAGCTCCGGCGCCGACGCGGCGGGACCGGAGCCCTGGGTGATGACGCCTGCGCAGCCTGCAAGCGCCGCGAGCACACCCATGACAAAGGTCACTTGTATCGGATGCATGAGTGCGGGCATCGGATTCCCCTAGTTCGAAAGGGCTAACAGCGCGACGGCACCGAGGATTCCGTCCGGGCCGCTATTCACCGCCATCGGTGATCGCACCAAGGCTCGCCGTCGACACGAGGCGCCGGTATTTGGCAAGCAGTCCTCGTGTATGGCGCGGCTTCGGAGGCTGCCACAGCGCGCGCCGTCGTGCGAGTTCGTCGTCGCCGACGTTCAGCTGGACGAGCAGCCGATGCGCGTCGATCGTGATCGAGTCGCCCTCCTCCACCAACGCGATGGTGCCGCCGACGTAAGCCTCGGGTGCGACATGACCGACGACCATTCCCCAGGTGCCTCCGGAGAAGCGACCGTCGGTGATGAGTCCGATCGATTCGCCGAGACCCTGCCCGATCAGCGCGGACGTGGGCGCGAGCATTTCTTGCATGCCAGGGCCGCCCTTGGGTCCCTCGTAGCGGATCACGACAACGTCGCCCGCCCGGATCTTCCTGGCCATGATCGCATCCATCACGTCCGACTCCGAGTCGAACACGCGCGCCGGCCCGGTAATCGACGGATTCTTGAGCCCCGTGATCTTGGCGACGCAACCTTCGGGCGACAGGTTGCCCTTGAGAATCGCCAGATGCCCGTGTGTGTACATCGGTTTCGCAAAAGGCCGGATCACTTCCTGGTTCGCGGGTGGTTCGTCGGGAACATTCGCGAGCTCGTCGGCCAGCGTGCGCCCGGTGATCGTGGTGCAGTCTCCATGTAGCAGGCCGTGATTCAACAGCATCTTCAACACTTGTGGTACGCCGCCGACCTTGTGGAAATCGACCGCGACGAACCGCCCCGAAGGTTTCAATTCACACAGAACCGGCACCCGCTTTCTGATCCGCTCGAAGTCATCGATCGTCCACGGCACTTCGGCGGCCGCGGCGATCGCGAGATAGTGCAACACCGCGTTGGTCGAGCCGCCCGTTGCCATCACTAGCGCGATAGCGTTTTCGATCGACTTCCGGGTGATGATGTCGCGCGGCTTCAAATCGCGCTTGATCGCCTCGACCAGCACGCGTCCCGATTCCGCGGCGGAATCCGCCTTCTCCGGATCGGGCGAGGCCATCTGCGAACTTCCGAGCAGGCTCATGCCGAGCGCTTCGAACGACGACGACATCGTGTTCGCCGTATACATGCCGCCGCAGGCGCCAACGGTCGGGCAGGCATTGCGCTCGATGCCATCGTAATCCTCCTGCGACATCTTTCCGGCGGTGTACGCGCCCACCGCTTCGAACGGGGAGACGATGGTAAGCGCCTGGCCCTTCCACTGGCCGGGCTTGATCGTTCCCGCGTAGACGAAGATGCCGGGCACGTTCATTCGCGCCATCGCCATGATGCCGGCTGGCATGTTCTTGTCGCAGCCGCCGGCGACGAGCACGCCATCCATGCACTGGCCATTGACTGAGGTCTCGATCGCATCGGCGATCACCTCGCGCGAGACCAGCGAATACTTCATCCCCTCGGTGCCCATGCCGATACCATCGGTGACGGTGGGGATGCCGAAGACCTGCGGCATCGCGCCGGCCTCCTTCAGGGCCGCCAGGGCGCGGTCGACGAGCGGTTGGATGCCGGCGTTGCACGGATTCATCGTGCTATGGCCATTGGCGACACCGACAATCGGCTTTTCGAAATCCGCATCGCCGAAGCCGACTGCGCGCAACATCGCGCGGTTCGGCGAGCGGGCGATACCTTGGGTGATGAGCCGGGAACGGCGGTTGTACGACATTGGGGGACTCCGGAGTCGGCGGGTCGTTCGGGCGGCGCCGATCAAGTCCGGCGGCCGGGCTGCGTATAATCGGACCGCCCGATTTTAGCGCACACGCCGCGACCCACGCCCTGTTTCCGCACCGCATGCTCGTCCACCCGCAGTTCGATCCTGTCGCGTTCACCGTGGGTCCGTTCTCGATCGGCGCGCACACTTTCGCGTTCCCGGTCCGCTGGTACGGGCTCATGTACCTGGTTGGATTCGTGCTCTTCGCCGTGCTGGGCAAGTATCGCGCGCGCCAGAACCTGCTCACCGGCTGGCACCCGCGCGATGTCGACGACATGCTGCTGTACGGCGTGTTTGGCGTGATCCTCGGTGGGCGGCTGGGGTACGTGCTCTTCTACAAGCCGCTCTACTATTTCGCGAATCCCCTCGAGATTCCCGCTGTCTGGCAGGGAGGAATGAGCTTCCACGGCGGACTGCTCGGGGTGCTGGTCGCGCTGTGGCTCTTCGCGCGAACGCGCCGAAAACGCTGGCTCGACGTCACCGACTTCGTCGCACCGCTCGTGCCACTGGGGCTCGCCGCCGGGCGGCTCGGGAACTTCATCAATGGCGAACTCTGGGGGAGAGTGACGAATGGACCCTGGGCGATGGTGTTCCCGCAGGCCGGGCCCGAGCCACGACATCCTTCGCAGCTCTACCAGTTTTCGCTCGAGGGCCTGCTGCTGTTCGCAGTGCTATGGATCTACACCAAGCGGCGCCGCCCGCTCGGAGCGGCGTCGGGACTCTTTCTCGCCGGATACGGCGCCTGCCGGTTCGTTGCCGAGTTTGCACGCGAGCCCGACAGCTTCCTCGGGATTCTCACGCTGGGCCTCACGATGGGCCAATGGCTGTCGCTGCCGATGGTGGTGGTCGGGGTCGCGATGATCCTGTGGGCATACCGGCGCGCCGACAAGGCCGAGCCCACGGTCCTCGACCGCCTGAAATAACGCCTAGTGCTGGTGCCGCGGTCGCGCTCGTGATCTGTTGTGATCTGTTGACGGACAAGCTCTTACTCGACGCGGCGGAACTCGCCATCGATGGCCTTGCCGGAACTGCCGAATTGTCCGGCAGTTGCGGCCCGCGGCGTCAGATCGCGGCCCAGGTTGAGCGGCAATGCGAGCAATACCAGTGCGAACAGGTCGGAGAGAATGCCGGGAAGCAGAAACAGCGCCCCGGCGAGTACCTTGCGCCCGCTGTCGACCAGAACGCGCAGCAGCGGTTGCTCGCCATGCATCGCCGCGATCGTGTTGGCGCGAAACGCCGTCCTTTCGTTGCGCAGCAGGTACAAGCCGACGATCACCGACATCGAGAGCCAGGCCCAAACGGGCACGCCCGTCCATCTCGCGAACCGCACGGTCGTGTACAGATCGATGAGCGGGAAACCCAGTACAATCATCAGCAGTACGAATCGCATGGAAACTCCTTGACCGTCGCGGCGATCCTGATACTGACGCAGATGCCCGACCGCGCTTCCGCGCAATCGCTGGCGCGAGCTCTCGTCGAGGCAAAGCTCGCCGCGTGTGTCAGCATCGGCACTCCGGTGGAATCACTCTATCACTGGCAAGGCCAAATCGAAACTGCGCAGGAATTCACCGTTGCGGTGAAGACCCGATCCGAGCGTTACGCAGCGGTCGAGGCAGCGATCCGGTCGCGGCATCCGTACGAACTTCCGGAGATCATCGCTGTCCCCGTTATCGATGGACTCGCTCCCTACCTCGACTGGGTGGGCCGTGAAACTGCCGGGAATTGACCGGAGTGCGATGGTCCGCGTGTATCGTGCATTGACGCTGGCGCTCTTGTCGACAGCGGGCCTGTCCGGGTTGGTGCACGGGCAGGCAAAATTGCTCGAGCCCGAGCGCGCATTCGCGTTCAGCGTCCAGGCGCTGGACGACAGAACGGTCGAAGCACGGTTCCACATTGCCGAAGGGTATTACCTGTACCGTGAAAAATTGAAATTTGGCGTGGAACCTGCGGTGTTGGCTGCCGCTCCCGCGCTTCCCCTGGGAAAGGTGAAGGACGACGCGTTTTTCGGCAAGGTTGAAACCTACCGGGGACGGGTTGCGGTCAAACTGGCGCTCGATCAAGGCGAACCTGGCAGAAAAGTCTCCGTCCGGGCGGAGTCACAGGGCTGCGCCGATGCCGGAGTTTGCTACCCTCCGCAAGTCCAGGTACTGACCTTGACGCTGCCGCTGCCGGGCGCGGGTCCCGGCGCGCCAGTTGCCGCCACGCAGGCCAAGAAGTCCTGGTTCAACTGACCACACCCGCCGCGCCGCAAGGGCCGGACCAGTGTAAGCGCTCACCGACGACGGATGTTCGGACTCTCCCCAATTCGACCTTGGTTTCGCCGGTTCGCATTCGCCCTCATCGGAGTGCTCGCGTTGACTGCCGGGCTCTATTTCCGCGGCACGGTGGACGACAGGGTGGTCGGGACGGGGGCAGGGGTCGATGCGGCTACGCTGTTCGCCATCGCGATGCCCGATACCGCCGGCCGGGAGCAGTCGCTCGGCCAATGGAAGGGCAAGGTGTTGGTCGTAAATTTCTGGGCGACATGGTGCGTGCCCTGCCGCGAGGAGATGCCCGAGTTTGTGAAGATCCAGCAGGAACTGGGCGGACGCGGACTGCAGTTTGTCGGTGTCGCAATAGACCAGCCGGACAAGGTCGAGGCGTTCGCGAGCGAACTTGGACTCAACTATCCGGCGCTGATCGGTGGATACGGTGCCATCGAGCTTTCCAAGACGATGGGGAATCGACTTGGCGCGCTTCCCTTTACGGTCATCGTCGACCGCTCCGGGCATGTAGTCCACACTCAATTGGGGCCGATCAAAGAAGCCGCTTTGCGGTCTATTGTTCGTCAAATCCTGTAATATTTGCGCATCCGCGAGCATCGGGCCCTGATCCGCGCACGATGCGCAGACGCTGATATGTCCAACCCGAGTCACCCAGAGCGCCGACCGGGGGTTTAGGATGTGTGCCCACGCTTCCCCAGCGAGGGTGTGGAGTGCCGACTGCGCCGATCTGTCGCCATCGCTGGACAATTCGGCTCGATCTACGCCAAACTCCCGAACTCATCAAACAGGGGGCTCCGCAGCCAATGTCGACTTCAATACGCAAGGCGGCGGTCGGGATCAACGCAACGGATGGTCCACCGTACCACTCGATCCTAGTTCATGACGGGACGATCCTGAACTTGGCGGCCACGCGACAGACGTTCCCGCGACGCCACACAACTCCCGAAGGGTCAACAGAAACATTGGCCGACCGCAGGCCGGGCCGTTGCGCGTTTGCCGTGGATCGCACGTCCGCGCCGCGGGCAAGGTGACGCGATGGACCTGCGCAAACTGAAAACGCTGATCGAACTCGTCGAAAGCTCCGGAATCGGTGAGCTCGAAATCCAGGAAGGCGAGGAACGCGTCCGAATTACGCGCGGCGTCGCGCCCGGTGCGCCGGCGTCCGCGGCGGCGCCCGTGTACGCGACGGCTGCGCCACTTGCCGCAGCCGCGCCGGCGCCGGCAGCGGAGGCGCCGGCGGCGCCGGCGGAGTCCGAGGGGCATCTGGTCAGGAGCCCCATGGTGGGAACGTTCTATCGCGCGACATCTCCGGGAGCGAAGCCCTTCGTCGAAGTGGGCGACGCCGTCCAGGTTGGCGACACGCTGTGCATCATCGAGGCGATGAAATTGATGAACGAGATCGAAGCGGACAAGGCGGGCGTGGTGAAGCAGGTGCTCGCCGAGAACGGCCAGCCCGTCGAATATGGTCAGCCGCTCGTCGTGATCGCCTGACTTGCCGCCGATCCGCCCACCGTCGTCGCCCATCGTGGCAAAGAATCCGAATCAGCTGTTCGGCAAGATTCTGATCGCCAATCGCGGCGAGATCGCGCTCCGAATCCAGCGCGCCTGCCGGGAACTCGGGATCAGGACCGTCATGGTTCATTCCGAGGCCGATCGGGAAGCCAAGTACGTGCGGCTGGCCGACGAATCGGTGTGCATCGGACCTCCGGCTTCCACGGCGAGCTACCTCAATGTGCCGGCGATCATCGCAGCGGCGGAAGTGACGGACGCGCAGGCGATCCATCCGGGCTACGGATTTCTCTCCGAGAATGCGGATTTCGCCGAGAAGGTGGAGCGCTCGGGCTTCGTTTTCATCGGACCGCGGGCCGACACGATCCGCCTTATGGGGGACAAGGTCAGCGCCAAGATTGCGATGATCAAGGCGGGCGTGCCTTGCGTGCCGGGCTCCGAGGGCGCGCTTCCCGAAGATCCGAAGGAAATCGTGAAGATCGCGCGGCTGATCGGCTATCCCGTGATCATCAAGGCCTCGGGCGGCGGAGGCGGGCGCGGAATGCGTGTCGTGCACACGGAAGCTGCACTTGTGTCGGCCGTGTCGCTGACCCGCACCGAAGCGCAGGCGGCCTTCGGCAATCCGATGGTTTACATGGAGAAGTTTCTCGGCAATCCGCGGCATATCGAAATTCAGGTTCTGGCCGACGAGCACAAGAATGCCGTTTACCTGTTCGAACGCGACTGCTCGATGCAGCGTCGCCACCAGAAGATCATCGAGGAAGCGCCGGCCCCTGGCGTGTCGCTGCGCGCGTTGACCAGAATTGGCGAGCGCTGCGCCGATGCGTGCCGGAAGATCGGCTACCGCGGCGCCGGGACGTTCGAGTTCCTGTTTCAGGACGAAGAATTCTTCTTCATCGAGATGAACACGCGGATCCAGGTCGAGCACCCGGTCACCGAGCTCACGACCGGCATCGACCTCGTGCAGGAGCAGATCCGCGTTGCCGCCGGGCAGAAGCTGCGCTTCCGGCAGCGCGACCTCGTGCGGCGCGGACATGCGATCGAGTGTCGGATCAACGCCGAGGATCCGTACACGTTCGTGCCGTCCCCGGGGCGCATCACGTCGTACCATGCCCCGGGGGGGCCCGGGATCCGTGTCGACTCCCACGTCTACCATAACTATCTCGTCCCGCCGTACTACGACTCGATGATCGGCAAGGTCATCGCGTTCGGTGACACGCGCGATCAGGCAATCGCGCGGATGCGCATCGCGCTTTCTGAAATGGTGGTCGAGGGAATCCAGACCAACATCCCGCTTCACCAGGAGCTGTTGCTCGACGAAAAGTTTCTGCGTGGCGGAACCTCGATTCATTATCTCGAAGAGAAGCTCGCCAAACGCAAGCAAGCGGGTTAGAGAACGGCGGAACCAGCCTCAACCCGGTGAGTTACGTTGCCCTGCGTTTCGACATCGACGGCGATGCGGCCGACGCGTTGGCGGACGCGCTTCTCGACGCCGGCGCGCTTTCCGTCGACAGCGGCGACCCCCATGTCGGTACACCCGCGGAAACGGCGCTCTACGGCGAGCCTGGCGAGACCGCTGATCAGTCGTGGCCGGTCACGCGGTTGACCGCGCTGTTTCGCGGCGCCGGTGACATTGCGGCAGCACTCGCTGCGCTGGCCGCGGCGGGACGCGTGGTACCGCCTTACGAAACGTTGCCCGTCCCCGAGCAGGACTGGGTGCGAGCGACACAAGCGCAGTTCGCTCCGATCCGGATCGCGGACGGCTTGTGGATCGTTCCGTCGTGGTGCGAGGCCGTCGACCCCTCCGCGATCAATCTCGCGCTCGATCCTGGGCTCGCTTTCGGGACAGGTTCGCATCCGACGACACGTCTTTGCCTCAGGTGGCTTGCGCGCGAATTGCGCGCCGGCCACTCCGTTCTCGATTTCGGCTGCGGTTCAGGAATCCTCGCGATTGCCGCAGCCCGACTTGGCGCGGCTCGCGTCGTCGGCACCGACGTCGATCCGCAGTCCCTCTCCGCAAGCCGCGCCAATGCCCGGCGAAACGGAGTGGCGGCCCGTTTCCTCCCTTTCGATCGCCTTGCCCTCGATGAAGCAAAGCCGTTCGACGTCGTCGTCGCCAACATCCTCGCGAATCCGCTCGTGCTGCTGGCGCCCGTACTCGCCGGCCACGTGCGGAGCGGGGGGCGCATCGTCCTGTCGGGGATACTCGAATCGCAGGGCGACGCCGTCGTTGCCGCCTATCGCCGGTGGTTTAATATCGGCGTCGGCGAAAGCGAGGATGGGTGGATCTCTTTGACGGGTGCGCGCCGCGGCGGCGTGTCCGCCGCCTGATCCGGCTTCGCAGCTCTCGAGCGCTCCCGCCATCGGTCGCGCTTGCCCCGATCTCGCTCGAACCTCGATGCCCGAAGAAAAATACACTCGCTGCCCCGGATGCGCCACGGTATTCCGCGTCACGGCCGAGCAGCTTGAAAGGCGTGCCGGGCAGGTGCGCTGTGGGCATTGCAAGACCGTCTTCGACGGTGTGGCGCGACGGATTCTGCTCTTGCCTCCCCCTGATTCCGAGAGGGTCGCGCAGCAAATCGACGATTCCGTGCTCGGCGTGCCTATGGGGGCGTCCCGCGATGCGCATTCACCCGAACCGCCGCGTCGGATCCCGGCCGAACCGTCGGCTGCTCTTGCCGGCGACGATGTCACGAATGCCTACGGGGATCGCGTCGCGGCGGCGAGGGAAGGCAAGCGGCGGCGCACGAGGGTGGTCGCCTACACCGTCGCCATCGTGCTGCTCCTGTCGCTGATCGTCGCGCAGGCGATCTTTCACTTTCGCGACGCGATCGCCGCCTACTGGCCGGCGTCCCGCCCCGCGCTGGTGCAAATGTGCGATCTGGCCGGATGCGCGATTCGCCCGCTGCGTGACGGGGCGATGACCTATCTTTCGATCGAGGCGTCCGATCTGCAGGCAGATCCCGCACACCGCGGACTCCTCATTCTGACCGCGACGCTGCGCAACCGCGCCGGATGGTCGGTCGCCTATCCCTACCTTGAGTTGACGCTGACCGATGCACAGGATCGGGTGGTCGTCCGACGTGCGTTGGCCCCGGTCGATTACGCCGGAGGGACGGCGGACCTGCTGCACGGCATCGGCCCGAACGGCGAAGTTGCGGTGAAGGTCTTCATCGATGCAAGTGCCACGGCCCAAGCCGGCTACCGGCTCTATCTTTTCTACCCGTGACTTTTCCGACGCGGACTGCGTGAGCGTCGACTCGACGCACGACTTTGGTGCAGCAGCATCTATGGGTCGAGTCAGATTTAAATTAATCAAAAACAAGGAACTAAACTCCGGCGCGCCGAGTGTGGGACGCACCAGTGCGGGTTTGGTTCGTCGTACAATTGGAATTTGACGCATTGCATCAATCCTCTGGGCCTCATCGACGAGCCATGCACTCTTTTTGCCTTGATCTCGAAGGTTACGCACGCAAATGGTGCGCACTTTCGTCATCAGGGGCGGCGTACACGCTGAAATCGTTGGCGGCTAAGGGCTTTCGAGCGATCCTGGATATGGCATAGTTCTCGCTGTTGTTCTTCCGCTCATTTTGCAATGCGTCACGTGTGACCTTTGGGCAGACCGGCCCCAAAGCCACGATCCAACAAGGAGATTCGCAATGCCCAGCCCTGCCGACGTGCTCAAGTTGATCAAGGACAAGGAGGTCAAGTTCGTCGACCTACGCTTCACGGACACGCGTGGCAAGGAACAGCACGTCTCGGTCCCCAGCAAGCAGTTCGTGATGGACAAGTTTGAAAGCGGTCACGCATTCGACGGCTCGTCGATCGCCGGCTGGAAGGGCATTCAGGCATCCGACATGCTGTTGATGCCCGATCCGAACGCCGCCTACATCGACCCGTTCATGGACGAGACGACGCTCAACATCACGTGCGACGTCATCGAGCCGTCGGACGGCAAGGGCTACGAGCGCGACCCGCGGTCGCTCGCGAAGCGTGCCGAGGCTTACCTCAAGTCCACGGGCCTTGGCGACACCGCGTATTTCGGCCCCGAGCCCGAGTTCTTCGTCTTCGACGCGGTCGAGTGGTCGGTTGACATGTCGGGAAGCTACTGCAAGATCTTCTCGAGCGAGGCGCCCTGGTCGTCGGCCGAGAAGTTCGAGGGCGGCAACATGGGTCACCGCCCCGCGGTCAAGGGTGGCTACTTTCCCGTACCGCCCGTCGATTCGCTACAGGACATCCGGTCTGCGATGTGTCTCGCCATGGAGCAGATGGGCGTCGAGGTCGAGGTGCATCATCACGAGGTAGCCGCCGCCGGTCAAAACGAGATCGGCACCAAGTTCGAGACGCTGGTGAAGCGCGCCGACTGGCTGCAGATCCTGAAGTATGCGGTGCACAACACCGCGCATGCCTACGGCAAGACAGCGACGTTCATGCCGAAGCCCATCGTCGGCGACAACGGCTCGGGAATGCACGTCCACCAATCCGTATGGAAGGACGGCAAGAACCTGTTCGCCGGGGACGGATATGCCGGCCTGTCGGAGTTCGCGTTGTACTACATCGGTGGCGTGATCAAGCACGCGAAGGCGTTGAACGCGATCACCAATCCGGGCACGAACTCGTACAAGCGGCTGGTTCCGGGCTTCGAAGCGCCGATCAATCTCGCGTATTCGGCGCGCAACCGCTCGGCGGCGATCCGCATTCCCTACGTCGCGAATCCGAAGGGACGCCGAGCCGAGGTCCGCTTCCCGGATCCGACCACGAATCCTTACCTCGCGTTCTCGGCGATGCTGATGGCGGGCCTCGACGGCGTGCAGAACAAGATCCACCCCGGCGATCCGATGGACAAGAACCTCTACGATCTCGAGCCTGAGGAGGCCGCGAAAGTCCCGCATCCCTGCGCGTCGCTCGACGAAGCGCTGGATCAGCTCGATCGTGACCGGGCGTTCCTCACCAAGGGCGGCGTGTTTACCGACGACATGATCGACGCGTACATCGGACTCAAGATGGAGGAGGTCACGCGCTTCCGGATGACGACGCATCCGATCGAGTTCGACATGTATTACAGTCTTTGATCGGCGCGTCGAACGCAGACGTTGCGGTGGGAGAGGGGTGGGCCTCGGGGTCCGCCCCTTTTTGCCTGCGCAAGGATATTTCAATACACTCCCTCGCATGCGCCGTCGAACGCCGCGTCGGAATTTCGTATCGAAGATCGCGCGAGCGCTCTTCTGCCCATTGCTGATCCTGTTCGGGAGTGCATGCGCATTCGGCGCGACGCTCAACGAAAAGGCGAAGGAATCCGGTTGCGTCAACAAGCCCGTTTTTGTCGCTGGCGACACCTACCGATGCGCCACCGAGTCCGGCGTGTCGTCGTATTTCAATGTGCCGGGCGTCACCGACGGGGAGAAGCGCTCGACGAAGGCGCCGACTCCCACGGGCTTCCCGCGTGTCGATCCGGATACGCAGAAGGGCCGCGACGATGTGCGCCGCAAGGTTCTCTCGGACGAGCTTGCGACCGAGCAGAAACTGCTTGCCGAAACGCGTGTCCTGTATGCGGACGGCGCACCGACCCCGCTGCCGGAGGAGCGGGCGGATGCCGAGAAGTACCGCGCGCGCATCGCGCGGCTGCGTCAGACGGTGACGGTGCACGAAAGGAACGTCGAGGCGCTGAAGAAGGAACTCGCTTCGATCAAGTAGCAGATTGGCCACGTTGCGGTCGCGACGGACCGCATAGACAACGCTCACCGCGTCCGGGCGCGGATATTGCTAAGTTGGCGGGGTAGTCTCCGCGCGTCCCACCCGCAACCGCTATCGTCTCCGCACTCGTGAGTTCCCGGCTCCTTTCCCCATTCGCACGCGACAAAGTCAAGGCCGCATTCTCGGGACTCGAGCTCCTCGCGACCGCGGTGCTGGTCCTCGACAAGACGCGGTCGGTGACCTACGCCAATCCCGCGGCGGAAAATCTGTTCGCGCTGTCGAAAAAACATCTCGTCGGTCATCGCCCCGACCAGGTCTTCACCGAGGCTTCCGGCCTTTGCGCGGCGATCGACAAGGCAGTGCAGGTCGGCGCGACGTACACGGAGCAGGAGCTCGAGCTTGCGGTCGGCAGCAAATCGAAGCTCCATCTCACTTGCACGGTGTCACCTGTCGAAACGCGAGGTGCCGCGCTGCTGCTCGAGTTCCGGCATATTGACCAGCAGCTGAAGATCGCGCGCGAGGAGCGGTTGAACGAACAGCAGCAGGCGAACCGCGAGCTGATCCGCAACCTTGCGCACGAGATCAAGAATCCGCTGGGCGGCATTCGCGGTGCCGCGCAGTTGCTCGAACGCGAACTCGACCGGCCGCAACTGATCGAGTACACGCAGGTCGTGATCGGCGAAGCCGACCGCCTGCAATCGCTCGTCAATCGGCTTCTGACGCCACACCGGGTGCCGACGTTCCGCCGCACCAACATCCACGAAGTCCTGGCGCGTGTGCGGGGCGTGGTGCGAGCGGAGTTTCCGCAGGTCGCGATCATCAGCGATTTCGACATCAGCCTTCCAGAGTTCGACGCCGACGCCGAACAGCTGACTCAGGCGGCGCTCAACATCGTCCGCAACGCGGCGCAGGCGCTCGAGAGGACCGTCGATCCGCAAATCCGCCTCACTACGCGCGTTGCACGGTACATCACTCTCGCCAGGAAGCGCCACCGGGTGGCGTTGGCGCTTTCGATCGAGGACAACGGGCCGGGCATACCCGAATCGATACGCGACCGGATCTTCTATCCGCTGGTATCGGGCCGCGAAGGTGGCAGCGGACTCGGGCTCACGCTCGCGCAGGCTTTCATCGCCCAGCATGCGGGCGCGATCGAATGCGAAAGCGTGCCCGGACGCACGGTGTTCACCATTCTGCTTCCCATCGATCCGGGCGTTCCGAGGCCCGCGCCATGACAGAGAGGAACGTACGCTCATGCTTCTGAACCTACGCGGCGCGCAATCGTGAAGCCGGTCTGGATCGTCGACGACGACCGCTCGATCCGCTGGGTGCTCGAGAAGGCGCTCGCGCGCGAGGATATCCTGTACAAGTCCTTCGTGACCGCGCATGAAGTGCTGCACGCGCTTGCCGCGGGCCAGCCATCGGTACTCGTCTCCGACATTCGAATGCCCGGCGAGTCCGGGCTCGTGCTGCTAGACAAGGTAAAGGAGCGCTACCCGCACCTGCCGGTGATCATCATGACCGCGTACTCGGATTTGGACAGCGCAGTCGCGGCGTTTCAGGGCGGCGCGTTCGAATACCTGCCGAAGCCATTCGACGTCGACCATGCGGTCGCGCTCATCCGCCGCGCGATGGCCGAAGGGCCCGCGTCGGTGCCGGTCGACGCCGCGACAGGTGGCGCCCCCGAGATGCTCGGCCAGGCACCGGCCATGCAGGAGGTCTTTCGCGCGATCGGGCGGCTCGCGCAATCGACGGCGACGGTGCTCATCACCGGCGAATCGGGTACCGGCAAGGAGCTCGTCGCCCGCGCATTGCACCGGCACAGCCCGCGCGCTGCCGGGCCGTTCATTGCGATCAACACTGCGGCCATACCAAAGGACCTGCTGGAGTCCGAGCTGTTCGGTCACGAGCGCGGGGCCTTCACCGGAGCCCAGACCGCGCGCCGCGGCCGCTTCGAGCAGGCCGAAGGTGGCACGCTGTTTCTCGACGAGATCGGCGACATGCCCCCGGACCTGCAAGTACGCCTCCTGCGAGTGCTTGCCGACGGCGAGTACTACCGGGTCGGCGGTCATGCACCACAGAAATCCAACGTTCGCGTGATCGCGGCGACGCACCAGAATCTCGAGGAACGCGTGCGTCTCGGGCTCTTTCGCGAGGACCTCCTCCACCGCCTCAATGTCGTGCGCCTGCGGCTGCCCCCGCTGCGGGAGCGGCAGGAAGACATCGCGCCGCTCACGCGGCATTTCCTGCTGAAGAGCGCGCGCGATCTCGCGGTCGAGCCGAAGCAGCTGTCGGACGAAGCATTGAAAATGCTCGCCGCCTTCTCGTTCCCGGGAAATGTGCGCCAGCTCGAGAATATCTGCCACTGGGTCACGGTGATGGCACCCGGCCAGCGGATCGATGTCGCCGACCTCCCGGCCGAAGTGCGCGAACCGCCGGTCGGCACGGCCGAGCCCAGCGGCGAATCCGATTGGCGATACACGCTCGACCGGGAACTCGCGCAGGCGCTCGCGCGCGGCGAGCAGGGTGTCGGCGATCGGCTGGAACGCGAATTCGAGCGAACGCTGATCCTGCGGGCCCTCGCGCATACCGGGGGGCACCGGATGGAGGCCGCGCAGTGGCTGGGCTGGGGCCGCAATACGCTGACCCGCAAGATCCAGGAGCTTGGACTCGAGCCGGAGCTCAGGAAGGGCGCGCGCGCGACGAAGTAGAGTGCGCGGCGCGTGCGCCCGTGAGATTCAGCAGGCCGGCCTTCAGACGAGCTTCGTCAGCCACAGGCTGAAGATGTCATGGATGTGGATGTGCACCCCGGGGGCAAGCGCCGGAAGCGCGTCGAAATAGAGTCGGTTGACGTCGCTGCCCGTCTTCGCGACATGCGAGGAATCGATGAACAGGATGTCGCCAGCAGCGAGCGATGCAAACTCGTCGAGCGGAACGGTTTGCACCTTGTCCTCGATCAATCGTGAAATCCCACCTATTCGCTTCTTGACGAACGCGCGTGGGTAGGGTCGAGAGCGACATCGTGCGAAGCCTTTTCAGAAAGCGACGCATGGCGGGATGCGATCTGGCGAATCCGGTGCAGTGCTTGGCCGCGCTAAAATCACGCGATCTCGGCGATCACCGGCGCGTGATCCGAGGGTCGACTGCCCTTGCGCGCGTTGCGGTCGATGCGACAGGCCACGCAGCGCGCCGCAAGCGGCTGCGACAACAGGATGTGATCGATGCGCAATCCGTGATTCTTCGGGAATGCGAGCTGCCGATAGTCCCACCAGCTGAACGTCTTTTCGGGCTGATCGAAGAGACGGAAACTGTCCTTCAAGCCCAATCCGAGCCAGTCGCGAAACACCGCGCGCTCCGGTTCCGAAACCAGCACCTGCCCGCGCCACAGATCGGGATCGTGGACGTCGCGATCCTCCGGCGCGATATTGAAGTCGCCCGCGACGGCGAGCTGCGGATGCCGGCTCATTTCGCCCGAGAGGAAGGCCGTCGCGGCGCGGCACCAGTCGAGCTTGTAGCGGTACTTGTCTGAGTCGACCGACTGTCCGTTCGGCACGTAGAAGGCGACGACCCGCGTGCCACCGACCGTTGCCGCGATCACGCGCTTTTGTTCGTCGGCGAAATCAGGGAGCGCCGTGACGATGTCCGCGACGGGGGCGACGCCATCGCGCACCAGAAGCGCAACCCCGTTGTACGTGCGTTGGCCGGTGAAATGGGACGTGTAGCCAGCTTCAGCGAGGTCGCTACGCGGAAACTTGGTGTCCTCCAGTTTTGTTTCCTGGAGGCCGACGATGTCCGGTCGCGCGGCGGCAAGCCACTCGAGGAGGCGCGGCAGGCGCACATTGAGCGAGTTGACGTTCCAGGTGGCGAGTTTCATTTTCTTGTTGCCGGTTTGTTCATCGACAGGAGGGTCCTGCAAACCTGTCGACGCAGCGCACTCTGCGGGTCGCACGCCACTAGCGTTGGCTCGTAAGGGTACGCCGACGAGTGCGAAGTCAGCACGTTGCCGATGGATCCGTTGATGTCGAGCAAGCCGACTTAGAAGTACGCGCCGGCCGCGAGAGCACGCCGCCAGCGCGGTATTGACCGCGTCGGTGAACTCGAATTGTTGTTGGTGGGCCATTGATCGCCGCCGCGAGCGCCTCACGGACCTTCGAAGCGGCGAACGGCACGGTACCGCAACGGCACAGCGATGCCGTCGGCCCGGAGGAGTCGATTCACCGCCTGTGAATCAACTCGACGCCGACGCTATTGCTTTGGATAACCTCCACCGGGCACTGCGACGGCTTGCGTGGGCTCGGTGGGCGGGTTCGGCGCGGCTGCCGGCGCGGTTGCCGGCGCGGCCGACTCGGTGGCCACTTTCGCGGCAACGCGACGCGGCGGCGACTTCGGGTACCCGGCGTCATCGAGCATCGCGGTCCAACGAGCTTCGTTGAAGCCCTTCGCAACGAGCTTTTCCCCGACCTGCAGCACCGGCGCCTGCTGGGCCCCGGTCAGCTTCTGCAGGAGTTCTGCGCCCTTTGGATCCTCGACATTGACGGTCGAGAACGGGATCCCGCGCCGGTTGAGCAGCGCCTCGGCGTTCTGGCAAACGGTGCCGCAGGCAAACGTGTAAAGGGTCACCGGGAAGCGCTGTGCAGCCTGCGCCGTCGCAACCGGCACGTCGTTGTTCTCGATGAAGTTGGGTGAGAGGCGCTTTGCCTGGACCTCCTTCGAATCCGAAGGCGGTGCGCGGTCCGAGTAGATGACCCGGCCGTCCTTGTCGACATAGCGGTAGACCTGCTGCGCCTGCGCCGCGACGCAGGCCGCGATCAACGCGGCGGCAGCCCCGCAGGCGAGTGCAATTCGCTGGGATACCCGTGCCATGGCTTCTCCTTCGATTCGCCTCACGCAGGCGTGAGCATTCCATTATGCCGCAGAAGGGCGTCGAGTTGTGGCGCGCGCCCGCGAAATGCGATGAACGACTCCAGCGCGTCGCGGCTGCCGCCACGCGAGAGCACTTCGTCGCGGAATCTCTGTCCAGTCGTAGACGACAACACACCGGTCTCCTCGAACGCGCTGAACGCGTCCGCCGAGAGCACTTCGGCCCATTTGTAGCTATAGTATCCAGCGGCGTAGCCTCCCGCGAAGATGTGGGCGAACGATTGCATGAAGCGGTCGTACGCCGCGCGCGGCACGACCGCGACCTCGCGTCGCGCAATGTCCAGCACCGACTGCGGCGAGTCGGCGCCTGCCGGATCGTAGGTCGAGTGCAGCAGCATGTCGAAAAGCGCGAACTCCAAATGGCGTACCGTCGACATGCCGCTCTGGAAATTCTTCGCGGCGAGCATCCTGTCGAAGAGCGCGCGCGGCAACGCTTCGCCGCTTTCCACGTGCGCGGTCATGTGCAGGAGCACGTCCCACTCCCAGCAGAAATTCTCCATGAACTGGCTGGGAAGCTCGGTGGCGTCCCATTCGACGCCCTGGATGCCGGAAACGCCGGCGACATCCACCCGCGTGAGCAACTGGTGCAGGCCGTGGCCGAACTCGTGAAAGAGCGTCGTGACCTCGTCGTGCGTGAACGTTGCCGGCCGGCCTTCGAGCGGCGCCGACAGGTTGCACGTGAGCAGAGCGACCGGATGTTGAACGTGCGTGCCGATGCGTCGGCGGTTGATCGCCTCGTCCATCCATGCGCCCCCCTGCTTGCCGGCGCGCGCGTAGTTGTCGAGGTAGAACTGCCCGATCAGCGCGCCCGTCGCGTCGGCGATATCGAAGAAGCGCACGGTCGGGTGCCAAGTCGGGGCGCGGCTTTCACGGATTGAAATGCCGTAGAGCGTTTCGGCGACGCGGAACAATCCGGCAAGCACCTTGCTTTCGGGGAAGTACTGGCGGATCTCCTGTTCGGAAAACGCGAACCGCTTTGCCTTGAGCTTCTCGGAGGCATACGCGAGGTCCCACGGTGCCAGCTCGGCGAGGCCGAGATCGCCTCCGGCAAACGCGACGAGCTCGGCGTAGTCGCGCTCGGCAAACGGCTTTGCCCGGCGGGCGAGATCGCGCAGAAATCCGAGGACCTCGTCGACGCTCCTCGCCATCTTCGGCACCAGCGACACCTCGGCGAAGTTTGCGTAGCCCAGCAACAGCGCGGCCTCGCGCCGGAGCTGGAGGATGCGCCGGATCACCGCCGTGTTGTCCCATTGCGGCGACGATCCCAAGTCCGATGCGCGCGTCGCGTTGGCGCGATGCAGTGTCGCGCGGAGCGCTCGGCTATCGGCGTAACTCATCACGGGCAGATAGCATGGCATGCGCAGCGTGAGTTTCCATCCGGCCCTCCCGTCGGCCTCGGCCGCGGCCTTCGCCTCGGCGAGCACATCGTGCGGAACGCCGGCCAATTCGGCTCGATCGTCGACGTAAAGCGCCCACGCGTTGGTCGCGTCGAGCAGGTTGTCGTCGAAACGCGCCGAAAGCTCCGCGAGTTCCTCTTCCACCGCTTTGAAGCGGGACTTTTGCGCGGTCGGTAGTTCCGCGCCGCCCAGCCGGAAGTCGCGCAATTCGTTGGTAACCGCTCTTCGCCTGGCCGGGTCGAGCGACGCGAACGATCGTGATTCGGCAAGCGCCCGGTAACGGTCGAAGAGCCTCGAGTCCTGCGCAATGTCGGTATGGAGCGCGGTGATCTTGGGCAGGTTGGCATGGTAGGCGTCCCGCAGGGCGGGCGTGCTGACGACGGCGTTGAGGTGATGGACGGCGCGCCACGCCCGCTCGAGATGATCGAGCGAATCGGCCATCGGTTCGGCGACGGTGTCCCACGTCGCGGGGCCCGTGTCCGTGGCAACCGCTTCCATCGTGGCGCGCGCCGCCGCAACGAGAAAATCGATGGCCGGTGTCACATGCTCGGGCGCGATCGCGTCGAAGCGCGGCAGGCCGGAAAAATCCAGGAGCGGGTTGCCGATGCTGTCAGAGTTCATAGGGTCGTGATTGCATCGTTCGACGCGACTTTCGCAAGTTGATCATGTGAGTGGGTATCGCTTGATTGGCTCCGCATGCCACCCGTTCGCGCTCGTAGACACAGTGTCAACAAGCGCTAGTCGACCGGGCAGACGGGGACAATCGCAATTCGTCATCGAGCTTCGCCAAGTCCTCGGGCGTGCCGACATTGGTCCACGCCCCATCGTGATGTTCGCCGGAGACGAGGCGTTGGGCAATCCACCTTTGGAGGTAGGGTAGCAGTTTGAGCTTCGTTCGCCGCGGAAGGTTGCGAAACAGCGCCATGTCGTAAATGCCGATGTTGGCGTACGTTTGCCGCAGCGCACCATCCAACGCGATATACCCGTTGGACAAGGCGAAATCGCCCCCGGGGTGGTAAGGGGGATTCGTCACCATCACTAGATGGACGCGCGGTGCGGAGACGTGGCGCGCCATCGCCTCCGCGCGGGGCCGCAGCCCCGTGTAGTCGAAGGCGCTCCACACGTCACCGGAGACGATGAGCGCGGGGCCTTCGGGCAAGAGTGGCGATGCGGTCGCGATGCCGCCGGCGGCCTCCAGCGCTTCCGGCTCGAATGACCAGTGCAGCGTGACACCGAATGCCGCACCATCGCCGAGTGTGGCGGCGAGGCGTGCCGAAAGATGGGCGGCGTTGACGACGATGTCGCGGAATCCGGCGCGCGCGAGCGCTTCGATCTGCCACACGATGAGCGCTTTCCCGCCCGCATCGAGCAACGGCTTGGGCGTCGTGTCCGACAAAGGGCGCATACGCTCGCCGCGACCGGCGGCGAGAATCATCGCGCCTATGCGCATCGCGATCTCGACCTCATAAGGTATGGACGACGGCCGGCGCGCGGCCCTCGAGTTCGTCGATGAGCGCGAGGAGCGCGCCCAACGCGCGGTAGCGTTCGCACGCGGCGCGAAGGTATGTCATCACACGCGGCATGTCGCCGAGATAGGCCGCCTTGCCGTCGCGGTGATAGAGCCGCGCAAAGATCCCGAGCACCTTCAGCTGGCGCTGCACGCCCATCCACTCGAAGTCGCGCCAGAACGCGCCGAAGTCGGGACCGACCGGCAATCCGGCGCTGCGCGCGCGCTCCCAGTAGCGAACCGCCCAGTCGATCTGCGTCGCTTCATCCCACGCGATGTACGCGTCGCGCAGCAGCGAGACGAGGTCATAGGTGATCGGGCCGATGACCGCATCCTGGAAATCGAGAACACCGGGATTGGGGTCGCTCACCATCAGATTGCGCGAATGATAATCGCGATGCACGTAAACGCGCGGCTGCGCGAGGTTGTTGTCGACGATCAGCCGGAAGGCCTGCGCGAGTGTCTCGGCCTGCGCTGGCGAAAGCGCGTGGTCGAGGTGCTTCGTCACGTACCATTCGGGGAACAGGGCGAGTTCGCGCATGAGCAATGCGTCGTCGTACGGCGGCAGCGCCCGTTCGCGCGTCGCCGTCTGCCATCGGATCAGTGCGTCGATCGCGTCGGAGTAAAGGCGCGGCGCCGTCGCGGCGTCGATTGCGGCGAGGTAGGTGCGCGATCCGAGGTCGGTGAGCAGCAGGAAACCCCGGTCGAGATCGGCCGCGAGCACGTCCGGCGCGTGCACGCCCGCGCCGGCGAGCAACGCTGCGATGCGAAGGTAGGGGCGGCAGTCCTCCATCGGAGGGGGGGCGTCCATCACGATCAACGTCGCGTGTGCGCGCCACGGCACGCGCGGCGTGACCCGGAAGTACCGGCGGAAGCTCGCATCGGCGGAAGCGGGCGCGATGGAGAGTTCGCGCGTGCCGAGCGTCGACGCAATCCAGTCGGAAATCAGGTCGAAGCGGGCATCTTCAGCGCTTGCGGCGGCGGTCATCGGGCGAAAGGGCGGCGGGTGCAGATGGGGGCGCGGGAAGAGCCGGTCGCACACGCTGGCGCACGCGTCGACCGCGGGCGGAAACGGCGGGCACGTTAGAATGGATAATTTTAACATCGGTCACTCTGCGCGCCGGCACGAGATCCCGCGGATGAAACTTCGCCTGACACCCATCGCGCTTGCGCTCGCGGCAGCGTTGGCACCGGTGCCGGTGGCGGCGCAATCGGCAACGCCGCTGGATGGGAATGTCACCACGGTACCGGAACCCGTTCTCAAGCCGACCCCGCAACTCGTCCCGCCGGCGCCGATCAATGTGTCGAAACCGCCGACCTCCGCCCGGGCGGCGCCGCCTCCCGAAAACGGCGTGATCTTCGTTCGCGCCGACCGGGTCGACGGCGCTGCGGACAAGTTCGTCGAAGCTTCCGGCAAGGTCGAACTCCGCACGCGTACCGAAACGGTGCTCGCCGATTGGCTGCGCTACGACTTCGTCACCGAAGAGGTCTGGGGAAAGGGCGACGTGCTGATCCGCCGCGGCGTCGACTGGATCACCGGCCCCGAGGTCCGCTTCAATCGCGGTACCGAAACGGGCAGCTTCGCATCACCGCGATTCTTCATCGGCGAGAACGCGTCGCGCGGCAGCGCGGCGGAGATCAGGTTCGCCGGCCCCGAGCGGTACGAGGCCACCGACGCGCGCTACACGACCTGTGTCGCGCCGCGCGACGACTGGTACATCCGGATGGGCGAGCTCGAGGTCGACAGGACCCGCATGCTCGGCACGGGTCACGATGCGACAGTGTATTTTCTCGGCGCGCCGATCGCATATTCGCCGTGGGTCGAGTTTCCGCTGTCGGGCGAGCGCAAGTCGGGCTTCCTTACTCCTGTATTCGGCTCGTCGGGCCTCCGCGGCTTCGAGTATGCGCAGCCGTACTACCTCAACCTCGCGCCGAACTACGACGCGACGTTCGTGCCGCGGTTGATGAGCAAGCGCGGGCTGCAGATCAACGGCCAGGGCCGCTACCTTTTCGACACGTTCCAAGGCGAGGCCACGGCCGAATACCTGTATCACGACCGCGTCGCCGACGAAACGCGATGGAGCCTTGCCTGGAAGCACGTGCAGAACCTGACCTTCCTGCCGGGCCTCGTCGGTTACTGGAACCTCAACAAGGTCTCGGACAACACGTATTTTGCCGACCTCGCGGACCGCGTCGGCCTGACGTCGCAGACAACGCTGCCGCGCGAAGGCGGGTTCGTGTATTCGAACGCACCTTGGACGCTGATCGCGCGGGCGCAAACGTTTCAGACCCTGCTTGACCCGAACCTTCCGCCGGGCCCGCCGCCCTACAATCGCGTGCCGCAATTCCTGGCGTCGCTGCAGGAGTTCGACTGGAAGGGAGTCACGTTCGGCGGCACCGCCGAGTACGCCGACTTCCGCAATTCGACTCTGGTCACGGGCCAGCGTGCCTATGCGTATCCGACGGTCGCCTGGACCCGTCAGGGATCCTCGTGGTTCGTCACGGCAAAGACCGGCGCGCACGTGCGCGAATACGACCTCAACGACACGACGCCCGATCGCACCCGTCAGGACTACGCGATTCCGATATCCTCGGTCGACGCCGGGCTCGTGTTCGAGCGCGACTGGAACGTGTATGGCCAGAATTTCGTGCAGACCCTCGAGCCGCGTGCGTTCTACGTCTACGTGCCGTACAAGGACCAGAGCAAGGCGCCGATCTTCGACACCGCCATCGACGACTACAACTTCGCCCAGCTCTTCAGCACCAACCGGTACCTCGGCAACGATCGGATAGGCGATGCGAACCAGATCACGCTCGCACTGTCGTCGCGGCTGCTCGACCCGGTCACCGGCGCGGAGCGCTTGCGTGTCGCGATCGGCGAGCGCTTCTACTTCCAGGACCAGCAAGTGACGCTGAATGAGGTGCCGCGATCGGCATCGACGTCCGACATTCTGGTCGGCGTCGAGGGGAGGCTCTCCGATGCCTGGACGCTGGGATCGCTGTGGCAGTACAACTTCGACCAGTCGCAAACCGAGCGTCTCGACGCCGGAATCCGCTACACACCGGCGCCCGGCAAGGCGTTCAACGCGAGCTATCGCTATGCGCGGCATCAGGTCGACCAGGTAGGGCTCCTGACGGAGCTGAAGCAGTTCGACATCTCGACGCAGTGGCCGCTCACCGACAACTGGACATTGCTCGGACGCTGGAACTACTCGTTCGTCGACGACAAGACGCTGGAGGCAGTGGTGGGCGTCGAGTACAATGGCGGCTGCTGGGTGCTGCGGCTCGTCGGCCAGCGACTGACGACGACGACGGAGTCAGCATCCACCTCGGTGTACCTGCAGCTCGAGCTGAACGGGCTGGCGCGCGTGGGCACCAGCCCGCTGGAACTCCTGCGGCGCAGTGTCCCCGGGTACCAGAGAACCAACGACCCGACGCTGTCGCCGCGCGAACGCGACGACGTCTTCCAGGAATTTTGAGGTAAGACATGCCGAATTTTCATTTTGCGGCCCGTTGTGTGGCCTGGATCGCGGTGGTCGCAACCGCGGTGTCCCCATCCGCTGTCCTCGCGCAGGGACCCGCCCCGGCGCGGGCCCAGGCCCCCGCCTCGGCCCAAACCCCGTCGCGCGCCGAGATCTCCCTCGATCAAGCCGTGCTCCTCGACCGGGTGGTGGCGATCGTCAACGACGAGGCGCTTACGCAATTCGACGTCAACGAGCAGAAGCGGGTCGTGCTGGAGCAGATGAAGGCGCAAAAGGTGACGCCCCCGTCGACGGACGTCCTCGAGAAACAGTTGCTCGAGCGGCTCATCACCGAACGCGTGTTGATGCAGGTCGCCAAGGAGACCGGCATCCGCGTCGACGACACGCAGGTGGAGCGGACGATCGCGCGGATAGCCCAGGACAACAAACTCTCGACCGAGGAATTCCGCAAGGCAGTGGAGAAGGAAGGAATGCTTTTCGCGAAGTACCGCGAAGACGTCCGGAACGAAATCATGGTGCAGCGCCTGCGCGACCGCGAGGTCGAGGGTCGCGTCAGCGTGGCCGACGCGGAAGTCGATCAATTTCTCGCGACCTTGGCGGCGCAATCCGGCGGAGACATCGAATACCGGCTGTCGCATATCCTCGTGCTCGTGCCCGAGCAGGCGTCACCCGACCAGATCGAAACGAGGCTCCGCCGGGTGGAAGAAGCGCTGCGGCAGATTCGAGCGGGCACGGATTTCGGGCAGGTGGCCGCGGCATTCTCGGACGCGCCCGACGCGCTGCAGGGCGGCAACCTCGGCTGGCGCGCGCCGGCCCGCCTGCCGACGGTATTTGCGGATCCCGTGCGGAGCCTGAAGCCGGGCGAGGTCTCCGGCGTGCTTCGGTCGGCGAGCGGGTTCCATATCGTGAAACTGCTCGAGACGCGCAGCCGCAATGCGCCAACCGTCGTCCAGCAGACGCGCGTTCGCCACATTCTCATCAAGGTGAGCGAGATCACATCGGAGCAGGAAGGAAAGGCCCGGGTCGAGCGGATCAAGGAGCGAATCGACAGCGGCGCGAAGTTCGAGGAGCAGGCGAAGTTGAGCTCCGAGGATGGGAGTGCGGCCAAGGGCGGCGACCTCGGCTGGGTGTCCCCCGGCGACACCGTGCCCGATTTCGAGCAGGCGATGAATCGGCTGAACGTCGGCGAGTTGTCCGGCCCCGTTCGTTCGCCGTTCGGCTGGCACCTGATTCAGGTGCAAGAGCGGCGGACGCAGGACATCACCGCCGAGCGTCAGCGCGACCAGGCGCGGATGGCACTGCGGCAGCGGAAATCGGACGAGGCGTTCCAGGATTGGGTTCGGCAGGCGCGCGACCGTGCGTACGTCGAAATCAAGATCGACGAGCGCTAGTCCGATTTCGCCACGAACTTTCGAGCGAACTTCTGACTCAGTACACCAGGAGTTGTTCACGAGCGGCCGCTCGACGACGTGCGCGCGCATGCTTGCGCCCGGCCAGGGACGCAGCGTCAGGCTTCGGTCTGGTAGACGTACGCCGTCTGCGGGACGCGACCCTCGTCCATCTTCCGGGTTTCGGCAAGATCCTTGGGACGTTTGTCCCACCAGATCGCCCTGCTCTTCTGCTGATCCGATTCGAGCTGCGGCTTCGTCTCCTTCATCTCGCGGATGAACCGAGTGTGGTCGGATTCGTAGTGTCGGGCGGGAAGCATGGGCATGGTGACGTGGCTGGTCGGCCGGAATGCGGTTGGGAGCCGGATATTATCATTCACGCCGACGAAGCCGCATGCGGCCTGCGTTGCGGCCGACCCAGGACGATCTCGAAGCGGAACAGCCGGCATTCGATGGCGCCGTTGTGGAGCGGCGTCCTCTTCGAAGGCCTGAGCCCGATCAATTTCGGAAGCCGCTGATCGCCGGTCAGGAGGCACGCCGTCCATCCGACGAAGTGCTGCTTCAATGCGTCGCCAAGCCTCGGGTAGAACGCAGCGAGCTTCGCGGCGTCGTCGAGCCGAACGCCGTAAGGTGGATTGGAGACCAGGAGTCCGGTCGAGCACGGCGCTGCGCGCGCAAGCACGTCGGCTTCGGTCGACTCGATCCACTCGGCGACGCCCGCCGCAACGGCGTTGCTGCGGCATCGCGCGACGGCATGGCGGTCGATGTCGCTCGCAAAGATCGATGGTTCGGGGGGCGCGGTCCGCACGCGGTCGCGTGCGTGCTGTCGGATTCGCTGCCACGTCGGCCCGTCGAACCAGGCGAGCTTCTGGAACCCGAACGTGCGGCGCAACCCCGGGGCGATATCGGCTGCCGCAAGCGCCGCCTCGATGGCGATCGTGCCAGCTCCGCACATGGGGTCGAGCAGCGGCGTGCCCGGCGCCCATCCGGCAAGCGCAAGCACGCCCGCCGCCAGGTTTTCGCGCAGTGGCGCGACGTCGGCGTCGCGACGCCAGCCCCGCTTGAACAGCGCCTCGCCCGAAGTGTCGAGATAGAGCGTCGCCTCGCGCTCGGTCAGGTACGCGTGGACGCGAACGTCCGGCCGCTCCTTGTCGACCGAGGGCCTCTTCCCCGAATCCGCGCGGAAACGGTCGCAGATCGCGTCCTTGAGCTTCAGCGTCGCGAATTCGATGCTCTGCAACGGCGACCGCGTCGCCGCCACGTCGACGCGCAACGTGTGTCCGACGTCGAAGTGCCGGTTCCAGTCGATGCCGTGCGCGAGCCGATAGAGATCGTCCTCGCTCCGATAGTCTCCGTGCGCGATCTGCCACAGAACCCGGCTCGCTAGTCGGGATTCGAGGTTTACACGGTAGGCGAGGCCGATCGGTCCAGCGAAGCTGACGCCACCCTCCGCAGCCGTTGCCAATTCGCCGCCCTGCGCCGTCAGCTCCGATGCGAGCGCCGCCTCCAGCCCGCGCGGACATGGGGCGAAGAAGCGTTCGTTCACCGCAGCAACCGCCGCCGCGTCAACACCAGCGCAACATAGTAGGTGGTGCACGCATACGCGAGCAGCACGGCGATGTGCAGCGCGATGTCCGCCGGAACGCCATCCGTCAGCAAGGGACGGGCAAGATCGATCGCGTGCTTCAGAGGCAGCAGGCCGGCAATGGCCTGCAGCCCGGCCGGCATGTCGCTGACCGGAAAGAACACGCCCGAAAGCAGCAACCCGGGTGTCAGCACCAGCGTGAAGAAATACGTGAAGAAATCGTAGCTCGGTGCCAGCGCGTTCATCACGAGCCCGAACGCACCGAAGGTCAGCCCGACAAGGAATCCCAGCGGGATGATCCAAAGCGCGTACCACGAATGGCCGAAGCCGAGCCCCAGGATCACGACGAGGATCGCGGCCGTCGACATCACCGCCTTGGACGCCGCCCAGATCCATTCGGCGAACACGACATCGTCGAGCGAAATCGGCGCATTGATGATCGCATCCCACGTCCGCTGCACGTGCATCCGCGAAAACGCCGAATACATCGCCTCGAAGCTCGATGTGAACATCGCACTCTGGCAGACCATTCCGGTGCCGATGAACGCGATGTATTTCATTCCGCCGACCTCGGGAACGAACGCGCCGATGCCGTAGCCCAGCGCGACCATGTAGAGCAGCGGATCCGCGATGTTGCCGAGCACGCTCGCGATCGCTAGCTTGCGCCAGACGAGCTGATTGCGGCGCCAGACGGCGGTCCAACGCAGCGAGAAATCGGGCGGTCGCAACAGGGATGTTGTCGTCATGGCGTCGGGTCCGGCTGCCGTCCTTCAGTCGCGCAGTTCGCGGCCGGTCAGCTTGATGAACAGGTCTTCGAGGTTCGCCGGCCGGTGCAGATAGCGGACGTCGTGCGCGTGCGCGAGTTCCGCGAGCAGCGGTTGCGGGTCGGTCGCATAACAGAACGCGGTCTCGCCGGCGATTTCGACCCGCGTCGAATGCCGGCGGCCGTTCGCGTCGGCCCACGCCTTCGCATCGTCGCCGTACACCTCGATCACTTCGGGCTCGACGTGGGCCGCTATCAACGCGCGCGGTGTGTCGGAGGCGATCAGCGTGCCGTGGTCGATCACCGCCAGGCGATTCGCGAGCCGCTCGGCTTCGTCCATGAAATGCGTGGTGAGCAGGATCGTCTTGCCTTGCGACAGCAGCTGCCTCAGCCCGTCCCAGATCAGATGGCGCGCCTGCGGATCGAGCCCGGTTGTCGGCTCGTCGAGAATCAGGAGCTCGGGGTCGTTGACGAGCGCCCGGGCGAGCGTGAGCCGTCGCTTCATGCCGCCCGACAGCGTGCGGAGGCGCGCGTCGCTTCGGCCGGCAAGGCCGGCGAATTCGAGGAGTGCGGGGATCCGCGCCGCCAGAGTCGTCTTGCCAATCCCGAAGTAGCGTCCATAGACCTGCAGGTTCTCGGCGACCGTGAAATCCGGGTCGAGGTTGTCGAGCTGCGGAACGACGCCGACGCGTTTCCGTGCCCGCCGCGCCGCCGACGGGACGGACTCGCCGACCATCTCGATCGTCCCGCCGTCGGGGTCGATGAGTCCAAGGCAACAGCGCAGCGTCGTCGTCTTGCCGGCGCCGTTCGGTCCGAGCAGACCGAAGCATTCGCCGCGACGGATCTCGAACGAGAGGTCACGAACGACTTCGTTGGCGCCATAGAATTTTCGGAGTCCGGTGACGGAGAGGACAACCTCTACGCGCGTCTCCTTCTGCGGAGGAGGTGCGTCACGCACCTGGCGCGACCCCTCGTCGTTGCCACATTCCGGAGATCGTGCGCTGCAGATGCACCAGCCGACCGTGAAAAAAATGTCCGCAGCCCGGAAACACGATCACCGGCAGCTCCTGCGGACGCGCCCACGCGAGCACGGCCGCGAGCGGCACGACGTCGTCCTCCTCGCCGTGGATTACGATCGCGTCGGGAGGCACGGCTCCAAGCGAGAAGCGGTGCACGGCGGGGCCGACCAGCACCAGTCGCTCGGCACTGACCGATTCCGCGGCCCGCGCCTGCACGAAGGACCCGAACGAGAACCCGGCGAGCACGACAGGCAGGTTCCCGAATCGCGTGCGCGAATGCGCGAGCGCGGCGAGCGCATCCGCGGTCTCGCCGATGCCGTCGTCGAAGGCGCCCTCCGATTTGCCGACGCCGCGGAAATTGAACCGCGTTGCGACGTAGCCCAGTCCAAAGAACGTCTTTGCCAACGTCTGTGCGACCTTGTTGTCGAGCGTGCCTCCTTGCTGAGGATGTGGATGCGCAACGAGCGCTATGCCGCGCGGCGCATGCGCGGGAACGTTCTGCACGATCTCCAGCGCACCCGCCGGGCCGTCGATCGTGTAGCGTTCGGTAGCCGTCGGTGTCAAATGCGAAGCCTCTCGACGATCTCGCCGCCGAGTACGTGCCGTTCGATGATCTCGTCGATGTCGGAGCGGTCCACGTACGTATACCAGACGGCGTCGGGGTAGACGACGATCACCGGTCCCTCTTCGCAGCGGTCGAGGCAACCGGATTTGTTCATCCGCACCTTGCCCTTGCCGTTGAGGCCGAGCGTCTTGATTCGTTCCTTGGCGTACGCCTGGAGTTCGACGGCGCCGTGGTTCGCGCAGCACGCCTCGGGTGCCTCGCGCTGATTGCAGCAGAAGAAGACGTGGCGCTCGTAGTAGCTCATGGGTTCGGACTTGACCTCTCATCCGTGGCCGAATGAACGTTCAATCAAGTCCGGAAAATCGAATCGGACCTGCCGCAAGCGATCGATTATAGCGGACGAATGGCGGCTGGCCCCGGGGTGACGGGTTCGCTCCGATATAATTGGCGCGTCCCCGCAACACCTCGGTCACGCCACGCATCCTCCACCTTGAACCTCCAACGCCGGATTCTCCGCTACGTCCGTCCCTATTGGCGGGTGTTCGCCGTCGCGATCGTCGGAATGTTGCTCGTCGCATCGACTGACGTGATGATGCTGCGCATCGTCCAGCCGTTGCTCAACAACATCGGCACGGTCGACAAGGAGCTGGCCGGGTGGCTGCCGTATGCGATCGTCGGCGTGTTCCTTCTGCGCGGCATCGGTTCCTACGCGAGCGAGTACGGCCTCGCATGGATCGGATCGCGGGTTGTCTTCGACCTCCGTTGCGAGGCGTGCGACCATCTGTTGCGACTGCCGACGCCGTTCTACGACGCGAGCTCCGCCGGCTTCCTGCTGTCCAAGGTGACGTTCGACGCCCAGCAGATCGCGGCGACGGCCTCCGAAGCGATCACGGTCAGTATCCGCAATACGTTGACGATCGTGTTCATGCTCGGGTACCTGCTGTATATCAACTGGCAACTGACGCTGATCGCGTTCGTGGCGTTCCCTGTCGTCGCATTCGCATTGCGCAAGATCAGGCGGCGGATGAAGCGGGTGAGCGGGTTCGTGCAGGAACGCACGGGTACGCTCACGCATGCGCTCGAGGAGGCGATCGGCGCGCACCGCGTCGTCAAGATATTCGGTGGCGAGCGCTACGAAAGCGCCCGCCTGCGCGCGGCCGCGGACCGGTTGCGTCTCGCGACCGCGAAACAGGCAGCCACCGCGGCTCTGGGGACGCCGATCAACCAGATCATAGCGTCGGTGGCCGTCGGTGTGATCCTGTGGGTTGCACTCCGGCAGACCACCAGTGGTACTTATGGCGCCGGCGATTTCATCACGTATATCTTCGCGCTCTTGCATCTGCTGACTCAGCTCAAGACGTTGTCGAACGTGACGAGCGTGATCCAGCGCGGACTGACCGCCGCCGAGAGTGTCTTCGCGCTGATCGACGAGCCGGCCGAACCCGATACCGGTACCATTACGATCGCGCGCGCCCAAGGCGGGATCCGGTTCGAACACCTTACGCAACGGTATTCGGAGCATGGCCGGCCGGCACTCTCCGAACTCGATATGGAGATCGCGCCCGGCGAATCCGTCGCACTGGTGGGGCCGTCGGGCGGCGGTAAGACGACGCTCGTCAACCTGATCCCGCGCTTCTATGTACCCAGCGAAGGACGCGTGCTGCTCGACGGACAGGACCTGGCGACGATCCACCTCGCCGACCTGCGCCGCCAGATCGCGCTCGTGAGCCAGGAGATCGTGCTGTTCAACGACACGATTGCCGCCAACATCGCGTACGGGGCGATGGCCGGCGCGCCGGCCGAAGCGATCGAGCGCGCGGCCGAAGCGGCGAATGCGCTCGAATTCATCCGCGCGCAGCCCGCCGGCTTCGATACGGTTGTCGGCGAGCGCGGCATCCGCCTTTCCGGCGGGCAGCGCCAGCGCATTGCCATCGCACGCGCGATCCTGAAGGACGCGCCGATCCTGATCCTCGACGAGGCGACGTCGGCGCTCGATACCGAGTCCGAGTGGCTGATCCAGGCTGCGCTCGAAAAGCTCATGAGCGGGCGCACGACGATCGTGATCGCGCACCGGCTGTCGACGATCGAGCACTGCGACCGCATCGTCGTGCTGGAGGCGGGGCGGATCGCCGAGCAGGGCACGCACGCCGAACTCCTGGCGCGTGGCGGCCTCTATGCGAGGCTGCATTCGCGGCAGTTTCAGGACGATTGACCGAAGACGGTTCACGGTCAGTCGAGGGCGACCAGGATCCGACTCGATCTGCGACATCGAATCCACCTTTCGCCGGTCAAGGTTTCAACGGCCGCCCCTTGCGCGCTCGCGGCGCGACGGCCTTCCAGCGCCGGTGCACCCAATACCATTGCTCGGGCCGGTCGAGGATCAGGCTCTCGAGCACCGCGTTGTACGCGCGTGTGTTTTCCCGGATCGCCTCGTTCGTACTCTTCCACCTCGATGGGTGCCATCGGCTCGCCGAACCGCAAGCACGTGACGCCCGTCGTCTTCCCGCCAGCTCGTTGCGGGAAACACGGGCGCGCCGTGGCGAGCGCGATGATCGCGAGGCCTGGAGGGTCACGCGGGATGACCGAAGACTCAACTTCCATGCCGTCCGGCGGCGACGATGCTGGTCGAACGGGAAGACGATCACGTCGCCGGCGGCGAGTACGTCCAGAATCCGGTCGAGCGAGCCGCGTTTGCCGATGACGCCGAAACCGGCCTTGTCGAAGCGCCGTGTGACGATGGTGTCGAGCCAATTCGGCTTGATCGCGCGGCGAACGAAGTGGAACCGGCCGCGCACCTGCGGATAGTTGGCGATGCCGGCGATCGTCGCGACCTCCCAATTGCCGAAATGCCCGGTGAGCACCAGGACGCCCCTGCCCATCGCCTGCGCGGCGACGAACGCATCAATGTTTTCGACCCGCACCAACGCGGCCTTGCGTGCCGCCGACAGCCAGCGAAAGCGCAGGAATTCGCCGGCGAGCCGCAAGAGATGGGAGTAGTGTGCCTGGGCCAACGCAACGATGTCCGATTCGGAAATGGCGTTGCCGTAGACGCGCGTCAGGTTCGCGACGATGATGGCGCGGCGCAGCGGAAAGAAGTGGAACATCAGCCGGCCGGCGAGTGGCACCTTGAGGTTCGCCCGCTCGGCCAGCGCCACCGCCGACGCGCTGACTCGATCGTGCGTCAGCGACAACGCGATCGACGCGATGCGGTGCCGGCCCAGAACGGCGGCTGCGCGTGGTCCGCAGACGACGCGTGGCGCACCGTAGTTGTCGCGCGCGACCGAGAAGTCGGCGGGGTCGATCGCGCCCAACGCGGCTTCTCGCGGAAAGAGCTTGACGCAGGCTTCCTTCGCGGCGAAGCGTGCCGCGAGGCTCGCCGCGCGTCCGGGTCCTGCGCCGCCGTCTTCGAGCTCCTCCGCCGAGAGGACCTCGCGGAGATCGTCGGACGTCGTCGTTGCGAGCAGGCGCTCGATCCGGGCGATCTCGACGGTGTCGATGCCGCAGCGCCCGGCCGGCGCGATGACGTCCGCCATCGGAGCAGGGCACCCGGATCCGCTAGGCGGCGCGAACGAGGAGCGCGGCGTTGGTGCCGGCGAATCCGCGACAGAGGATCAACGCCACATCGCTTCGCGGCTTCTGCGCGGCAGCCGACACCGGGAGCCCCGCACAATCGGGATCGAGGCTTGCCAGCGTCGCGCGACGCCGGGCACTTCGTTGCGCGCAAGCGCCGCGAGTGCCATCACTGATTCGAGAATGCCCGCAGCGGCGATCAGGTGCCCGGTGGCCCACTTGAACGCGGTGACGGGCGGTACGGAGGAACCGAAAACACGGCGGATCGCGGTCGCCTCCGAAACGTCGGATTGCGGTGTGCCGTTGCCATGCGCGACGATCATCCCGACATCGGCGGGCGCGAGCCCCGCGTCGTCGAGCGCTTCTCCGATCGCACGTGAGACGCCATCGCCGTCGTCGCGGATCGCGGTCAGGCCCTGCGCTTCGCACGCGTACCCTCCGCCGAGGATCTCGCCCTGAGCCGGCACGTTCCGGGCTGCAGCGGAGTCCTCGTTTTCGAGAAACAGCGCGCCCGCACCCTCGCCGAACAGGCTGCCGTCGTGCCTTGCGTCGAACGGGCGCAGCATCTCCGACGCGAGGAGACCGAGCCGGTGGTAGTAGAGGATCATCTGCGGCTCGATCGGCGTGTCGTGCCCGACGGCAACGACGCGGTCGGCTTCGCCGTTGCGCAGCGCCTCGAAGGCCTCGATGACGGCGAGCGTGCCGCCGACGCTGTGGTTGGTGATGCACGCGTTCGGTCCCTTGAGCCCGTGCTTGATGCCGATGTGGCCGAGCACGTTGTTCGGCAGCGTGCGCAACAGCCACATCGGATTGACGGTGTTCGAGAGCTCGCGGCCGAACGCAGGCATCTCGCCCTGCGCCGCGGCGAACAGCGGAAAGTATTCGTACTGGTTTTCGTAGCTCCCGCCGCCGGAACCGACGAAGACACCCGTGCGATCGTTGTAGACGGCAGCGGCATCGGGTTCCATCGCGTTGCGGTAGGCGATGATCCCCGCGTGTCCGATCGCCTGCCCCTGCGGCATGAGCCCCAGAAAGTCGGTGCGTCGAATCAGCTTGTGCAGCTTGCGGTCTTCGACGAGGGCGCGCGGATTGTAATCGGCGATCTGCGCCGCGATGCGGCAGGGCCAATTCGTCGTGTTCCACGCGGTGATCGGCGCAATCGCCGAACGTCCGCCACGCACCGCGTCGAGGATGGCGTCGGGTGTCATCCCGGACCCGCAAACGGCACCGGTCCCGGTGACGACGACTCGGCGTCCGCGCGTCACGGTGTCCGCCCCGCGGGAGCAACGGCGCCGACACCGTCGACGTCCTCCGGATTGCGGACCACGACGCAGCTGTTCGAGCCGCCGAAGCCGAACGAGTTGGAGATCGCAATGCGGATGCGCTGCCTGCGCGGCGCGCCGGTCACGAAATTGAGGTCGCAGTCGGGGTCGCGTTCGACGAGGTTGGCGTTGATCGGCATTTCGCCGCGATGGACGGCCAGCGCGCATACGGCGACTTCGACGGCGCCGGCAGCGGCGATCAGGTGACCCATCGTGCTCTTGGTCGAGCTCACGTTGACGCGCCGCACGTCGTTGCCGAAGACCACGTGCGTCGCCGCGGTCTCGCTGCGGTCGTTCATTCCCGTCGACGTGCCGTGGGCATTGAGGTAGTCGACATCGGCAGGCACGGCGCCGGCGTCGGCGAGCGCCGCACGCATCGCCTGGATCGGGCCGTCTCCGTCCGGCGGCGAATCCGTGATCCGGTAGCTCGACAATGAATTGCCGTCGCCGGCGAGCTCGGCATAGATTCGCGCGCCCCGCCGGCGCGCGGACTCCCATTCCTCCAGAATCAGAAAGCCCGCGCCCTCGCCCAGCAGGAAACCGTTGCGGGTCGCGTCGAAGGGACGGCTCGCACGCTGTGGCGTCGCATTGTCGGGCGACAACGCGGACAGGAGGCAGAATCCAGAAATGCCGACGGGACTGATCATCGAATCGAATCCGCCGGCGAGCGCGCAATCGACGGCGCCACGGCGAATCAGCTTCATTGCCGTGCCGAGCGCCTGACCCCCCGACGCGCACGCGGTGTGCACGGACGTCGCGTAGCCGCGGATTCCGTATCTGCGCGTGAGGAGCGAAATACCGGCAGTCGCCTGGCTCCGGCAGAACACCATCGGATCGTTCGCTGCCGGGTCGGTGAGCAGGAGGTCGGCGTGGAGCTCACCGTCGGCTGCGCTATGCGCATAGGTGGTCGCGAGATCGACGAAGTCGGAGGTCATCATCCCGGCGCCGACGGCACAGCCCCAGCGCGTCGCGGTTTCCTCGGTCGGGCGGAGCCCCGCATCGCGGAACGCCTGCTCTGCCGCGGCAAGCGCGAACCGCTGCGAGCGGCCTGCGAATTTGAGGAGCTTCCGATCGCCCAGCAAATCATCGGCGCGAAAATCCTTGACCTCTGCCGCGATGTGGACCGGAAAGCCGCTCGCGTCGAACAGGCTGATCTCCGCACCGCCGCTCCTGCCGGCAAGCAGCGCGTCCCATGTCGTCGCGACGTCGTTGCCGACGGGCGTGACGAGCCCGATGCCGGTGATCGCGACGCGCCGCGTGCTCTTCATCACGCCGCCATCCGGGCAACGACTTCGAGCCGCGCGGTGGCGGCGGTCTTGCCGCTCATCTGCGCCGCGAGCCGGATCGTCGCGCTTTCGGAGCCGTGGGGCGTCAGCTCGGCATCGATCTCCAGCACCGCGCCGGGCGGAATGAAAGTGCGCATCTTCACGTGCGTCATCCGCGAGGGTGCAGGCCTCGTGCCGGGAGGCCAGTGCGTCGCCGCATTCGCGACGGTCATCGCGTGCCCGATCTGCGCGTCGAGCAGAAGCGTCGCGGGAAATACCGGTCGACGGGGGAAATGGTCACCGAAGAACGGTGCTGATTCGGGAACGTGCAGCTCGGCGCTTGCCGAGACGCCCGGAACGCCGGACGAAGGCACGATGCGTGGCGCGACGACGCCGCGGAAGGCGCCGGCGGGCGCGCCCTCGCCGCGGAGGACGCGCAGACGCGCCACGAGTTCGGACGGCGAGTCGAACTCCTCGACCGGAAGCATAGGTCCCAGGCAATCGACGAGCTCGATCACGTCCGTTCCGTCCACGCGGGCCCGCCCCGAATAGGCGACCGCGTCATCGTCGCAACTCTGGATGTCGACGGCAAGGAGCAGCGTGCTGCCGGGCATGACATCGGCGTGGAATCGCGTCTCGGTGGCGAGCGCCGCGACGGGCCTGCCGCGGAAATCGACGTGGGCCATCGCGGTCCACGCCGCCAGCTGCCCGACGGCTTCGGCGACGAGGCACGACGGAAAGGCGGCGACGCCTGCGGGTACGGCGTAGCGTCCCGACGCGCGTCGCCCGGGCTCGAATTCGGTGATGCGATCGACGAACGAGAACGCCGCAAAGTGATCAGCCATGCGCGATTGGGACGCCGTATCGCGATCCGCTCGACATCAGCCGGTCGCCTTCGGTTGGTGCTGCGCCGCGACGACCAGCTTGCAGAACGTCTCCGAGGTAAAAAGCCGCGGAATGTCCTTGACCTTGGTCGGCGTCCGGAAGCGCTCCGGCGGGACTTCCGACAGGTAGGCGCGAAGCTGCGTCAACCCCGCGTCGGTGACGATGCCGTTCTGCTCGAACTCCGCCTCGGACAGCGTGCCGCGCGCGCTCTCGACGATCTTGCCGCGCGGAATCTTGACCTTGAACTCCCGCTCGAGGCGGAAGACCATATCGAGGAAGTCGATCGACTCTGCATTGAGGTCCTCGATCAGCGACGCCTGCGGCGTGACCTCCTCGACGTCGCAACCCAGCGCGTCGGCGATCGTCGCCGCGACCTTCGGGAAGATTGCCTGGATTTCTTCTTTGGTGATTTCCGGTTGCGCCATTTGTTTTGCTCCGTTCATTCCATTTTGAAACCGCCGTCGACACTGAATACTTGGCCCGTAACGTAGTCGGCGTACGAAGAGACAAGGAACCAAACCGCGTATGCGACCTCTTCCGGCCGGCCGTATCGCCTTAGCAGGATGCGCGCCGTCACGTCGGCACCGGTCATTTCGCGCACGTCCTTCGACATCTCGGTCTCGATCACGCCGGGCGCGACGCAGTTTACGTTGATCTTGCGCGGGGCGAGCTCGACGGCGAGTGCGCGAGTAAAGGCGTTGATCGCGCCCTTGCTCGCCGCATAGTTGGTCTGCCCGCGGCCACCCTTTTCGCCGGCAACCGAGCTGATGTTGACGATCCGGCCCGCGCGCTGCGAAATCATGTACGGGACGACCGCGCGAGCCACGTTGAAAACGCCGGTGACATTGGTGCCGAGCACCTCCGCTACGTCATCGTCGTCGAACGCCGAGAGCGGATTGTCGCGGATCGTGCCGGCGTTGTTGACGAGGATGTCGATCCGGCCGCAGCGCTCGGCGATGCTCTCGACCGCCGAGGCACAGGCCTTCGAGTCACGGATATCGACCTTCAGCGCGGCAATCTTGTGATGCGCGGCATGCCCCGTCGCGAGGACCTCCTCCGCAGCCGCGGCATTGTCGCGGTAGAAGAACGTGACGTCGGCACCCTCCTCGGCAAGCAGCAGTGCGATCGCGCGCCCGATGCCGCGGCTGCCCCCGGTGACGATGGCGCATTTGCCCGAAATGCCCGGATCGACGCGCATGTGCACCGTCACCCCGAGATGGCGAAGCCGCCGTCGACGACCAGCGTGTGCCCGTTGATCATTGCGGCTTCCGGCAGGCAGAGCAGGTAGACGGCTCCCGCGACATCGTTCGGCGTGAGCACCGGGCCGGCGGGAGATCGCTGCGCGAAATTCGCGAGCAGTTCGTCGCGGTTCGGAAAATACGCGAGCGCATCGGTGTCGACGACGCCGGCGCTGACCGTGTTCACGCGGATGCCCCGCGGCCCGAGTTCCTGCGCCAGCGCACGCGCCAGCGATTCCAGTGCCGCCTTCGAAGCGCCGATGAAGCCGTAGCCAGGCATCGCGCGCTGCGCGCCGAGGCTCGACAACGCGACGACGCGCGCATCCGACGGCATCAGGGGCAAGGCGCGCTGGACAAGGAGGTTCAACGCGAGCGCGTTGGTCTCCAGGCACCAGCGCCAGTGCTTCAGCGTCATTTCGACGGTCGGCTTCAGCACGCCCGACGCCGCGTTGCTCACCAGGATGTCCAGGCGATCGAATTCCTTGCCGAACGCCGTGAATATTTCGTCGACCGAGTCCGGAATCCCGACGCTGCCCTGGATCGCAACGGCACGGCGCCCCAGCGAGCGAATTTCCGTGCACAGGGTTTCTGCCTCATCGGCGCTGTTGTAGTAGTTGGCGGCCACGTCGCAGCCTTCGCGGGCAAGCTTCAGCGCCACCGCGCGGCCGATTCCCCGCGCCGCGCCCGTGACGAGCGCGATTTTGCCGGCCAACGCCGCTGACATGATGTCCTTGCTGCTCCGTATTCGGGGTTGCGGGTCCGGACGCAATCCAGGCGGCGCCGGGCAAACGATCATTTTAACCCGTCAGGGCTGACCGAGGACGGCGCGCTTGGCGCGGATCAGCCGCTGGGCTTCGAGGGTCCAATGCTTCTTGACGCTATACCATACGTCGGCTGCCCACAAAACGCCGTATCCGACGGTCTCCGGCGGTGGCTCCGAGGTCATGTCGCCGGGAACATAAGCCTGAATCCATTGCCGCGCGGCCTTATCGTTGGCGAGCGGACCGACGACCGGTAGGGTCACGTGGTTGTAGGTGCCGGGCAGGACCACGTTGCGGACGACCGCGGTGCCGTTGTGTCGGAATTCGGATGACTCGGTGACGCCCAGGGTCCAGGCCCACAGGTCGAGTCCAAGGGTGTAGCCGGTGAAGTTGTCGACGGTATCCGGGATCGTGTGCAATCTGCCGGCCATGCTCCACTGGTTGGGCAACAGCAGCGCCGAACCGCCCGCTGCGACGACAGAAACGTAGGACACGCTGAGGCCGATCACCGGCCGCGCGACGCCGGTGAACGGATCGATGATCGTCGTTCGGTCTTCGGGCGCGTCCGTGTAGGGATTCCAGACCGGGATCGGGTCGTCGAACCGCCCGGCGAGCTCGTAGAGCACCTTGATCGCCTGGATTCCACCCTGGCTGTGGCCGATCACCATGGGCGGCATTGCGTCGCGCTCGTAGTACCACGCGATAAGGCCGGCAATATGCGCGCTGTTTTCGTAGGGGCTGTGCGACCAGCTTCCGTCGCCGGGATGCCGGATCCTGTTCTCGGGGTAGCCCATGTCGGTCAGAAACCGGCCCGCCGATACCATCGCCAGGTGAACCGGGTAGATGCCGCCGTGGAGCAGCATGATGCGTGGCGTCGGCCCCTTTGCGAGCGTGTCTCGGACATCGTCCTCGCTGATCCGCTCCGGGTTTAGCGCGAGGATCCGGTCCTCGAGCGCCCGATCGGTCTTGACCGAGCGCAGGACGCTTTGCACTCCGGGCATCCCCGCCATTGCGGGTTCGCCGCCTGGTGGCCGAGTAGCGCAGCCACCGGCGACCAGCGCGACGGCCGCCAAGAGAAGGATGCCAGCGGCACGGTCTCGAAGATTCATGATGCGAGTTGTCTGGCGCAGGCTACGATTCCGGCCGCTATTGTATCGACGTCTGCCGGTGTGAACGCGGCCGTCCGGTACGAGATTCCCGCGTGCAGGACACCCGCGGCCGTCGTTATCGCAACCACGAGAGGAGCGAGGGGTCCGGTCGACACCGCGCGCAGATACTCGGGGGGCGGCATCGATCCGCCGGCGTGCGCCCACAGCGCGTCGACATTGACCATGGTGATCGCACCCCACTCCGGATAGTTTTTGGTGTAGAAGCCTTCACGCTGCTCGCGCGAAAGGAAGCGCCACAGCAGTCCGCTCGCTCCGATCGCCATCAGGTTTTGCAGGTAGAGCTTTTCGCGCTTGATGCACGCGGTCTCGGCATGAATGTCGCGTGCGAGCCGTTGCAGCGAGATTCCCGGCGGCATCGGATGCGAGACCCTGAGGGAGCTCAGGAACTGTCCGAACGTCGTGTTGGGATCGGACTCGAAATCGCGCCGCAGGTTCACGACCGACCCGACCGCGAGCTCGCGGCGCCGCTCCGTGGGCGCGCGCGCGCCAGCCAACGGCTCGAGTACCTGCAGCAGGATCGCCATCAGCAGGTCATTGAGGGTGACGCCCCAGGCCTTGGCGGCCGCGGTGAGCATCGCGAACTCGGGTCGATCGACGCGGCAATAGGCGAACGCGTTGTGGGGATCGTGTCCGCCAGGATAGCGGGGCCGCACGGAGCGACGGCAGCTTGCTGCCATCTGCCGCACATGCCGCATGCCCCGCAGCGTGGGCCCGGGGTGGCGCAGGAACAGCCGCCGGTACGTCGCCGGGTATCGATCGCGCGCGCGCGCGCGGTCCGACGCGGTCCCTCCCATGCAGTACCGGGTGTAGATCTCTTTCAACAGAACCACGATCGAATCGCCCGCCGCGATGAAGTGGTCGTACGTCACGCCCAAATGAAACGTCGGCCCGGAGTCGACGACGAAGAACCGGAACGGATCGAGCTCACCGTCGCGCTTGAAGGGCCTGTTGAGTTCAAGTTCGATCTCGCGCGCAAGGACCGGCATGGGGTCGCCGCCGCCGGCGTGAACCGCGATCGATGGCGTCGTCTCGCCACCCCTGTACTCGTAGCGCGCGTGCGCGACGTCGAGCGTCAATCCGGTGAGCCCGAAGCCGGCGAGCTGGCCGCCGATGACGGACGCGAGGCGCGCGAGGTCGAGCGGGTGGCCGATACGGACGACGTGCACGGCGCTGTAAGGATGAAGCTCACGCCAGCGCAGCATCGACGTCTGGAAGAGGTTGAGCCGACCCTTCACTGAACGGATTGCCTTGCGATCGTCAGTCGCCGGGCCCCGGGGCGCGATTGTTTCTTCACGCTATGCGCGATGTCGGCGACGCGGGGCGGCACGAGGCGCCGGTGTGGCCGTCGGCCCGTCAACGGTCGATGCCGACGACCCCATCAGGTCGACGCGCGGCGCGGAAAGAAGCGCCCGGTGTGCGACAGGTAGCGCTCGTAACGGGCGCCGTGGGCCCGCAGCAGATACTGCTCTTCGTTCCGGGCCTTGATGTTCATCAGCACGATGTGCACCACGGCCACGATCATCATCGGGATCGTCGCGAGGGTCACGGCCGTGCAGAGCATCAACACGATGCTGAACGCGTAGATCGGGTGCCGGACGCGCTCGAAGAGGCCGTCCGTGATGAGATCGGTCCGCTGGTCCGGGCGCACGTCCATCCGCCAGTCTTTGCCCATGCGAGCCCAGCATTTCCATGTCATCACCAGACAGAACACGCCACCGATCGCGGCCGCCCACCGCAGTGTCGCATAGGCGGGTTGCTGGCGCGCCCACTCGGGAACCGCGAGCGGCGCTTCGGTCCTTGTCAAGCCGATCAATGGCATGACCACCCATGCAGCAACCAGCGGCACCCAGACTACCCAAAGGAGCCGCTCCAATGGTTGTTGCGGGACGAGTCCGGCGGAATTTCCGGTGTGGCGGCGCGCGCGGACGACCATGACGCCGACACGGGCCCAGTAGACCCAAACCGTAGCGGTAAGCAACAGCAACGCGATGTCTTTCATGGCTTTCCGCCTGCGAACCCGTGCCGCCGGACACTCGCGATGCGCACACACAACCCCGCGCGCGATAGAGCGGGAGGGGTGCCTTCAGCCAAAAGTATATCGCCGGATCCGGGTCCCGGGAAGGCGGCGACCGCGCGGTGACGACGTGGTACCCAGGGCCGCGCCGGTGAGCGACCAGAACAGCAGCGCGTTCTGCCGCACCAGAAAATCATCGGTCAGGCTTTTCACGATAACGCCCACTACGAGTGCGACCCCGGCGGCGCCTATCGCCGCGGTCCGTGCGTCGCCGCTGCAGGCAAGGCGCCAGAAGCCGGCGACAATCGAGCCCAAAAGCAGCACGAACGCCGCGAGGCCTGGCAAACCGGTTTCGAGCGCGCGATTCAGGAACACGTTGTGGGCATGCAGTCGCAGCGTGTCGTGGAAGTGCGCGTCGAACTCGCCACGCATTGACCATTTCCCGATACCGGCGCCCAACCAAGGATGCTCGGCAATCCTTTCGATGGCGAATCGCCAGAGATCTCCCCGTGGATCGTCGACCAGGAAGTCCAGGATGTCCGTGCCCGGCGCGCTCAGCGCGATCCGCAAATGCGAAGCAAGCAATATCTGGGCGAGCGCCAGGACGGCAACGACTACGACGCCGGTCAGCATGAAGACACCGCGCCGGCGGCTTTTCCAGTGACGCATCGAGAACAGTGAAAAGATGATGATCTCCGCGGCTGCGGCGAGCCAGAAGATCCTGTTGAGCGTGAGGAACCCGGCCGCGAGGCAGCCCGCCACCAGTACCACCGCGCCGGCGCGGGCACCAGAACGCGGTGCCGAACGCAGCACGAACAACATCAGCACCGGCAAGACGGTGATGAGGAAGGTGGTGAGCGAACCGACGTCACCAAAGTCGCCGAGATCGAACCACGGGCGGCCCGACACAGAAACGGAGATTCCGATGACAAGGACGCCCGTCACCGCGGCAACGAGCGCGCGCACGAGCCAGGCCGTGCCGTCGCGATTGCGTGTGAGCGCAAACCACGTCGCATACGCCAGGAACGCGTAGACCACTTCATTCCGGAATTCACCGAACGAATCTAGGGGGTCGTAGGCATAGACCAGCGACAGCGCCGCGATGCCCGCCCAAGCCGCCCAGGCTGCGCGCAGCGGCAACTCACCGGCAACCCGCCAGCCGCCACTTGCAAACGTGAACCCGGCGGCAAGCCCCAGCGCGATGAGGCGCAGCGCCGTTGTATGGTTGAACGGAAGGGCGACGACGAACACCGACGCGCATACGAGGGCGGCGACTCGAAGGCGCGCTTCGGTCTCGGAGATCAAGGCGGACTCAGCCATGGTCGGCGTGGCCGGTGCGGCGCGCGAACCCGCCGTCGCAACCGGGCGGGAGCTAGCCGAGCACCGCGGTAACCGGGCGATGCCAATGACGGCGCCGTCGCGGCATTCACCGGTTGGCGATCATTGTCGCGCATGGGGTACGGCCAAATCCGGGCGCAACTGGAGCTCCGCCATCGCCGCCTGAAAAACCATGTCTCCCGTGATCGCCAGCATGCACCGAGCTTCCGCGCATTGACCAGCGGCGCTGCCCGGAAAACGCTCGCAGCGCCGAATCCACGCGACTTCGCGCTTCATCGTCACGTGCTGATCGCGACAAGGGAAATCGGGGACCGTGACCGCGGTAAAACGGGCGTCGCGCCAGAACAGGCCGGCGCCCGACAACAGCGCCGAACCCGGGCCGAAGAGCGCGACGGTCGGCGCACCGGTCAGCCGCGCGAGATGCGCAATCCCGGTATCCGGACAGACGACGAGCGCGGCCCCCGCGAGGAGATGCCAGACTTGCGGGACCGACAGCGTTCCCGGGTAGCGAAACCATTGCCGCAATCGATCGATCTCGTCGATGAGCCCCGCTTCGCCGGGACCCGCTGAAAGAACAATGGAGAGGTTGTGCGCGGCGAGCCGCGCCCCGAGTTCGTGCCAGCGGCTTGCCGGCCACTGCTTCAAGGGCGTGCTGGCGCCGACATGCAGCACGCAATAAGGCGTTGCGGGCGGCTCGAAGCCAACGGCGGCGGGCGCTGGCCAATCGCGCTCGCGATAGGGGGTCGGCGCCGGACCGTCGATGAGCCCGGCCACGAGGTCGCCCCACGCCATCGGCATGTCCGGATAGGCGCGGAGTTCATCGACCGGCCAATCCTTGTAGCGCGGCGAATCGCCCGCGAACGCGACGATCCAGCGGGCATCGAGTGCGCGCGCGAGCCATGACAGCCGAGTGTCGGCGGGGATGAGCGCGAGGTCGAAACCCGATTTGGCGACGAGTGGTCCCAGCGTGCGGATGTCGCGCGGATTGTACGGCAACGCGTTGAGACCGTAGGGACGCCCGGTGTACAACCCGGCGTAGGCGGTCGGACAGGTCATCGCAATCTCGGCGTCCGGCCATTGGGCACGGCATTTTGCGACGAGCGGAGTCAGCATGATCGTATCGCCCAGCAACAGATGATGCGCGATCAGGATTCGCTTGGGCGCGGCCGGACGCCGCCGCCGGCGCCCGGGCAATGCGTCGGCTGCCATCCGGGCCGTTGCCAGCGCGAGAACCCCGGGACGCGAGAAGGTGCGGCTCATCATGGCTCTGCCGCAAGCGCCGCAAGCTGGGCGAGCGACTCGTCGAGGATCACGAGCTGCAGCAACTGCTCGGAGAGGCCCGGCCTGCCATTGCGCCACGCGGCGGCGAACGCGTCGGCGCGCGAGGCCCGAAGCTGGCCGCCCGTGAGTTCTTCGAGTCGCCTGCCGAGTCCCTGCTGTCGCGGCGCGAGGTCGCCCCCGAGCCATCCCGCAAGCGGGGGATTGAAACCGCGCTTCTTCCGCGCGAAGGGGTCAAGCTCCACCAGCGCCGCCATTGCCGGGGCGAAAAGCTTCCTCGCGGGCGTGGTGAAGCGGAGCTTCGGAGGCAGGCCCATAACCGCGGCGACGAAGCGGTGGTCGAGCAACGGCGCGCGCATTTCGAGCCCATGCGCCATCGTACAGAGGTCGGCCTTGCGCAGGATGTAGTCCGGCAGGTAGTTGAGACGATCGATTTCGAGGAGCGTCTGCAACTCCGACGCGCTCCGAGGCTGGCATCCGCCAGTAGTGCGCGGGCGGCGCCGAATCCGGCGCCAGATACGCGCGCTCCCCGGGCGTGAGTCCGGAGAAGCGCAGCGAGTAGGCGGCACGCCAGTCGAGTCGCAACTCCTCGATCACACGCTGCCACGCACGTCCGCCGATGCCGGTTGGGGCCCGCAGGCCGGTGATTGCAAGGTGGCGTCGCCAGCGCGTGCGCAGGTGCTTCGCGTAGCGCTTGTAGCCGCCGAAGAGTTCGTCGCCCCCGTCGCCGCCGAGGACGACCTTGACATGGCGCGTCGTCTCGCGCGCAAGATACCAGGTCGGCACGCTGGAAGGATCGGCGAACGGTTCGTCCAGGTCGGCAATGAGACGCGGAAAATCGTTGGCGATGCGCTCGGGGATGACGATGGCGAGGTTGGGAAAGCCCAGACGATCGGCACTTCTCCTCGCCTCTCTCGACTCATCGAACGGCGAACCCGGAAACGCGGCGGTGAAGCTTTGGAGGCGGTTGAATCCCATCGCCGCGAGCCGGCAGGCGAGCGCCGACGAATCGATTCCGGACGACAGGAACAACCCGAGAGGGCGGTCGGCCACGGTGCGCATCCGGATCGCGGCGTCGAGCGTCGGCAGCCACGGCTCGACCGACGGTTCCGGCCGCCAGTATTCGCGGACCGCGAGCGCGCCTGTCGCGAGGTCGTAGCGCAGCCAGTGGGCTGGCGGTAACCGGGAGATGCTTGCGAAGATCGTACGCGGCGCGGGTATCGTCCGGTGCGCAAGGTACGCGTCGACACCTTCCGCCGAAAACGCGCGGGCCTCGGGCGGCAGCCACGGCAGGAGCGCACGCACCGTCGAGGCGAAGGCGAATCCGTCGTCGCGTCGCGCATAGACGACCGGCTTCAAGCCCAAGCGGTCGCGGACGAGGTAGACCGCCCGTTCACGCATGTCGAAGATGGCGATCGCGAACATTCCCCGAAGCCTCGAGACGAAATCGATGCCCCAGTGCTCGTACGCGTGGAGGATGAACTCGGTGTCCGAGCGGGTGCGAAATCGGAAGCCGGCGGCCATGAGTGTCGCGGCATCCGACGCCCAGTCGTAGACCTCGCCGTTGTACGAGACGAAGATGTCGCCCGCGTCGTTACCCATCGGCTGATCGGCTTCGGGCCGAGGGTCGATGATCGACAGTCGCGTGTGCAGCAATGCATTCGGGGCGGCGTCGCGGGTCGGTTCCAGCTCCTTGGTCCACAGATTGACGTGCTCCGCGTCCGGGCCGCGCTGGCGCAGCGCCGCCTGCATCCGCTCCACCGCAACCGGCGGCAGCGCACGCGTTCCGAAATAGCCGGCGATCCCGCACATCGCTAGCTCTTTCGACGACGCTTCGGAACAACGCTTCCATCCGGTCGAGCATGCGGTCGATGCCGAAATCGCGTTGGGCGCGCGCGCGCGCAGCGGCTCCGTAGCGCGCACGGAGCGCAGCGTCGTCGCGCAATTCCGCGAGGCTTCGGGCCAGTGCCGCTGCGTCGCGTGGTGCGACGATGCGCCCGGTCACGCCGTCCTCGACAGCCTCCGCAATGGCGCCGACCGTCGTCGACACGACCGGGATTCCGCAGGCCATTGCCTGCATGATGGCCTGCGGCACGCCTTCTTCGCCATAGGAGGGCAGCGTGAAGAGGTCGAGCGCCTGGTACCACGGGACGACGTCGTCCTGCTGGCCGGCGAAGCGGACCGCGCCGACGAGCCCGAGGGCTGCGAGACGCGCGTCGAGCCGTTCGCGATAGGGTCCGTCGCCGACGACAAGAACGGTCCAGTCTGCCCACGCGGCGCGATCGCGGGCGATCGCGTCGAACAGATACTCGTGACCCTTCCAGTCGCGCAGCGTCGCGACGATGCCGAGCGTTCGCCGGTCCGGCAGGTCGAGCCGCGCGCGTGCCGCGGAAGCGTCGCCGGGCACGAAGCGCGCGAGGTCGATGCCGGTGGGGATAGACGTCATCCGCGCGAGCGGAATTCCGTTGTCTCGCGCAAGTTGCCGGCGCAGGGCCTCGCCGGTGGTCACGATATGGGCGGCCGCGTGCATATAGAGCCAGCGTGTCGTCGGCCGGTTGCGGACGATCGTCGACACGTGCCGCGTACGGACCATCGGTGGTGCGTCGGAGATCGTTGTGCAGGCGAGCGCGACGAGCCAGCTATCGGTCGAGCTGTGCGTGTTGACGACGTCGATGCGTGAGCGATTGGCGACGAGCCAGGCGCGCAGCGACGCGAGGCAGGAAAGCCGCTTTCGACGGATATCGAGGCGCACCACGGGAATTCCTATCCGCTCGCCCGCCGGCGCGATAGGCGCTTCGGCGGGCGCGACGAGGGTTACACAATGGCCACGGTCCTGCATGCCGCGCGCCTCGGTAAGGATGCGAATCTCTTGTCCACCCCATCCGCAGGAATTCTCGGTGTGCACGATGGACAACGGGCCCATCGGCTACAGCGCGAAACCGGGTTCGTAGCGGAGAAGCCAGCGTTCGAGTATCAGGAGCACCCAGAGCCGCATCGCGTGGTTCTTGCGGCCCGACGCGTGCTCGGCCTGGAGGTTCGTCAGCGCATCTGGACGAAAGAGACCGCGGCCCGAGAGCCCTTCGGGGCCGAGCAGGCGCCCGATGTCGGCCTTGAGTTCACTCGCGAACCAACGGTCGAGAGGCATCATGAATCCCTGTTTCCGGCGTTGGACAATGTCGTGCGGCAGATAGCGCTCGGCAAGCCGTTTCAGCAGCACCTTGCGCGCGCTGCCGCGGACTTTGAGCGAAGGGTCGAGCCGCGCGCAAAAGCCGAAGAAGCGGTGATCGAGATAGGGCACGCGGGCTTCGAGCGAGAACGCCATTGTCGCGCGATCCACTTTGGCCAGGAGGTCGTCGGGGAGCCACAGCCGCGCATCGATGTTGAGCAGATGGTCAAGATAGGCCGGGGAATCGCACTCGTTGTAAAACGCTTCGGCGCTGTCGGCGATCCGCGCGTCGGCCGCGCTGCAAAAGGCGGCGCTGAAATATTCGCCGCGCAGCAATACGTCGAAGATGTTGGGGATCGTCGCATAGCGCCGTGCGCGTGGTTCGACCGACGCCTTCAGAATCCGGTCGCGCGCAAGGCGCGGCGGCAGCCGGCGTGCAAGCCATTTCACTGGCGAGCCGCGGGCGCCCAGCACGCGGGTGAACCGCTCCTCGCGGATGCGTTTCAGGTAGTTCGAGTAGCCGCCGAAGACCTCGTCGGCGCCCTCGCCGGTCAGCACCACCGTCACTTCGCGCCGGGCGTATTGCGCGAGCAGCATCGTCGGCAGCGCGGCCTGGTCACCGAAGGGTTCGTCGAACACATCGACCCAGCGGTCGAGCGCGGGAAGGACGTCGCCCGGGGCAAGCATCAGGCAGTGGTGCCGGCTACCGATGTGCTGCGCGACGCGCGCGGCCTCCTCGTGCTCGCTGCCGACGTCGCGGCCGGCGAATCCGAGGTTGAACGTGTCGATGCTTCGACCGGCGATCCGGGTCGCCATCGCTGCGATCAAGCCCGAATCGACGCCGCCGCTGACAAAGGCACCGAGGGGAACGTCCGCGACGAGCATCGATTCCACCGAGCGCGAGAGTTCGCGGTCGAGCGCGTCGGTGGCTTCGGCGCCGTCGAGTCGGCGCTTCGGGATGTAGACGGGCCGCCAGTAGGCGCTGCTCGCGATCGTCCCGTCGCGCAACGACAGCCAGTGGCCTGCCGGCAATTTGTGGATTGCCGCGTAGATCGTGTGCGGCGCAGGGATGTATTGGCACTCGAGATAGAGCGCCAGTGCATCGAGGTCGAGTGCGTGGGGCAGGCCCGGAAACGGACGCAGCGACTTCAACTCCGATCCGAACACCAGGGATCCCGCGTGCCAAGCGTAGTAAAGGGGCTTGACGCCGAGGTGATCGCGGGCGAGGAAGAGTTCCTGGCGGCCGCGGTCCCACAGCGCGAACGCGAACATGCCGGAGAGCCGGTCCAGCATCCGCTCCCCCCACTCCTTCCATCCGTGGACGAGAACTTCGCCGTCGCCGTTCGTGACGAACGCATGTCCGGCCGCGGCGAGCTCGCGCCGGAGCTCGCGGAAGTTGTAGATCTCGCCATTGAAAACGACGGCGATCGTGCCGTCGGCGGAAACGAGGGGCTGCCGGCTGCCCGTGAGATCGATGACGGAGAGCCGCCGGTGCCCGAGGCCGACCGGTCCGTCGACATGGAATCCGTCCGCATCGGGCCCGCGGTGCGCAAGCGTGGCGGTCATCGCGGGCAACGCATCGCGTGCCCGTGGATCGTCGCTGAAGTAGCCGGTGATGCCGCACATGGTGTCATCGATGTCGCCGCGCCATGAACAGGGCATCAGCGGCATGGCGATCGGGTGGAGCTGCGCATTATAGCGCGGCGCCCTCCCGTTCCTTGAGCAGCGAATCGTAGAGATCGACGAGGCGTCGCGTCATCGCCTCCGGCGTCAGCGTCGCGACCGCCGCCTGTGCCCGTACTCCCCGGAGCATTCGCACCTCGGGATCGAGCAGGCGCTCCATGCACTCCGCGAGCGCCGCATCGTCCTGCGCATCGCACGTCCACCCCGCGTCATGCGCAATGACCAGTTCTCCCGCCCCGCAGCGACGGCTCGTCACCACGGGAAGCCCGCAAGCGAGTGCCTCGAGCACCGCGTTCGATAGCGGATCGTAGAGCGTGGGCAGGACGAAGGCGTCGGCGGCGCCGTAGTACGGCCGCGGATCCTTTCGGGGTCCTGCGAACACGATTCGGTCGCTCAGCCCCGCGCGCTGCGCCATTGCAATATACCGGGACGGATTCTTGTCGCGCCCGACGATCACGAGCCGGGCTTGGGATGGGAGCCTCGCCAGCGCTCGGATCGCTGCCGCCACGCCCTTCCGCGCGTAACCCGAGCCGACCAGCAGATACGCGACATGGTTGTCGGAGAGACCAAGACCCGCACGAGTCGCCGCGCGTTCCACGCGGACGCCCGGCCCGAACTCCCGCCTGTCAACCGCGTTGTAGATGACGTGCAGCCTGTCGTCCGGAATCGAAAAATGCGCGCGGATGTCGTCGCGCACCATTTGTGAGATGCAGATGACGGCCTTGAGTCCCGGATCCGTGAACACGCGCGCCTCGGCTTCGAGTATGTAGCGGTGATACGGGTTCGCGGCGATCCGCAGATGTTCGAAACGCCCTCCGGCACGAAGCCGTTCGGTGAGCCAGGCGCGGTGCAGCCCGTCGCCAGCGCGAAAGATGTCGCAGCCGTCGATCCGCTCGTGCGTCTGCACGATGAGCGGGCGGTCACGCGCAAGAGCCGCGTGCACCGCACGCGCAAAGCTCCTGTCGCGCCAGAGACTGCCGATGTAGAACGGGTCGCAAATGACCGCGTCGATCTGCCCGGTGCGTGCGCCGGGCCAGCGCCGGGTATACACGCGGATTCCGATGCCGCGCGCGAGCAGCGCTTCGATCGCGCGTTCGACGAAGCGCTCCGCGCCACCGAACGGCGTGTAGCGCTGGCGGACGAGCCCCAGCCTCATCGCGGCGCGGTAGAGCCGGTCTCGGCCAGAAGATCCGCGACCGCGCGCGCAACGGGTTCGACGGAAAGCGTCAGCAGGCAGTCGGAATGATTGCTTCCGCCGCAGCCGTTGTTGCCACAAGGGCGGCACGGATGCGAGTCGGACACGACGACGCGATGTGGCACCCGCCACGGGCCCCATTCCGCCTCGCCGCTCGGTCCGAACACCGCGACGACCGGTGTCGCGACGGCGGCAGCCATGTGCATCGGCGCCGTATCGCAGCCGACGAACAGGCGGGCCGATGCGATCAATGCACCGAGTTCGGCAAGCGTGAGCTTGCCCGAAAGATCGAGCGGCACGGCGGAAGTTCGGGCAAGGATATCGGCCACGAGCATGGCCTCGGCGGGATCGGGGGCGCCGGTCAGCACCAGCGGCCAGCCGTTGGCCGCGAGGATGTCGAGTAGCGCCGCAGTGTTTTTCGCTGGCCAGCACTTGAAGAGCCAGCGCGAGCCCGGGTGGACGACGACGAACTTTCCGCGCACGAGACCGTGCGTATCGAGCAGCGCAGAGACGCGCGCCGCGGCGGTAGCGCCCGGCACGAGAACGAGCGCCTTGTCCGAGTCGCCGGGCCAGATGCCGATGCGGCGCAGTGCATCGAGATTGCCTTCGACCGTATGTCGCGGCGTCGCACGCGGCAGAAGGTAGAGGTGCGTGAAGCACCGGCGCCAGAATCGACCGCTGCGCGCCCGCTCGGGCGCGACGCCGTAGCGCGCGCCTAGGACGCGCGCAAGCCATGCGCCGCGCGGGTGATCGGTGAGGTGAACGACGAGGTCGTAATGGCGCGCGTGGAGGGCGCGCCAGAGCCTCCACTCGCGAGCAAGCCGCGCGAGGGGGTCGCGCGCCTGCGCGTTGCGGTCGATCGTGTGCAGCGCGCTGATCGCCGGGTGTCGCTCGAGCATCGGCGATGTCTCGCGGTACACGAGGGCGTCGATTTCGGCATGCGGCGCCGCGCGCTTCAGGACAGTGAAAACGGGCGAGGTCAGAAGGACGTCGCCGTGGTGACGCAGTTTGATCACCAGCACGCGGCGAACGCGGTCGAGGTCGATCGCGTCATCGACGGCCGGGGCGATCATGTCGGAAACGATAGCAGAACCGCGCCGCCTGCGACAGGCTAAGGGACCTGTGCATAAATAAGTCGCACGCGGTTGCGACGGAGGCTGAGGTTCCTAACCTGCCTCGCCCCAGCTCGGGCGTCCGGCAAGTGCGAACAGGAGCGCGCTGGCAGCGGCCGGCCACAGCAGCAGCACCGTGTGCGTCAACCCGTTGAAATTGAGCAGATGACCGTACGGCCGATTGAAATGTCCGACGGGCGCGCTCGCGAACAGGAGGTCGGGCGCGAAAAGCGTCGCGAGCAGCGACGACAGCAATGCGACTGCGGCGAGCGTGACTTGCGCGGGCCTTGGCAGCCAGATCGCAACCGAGAGCAGCAGCGAGCCCGCCGCAACACCCAGCGAAACCCCGGGGTTGAGCCAGTTTTCCCAGACGGCCGGATTGAGCAACACGGCGGCGGCGATACCCTTGACGAGCGCCGCGGCGCCGATCAGCAGCAACACCGCGCCGCCGACATAGCGCCGTTCGCGGAGGAGGAGTGCAAGAAACAATCCGACGCCCAGCAACTGGAACGCGCTGTGCGCGCTTTCGACGAGCGTCGCCACGACGTCGGCGGGCGCCGCCACGGAACCCGGTCGCGGCGACGGATCGTACATCGTGGCAAACAGCGGAATGCCCGGGTTCACCTGCACCACGAGCCAGATCGCCAACAGCGCGAGTCCCAGATCGCCGACGGTGCCCGGGAGGAACCAGCGGTCTCGGGCGGAAGCGATCGCCCGTTTCGCGTCACGCGAGCGAGCGAAGGCCACGGCCAGCAGGCCACCGACCGCGGCTCCCGCCGTGTTGGAAAGAAGGTCGGCAACGCTCGCGTCGCGCGTCGGCATGTACATCTGCAGCGTCTCCATCGCGAACGACAGCGTGGCACCGGCGCCGATCGCCGCGGCAAGCCTCTGGCGGGATCGTTGCCGGCGCGGCACGAGCGCGAAGAAGAAACCGAAGGGTAGGTACGCGACGAGATTCGTGACGATGTCGTAACGCACCCACCTAGGCGGCCACGTCGCAAACAGGAAGAACGCGGTGCCCGGTGACGGGGCCATCCAGTTCGCGAACGGCTGGAGGCTCGCGTAGACGATCGCCAGGCCGTAGAGCGTCGCGAGGAAGTGCGGAAGCCGCGAATGCAAATGCGGGGCCGTCACCATACCGGCGCGGCGCTCGCGCACGCGTCGCGCGAAGCGGCCGCAACGGGAATCAGCGCCCGGCCTTGATTCCGGTCCACAGCTTGTTGCGCAGACGGCGTTGCGCGCCCGTCAGGTCCTGGAGCTGCTCGAGCTTCGCCTGGACGGCCTTGTCCGGGAAGATCGCCGGGTTCTTGAGGAGCTCGGGCTTGATGTACTTGACGGCCTCCATGTTCGGGTTCCCGGAGCCGATCAGGTTCGTGAGTTCGGCCGAGTTCTGGCCTTCGAGCATGAAGTTCATGAACTTGAAGGCGAGGTCGGACCGCGGCGCGCTCTTGTCGATCACCATATTGTCGACGGCGAGCACCGCGCCTTCCTTCGGCATTCCTTGCAGGATCTTGAACTTGCGGCCCGCGGCCTGCGCGTCGAGGTTGGCCTGGAAAATGTCGTTCGAGTAGCCGTGGACCAACCAGATGTTGCCGACCGTCAGCTCCTTGATATAACTCGATGCGTTGAAGGCGGCCCAGTAGGGCTTCGCCTTCTTGATCACCGCGACCGCTTCGTCCCAGTGCTTCGGATCGACGTCGTTGGCCGAGTAACCCAGGTACTTGAGCGCGGCCGCGAAAAGCTCGTTGGCGCTGTCCAGCACCGTGATGCGACCCTTGATCTTTTCGAGATACTTCGGGTCGAAGACGACCGCCCAGGTGTCGGTGGGAAGCCCCAGTTCCTTTATCTTCTCGTCGTTGTAGCCGATGATCGTCGTCGACATCGCGTAGGGCACCGAAAACTTGTTGTCCGGGTCGAACGGCGTATTGAGGTAGACGGTCTCGATGTTCTTGAGGTTCGGCAGTTGCGTCTTGTCGATCGGCTTCAGCCGGCCGCCCTTGATCAGCGCCTGCACCGCGTTCGACGTCGGCACGTACATGTCGTAACCCTTCGCCCCCGCGGCGAGCTTCGCCAGCAACTCCTCGTTGTCCGAGTAATAGGTCTGCACGACGGTGCACTTGCAGAACGCCTCGAAGCGCTTGACCGTCTCCGGCGCGAGGTAGTTGTTCCAGTTGTACAGGTGGAACTCGTCCTTGGCGGCCGCCGCCGGCAGGGCGAAGACGAGCGATGCGAGCAGAAGAACGAGGCGTTTCATGGTCATTCCTGGTCGGTGTTGAGGAGGTTCGGGGAGAGCCTGGAAGCGATGATGATAAGCGCGAGCGTCAGCAGCATCAACAGCGTCGACACGGCATTGACCTCGGGAGTCACGGCGATCTTGATCATCGAGTAGATCTGCAGCGGAAGCGTCACGGTGCCGGCCCCGGCCGTGAAGAACGTGATGACGAAGTCGTCGATCGACAGCGTGAACGCCATCAGTGCGCCGGCGATCACTCCAGGCATGATCAACGGCAGCGTGACGTGACGGAACGCGTTCCACGGTGTGGCTCCGCAGTCCCGGGCGGCCTCGGTCAGGCTCTCGTCCATGCCGGCGAGCCGCGAGCGCACGACGATCGCGACAAAACCGATGCAGAAGGCGATGTGGGCGAGCGCCACCGACACGAGCCCGAGCGTGAAGTTGAGGAGCACGAAGAAGATGAGGAGCGACACGCCCATCAGGATTTCCGGAATTGCGATCGGCGTCAGCACCAGGATCGGCAGTAATCGCAGCCTGTAGCGGTACATCGCGACGCCGGCCATCGTGCCCAGCACCGTCGAGACGAGGCTCGCGGCGAGCGCGATGGCGAGCGAGTTCGCCGCGGCGGAAAGCATCTCGTCGTTGTGGGCGAGCTTGTCGTACCAGTCGAGTGTGAACCCGACCCACTCGGCGTTGAGTCGGGAGTTGTTGAACGAATAGACGACGACGATGATGAGCGGAACGTACAGGAAGGCGTAACCCGCCGCCGCCGCGATCCAGAGGCCGACGGATCGCCTACTCACTGGCGTCCTCGGCGCTCGACGGGTTGCCGAGGTTGCGCCGTCCGACCCACGCGGCCAGTCCCGCAAGGACGAGCGCGGCGACGGTCAGCACGATCGACAGCACACTGCCGAACGGCCAGTCGCGCGTCTCCAGGAACTGCTGCTTGATGACGTTACCGATGAGGCTGTCGTCGGGCCCGCCCAGGATGTCGGGTATCGCGAAGATACCGAGCGCCGGGATGAACACCAGCGCGGCGCCCGCGTAGACGCCCGGCAGCGACAGTGGGAAGGTGATCCGCCAGAACCGTTGCCAGGCGGAAGCCCCCAGATCCTGAGCGGCGTCGAGCAACGTCTGGTCGTGCTTCTCGAGATTCGCGTACAGCGGCAGCACCATGAACGGCAGGTGGACATAGACGAGGCAGACCAGGACCGCGAATGAGCTGAACAGCAGCGAGACGGGCTCGATGCCGAACGCGGCAAGGGCCCCGTTGACGCCCCTCGCGAGCACCGCCTGCGGCCCGAGGATGATCATCCACGCGTAGATACGGATCAGGAAATTGCTCCAGAATGGCAGGATGACCAGCAGGAGCAGCAGATTGCGGTGCCTCTTCGAGCTCTTCGCGATCAGCACGGCCAGCGGATACGCGAGTGCGAGGCAGAGGAGTGTGGTCAAGAGCGCATACCAGACCGACTTCAGGAACACCTGCGCGTAGACCGGCTCCGCGAAGAACCGCGCATAACTGTCGACATTGATGTCGATCCGCCCCGTCTCGTCGACAAGCGGTGCAAGGCCGCCGAACTCGCCGGGCGTCCGGAACGACGCCAGCACCATGATCAGCGTCGGAATCGCGAAGAAGAAGACGAGATAGAGGAGTGGCGGCCCGCTGACCAGCCATTTGCCGATCCGCCTGGAGGCACGTGTGGGCACGCTCATTCGCGCCCTCCGCACTGTTGCCTAATCGCGGTGCGCCCGGTTGTCGGGCGCTCCTCAATCGCGCGGGGACGCGCGGCCTCCGCACGAGGTGCGGCATGTCCGAGGCATCCGTTTGTCGGCCGCCGCCCTCGCTCGCGGACGCGCCCTTCGGGCCTCGGCTTCGCCCCGCTCGCGAGGGCGTCCTCCTTCGCCCTGGCTTCGCCCGCCGAGCTCATTCGGCGATGAAATGGCCGGCGGCGACCGGCCAGCTCATCTCGACCGGGTCGCCGACCTCGAAGAACTTGGCGCGACCACTCGCCGAATTCGCGAGCAGCGCCTCGATCTTCTGCCCGCCCGGGGTATCCACGATGTACACGGTCACATCGCCCATGTAGAGAAGATCCGACACCTTGCCGCCGTAGTGGTTGTCCGCCGTCTGCGCGGGGGCGGCCGCCTCGATTCGGATCTTCTCGGGGCGCAGCGCGACGGTCCCCGGATAGCCGACGGCGAGCGCGGAGTTGGCGGCGACGTGCACATGGCCGAGTCCCCCGACATCGACGGTGACGATTCCGTCCGCGTTGCTGCTGATGGGCCCCGACAGCAGGTTGCAGTGGCCGATGAAGTCGGCGACGAACCGAGTGCGGGGGAAGCCGTAGATCCGCGACGGCTCGTCCTGTTGCTCGACCCGGCCCGCGTTCATCACGGCGATCCGGTGCGACAGGGCGAGCGCCTCGGTCTGGTCGTGCGTCACGTAGACGAACGTGATGCCGACCTCCTTCTGCAGATTGATGAGCTCGAGCTGCATCTCCTCGCGCAGCTTGGCATCGAGCGCGGCGAGCGGCTCGTCGAGCAGCAGTACCGTCGGGTGCGTCACCAGCGCCCGCGCTATCGCGACGCGCTGTTTCTGTCCGCCGGAGAGTTCGTGTGGATAGCGTTTGCCGAAACCCGTCAGGCGCACGTCCTCGAGCGCTTCGGCCACCTTGCGAGCGATCTGGCCGGGCGACGTCTTGGCCATCTTGAGAGGAAATGCGATGTTTCCTTCGACGGTCATGTGCGGAAACAGCGCATAGCTCTGGAACACCGTGCGTACCGGGCGGTCCTCGGGCGGCCGGTCGGCGAGGTCGGCGCCGTCGAGCCGGATGCTTCCGCCGTCGGGCAAGTCGAACCCCGCGATCATCCGCAGCAGCGTCGTCTTGCCGCAGCCCGACGGTCCCAGCAGCGTAAAGAATTCTCCCGCTTCGATCGCCAAGCTTACGCCGTCGACGGCGGTGAATTCGCCGAAGCGGCGCGTCACGTTCTGGATGTCAAGGAGCGCCATCGGCTGGTTTGGAGGCCGTAAACTCGGCTGCGGATTGTATAGCACCCCAACCTTACCGCGGCTTCGTGTCTTTCCGCCGACGGTTCAATCGGAGCGAAGTCATCCCGACCCCATTTGCAGCAGCAGCAATCCCGCAACCAACACAAGCAGCAGCGCCACGACGGTCAGCAGCCGGTTCTGTGTATGTTGTACGGCGGCGAGATCCCTGAGCGTGCCGTCGAGGGTCGATGGGGGCGCCGAGAGCCGCTGGTGGATGAGCCGCGGCAGCTCGGGTAGTGCGGCGACGATGTACGGTGCCTCGGCAAGCAACCGCCTCTGCAACGCCGGCATGCCTATCCGATCGTTCATCCAGCGCTCGAGGAACGGCATGGCGGTCACCCAGAGGTCGAGTTTGGGGTCGAGCTGGCGCCCGAGACCCTCGACGTTGAGCAGCGTCTTCTGCAGCAGCACGAGCTGCGGCTGGATCTCGACGTTGAACCGGCGCGATGCGCGAAAAAGTTGCAACAGCACCCGGCCGAGCGAGATTTCGGAGAGGGGCCGGTCGAAAACAGGCTCCAGCACGACGCGGATCTCCGCCTCCAGTTCGTCGACGCGGGTGTCCGGCGGCACCCAGCCCGACTCAAGGTGCGCGGTCGCGACGCGTTGATAGTCGCGACGAAAGAACGCGAGGAAGTTCTGCGCGAGATAACCCTGGTCGCGCTCGGACAGCGTCCCCATGATTCCGAAATCGACGGCGATGTACTTGCCGTGATTGGCCCCGTCCGTGGCGACGAAGATGTTGCCGGGGTGCATGTCGGCGTGGAAGTAGCCGTCGCGGAAGACCTGTGTGAAGAAGAGTTCGACGCCGGCGCGTGCAAGACGCGGGATGTCGACGCCGGCGTCGCGCAGCCGGTCGACCTGCGCGATCGGGATCCCCGTCATCCGTTCCATGACCATGACGTCCGTGCCGCAGTAGTCCCAATGCACTGCAGGCACGAGCAGCAGCGGCGAATGCTGGAAGTTCCGCCGCAGCTGCGAGCAGTTCGCTGCCTCTCGCGACAGGTCGAGTTCGTCGTTCAGCGTCTTCTCGAATTCGCTCACGACCGCGCGCGGGCGCAGCCGCTTGCCGTCCGACCACAACTTCTCCACCAGCAGCGCGCCGGCGTGCATCAGAGAGATGTCCTTTTCGATCACGTGCGCGATGTTGGGGCGCAGCACCTTTACCGCGACCGGCGTCTCGTCGGGCAGCAGCGCGAAATGCACTTGCGCAACCGACGCGCTCGCGATGGGCGTCCGATCGAACGACTTGAACACGGCGTCCACGGACTTGCCGTAGAGTCGCTCGAGCGTCTCGATCACCTGTTCTGAGGGAAACGGCGGCACGTTGTCCTGCAGCTTCGCGAGCTCGTCGGCGATGTCGGACGGCAGGAGATCGCGACGTGTCGAGAGCACCTGCCCGAATTTGACGAAGATCGGTCCGAGGTCCTGCAGCGCGAGGCGCAGCCGCTCTCCGCGGGGCGCCGACGTGTCGCGCCAGAACGTCAGGGCGCGTGCCGCCGGCCGCACCGCGCGGAAGCGCTCGTGGCCGGTCAGAAACTCATCGAGCCCGTACTTGAGCGCGACGATGATGATCCTGGCGAGGCGCAGCAGACGCATCCCGCCGATTGTAAGGGAAACGATGGATGCGCCCCGGTGCAGGACGGCGCGTCAACCGCCGATTGGGCACGAACGTTGCTTAGCGTCGAACCAAATCGATGCGGCAATTTCGTTTCAGCGAGCCGCGTTGCTCGACATCCCAATGCACCCGGCCGGCCGGGCCCGGTGCTCAGGAAGGAGACCGCCCGGCCATGACGGAGCGTCCGCAATCGCTGGGCGAGGAGATCGCGAACAGCTTGAGCCACGGGCTCGGACTGGTGGCGGCCATCCTGTCGGCGCCCGTTCTCATCGCGACGACAGCCCAGACCGGCAAAGCGTCGAACGTGATCGGCGCCTGTATCTTCGCAGCCACGGTGGTGCTCCTCTATTGCGCTTCGACCGTCTACCACGCGGTGCCGCACAAGCGCGCCAAGGCGCTGTTTCGCAAGGTCGATCATGGCGCGATCTATTTGCTAATCGCAGGCACCTATACACCGTTCTCTCTCGGCGCGCTGAGCGGACCCTGGGGTTGGACGCTGTTCGGGCTCGTCTGGAGCCTTGCCGGCGTCGGCGTCATGCTGAAAGCGTTCGATCGACTGGAGCATCCGATCGCTTCGCTTGGCCTCTATCTGCTGATGGGATGGCTATGCGTGATCGCGATCGGACCGCTGCTCGACCGGATTCCGATTCCAGGCCTGCTGCTCCTCGCGGGGGGTGGCATCGCGTACATGGCAGGCGTCGCGTTTTTTGCCACCGACTCCCGCGTGCGCTACGGGCATTTTATCTGGCATCTGTTCGTGCTGACCGGCACCGCCTGTCACTACTTCGCGGTACTCGGGTACTCCGCCTAGCGGCGCCTCCGCCGCGTAAACCTGTACCCCGGCGACCCTCGCCGCGGCTTACGTCCCTAGGCGCGCCTCCAGCGCGTCGAGGCGAACGGCAAGTGCATCGACACGGGTCGAGATCTCGGCCGCCTGTTCGCCGAGCGAGCGAACTTCGGCGCCGCGCGCGGCGATCTGCGCTTCGTCGCGGGCGTAGCTTGCGACGCTCTCGCCGATGCGCGCGGCGGCATACTCGGGAAATGCAAGCAGACGGCGCCCGGCGTCCGCAACGCGCTGGCCGACGATGGGCCCGAGCGCGTTCGCGAAAACTTGCTCGACAAACCATGGCAACGTCTCGGCGAGCCCCTTCAACGTTGCAGCGAGCGCCGTATCGCCTTCAGCGGCGACCAATTCGTCCCAGCGGCCGGGATTGGCGAGAAACGACGGAAAGGCAAGGGGCGAGAGCGCCAGCCTCAAATCGGGAGGCTGCTGCGACCGCGGCGCCGATTCGACGTTGCCCGACGCATCGATCCGCATCGCGGTCGCCACGGGTCCGACTGCGATCACGAAGACGCGTCCGGCGTGGGCCGCGAGAGAACTCTTCGCCCACACTTCGCGATCGAGCGCGCGATTGGCGAGCACCGGCGCCACGGCCGAAAGCCCGAAACCGAACGGTGCCATCCGGAACTAGGCGGGCTGCTGAATTCCGGCCAGCAACCAGCCCGTCGAACCATCCACGGGCTTCGTCAGGTTCCACACTTCGTCGAAGGCAACTGGGGCGGTGCTGCCGCTCTCGCGCATCGTGCCGGTGAACCGTACGCTCGCCCAATGGCGGTCGCCTTCGGTCGCGACGTCGAGCACCTCGGCGGCCAGTGTCAGGACATCGGTGGGGATGCGCGCGCCGCCGCCGTCGAGGTCGCGGGTGACCTCCGACAGCATCTCGGGCGTCAGCACCTCGGCAAGCAATTTGAGGTCGCCGGCATCGTGCGCCGCCTGCAACCTGACGAATTGCTGCTTCGCATGTTTGACGAAGGCCTCGGCGTCGAACCCCGGCGGCAGATGCGTGGTCATCGTCGGCGCGGCGGCCGCGGACGGACCAAGGACGGGTTCGATCCGGGAGCGTGTATCCCGGTTCGGCGCTTTCGGCATTTCGAACGCTGCGGGACCTGCCGGGCTTGCCGATCCCGCGTAGGCGAGCGGACGCTGTGTCTGCTCGCGACGCGCGAACAGGCGGCGCACGACAAAGATGCCGCCGATCACGAGAAGCGCGATGAGCAGGAAGCTGCCGAGACCCTCGGGGAGCCCGAAATGCGACAGCAGGGCTGCGAGCCCAAGGCCCGCGGCGATGCCGGCGATCGGCCCCAGCCAGCGCGACGCACCCGATGGCGCGGGTGTCGCCGGGGTGGCGGGCTTCGCCGGTAGTGTTGCGCCCGGAGTCGCGGGCATTACTGGTTGATTGGCGGCCGCTGACGGCGACGATGCCGGTGGGGTTGCCATGCGGGGCGCAACACTCGGGCGCTGGGCGCCCAGGCTCCGTCCGCCGCCGAGTCTTGCTGCGTCGGCCGCGGTGCTCACCAAGATCGATGCGATGGCAAACAAGGCGGCCGCCAAGAATGCTGAACGTGTCATGTGCTTCTCCGAAATCGGCGCGCCACGGGCGCGCCTCCGTTCAGTAATGATAGCCCAGATGAACGGCAACCACGCCGGCTGCGAGATTGTGCACTTCGACCCGGTCGAACCCGGCTTGTTCCATCACGGTCTTGAGCGCTGCCTGATCCGGGTGCATCCGGATCGATTCGGCGAGGTAGCGATAGCTCGCCTCGTCACCCGCGACAAGGCGGCCAAGCCGTGGCAAGACACTGAAACTGTACCAATCGTACGCGGGCCCGAGCGGTGCCCAAACCCTGGAGAACTCCAGCACCGCCGCGACGCCACCGGGCTTCAGCACACGGTACATCTCGGCGAGGGCGTTCTCCTTGCGGGTGACGTTGCGAAGCCCGAATGCAATGCTGACGCAATCGAAGTGCGCATCGGGGAACGGCAGCTTTTCGGCGTCGCACTGGACCGTGGGGACGAAGTGGCCGGCATTGAGCAGCCGGTCACGGCCCGCGGCGAGCATCGCTCCGTTGATGTCGGTCAGCACCACCTCGCCGGATGCGCCGACGCGATCGGCGAACAGGTGGGCGAGATCGCCGGTGCCGCCAGCGAGATCGAGCACGCGCATCCCTTCGCGCACGCCGGTGGCGTTCACGGCGAAGCGCTTCCACAGTCGGTGAAGCCCGGCCGACATGAGGTCGTTCATCACGTCGTACTTGGCGGCGACCGAGTCGAAAACGCCCCGCACGCGCTGCGCCTTCTCCTCGACCGACACCTGCTCGAAACCGAAGTGCGTGCGATCGCTCATCGTGTCATTCCGGCCACCGGCGTGCCGTCGCACCCCGGCCGAGATCGGACTCTCGCAACAGGAAAACCGGGACCGCCGAAACCGTCGGACGCTACATGCGCCCCGTCACGGTGTTGGGCATGATATCGAGATTGCCGATTCCCGAGAAGACGTTGCGTCCCTTGGCCTCCTTGCCGTGCAGCTTGATGTCGAGGCGGAGGTCGTTCAGCGAATCCGCGTTGCGCAGCGCATCTTCGTAGCTGATCAGGCCAGCTTCGTAGAGGCCGAACAGCGACTGGTCGAACGTCTGCATCCCGAGCTCGCGCGACTTCTTCATGATCTCCTTGATGCCGGACACGTCGCCCTTGAAGATCAGGTCGGAAATGAGCGGGGAGTTGAGCATCACCTCGACGGCGGGCACCCGGCCGCGGCCGTCGCGGCGCGGTATCAGCCGTTGCGCGACGAACGCCCGGATGTTGAGCGACAAGTCCATGAGAAGCTGGGCGCGGCGCTCCTCGGGGAAGAAGTTGATGATCCGGTCGAGCGCCTGGTTCGTGCTGTTGGCGTGCAGCGTCGCGAGGCAGAGGTGGCCCGTTTCCGCGAAGGAGATCGCGTAATTCATGGTTTCGCGCTCGCGCACTTCACCGATCAGGATGACGTCCGGCGCCTGGCGCAGCGAGTTCCTGAGCGCGATGTCCCAGTCGTCGGTATCCACGCCGACTTCCCGTTGGGTGACGATGCAGTTCTTGTGCGCGTGGACGAACTCGATCGGGTCTTCGATCGTGATGATGTGGCCGTAGCTGTTCTCGTTGCGGAAGCCGAGAAGCGAGGCCATCGAGGTCGACTTGCCGGAGCCGGTGGCGCCGACGAACATCATGATGCCGCGCTTCGACATGATGACGTCCTTCAATACCGGCGGCAGCCCGAGATCCTCGAATTTCGGGATATCGGTGGTGATCGTGCGCAGCACCATGCCGATCCTTGCCTGTTGGACGAAGGCGTTCACGCGGAAGCGGCCAACCCCCGGCGGGGCGATGGCGAAGTTGCACTCCTTCGTCGACTCGAACTCGGCCGCCTGCTTGTCGTTCATGACGCTGCGCACGAGTTCCATCGTGTGCTGCGGCGTGAGCACGGACTTCGAAACGGGCTGGATGCGGCCGTCGACCTTGATCGCGGGCGGAAAGTCGGCCGTGATGAAGAGGTCGGAGCCCTTCTGCTTGACCAGGAGCTCGAGCAACTCGTGAATGAACCCTGTGGCGCGTTCGCGTTCCATCCTGGGGTCTCCTGTCTCCGGCGGGCCGCCATCGGCCACGCCGCCACGTCCTGGCTTACGCCATGAACAGGTCCTTGTTCACGGCGCGGTTGCGGGCCTCGGCGACGTTGACCATGTTGCGCCGAACCATCTCGGTAAGGCACTGGTCCAGCGTCTGCATCCCGATATTCTGGCCCGTCTGGATCGCCGAGTACATCTGCGCGACCTTGCCTTCGCGGATCAGATTTCTGATGGCCGCCGTGCCGATCATGATCTCGTGCGCCGCGACGCGGCCCTGGCCATCCTTGGTCTTGAGCAGCGTCTGCGAGATCACTGACACCAGCGACTCGGACAGCATCGCGCGGACCATTTCCTTCTCGGCGGCTGGGAACACGTCGATGATCCGGTCGATCGTCTTGGCGGCCGAGCTCGTGTGCAGCGTCGCGAACACCAGGTGGCCCGTCTCGGCGGCGGTCAGCGCGAGGCGGATCGTCTCGAGGTCGCGCATCTCGCCGACCAGGATGAAGTCCGGGTCCTCGCGCAGCGCACTCCTCAGCGCATTGGGGAACGAAAGCGTGTGCGGCCCGAGTTCGCGCTGATTGATCAGGCACTTCTTCGAGTCGTGCATGAACTCGATCGGATCCTCGATCGTCAGTATGTGCCCATACGCGTTCGTGTTCACGTGGTCGACCATCGCCGCGAGGGTCGTCGACTTGCCCGAACCGGTCGGGCCGGTGACCAGGATCAGCCCGCGCGGCCGGTTCGTCATCTCGGCGAAGACCTTCGGAGCATTGAGGTCTTCGAGCGAGAGCACCTTGGATGGAATCGTCCGGAGCGCCGCGGACGCGCCGCGCGACTGCACGAACGCATTGACGCGAAAGCGGGCGAGATTCGGCACCGCGAAGCTGAAGTCGCACTCGAGGCTTTCCTCGTAGGTCTTCCGCTGCGCGTCGCTCATGATGTCGTACACCATGGCGTGGACGTCCTCGTGCTCCATGGGCGGCAGGTTGATCCGTCGGACGTCGCCGTGGACACGGATCATCGGCGGCAGCCCGGCCGAAAGATGGAGGTCGGATGCCTTGTTTTTGACGGCAAATGCCAGAAGTTCGGTGATGTCCATCTATAATCCTGGTGCTGTGCGCGATCCCGGGGGCCCCGGCCTACAAAGCAATGTGAAGGCGGATGCAAACCGCGTGCCAACGACGCTTCGGGACGCCGGCGCCGGACGATTATGTTCCACTACGAGAAGGCGTGGCAAGAAGTGAGGGCGCGAATCGAGCGCGCGGCGCGAGCGGCGGGGCGCGATCCGGAGGAAATCCGGCTCGTTGCCGTCAGCAAGACCTTTCCGCCTGCTGCGGTGCGCGCGGTCCATGCACTGGGCCAGCGCGAGTTCGGCGAAAACTACGTGCAGGAAGCCGATTCGAAGATGGATGCGCTGGCCGACCTTCACGACATCGAATGGCATCTGATCGGGCCACTGCAAAGCAACAAGGCGGGGCCCGTCGCCCGGCGCTTCGGTTGGGTGCAAACGGTCGACCGGATGAAAATCGCCGAACGGCTGTCTGCGGCGAGACCGGCGGATGCGCCGCCGCTCGACGTCTGCGTGCAGGTGAACGTGAGCGGCGAAGCGTCGAAGGGTGGCGTCGAACCGGCTGCGGCGGTTGCTCTGGCGCAGGCGGTCGCCGCATTGCCGCGCCTTCGGATGCGCGGGATCATGGGCATTCCCGAGCCGACGGACGATACGGTGCGCCGACGCGCGCAGTTCCGCGAGCTGCGCACCTGCCTCGAAGCGTGCAAGTCCTCGGGACTGCGGGTCGATACGCTGTCGATGGGGATGTCGGCCGATCTCGAGGACGCGATTGCGGAGGGCGCGACGCTCGTGCGCGTGGGAACTTCGATCTTCGGCGCGCGCGATCGGGCGAACGGATAGCTTCTTTGAACATGGCGACGATCTTCATCGGTGGCGGGAACATGGCGACGGCGCTCATCGGCGGATTGCTCGCGCGCGGCGCCGCGCCTGCCGATATTCGCGTCGTGGATCCGAGCGACGAGGCGCGGGCAAGGCTCGCGGCGCGTCATCCGGGAATCGCGCTGTTCGCCCAATGCTCGCAGGAAGCCGTTGCGCAAGCGGATCTCATCGTCCTGGCGGTGAAGCCGCAACAGATGCGCGACGCGGCGCAAGCGCTCGCGATGCACCTTGCGGGCGTGCCGGCCCCGGTCGTGGTCTCGATAGCCGCCGGCATTCGCCTTGCCGACCTTGCGCGCTGGCTGGGGGGTCGCGGCCGGCTCGTGCGCGCGATGCCGAACACGCCGGCGCTCGTGGGGAAGGGCATCTCGGGGGTGTTCGCTGCGCCCGACGTCGGCGCCGCTGGCCGAGCCTTGGTATCGGGGGTCCTCGATGCCGCTGGCGAGCAGGTCTGGGTCGACGACGAGCGGATGCTCGACGCCATCACCGGGGTTTCCGGGAGCGGGCCCGCGTACGTGTTCTACTTCCTCGAAGCGGTGGAAGAAGCCGCGTGCGATCTGGGCTTCGCGCCCGCTGACGCGCGACGGCTTGCCTACGCGACGTTTTCCGGGGCGATGGCGCTCGCGCAGGCGAGCCCCGACGGGCCGTCGGTGCTGCGCGCGCAAGTGACGTCGAAGGGTGGCACGACCGAGCGCGCGCTGTCGTCGTTGGAGGCGGAAGAAGTGAAGGCGAAGATCGTCACGGCCGTGAAAGCGGCCTCGCAGCGCGCCGCCGAACTCGGCGACGCCTACGGCCGCGACGCGTAACGCATGCTCGATCAGGCGTTCAAATTCCTGCTCGATACGGCGTTCGGGCTCATCACGTACGCGTTCCTGCTGCGCTTTAGCATGCAATGGCTGCGCGCGCCGTTCCGCAATCCGCTGGGGCAGGCGGTCGTCGCGCTCACGGATTGGGCGGTGAAGCCCGCGCGCCGCGTGATCCCGGGTTTCAAGGGGCTTGATGGATCCACGCTTTTCCTCGCGTGGCTCGCCCAGTTCGCGTGGCTCGCCGCGCTGCATCTCCTGAGCGGACTCGCAGGGCTCGACGGCGCCACTTGGGTGACGCTCGCGCTCCTCGCGGGGGTCGAGCTCATCAAGTCCGCGGTGTGGCTTCTGATCATCGTCGTCTTCGCGCAGGCGATCCTGTCGTGGACCGCCCCCGACGGCCCCTTCGCCGGCGTGCTCAACGCGTTGACGTTCCCGTTCCTCGCGCCGATCCGGCGCAGGATCCCTCCGCTGGGTGGAACGCTCGACCTTTCGCCGCTGATCGTGATCGTCCTCGCCCAGCTCGCACTCATGCTTCCCGTGCGCTGGCTCGAAGGCGCCGTGCTGACGCTCTTGCGGTGACGGAAATTGTGGTCAACGGCGACGTCCTTCGCGCGCTCGCCAAGTGACGGGCATCCCGTGGAAAGCGCGTCTGCCTGTCATTTGTATCGTGCCTGAACCTGATTTTCGGGCGTGGTGTCGGGAGGAAGGCGACGATCTGTTGCTGATGCTGCATGTGCAGCCAGGTGCGAAGCGGAGCGAAATCGCGGGCGTCCACGGCGAAGGCGCAAACGCGCGAATCAAGATCAGGCTCGCGTCGGCGCCCGTCGAAGGCAAGGCCAATGCGGAACTGCTTCGATTTCTCGCCGCCGCGTTCGCCGTGTCGCTCCGTGCGGTGACGCTGGTGCGCGGCACGACGTCGCGGCAGAAGACCGTGAAGGTTACGCGGCCGGCGCGACGCCCGGACCTCGATTGGGGCTGAGCCGGTTTGCGAGCCGCACGAAATCGGCCACGCCGAGCGTTTCGCCACGCGCGGCGGGATCGATGCCGGCAGACTCCAGCACCGACGCTTTGCAGAGTCCCGACAACGCGTTGCGCAGTGTCTTGCGCCGCTGGCCGAACGCCGCGGCGACGACCCGGCTGAAGAGCGCGGTGTCGGCGATCTGCGGCTTCGCTGCGCCGAGTGGCACGAGTCGCGCGACCGCGGACTCGACGTTTGGCGCCGGCCGGAACGCGCCCGGGGGCACCGTGAACAGCCGGTTCACCCGGAAGATCGCCTGCAGCATCACGGTGAGCCGCCCGTAATCCGGCGTCGCAGGCAGCGCGGTCATCCGCGCGACCACTTCCCTCTGCAGCATCACGTGGACGTCGGCGAGCTGCGACTCGAACTGCGCGAGATGGAAGAGCATCGGCGAGCTGATGTTGTAGGGAAGGTTGCCGACGACGCGCAACGCGGAACCGAGCACACGGAAGTCGAATTCGAGCGCGTCGACGACATGCAGGGTGAGGAGCTCCGCCGGAAATTCGGAGGCGAGTCGCGCCGCGAGGTCGCGGTCGATCTCGATGGCCGAGAGGTGGCCGGCGCGTGCGATCAGGGGCCCCGTCAGCGCGGCCAGGCCCGGCCCGATTTCGACCAGATTGTCGCCGGGTTCGGGGGCGATGGCATCTACGATCCGCGCCACATAGTGCGGATCGGCGAGGAAGTGCTGGCCAAAGCGTTTCCGCGCCTGGTGACCTTGCATGGGTTCTGCGTCAAGCCCGCGCGAGCGGAGACGATTCATCGCGGGCGCACGGCAGCGGTAGTTGCGATTCCGGCGGCGCGTCCGGCCAGCTCGATCGCGAGATCCATGGCGGCGAACAGGCTGCCGGGATCGGCGGCGCGGGCCATTTCGGAATCGGCGGCGAGGTCGAGCGCCGTACCGTGGTCGACCGAGGTGCGGATGAACGGCAGCCCGAGCGTCACGTTGACACCGCGTCCGAAACTCGCCGCCTTGAGCACCGGCAACCCCTGATCGTGGTACATCGCGACGATCGCATCGAAACGCCGCGCGATGTCGGGCACGAATGCGGTGTCGGCGGGCATGGGTCCCGTCACGTCGTGACCCGCGGCGCGCAGGGCCGCGATCGCCGGAGCGATGACGTCGGTCTCCTCGCGGCCGAGATGCCCGCCCTCCCCCGCATGCGGATTCAATCCGCAGACCGCGATGCGTGGAGAGGCGAGCGCGAACTTCGCCTCGAGTTCGGCACAGACGATCGCAATGGTCGCGTCGACGGCCTCGTGCGTGATGGCCGCCGGAACATCTTTCAGCGGGATATGCGTGGTGACGAGGGCAACTCGGAGCGGCGCAGCGGACGCACCGCCGACTAACATCATCACGACGCGCGGCGTGTGCGTCCGCTGCGCGAAGAATTCCGTGTGCCCGGAAAACGGGATGCCTGCGTCCATGAGCACGCTCTTCTGCACCGGCGCCGTCACGAGCGCGGAAAACGTCCCGATGGCGCAGGCGTCGGAAGCACGCGCCAGCATCGCGAGAACACCGTGCGCGTTCGCCGGATCCGGGCGGCCCGGCCGAACTGGCGCGACCACGGATTCGTGCCAGACTTCCACGTGGCCGTCCGGCGATGCGGTTGCCGCGGGATCGTACTCTGCGTACTGCGGCGATGCGCCGATCCGCGCCGCGCGCGCCGCGAGCAATTCGCGGTCGCCGAGGACGACGATACGCGCGCGATAGGGTTGTTTGCGATGGCGCAAGGCGAGCATTGCGGCGAGCTCGGGTCCGATACCGGCGGGTTCGCCGACGGTGACCGCAACGATCGGTTTGGTCATCGGGCGATTCGAGGACGGCTATTCAACCTGACACGGTGGTTGAAGGAATGACCCGGCGCAACACGCCGCGAAGTCATTCTGGCTCCAGGACGCCGACATCGACGCCGGCCGCGTCGCCGAAGAGCTCGACCTTAACGCTCGCGGCCGCGCGGATCGCGTAGGCGCCGTCCGACCCGGCGAGGATCGCCGCCTGCGCGAGCCCCTGGAGCGGCCGCGTCGGGCGTCCGAATACCCAAAGCTGGTCCAGGGGATCCGCGTATTCGATCTCGCCCGTGTGCTGGACGGCGTGGCCCAGCGGCAATGCAAATCCTTCGCGTCCAAACACGGGGAATTGATCCGGCGCGGCCTTGTAGCGCAGCACCCGCTGACCCGGGAAGCGCTGACGCGAATTGAGGTCGTACCATGCGCCCGGCGGCAGCGCCACCTCGACCTCGCCACCTTCGCGGACGATGGGCGCGACGAGCAGCGTGTCGCCGCACATGAATTGCGTCTCGTAGTCGCGCGTGAGGCCGTTGCCCGGAAATGCGAGTGCCATCGCGCGCATCACCGGGATGCCGGTCGCGACCGCCTCGGCAATCACCTGCTGCAGGTACGGAATCAACCGGTAGCGGAAGGCGAGCCATTTGCGCGCGATCGCCTCGGCCTCGACACCGAAGGCCCATGGCTCGCGTTCGCCCATCCCGTGGACGCGGACGTGCGAGCCGAACACCGCGGCCTGCAGCCAGCGTACGTAGAGTTCCGCCGTCGGTTGCGACGAGCCATAGAAACCGCCGACGTCCGAACTGTAGTAGGGCACACCGCTCATCCCCCACGACAGGCCGCCGCGGATCGACGCCGCCAGGCCCTCCCAATCGCTTTGCGGATCGCCGCCCCACTGGATCGGGCAGCGTTGGCTGCCGGTCCACCCGGCGCGGCCCAGGACCATCGGCGGTGCATCGGTGTCGCGCCTCCGATGCTTTGCCGTCGCGTCGTAGACACACTGGTTGTACAGGAGTGGATAGACGTTGTGCAGCCGGCGGCCGGTGTCGCCATTGAAGGCCACGGCATCGTCGGGAATCTGCTCGCCGAAATCGGTGTTCATCACGTCGACGCCGGCGGCAAAAAGCGCCGCATGTGCATCGCGCCAGAAAACATAAGCGCCGGGATGCGTGAAATCAACGATGCCACTATCCGGCAACTGCACGGGCACCCTGCCGTTGACCGCGGGCGTCGAGTCCCAGCCGAACACATAGGGCTCGCCGTGCGTCGTCGTCAGCAGGTAGCCGCGCGAGGCAAGATCGACGAAGAGTGGCGACTGCACGGACACGTACGGATACTCCCACACGCAAACTCGCAGGTGCTGCGCCCTGATCGCCGTGAGCGCGGCGCGCGGATCCGGAAAACGCGCGGGATCCCATTCGAAATCGAACTGTGTCTCGACCTCCCATGCGGCACGGCTGTCCAGCGTCAGCACATCGCACGGGATCCTGTGCGCGCGAAGTTTGACCGCCACTTCGGCCGCCTCCTCCGGCGTCCTGTAATGGGCGCGCGAAACCCACAGGCCCAAGCCCCACATCGGCACTGGCGCGGGACGTCCCGTGAGGTGCGTGTAGTGATCGAGGATTCCTGACGGCGTGTCCGCGGCAAACAGGAAGAGGTCGAGCGCCTCGTCGTCCACCAGCAGTACATACGAGCGGTGTGACCAGTCCGGATACCCGACACCGTGCGTGACCTGTGCCGGCGTGTTCACATAAAGCCCCCAGGCACCCTTGCCGGTTCCCGGACTCCACGCGAACGGCGCATTCTTGTACGACAGGCCGGTATTGACACCACAGGCGTCGCTGACGCGCGAGTGGATCAGCTGTCCGCGCTTGTTGAGTGGGCCGAACTTCTCGCCGAGACCGTAAATGGGCTCGCCCGACGCGAGCGCAAGGGCCGCGGTCCATTGGCCGCCGCTGCGCAGGCGGCCGAACGTCGGAAGCCGCGTCCAGCCGCCGAAGTTCTCGTCGGTGATCGACGACGCGACCGGCACGCCGTGACGAAGGAGACGAAAGCGCAGTGGCGTCGCGGCAAGCTCGAGCGTCGTATCACCCGCGGCGAATGTCCAGACCCCGCCTTCACCCTGCGCGATGGTGCAGGCCTTGGTACGGGCAACGACGAGGCCGTAGTCCGGCCTCGTGTTCGGTCCCGCGCGCAGCCGGAATATCCCGGGTCCGTAGCACGAAACTTCGAAAATGTCGCCGGAGGAGGTCGCGAAGGCGGCGCCAGACGAAGAAGCTCCGACGCTTTGCACCACGTCGAGACGCAGGAAGGCTGTCGTTTCGATGTGCATTCGTTTGACGATTGGAGGCTGCGGAAACGTCAGCCCGCGAATGCGGGTTCGGGCAGGCCCGGCACGTTCACAGCCATGGAGAAGACGCCACCTGACTGTGGCAGACGCGCGAGTTCGCCGGGATCTCGCATCTGTCGCGCACTGGTGACGTAAAGCGTCGTGAGGTCGCGGCCGCCGAAGGCGCACATCGTCGGGCACATCGCGGGCACCGCGAACTCGGCGAGCAAGCGTCCGTCCGGCGCGATCCGCAGCACCCTGCCGCCGCGGTAGAGTGCGGTCCAGTAACACCCGTCGCGGTCGACGGCGGCGCCGTCGGGCCGATCGCCCTCCTCGCTGAAGCGTGCGAGCACACGCGGGTTCGCCGGCGTTCCCGAGGCCGCGTCGTAGTCGTACGCACGGATCGTCCGCGTTGGCGTATCGGCGTGGTACATCGTGCGGCCATCGGGGCTGAAAGCGAGGCCATTGCTGATCGTCATGTCCCCGAGGATGCGCGTCTGCGTGAAGTCGGGATCGAGGCGCACGAGGGCGGCGGTCTTCGCGTCGCGCGCCTCGTTCATGTAGCCCGCGAGAAAGCGGCCCTGCGGATCGCAGCGGCCATCGTTGAATCGGTGGTCCGCGGGGTCGTAAGGCGCGTCGCCGACCTTTCGGACGAGCGTGCCGCGACCGTCCGCAACCCAGAAGCCGCCGCGCAACGCGACGACGAATCCTCCGTCGCGGCGCAGGGCGAAGCAACCGATCGACTCGGGCATCGGCATCACCGCATTGCGTCCGGTGGCCGGGTCGAAGCGATTGAGCGACGGCGCGTTGATGTCTACCCAGTAGAGAACTTGCTCCGCAGCGGACCACACCGGGCATTCGCCGAGGCTTGCCCGGATATCGAGCACGCAGCGAAACGGCGAGGGCGTGGCGGAAGCGGAGGGAGTCATGGAAGAGCGTGAACCGAGATTCGCATCGTACAAGAAAACGCGGCCCCTGCATCCAGGATGCGGGTGCCGGTGCCGCTCTCTCCACGCGCCGCGCGGTTGAACGCATCGGTCATGTGGGTGACGGGCTCGACCGCAAGGAAATTCTGTCCCGCCGGAACGTACACGACCAGGAACGCAACTGCGCGATCGCCGGCGATGGTGACCGCAATACGGTGGGCGGGATCACGCAGCGTCGCTACGCCGCCCCACCCGGTGAAAACGTTGTCCACCGCGACGTCGCCGATGGCGCGCGGCGGATCGAACCGCCACCCATCGGGAACCGGAACGCGTTTCGTCGGCAACCGCGTGGCGCCAGCTTCCCACACGGCGTCGGCGCGAAAGCCCAGCGTGGTGGTCGCGTTCCGCGGAAAGAACGGATGGAACCCCAGCCCAAAGGGAAACGATGCGCTGTCCGTGTTGGTGAGCGTGATCCGGGTCATCAGCGTCGAACCCTTATCGTCTGCAGCAAGCGCGAACGATTGCGTCGCCCGGAAAGACCAGGGCCACGCGGCCGCACCGCCCCCTGCCGCGTCGTGCTCGAGCATGATCAGAGCGCTCGCATCGTCATTCGCCACGACGCTCCACGGCCGTTGCCAGCCGATGCCGTGGATCGAATGTGGCTGGTCGCCGAAGTTGCGCGCGAGATCGAATGCACGCTCCGCGAAGACGAGGCGTGCGTTCGCGATGCGATTCGAGTAAGGAACGAGCGGGTAGCAAGAATGGCCCCGCACGTTGCCTGCGGCGCGAGCCTCGGCCGAAACCGGCCGCAATACATCGACGCCGCGAAACGTGAATTGCGCGATGGCGCCTCCGAGCGCGGGTGCAAGGTCGACGCGTGCGTCGCCGGCGTCGAGCGACAGCACATCGATCATCGGACCAGACCCCCAGGAAGTGGATGCATTATAATCGCCAGCGACTGGGGAGGCGCCCCCCTCCCCTTCTTCGTTTCCCCGCAGCCCGTCCGTGTCCGGAATCTTCTCCCGCGCCGACTTCATCGCCGGTGTTAGGGACATGGCGCCCTCGCAGCTCGGTTTGCTGCCGTTCGGCCTCGTCTGCGGCGTTGGCGCGCAGTCGGCAGGCGCGTCGGTGTGGGAGAACTTCGGCTTGTCGGCGCTGATGTTCTCCGGCGCAGCGCAGATTCTCGCGACGCAACTGATGGCCGCGGGCGCGCCCGTCGCGGTGACGATTCTCACCTGCTTTGTCGTCGGGCTGCGCTTTCTGATGTACAGCGCGGCGATGGCGCCGCATCTCAAGGACCTCCCGCCTCGTTGGCGCAACGCGCTGGCGTTCCTCCTCACCGATCAGGCGTTCGCGGCCGGAATCCGGCGCTTCCGCGAGTCGGGCAACATGCGCAACGGCGCATCGTATTTCCTCGGCACCGGCGTCCTGCTCTGGACCGTCTGGCAGGGCTCCTGCCTCGCCGGGTTCTGGGCGGGCAATGTGATTCCGGCGTCCTGGTCGCTCGACTTCATCGTCCCGCTCTGCTTCCTTGCGCTGCTCGTCCCGGTGCTCGACGATCACTCGACGCGCGTCGCGGCGCTGGTGGCAGGCGTCGCCGTCGTCGGCCTCGACGCCTTGCCGATGCGCCTGTCGCTGATCTGCGCCGGACTCACAGGAATCGCGGCAGGGTTGATCGCCGAAACGCGACGGGGCGCGCGATGAGTTCGACGATCGCATGGTGGGCCGTCATCCTTGTCGTCGGCGCGCTCAATTTTCTGTCCCGGCTTTCCTTCATCGCCGTGTTCGCACGCGTGGAGATGCCGGCGTCCGTCGCGCGGGCGCTACGCTTCGTGCCGGCGGCCATGCTGACGGCGATTGTCGTCCCCGCCGTCGTCTTCGCCGCGCCGGGAACGCTGGCGTTTTCGTACGCCAATCCGAAGCTCGTCGCGGCGCTGTCTGCGACCTTCATCGCCTGGACGACGAGGAGCCCGGTGGCGACGATGGCGACCGGCATGGCCGCTCTGTGGCTGGCGCAGTGGCTGCTTGGGATGGCAGGCTGATCCCGGGCCGGCCTTCAGGCAGGCGAATTTCGGCTAACATCGACTTTTCTACCCGGGGAAATCCCATGCGCTTCGAAGGCACCGACACCTACATCGCCACGCCGGACCTGATGCTCGCGGTCAACGCGGCGGTTGCGCTCGAGCGACCCCTGCTCGTCAAAGGCGAGCCCGGGACCGGCAAGACCATGCTGGCGGAGGAGGTCGCGCGCGCGCTCGGCCGCCCGTTGCTGCAGTGGCATATCAAGTCGACCACCAAGGCGCAGCAAGGGCTCTACGAATACGACGCGGTGTCGCGGCTGCGTGACTCGCAACTCGGTGACGAGCATGTCGGCGACATCGCGCACTACATCAAGCGCGGCGTGCTGTGGGACGCGTTCGAAGCGCACGCGCCGGCGGTCGTGCTGATCGACGAAGTCGACAAGGCCGACATTGAATTTCCGAACGATCTCTTGCGCGAGCTGGACCGGATGGAGTTCTACGTCTACGAAACGCAACAGACCGTCCGTGCTCGGCACCGGCCGCTCGTCGTCATCACGTCGAACAACGAGAAGGAGCTCCCCGACGCGTTCCTGCGTCGCTGCTTCTTTCACTACATTCGCTTTCCGGACCGCGAGACGATGACGCGGATCGTCGACGTGCATTTCCCCGGCCTCAAGAAGGCGCTGTTGCAGGAGGCACTCGAGGTGTTCTTCAGCCTGCGCGAAGTGCCGGGATTGAAGAAGAAGCCGTCGACGTCCGAGCTTCTCGACTGGCTCAAGCTGCTGCTCGCCGAGGACATTCCGCCGGAAGCGCTGAAGAGCAGCGACAAGAAGGTGCTGATCCCGCCGCTGCACGGCGCGCTCCTGAAGAACGAGCAGGACGTGCACCTGTTCGAACGTGTCGCGTTCATGGCCCGGGCCGGGCGGCAGTGAAGTTCGTCGAACCGGTGACGCTCGAGGGCCGCCATGTCCGCCTGGAACCGATGGCACGGGAGCGCTCCGACGTGATCGCGGCGGCGCTCGGTGCCGCCGCCGCCGACGGCAACATGTGGGAATCGAAGGTGACGACGATTCCACGGCCGGAAGCGGCGCGTGCGTACGTCGACCAGGCGCTCGCCGAACTCGACGCCGGACTTTCGATGCCGTTCAACACCATCGACCGCGCGAGCGGGAAGGTCGTCGGCAGCACGCGCTACATGAATATCGAGGCGCCGCACCGGCGGCTCGAGATCGGGACGACGTGGATCGGCAAATCCTTTCAGCGTACCGCCATCAACACTGAGGCGAAGTACCTGATGCTGAAATACGCGTTCGAAACGCTTCGCTGCATTGCGGTGGATCTGCGCACGCACGAGAAGAATCTGCAGTCGCGCGCCGCGATCGAGCGGCTCGGGGCAAAGCTCGACGGGCTCCTGCGCAATCACCGGATCATGCCCGACGGCAGCTTGCGCAATACGGCGACCTACTCGATCATCGACACTGAGTGGCCGGGCGTGAAGGCTCGCCTCGAAGCGCGATTGTCGGAAGGGTAGGTCCCAGTCGAGCCTTTTCGGTCGCGATCGCGCGTCCCTCCACCATGCTGATCGGCTTCTTCCTGCATCTCAAATCGGCCCGACTGCCGGTGTCGACCCGCGAGTTCCTGACGCTGCTCGAAGCGCTTCAAGCGCGCATCGTCTCGCTGTCGATCGACGATTTCTATCACCTCGCTCGCGCTTCGCTGATCAAGGACGAAGCGCAGTTCGACCGCTACGACGTCGCGTTCGCCACCTACTTCAAGGGCGTGGACGCGATCTTCGATATCCGCACCGAGATTCCGGAAGAATGGCTGCGCAAGGAGTTCGAGCGACTGCTCTCGGCGGAGGACAAGGCCAAGGTCGAGGCGCTGGGCGGCTGGGACAAGCTGATGGCGACGTTGAAAAAGCGTCTCGAGGAGCAGAAGGCGCGCCACGCCGGCGGTTCGAAGTGGATCGGCACGGGGGGCGCGAGCCCGTTTGGCGCGTATGGCTACAATCCCGAGGGGATCCGCATCGGGCAGACCGATGGCGGCAACCGCAGCGCGGTCAAGGTCTGGGACGAGCGCAGTTTCCGCAACCTCGACGGCGACGTCGAGCTCAACACCCGCAACATCAAGGTCGCGTTGCGCCGATTACGACGCTTCGCGCGCGAGGGCGTGCCGGAGGAGCTCGACATGGAGGGCACGATTGCAGGTACGGCGAAGAATGCCGGCTACCTCGACCTGCATCTCGTGCCCGAGCGTCGCAATCGGGTGAAGGTGCTCCTGTTCCTCGACGTCGGCGGGTCGATGGACCCGTATGTCAGCGTCTGCGAGGAATTGTTCTCGGCGGCAAAGACCGAGTTCCGTCATCTCGAGTACTTCTATTTCCACAACTGTGTGTACGACTATGTATGGCGCGACAACGCGCGTCGGCGCCACGAGCGCGTGGCGACGTGGGACATCCTGAACAAATACGGCCCGGACTGGAAGGTGATCTTCGTCGGCGACGCGGCGATGAGCCCATACGAACTCGTGCAGCCGGGCGGATCTGTCGAATACGCGAACGAAGAACCCGGCGCCCTCTGGCTCAAGCGGATCGCCGAACACTTCCGGCGTGTCGTCTGGTGGAACCCCGAGCCGCCGCGCTCATGGGAGTACACGCGTTCCACACAGATCGTTCTGCAGGCGGTCGGCCCGCGGATGTTCCCGCTGACGCTCGACGGCATTGCGCGCGGGATAGACGCGCTGCGGCATTGAGAATTCGAACAGCCCCCATTTTCGATGGCCGACCCGCGCACCCGGGCAACCGTCATCAGCCAGGCCTTTTCGCGCGCGTTTGCACCGCGGGTCGAGAACGGCGCCGGCTGATCGCGTACGTTGGCAGCGCGAGCGCCACCAGCACCCATACGATCGCGGGTCCGCTCGGCAGATCGAGAGCCGTCGACAGCAGCAGCCCGATTGCGTACCCGATGGCGCCGAGCGTCCACGCCGCAGCGAGCCGGCCACGGACCATCGCGCGCGTGGCAAGCGGCGGAACGATCAGCGTCGCGAACACGAGGTAGAGGCCGACGAGTTGCACCGACACCGTCACGGCGAGCGCGAACAGCACGTAGAAACCGGTGCGGCCAAGCCGCTGGCGCCACCCGAACCACAACGCCAGGATTGCCGCATAGACCAGCGTCGCCCAAAGCAGTCGGCTTGGCTGCGCCCACAGGATCTGGCCGACCAGGAGATCGCGCAGATGCTCGCTGCCGTGGACGTTGCTTGCGAGCAACAGCACGCTGCCGGTTGCGCCGAGGACGAACACGACGCCGATCACCGCCTCCTGCACATCCGGCCAGATCCGCTCGGTCCAGGTGAGCAGCAGTGCACCGGCGAGCGCTGCCGCCAGCGCAGCCACCTGCACTGCCGACGCCCTCGGGCTCGAAGCCGAGCTGGTCGGCGAGCAACACGCCGCATCCGGCAATCTGCGCGATCGCCAGGTCGATGAAGACGATGCCGCGCGCGAGCACCTGCACGCCAAGCGGCACGTGCGTCGCGGTGACGAGCACTCCCGCCGCGAAGGCCGGCAACAGAATCGAGAACTCGACCGCGCCGAGGCTCATTGCGCGCCTTTCAGCAACCGCTGGATCGTGTCGTCGTAGAGCCCGTAGAGGTCCTTCGCGCTGTCGTCGCCGCCGACGGTGAACGGCAGCACGACGACGTTGACCTTCGATCGCTCGGCGATCCATTGCGACGCTCGCTCGCTCTGGTAGGCGGAGCGGATGACCATCCTCGCCGGCTGCCGTTGCATGAGTGCGAGCACCTCCGAAAGATGCGCGGTCGTTGGCTCGACGCCCGGCTTGGGTTCGAGCGAGGCGATCTCGTTCAGTCCGAGCCAGGTGAAGAGGTAGGTGTAATCCTTGTGCTGGACCAGGACGGGGATCCCCTTGAGCGGAGCGCCCTGCTTCTCCCAGTTCGCGATCGCAGCGTTCCAGCGCACGGTGAACGCCTTGTAGCGATCCTGGTAGTACGCAGCGTTGGCCGGGTCGAGCTCCGCCAGTCGCACCGAAAGCGGCCCGGCGACGCGCGCGATGTTGCGCGGATCGGTCTGGATGTGCGGGTTGCCGCCGGGGTGGACGTCACCCTCCGAACGATCGAGCCGCGCGGGCTTTTCGAGCATCGGAACGTTGGGCGCTGCCTCGAAGTAGCCTGGCTTGCCGGCCTGGATCCCCGGGTTGCCTGCCTGCTGGGTGACGAGCGGAAGCCAGCCGATCTCCAGCTCCGCGCCGGTCGCGACGACGAGATCCGCCGAACGCGCGCGCGCGATCAGGCTCGGCTTTGCTTCGACGTGGTGGGGGTCCTGCAGTGCGCTCGTCGCGACGTAGACCTTGACCTTGTCGCCGCCGAGTTCCTGCACCAGCGCACCCCACTCGGGCACCGTGGCGAAGACGTTGAGTGCGGCGAGCGCCGGTACCGCGAGCGCCATGACTGCGGCGCCGGTGATGATACGCAAAAGCGATGACATGTCGTGACTCCTTCAGTATTTGTGTGCGCCATGCGCGCCGAGCGTCAGGATGTATTGAACGAAGATCTCGTTGTCGGTGAAATCCGGGCGCAGCTTGGCCTGCTGGTACTGCACGCGGAAGCGACTGAATTCGGACGGCGTCCAGTCGACCATCAGCGCCGCGCGCTGCGGATTGAACGATGTGTTGGTGAGATAGGCGCCGTTCGATCCATAGTCGACGGTGCCTGGATCGAGCCAGTCATAGCGAGCGCCGATGCGCCAGTTCGGCATGAACTGCCATACGCCCTGCACGTAGAACCCGCTCTGGTCGGAGCGGTAGCCACCTGTTTGCGTGAGACCGAGTGCGCCGTCGGCGTCGTACGTGAGATCACCGTGCTCGCGTCGCCAGAAGTACTCTCCCTGCAGTTTGAAGTTTCGGTCCATCGCGTTGCCGTTCGGCGCCCACTTCCAGACGAAGTCGGCGATAGCGAGCTGGGTCCGGCCGGAGAACGAGAGCTGCGCGTCGTTGCCGGCGAGATCGGTCTGGGTGTAGTCGCGGTCCTTTGCGGCGGTCTGCAGATACGAAAGTCCGGCGCGCCAGCTATTGCTCGCGTCGATGTCGCCGCCCGGCGTGGACGTAGGCGATGCCGTTGCCCGTGCCGTTCTTGTTGCGCGACGTTCCGGGGAATCCCTCACCGCTGCCGACTTCACCGCCGAACTCGAGCCACGTGTCGGTCGGCGCGACCCACTTCACCTGGAGCCCGTTGTTCTGGTACTGGCCGCCGAGGAACGCCTGATAGACGAGTGGGGCATCGATAGAAGTCCCAGACGTGCTGGTGCTGGTCGTTCAGATAGCCGATGCTGGAGAGAAAGCGGCCGAACTTCGGCGCGATTCCGTAGGGCGCCGCGGTGAACAGGCCGTAGGCTTCCTCCACTTCGACGGTGTTCTCGGGGGAGAGCGAGAACACCAGATTGCCGTAGAACTTGTCGTCGACATTTGCCGACAGGCTCAACTCCGACTCGGCGATGCTGAACCCGCGCTTCGCCGGCGCGATATCGCCGCTCGGAACGAACCCGGCGATCGCGTATTGGTTCGGGTCCTGCGACAGATTCGCGTAGACGCCCTGCAGTACCGCCGAGATGGCGGGATTGAACGCGGTGATGCCTGAAGCGGTTGCCGGCGCCGCTGCGGCCACTGTCGCGACCGGTGGCGCGGCAGGTGGCTGCGGTGGCGCAACGGTCGCAGCCTCGGGTGCTGTTTTCGCCTCGGCGGCTTTGAGGCGCTGCTCGAGCGCCTGGATGCGCGCTTCGTAGCTTTCCTTCAGTTGCTGGATCTGCGCGCGGATTTCGGCGAGATCGGCGTCGGTGGCCGCGTGCGCGGCGGGTGCCGCAAGCAGCGCCAGCGCGAACGCGCCGGACGCCCGCGAGATTCCTGGTCATGGGCCCTGCTCCTGTGATCGTGTCTGAATCTCGCCGTCACGAAGAACGGCGAGTCCGGAGCGACGTCAGAGGAGCGAGGGCGGAGCGCGGCTGAGGTAGTAGGTGGGCGCGGGCGACGCGCGAGGCGACGGCGCCGTGGGCTGCGGTGCAGCGAATGCGGCAGCGGGCGCGTGAGATGCGTGACGCTGTCGGTGGCAATCGCAGTCGATCCGCCCGCGAAAAGCGCGCACACCGCGCACGACGTGTCGTCGTCCGGTAGCTGGAAACCCTGATCGAGGGGCCGCTGGAGCTCCTCGCCGACGTGCGTGAGCGCGTGCACCTGCGCTTCCTGCTGCATGCCGAGCAGCAGGAACGTGAAGAGCAGCGTGAGGAGGCGGCGGTGCATCGAAATGCCGACAAACGAGCGACGCGCGGCAGCGCGCGATCCGGCCTGAACTCAGTGTAGCCGAGCGGGGAGGGCCCCGCAACGCTCGGCAAATCGGCCGTTTGGTGGAAGCGTGCGGCTACATTCCGCTGGTAGCAAACGTCGGCGCTATCACTTGCGGCGCCATGCCGATCGGCGCCGGCTCGAGCACCGTGATCCGCCACAATGTGCGGGGATCGTCCGGGTCGACGAGCGTCGCCGAATGCAGCAGCGACGCGTTGTCCCAGACGACGACGTCTCCTACGCCGTACGCGAGGCTGTAGCGGTACTTCGGTTGCGTCGAGTGCTCAGCCAGTTCGTCGAGCAGATTGCGGGCTTCGTCCTCCGGCATGCCGACGATGCCGAAGGAGCTGCCCGAGACTGCGTACAGCGACTTGCGGCCGGTGACCGGGTGTGGCCGCGCGATCTCGGTGCGTGATGAGCTGGCATCTTCGCCTTCTGCTCGTCGGTCAGTGGTGACGCCGCAGTGCGACTCCGGTCGTCGGCGTCGTGGCGATTGCCGTAGTGATGGATGCCGTAAAGAGGCTCGATGCGTTTCTTCATCGTTTCGGGCAAGTCGTCGTAGGCCGCCTGCTGGTTTGCGAACAGCGTGTTGCCGCCGACTTTCGGAACGACGATCGAGTACAGCGTCGTCGCTCGGGCGGGCACCTGAAGGTACGAGTAGTCGGTGTGGAAGTACGATCCCGCGTCCTGCAGGCCGGTGGGCTTCCCGTCCTTCTTCACGTTCGAAAGGATCAAGATGTTCGGATCTTCCGGATGGTGGAACTGATCGATCACGTGCGGCTGGGGCGGGCCAAGGCGGCGCGCGAACGCGACGAACTGTGTCGGAGTCAACGATTGTCCGCGAAGCACGAGCACCTGTCCCGCAAAGAACGCGCGCTC
>CAWJMQ010000007.1:0-17792 GCA_963844005.1 uncultured beta proteobacterium | reverse complement strand
GTGCCCCTTCTTGGGCGCTAAGGTCGCACGCGCCGGTTGGCGAGCCGTTTCCTAACCGAAGCGGCCGGTAATGTAATCCTCGGTTTCCTTCCTCTTCGGTTTGAGGAAGATCGTCGTCGGTCGCGCCGAATTCGACGAGCACGCCCAGGTACATGTAGGCAGTGTAGTCGGACACGCGGGCCGCCTGCTGCATGTTGTGCGTGACGATCGCGATCGTGTAATCCTCCTTCAGCTCGGAGATGAGCTCCTCGATCTTCGCCGTCGAAATGGGGTCGAGCGCCGAGGTCGGTTCGTCGAGCAGCAGCACCTCCGGCTTGACCGCGACCGCGCGCGCGATGCACAGCCGCTGCTGCTGTCCGCCGGAAAGCGCCATCCCGCTCTGCTTCAGCTTGTCCTTCGCCTCGCCCCACATCGCCGCCTTGGTCAGTGCCCACTCGACGCGCTCGTCCATGTCCCGCTGCGACAGATTCTCGTACAGACTGACGCCGAACGCGATGTTGTCGTAGATCGACATCGGGAACGGAGTCGGCTTCTGGAACACCATCCCGACCTTGGCCCGCAGCATGTTGAGATCGACGCCGGGGTCGAGGATGTTCTGGCCGTTGAAGATGATCTCGCCGGTCGCCCGCTGACCCGGGTAGAGCGAGTACATCCGGTTCAGCGTGCGCAGCAGCGTCGACTTGCCGCAACCCGAGGGACCGATGAACGCAGTGACGCGGCGCTCGGCGATGTCGAGATCGATGTCCTTGAGACCCTGAAACTTGCCGTAGAAGAAGTCGAGCTTGCGGCAGGATATCTTCGGCGGAGCTTCGTGCGGGCCGGCTGGCCACGGCTTCCGGCCGCGTCGCGACGGCTTCGAAATTCATCGCTGTCTCCCTCGGAATTCCCATCGCTAGCGGACCGCGGACTGGCGGAACACGGTACGCGCCAGAATGTTGATGACGAGCACCGTCAGCGTGATCAGCAGCGCACCTCCCCACGCCAGCAATCGCCAGTCGTCGAACGGGCTCAACGCGAACTGGAAGATCACCACCGGAAGATTCGCCATCGGCGCGTTCATGTCCGCGCTCCAGAACTGGTTGTTGAGCGCCGTGAACAGCAGCGGCGCCGTTTCGCCGGACATGCGCGCGACCGCCAGCAGGATGCCGGTGATCACGCCGCCGCGGACGGCCTTCAGCGTCACCTTCAGGATCACCTTCCACATCGGCGCGCCCAGCGCCACCGCCGCCTCGCGCAGGCTGCTCGGGACGAGGTGGAGCATGTTCTCGGTCGTCCGGACCACCACCGGAATCGCGATGAGCGCCAGCGCGAACGAGCCGGCCCATCCCGAGAAGTGCCCGACCTGCGCCACGTACACCGTGTAGACGAAGAGGCCGATGACGATCGACGGCGCGGAGAGCAGGATGTCGTTGATGAAGCGCGTGACTCGCGCGATCCAGCCATCCTTGCCGTACTCCGCGAGATAGATGCCGGCGAGGATGCCGATCGGCGTGCTGAGGAACGTCGCGACGAAGACGATGATGACGCTGCCGTAGATGGCGTTGGCGAGCCCGCCCGCCGATCCCGGCGGCGGCGTCATCTGCGTGAACAGCGTCGGCGACAGCGCGGCGAAACCCTTCGCGAACAGCACCCAGAGTATCCAGAGCAGGAACGTCATCCCGAACGCCATCGTGCAAAGCGACATCACGAGGTTCATCCGGTTGACGAACAACCGTTTGCGGTAGAGGGAGGTCATGTCTTCCTGCCCTCCCCTTTGGCGAGCTGCGCGAGCAGCATTCGCGAGCAGGCGAGCACGATGAACGTGAGCAGGAACAGCACGAGGCCGAGCGCGATCAGCGAGGCGCGGTGCACCGGCTCCGCCGCCTCGTTGAACTCGTTGGCGAGCGCCGACGCGATGGAGTTGCCGGGCGCGAACAGCGAAGCGCTGATCCGGTACGCATTGCCGATGACGAACGTGACCGCCATCGTTTCACCGAGCGCGCGGCCGAGACCGAGCATGATGCCGCCGATGACGCCGACCTTGGTGTACGGCAGCACGATGTTCCAGACCACCTCCCATGTCGTCGCGCCGATGCCGTAGGCCGACTCCTTGAGCACGGGCGGAACGATCTCGAAGACGTCGCGCATCACCGAGGCGATGAACGGGATGACCATGATCGAGAGGATGAAGCCCGCCGACAGCACGCCGATGCCGTTGGGCGCGCCCTGGAACAGCGGTCCCAGGATCCAGAGGTCGCCGAAGACTCTCGTGAGCACCGGCTGGACGTAGTCGCCGAACACCGGCGCGAACACGAACAGTCCCCACATGCCGTAGATGATCGACGGGACCGCCGCGAGCAATTCGACCGCGGTACCGAGCGGTCGCTTGAGGACGACCGGGACACATCTCGGTCAGGAACAGCGCGATGCCGAAGCTGACGGGCACGCCGATCAGGAGCGCGATCGCCGACGTGACGAGCGTGCCGTAGATCGGCGCGAGCGCGCCGAAGTTCAGCTTCACCGGGTCCCAGACGTCGGTATAGAAGAACGCGAAACCGAATTTCTCGAACGCCGGTACCGCCGTCCACATCAGCGCGCCGATGATCCCGACGAGCGTGAGCAACACGAACAGCGCGAAGAACATCGTCGCGCGTTCGAACAGCCAGTCCTGCCAGGGCGCCGCGCCCGCGCTGCACGGCGGGCGGCGTGGGCTCCCGCTGGGTGGCCGGCTCCAGCTGGGCGGTCATCGCGGGCTGCATCGCGGCCGAAGTAGTCGACATGATAACCCCTCAAAAAAGAGGCCGCGAGGGACACGCTCGCGGCCATGAGGCTTTCTTCTGGAGGAGGAAGAAAGGTACTGCCAGGAGGAAGGAGGCTATTCGGTCCGTATCGACCTACATGATCGGCTTGCCGGAGGTGTCCTTGAGCTGCGCCTTCCAGGCGTCGGCGATAAGCTTGACGACCGCCTCTGGCATCGGCACGTAATCGAGTTCGGACGCCATCTTGCTGGCCGTTCTTGAACGCCCAGTCGAAGAACTTCACGCACTTCCGCGGCATTCTGCGGCTTGTCCTGCTTCTGATTGCATCAGAATGAAGCTCGCGCTCGTGATCGGCCAGCTTGTCTTGCCGGGCGGGTTGGTCAGGATTTGATAGAAGCCCGGCGCGTTCTTCCAGTCGGCGAACGCGGCGGCCGCCTGGAACGTGTCATCGTCGGGCTGGACGAACTGACCATCCTTGTTCTGTACGGAGGCGTGCGCCATCTTGTTGCGCTTCGCATACGCGTACTCGACGTAGCCGATCGAGCCCTTGATTCTCTGGACGTACGCCGCGACGCCTTCGTTGCCTTTGCCGCCCACGCCCTCGGGCCACGACACCGCGCTGTTGGCGCCGACCTTTTCCTTCCATTCCGGGCTGACCTTCGACAGATAATCGGTCCAGACGAACGTTGTCCCCGAGCCATCCGAGCGACGCACGACGGTGATCAACTCGTCCGGCAGCTTGAGCGTCGGGTTGAGATCGGCGATCGGCTTTTCGTTCCACTTCTTGATCTTGCCGAGGTAGATGTCGGCCAGCACGGGGCCTGTGAACCTGATCGCGCCCGGCGCGACCCCTTCGATGTTCACGACCGGCACGACGCCGCCGATGATCGCCGGAAACTGCATGAGGCCGGCGGTCTGCAGATCCTCGGGTTTGAGCGGCATGTCGGACGCGCCGAAGTCGACGGTCTTGGCCTTGATCTGGGCGATGCCTCCGCCCGAGCCGATCGACTGGTAGTTCATACCCACGCCGGTCTTCGCTTTGTACGCCTCCGCCCACTTGGCGTAGATCGGATACGGGAACGTCGCACCGGCGCCAGTGATGTCGATTGCAGCGGCAGTGGAAAGGCCGAACGCGATCGTCGCAGCGGCCAGGAAGCCTTGAGCCAAGTATTTGCGCATTGCGGAATTCCTTATCGGTAACGGACCTCCTTATTGTCGCGGCCACGTGTTACAGCGCGATGACAGTGTCGCGACCGGCTACGATGGGGCGCCGTCCTGAACGGCCGCGTGCGGAGGGGCGACGGCGATCAGGGGGGCCACGTCGGGGGCAATGCCCGGCTCGTTGGGCGAGAGCGCGCCGCCCTGGAAGTATCCCCGGCTCGTGATCGCGGACATCACACTCGCTGCCACATGGCGCGGGCCCGCACCGACGCCATAGCAGCGGTATGCGACGCCGGTCGGATCGACCTCGACGAGCTTGTCTCCCGGCTCGATACGCGCGCCCCGCGCGGCGAGCCCGAGCAACACGCCGCCTGCCGGCGCCCTGATGGCTTCGTTGCCCAATCCCCCGACGATCTGCCCGACACGGACTACGTCGGCGATCCGTCGCTCGGTCATGAAACGTCCGTAGCGGACCGCTTCGACCACGCAATCCATCGCGCAACCGGGGTCGGAGGCCGAACGACCGGCCGACTTCAGCGAGTTCGACTCGTCGACAGATCCCTGCGACGAATGGGCATCAACGTCGATCGCCACATCAACATTCTCGCCGTCGATGAAATCCGAGCCGATTCCGATCGTCAGCGGAACGCGCCCAACCAGAATTTCCGAGCCGCGTCGTTTGCGGCCTCTCGCGTCGACGAGGATGACCGGTTGGAGCGCGCCCGCCACTCGCGGCCACGACCAGGTCGTCGCAGCGATCATTCTCCTTCCAAGCACGCTGGGAATGCTCTTGAGCGACGCGCAAAAGCATGCGCCTTCGCCATCGAGCTCCGCGTTTCCGACGTACCACGCGTTCGTGAAGGCCATCCCGCGCCGATGCCAGGAGGGATCGGCCTCGTCCACCAGCACCACGGAGAATTCCGCGCGGTGCAACGCCACAGCGACGGCGGAGCCCACGTCGCCACAACCCAATACGATCGCCACTGCATGCGCGGGTGTGCTTCGATTTCTCATGGGGAAAGCCCTTCACGACGGCAGGACCGCTCACTCTACTGGCCTTGGTTCGCGCAACTGTGCGCGGTATGTTCGAGTCTAGGCTTCGCTTATGACATGCGCATGACCGTTCGGGACGGCTAGCTGGCGCGCGAGGAGCTACGCCGCCTTGGCGACCGCCCGCCAGGCGGCGATCTTGCGCAGGTCAGTCGACGGGTTTCTCGACCTCCACCTGGACCGCGCCCGCCAGCACCTCGCCCGCATGACCGTCGAGCGAGATGACCGCGCCCTCGGCGAGCCATTCGCCTCCGAACGGCAGCGCCGACGGTCGAGATCGACGATCAGGGTGTCGCAGCCGACGAGGCAGACCTTGTCGAGCTGCCGGGCGACGACCGCGGCGTGCGACGTCCGGCCGCCCGCCGCGGTCACGATGCCTGCCGCCGCGGCGATGCCCGGCGATGTCCTCGGTCGCCGTGTCGTCGCGCACGAGAATCGCCGCGCGCCCGGCCGCCGCGACCTCCTGCGCCCGGTTCGGGTCGAGCGCAATCTCGCCGACGGCAACACCCATCCCGGCGGTGACGGCGCGGCAGAGGACGCGCGTCGCGTCGCTCCGCGACGACCCGCAGGCGCTCGACGCGCGCGAGGTCGATCGTCGCGAGCCGATCGAGTGCCGACCGCTACGCTGACCAGGCCTTCCTCGACCTGGTCCACGGCAATCCTCACCGCGGCCCAGGGCGTGCGCTTGCCCGCTCGCGTCTGCAGCACATGCAGCTTGCCGTCCTGCACCGTGAACTCGAACTCCTGCATGTCGCGGAATTCCGCCTCCAGTCGCTGGCCGAGCGCCACGAGCTCCGCGTAGACCTGCGGCAACACGGCGGCGAGGCGTTCGCCATCCGGCGTCGCGGTGGCGTCCGGAAACCACATCCTCGCCTTGCGCGTTGAACATGAAATCGAGATAGAGCGACCGTTCGCCGGACGCCGGATCGCGCGTGAACGCGACCCCCGCGCCGGACGTGCCGCCCGCGTTGCCGAACACCATCTGCTGAACCGTGACCGCCGTGCCGAGATCGTCGGACAGCGCGTTGAGCCGTCGGTACTCGACGGCCTTTGTCGCCCGTCCACGAGGCCCAGACTGCCAGCGACAGCCGCCTCCAGCTGATCGAGCGGTCTGCTGCGGCAGCGGTTTTCCGACCGGCGTCCTCGAAGATGTCGAGATAATCGCGCGTCAGCGCACGCAGCGCCTGAAAGTCGAGATCGCGCAGCGTCATCGCGCCGCTGCTCGCGCAGCCGTGCGGCACAGGCGGCGTCGAAGCGCTCCGTCGGGCACGCGATGCACGACTTCCGCGAACGACTGGACGAACCGGCGATAGCTGTCCCAGACGAACCGGGGATTCGCCGGTGAGTCGCAGCAGCCCCGACAGCGTCGCCTCGCACATGCCGATGTCGAGCACCGTGTCCATCATGCCCGGCATCGAAACCGGCGCGCCGGACCGCACGGAAACCAGCAACGGCCTCCGGGCGCTCCCGAACACGAGACCGCTCGCCCGCTCGAGATCGCGTATCCGCGCGGCCAGCAGCTCGCGCAGTCCCGGCGGGGCGACGCGCCCCCGCGCGAAATAGCCGCGGCAGAATCCGGTATCCAGCACGAACGCGGGAGGCACGCGCAGGCCGATGCGCTCCATGCGCCAGAGGTTGTAGGCCTTGAATCCGAGCGCCTCGGGCGTCGGGGCGGCAGTCGTCGGCGCCCCGGCACCGATCAGTGAACGTCAGGCTCTGGGGGTCGACGATCCTGCGATCGCGATCAGGCGTCGTCATGCCGCCATCACCTGGCCGATCACGTAATCGCGCACCCGCAGGCTCGTGTGCATCAGCGCGTCGGCCGCCTGCTCGAGGTTCTTCGACGTCTCCGTCAGCACGTGCAGCAGCCGGAAGTCGCTCACTTCGGCGGCGAGCGCGGCCTCGACGGCGCGATGCGCTTCGTCCGTCTGGTGCTCGAGCGCCATGATGCGATGCGTGGCCTCCAGGAAATCCTGCATGTCTTCCCGCGCCCCGCCGCGCCGCACGTGGCGTGCCGTCTCGATCACCTTCACGTACTCCTGCGCGCTTTGCACGAGCAACTCGCCGAGCGCCTGCAGGTCGACGCGCGGCGCGGCGTCGTGCGCGCCGGCCGGGATGAGGGTCAGGTGGAACGCTGCCTCTTCGAATTCGTCGGCGATGTCGTCCGCCGACTCGACGATCGACAGGAATTCCGCGGACGAGCCCGCATGCTTGGCGTCGGCTCGCGCGCGGTTGACCAGCGCGTCGGCAAGGCGCTCCCACTCCTTGGCGCGGTCGGCGTTGCGGCGCAAGTCCGGCGCCGCCGTCGGCGGCGCGCATTTCGAGCAGGCTGTCGCGGATTCCGCCGGCGATTTCGACGATGAGCGCCGCGTGCTCGGCGGCCACGTCGTAGACGAGCTGCTGACCCGTCCGGAAGTAGTTGAAGAGCTCGCGCGCGGACGGCGTCCTGGACGAACGATTCGGGTTCGCCCTTGCCGAGGCTGTCCGCGCAGGTCTTGAGCACGAAGCGCAGGTACTCCACGGCCTCCTTGCCGCCGAGGATGTCCTCGAGGCGTTCGCCGAAGCGAACCTGCCCCTTGACGACGAAGTCCAGCGCATCGTAGACGAGCTGCTCGCCGCCGGCCTTGAGGAACGCCATGTGGCCGTAGTCGTGCTCCGCGGCCCACGCGAGCAGGCGAATGGCCTCCGCCTTCGACACCAGCTGCCCGCAGGCGCTTTCTCGCCTTGTTCCAGTCGATGAGGAACACGAGGCGCGAACCGAGAAAGGCCAGGTATTCCTGCAGCTCGCGCTCGTCGGCGGCCGTGAAGGTGCCGACCGAAAGATGGTAGACGCCGTCTTCCAGCGCGTCGTCGCGGCGCGACCGCGTGTCCTCCCAGTCGACGTTCCACCGCTCGAACAGGTTCTGGAAGAACAGCAGCCGCTGCAGATGGACGTCGGTGTAGGTCAGCGTGACCCGCAGATCCTCGACATGGATGACCAGCACGTGCGCATCCGTCGTGCCGATGTCGTTCTGCAGCACCAGTCGATCACCGACGCGCGTCGCCGTCGTGCCCAGTCCCGGATGCTCGAACTTGAGCGGCGCCGTGCGATGCAGCCCGCGCATGAACGCGCGGACGCGCGGAATATCGGACGCCGCGAGGCCATAGGTGCTCGCGCCGTCGACGGACTCGCTCGCGATCTCCGTCTGCAACGCGTTCAACGCCTTGTGCGCGTCCATCACGACGACGTGGAGGCTGTCGCCGCGCTCGCGGGCGCCGGAGGTCATCGCGTCGATCTCCGCCGCCGAAAGCACGTCGCCCGAGGCCGCGGGCACCCGTTCGCAGAGCTGTTCGAAACGGCCGCGGAGTTCCTCGTCCGCGCTCGCCCGGCAGCGGCGCGAGCATCGTGCCGATGTCGCGCAACAGGGCCTGTATCAGCTGCGCGGCGCGCGGAATGTGGTAGCTGCCTTCCCGCGCCGCTCGCTGGCCGCAATGACGTCGTCCCAGCCTTCGTCGTCGACGCCGCAGGCTATGCCGCTCGCGGCGCAGATCGGTGCCGGGGCGCTCCGGATGATCGGCGCGCGCCGCCGCGGTCTGCAGCAGCGTGAAGTAGTACTTCGCCCGGTCATTGGCGACCAGACCCGAATTGAGAAGCGCGGGCAGCAGCAGCCCGGGCTCCCCGAGGTCGGTGATGATGCGGGTCTTTTCGGTCATCGGCTGGAACGTCGCGCGCCATCGGCGACTGGCGGCGCAACCGATCGAGTATCGCGACTGATCGATGACAGGAGTGTGACGGTCGCGGACGTCGAGGAGTGCTCCCGATCGAGAACATATCGTGCGCGGCCGACAGCCCGTCCGCGCTGGGCACTGCAATGCGCGTCAGTTCGCGGCGCGCGGAGGCGCGCGCGCGCGCTCGCCTGCCGGCGAAAAGGGCGACGTAGTCCATGATCCGCGCGTCGCTCTTCAATCGGGCAAGCTCGACTTCGTACACTTGCTGGACCTCGGCAACCGGACGCCTGGTCTCCTGTGCCAGCGCCTCGATCGCTGCGAGGTTGTTCGCTTGTTCATCCGAGTCATTGTAGAGTTTGCTCACGTACTTCTCCGCCGTCCCGATTGGATTGCAGCCGCGTCACAGATGCACACTCACCCCGGGTGCCGTGAACCGAGGCCGACATAATCTACCGCAGGTTCATGAGCCCCGGCGCAAGATTTGCGCTGCGAATTCGACCTTTTTTGGCAATGTGTTTTCAGTGAAGCACTTGCCACTCAACGTTCACTCAACACCTGAGAATCGCCCAACGTGTCCGGGGAAAAGTGGCTGCGCGAACACCTCGCGCTGTCGCCAGCGTTCTTCGAGGCGGTTCACGAAGGATCGCGAGCCACTCGCATCGACTATGCCGACGGGGCGCTGGCCGCGGTTGCCAGCGACGTACTCTACGACTTCGCATTCGAGGCGACCGATATTTCGACGCTGTGGGTTAATGCCGACGAGCGGCTGGTGGTCAGCGCACGGCGCAAACCCCTGCGGTCGGTCGATCGATTGCGCGAATCAGTGCGCAACGGAGAGCGGCGGAAAATGACCTGCAGGAATTGCGGCAGTCCACCGAAGCGTTCTCGGCGGTGCTGAACGACGTGGCCGCGCTGCTGGAGCGGATAAAGCTGTTGCAGGAAGAGGTTGCTTCGCGGATCAACGAACAAAACAGCCGGAGCCTGTTTCTTCTCACGGTATTCACGGTGCTGCGTGGTTGCCGCGCGGCTCCTCAGACGAGACGCAAGAGGCGTGCCGCCGGAACGCGCAGCGCCGGCAGCGAGGGAGCCGCCGCCAGCAGCGATCCCGCGCCCCAGAGCGCAGCGGCGAGGGCCAGTTCGGGCGCGCCGATCGTCGCGTCGATGGATAGACCGAGCTGATCGCTGAGGAAAGCGCCCATGACCTTGCCCAGCACGAATCCCAGTCCCACACCAAAGAGCACCCCTGCGCCGATCAGCAATGCGCCCTGCAGCCAGACGGTGACGAAAATGAATGCTCGCGGGGCGCCGAGCGCCCGCAACACGCCGATGCTCTGCCGGCGCGCCGAAAGAACCGCGACGATCACCAGCAACACGGCGGTAGTGAGGAGGCCGTCGAACGCGAACGTCACCGATCGCAGCAAGTCGCGCACGTTGCCGAGCACGGCGTAGAGCTGGCTCAGAACTTCCGCGGGGAAGAGCGCCGTCGTCTCGCGACTTCGGTATTGTTGGCGAAGGCGGTAGGCATCGCCGAGCGCGGTGCTGCCGCCATGGTCCCGGACAGCGCCGCCGCAACCGGTTTCCCGGCGCTCTCCGGCCGTCCCAGCCCGAGCGCACTTACGATGACGCGAAACACTTCGACGTTTTCCATGAAACCGTGGAATTTCTCGGATCCCGGTCCCATCGCGGTAAGCACTGCGTCGTCCATCGTGTGCGTGCCGGTGTCTGCGCTGCGCGGCAGGTTGCCGGTGCGCAACGTCGCGCCCGGCAGGTCCTTGTATTTCTGGTTGGCGACGTAGTCCTTGTCGTTGCGCACGCTGGGGACGAACGGCCCGTCGAGCTTGGGCCGGTAGGTCTCGTAGTAGTCGGGGAAGTTGCCGTAGAACATCGCCAGGCGGCGCGAGACGTCGACGCGCTCGGGATATCCGCTCGCATTGGGCGGCGGGTAGTTCGGAAAGCCGGCGTCCGAATACACCCCGACCTTGTCCCGCATCTCCGGACCCGGCTTGCCGTCGTCGACCGTCCCCACGATCGAAACGCCGTGCGTATGGTCGGGCGTCACGATGATCAGCGTGTCGTCGCGTCGCCGCTGCCCAGTCCTTCGCGACCTGCACCGCATTCGACAGCATGATCGTGTCGTAGACGCTGCGCTCCCAGTCGAGCGGATGGTTGTACTTGTCGATCAGCCCCGCCTCGACCATCAGCACGAAGCCGTCCTGGTTGCGCGAGAGGACCGAGAGCGCCGCGCGGGTCATGTCCGTGAGGTCCGGCTGGTTCGGGAACTGCGCGACCGTCCCCTTCTTCAGGAAATGGCGATCGAGCGCACCGTCCATGTTCTCCGGGTGGAAGAGCCCGAGCAGCTGCGTGGTCGCGGCGTCGGCGGCCGCGGCCCTCGAGTCCGGCGTCGTCGGTGACCACCGCGAAGCCGACGCGCCGGAAGAGCTCGACGAAGTCGTTCCCGTCCTTGCGCTTCGAGCCCGGCGTCGACTGCGGCAGGAAATAGGCGGAGCCGCCGCCGAGGATGACGTCGGCCCTGCGACAGCAACAGCTGCTCGGTGATGATGTCCTTGTCGGCGCGGCGGCGCGTGTGCGCGAACATTCCGGCGGGGGTCGCGTCCTGGATCTCGGCGTCGGTGACGATGCCGACCGCCATCGTCGTCTTCCGCTTCACCAGCTCCGTGATCGTCTCGACCCTCGGGTGCGCGAGGTTGTCCTTGTTGCGGGCCACATAGACGCCGAGCGCGTTGACGCTCGACTTGTGTCCCGGTCGTGTAGGCGCTCATCGCGTTCGCGCTGTCGGTGATGATCGAGTCGACGCCCGACGTGCCGATCAGCGCCATGTGCGGCATGTCGTCGAACGCGAGCTGTCCGTAGTACTTGCCCTCCTTCAGCCCCTTCGACAGGATGCGGGCCGCGGTCCGGTTGGCAATCGACAGACCGTCGCCGATGAACAGGATGACGTTCTTCGCCTTGCGGGGTCCGGTGCCGTAGACCTCCCAGTCGACCCGCAGCGTCTTGCCCGCGCGCCGCTGGCCTCGACGACGTAGCGGCCGGGCCTGGTCGAGACTGACGTCGCGCAACACGAGCGCCGACGCGTTCGCGCCGTCGTCGTTCGCCGACGAATTGTCGCCGGCCTTCCCAGCACGGCCGCGTAGTCGGCGCCGTTGACCGTGACGCGGATGTCGTCCGCCGGCACGACCGCGGTCGAACTCGACCTTGAAATCGAACCGGCTTCCGGCCAGGATGTGAGCGCGATCGATCGGGTAGATCGCGCCCGCGATCGCCGGTCCGGCGAGGAGCAGCGACCAGAACAGCGCGAGCAACCCGACGCCCTGTGCGCGGGCGCATCGCATCGTGCAGTCGCATGGCGGTTCCTCGGAGAGCGGTCGCGCGCATACCGACAACGCGGTCACAGCCGACTCTCGAGGCTAACTGCCGAACGTTACAGGCACGTTGCAGCCGCGGCCCGGATGCCGCGCGCGCGGCGAGCTCGGTCGGCGCCGACGCGCCGATCAGTACGCTGGCTGCCGACCACGCGGTCAGACGAAGTCCGGTCCGATGACGACCTTCACCACCGTGGAGCGACGCCATTGCGGACGCGGTTGGAGAGCCACCAGACCGCGCCCTTGCGAACGCTCCACGAGGCTTCCTCGCCGGAACAGAAGGAGCGCCGCGACCTCGCCCAGCGTCGGCTGGTGGCCGACGACGAGCACGGGCTCGCGCGCGTCGGGCCACCCGGCCGCCGCCAGCAACGCGGTCGGCGAAGCGCCGGGTGCGATCTCGGGCTCGACGCGAAACTTGCGCTTCAGCGCGAGCGCGGTCTGCTGCGCGCGATCGGCGGGACTCGAAAGGACCCGTGTCGTGGCCGGCAGGTGGCGGTCGAGCCATTCCGCCATGCGCTCGGCCTGCTGGATGCCCTTGGCCGTGAGCCGGCGCCCGAGATCGGGCTCGCCCGGCTCGGCTTCGGCGTGGCGCCAGAGAATCAGGTCCATTGCGTGTCCACTCCTGCTAGATTCCGGTTCAGCCTGCTCGGCGAGGCGATCGAGCAACTCGTCCTGTGCGCGCGCGAAGCCGTGACCGCCGTTCGACGCTTCGGCCGCGAATAGGTTCCATCCCCGGCGAGCACCCAGGCATCGCGATTGTCGGCGAGATACGGGTTCAGCCCTTCGGCGATGACGCGGCCTTGAGCGCCGGGATCGAGCACCGGGAACGCGACCTCGACCCGACGGAAGAGATTGCGGCCCATCCAGTCCGCGCTGGAAAGCCAGACCTCCTGGCGCCGTCGTTCTCGAAGTACCAGATGCGGCTGTGCTCCAGGAAGCGGCCGACGATCGAGCGCACGCGGATGTTCTCGGATACTCCCTCGATGTCCGGGCCGCAGCGCGCAGGCGCCCCGCACGATCAGGTCGATTGTGACACCCGCCTGCGACGCCGAGTAGAGCGCCCTGATCACGCCCTCCTCCAGCAGCGCGTTCATCTTCGCGACGATGCGCGCCGGCTTACCTTCGCGCGCATGCCGTGCCTCGCGCCGGATCGGCGTCTATGAGCCGCGTCGTGCATCGTGAACGGCGCGAGCAGCAGGTGCTTGAGCCGCTTCGCCTTGGCGAGACTCGTGATGTGCAGGAACACTTCGTTGACGTCGGCGCAGATCTCGGGGTTCGCCGTGAGCAGCCCGAAGTCGGTGTAGAGACGCGCCGTGCGCGGGTGGTAGTTGCCGGTGCCGAGATGCGCGTAGGCCTGCAATCGGGTGCGGCCCTTCGCGTCCTTCTCGCGCCGCAGCAGCAGCGCGAGCTTGGCGTGCGTCTTCAGCCCGAACACGCCGTAGACGACCTGCGCGCCCGCCTGCTCCAGCCGCTCCGCCCAGTTGATATTCGCCTCCTCGTCGAAGCGCGCGAGCAGCTCGACCACGACGGTGACCTCCTTGCCGCGACGCGCCGCCTCGATCAGCGCCTCCATCAGCACCGAGTTGACGCCGGTGCGATAGACGGTCTGCTTGATCGCGACGACGTTCGGGTCGTCGACCGCCTTGCGGATGAACTCGACCACCGGGTCGAACGATTGGAACGGATGATGCAGCAGGACGTCGCCGTTGCCGAATGGTCGCGAGCAGGTCGGTCGAGTCCCTGAGACGGTCGGGCAGGCCGGGCGGAACGGCGGGTATTCGAGCTCGTCCCCGACGACGGCGTCGATCAGCGCGGCCATCCGCGCGAGATTGACGGGACCGTCGACGCGATAGAGATCGTCATCGGTCAAGTTCGAACTGCTGCAGCAGGAACTTCGCGAGTTGCTCGGGACAGCATGACGGCGACCTCGAGCCGCACCGCCTGCCCGAAATGGCGCTGCGGAAGCTCGCCTTCGAGCGCCTGCCGCAGGTTCTTCACTTCCTCCTCGTCGAACCAGAGATCGGCGTCGCGCGTCACCCGGAACTGCGAATACCCGACGATCTCGCGGCCGCCGAAGAGCTCCTCCAGATGCGCGTGAATGATGCTCGACAGCAGGACGAACGTGTTGTCCGCGCCGGCGATGTCCCGAGGCAGCGTGATGATCCGCGGCACGAGCCGCGGCGCCTTGACGATGGCGACGGTAGTCTCGCGGCCGAACGCGTCGCGGCCCGAGAGTTCGACGACGAAGTTGAGGCTCTTGTTGACCACCTGTGGAAACGGATGCGCCGGATCGAGCCCGATCGGCGTCAGCAGCGGCTTGACCTCACGATGGAAATAGTCGGAGACCCAGGCGCGCTGCACGGCATTGCGATCGCCATGCCGAACGAGGCGGATGCCGACTGCGGCGAGCGCCGGCACGATCGCTTCGTTCAGCACCCGATACTGGTCCGCGACGAGCGCATGCGTCTCGTCACCGATGGCGGCAAGCAGCGCGCGCAGGCACGGCAGCGTCATGCCGGGCGGCGGCGTCTTCACCCGCAACTGCTCCTTCAGCCCGGCGACACGGATCTCGAAGAACTCGTCGAGGTTGCTGCTGACGATGCACAGAAAGCGGAGTCGCTCGAGCAGCGGGATTGTCGGATCTTTTGCAGACTCGAGCACCCGTCGGTTGAACGCGAGCTGCGACAGCTCGCGATTGATCGGCGGGGGGCTGGGTGGTCTCATCGGAAAGGTTCGGGTGCGGACACCTCCCGCGGCCAAGGCAATCGAACATTCTGCGGGGCGATTATGACAGTCCCGCGACGGCCGCGACCAGGCCGACCTCGAGAGCGCGGCGATTTCTGCTACCCTTCGCGCGGGTCTCCCCTCGCCTCAAGCATGCGTTGCTCGTGCCTGCCACCACGCTAGCCGTCGTCGACCTCGGGTCAAACAGTTTCCGGCTCGAAATCGGCCGGGTCGAAGGCGACCAGGTCTACCAGCTCGACACCTGGCGGGAGACGCTTCGCCTTGGCGCTGGCTTCGACTCGAAAGGCCGGCTGAAGCCGGCCGCCATGCAGGCGGCGCTCGCGTGTCTGGCCCGATTTCGCGAAAGGCTCTCCGGATTGCACCCGTCGGCCGTACGCGTAGTGGCGACCAACGCCTTTCGGGTGGCCAAGAATGCCCCGGAATTCCTCGATCGCGCCGAACGCGCGATCGGTCTTCCGATCGACGTCATCAGTGGTCACGAAGAGGCACGGCTCACGTATTTCGGCGTCGCCCACGAGTTGCCGCGCTCGCGCGAACCCCGGCTCGTCATCGACATCGGTGGCGGGTCGACCGAATTCATCATCGGCCGTGGCCTGGAGCCGGAGCGTTTCGGATTCGCTCAACATCGGCTGCGTCGGGATGACCCAGAGGTTCTTTGCCGGCGGCGAAATCACGCGCGCGGGACTCGACGCCGCCGAAACCGTGGCGCGCGTCGAAATCGAAGCCATTGGGCCGGAATACGGGCCGAGTCACTGGCGAGAAGCCTACGCGTCGTCGGGCACCGCGGTGGCGCTTGCCGACATCCTCGAGAAGAACGCCTTTTCCGCCGGCGGGATCACGCCGTTGGGACTCGCGCGGCTGCGTCGCCGAATGCTCGGCGCCGGCCACATCTCCCGGCTCCGGTTGAACGCGCTCAAGGGTGAGCGCGCGCCCGTGCTGGCGGGCGGCCTCGCGATCATGTCGGCGGCCGTTTCGGGGCTCAAGATCGAGCGCATCGACGCGGTCGGCGGTGCGCTACGCCTCGGCGTGCTCTACGACCTTCTCGGACGAACATTCGACGAGGACGCGCGCGCCGTGACGGTCGAGCGGTTCATCGACCGCTACGGCGTCGATCGCGAGCAGGCTTCGCGCGTCGCCAAGCTTGCGGTAACGCTCATGCGTCGCGCGACGGTCGCGCGCGATCCAATCGCCGAACAGATGATCGAATGGGCGGCATCGCTGCACGAGGCCGGAATGTCCGTGTCTCACACCGGGTTTCACAAGCATGGCGCCTACATTCTGCAGAATGCCGACATGCCCGGCTTTTCATCAGGCGAGCAGGGCCGATTGGCATTGCTCGTGTTCGGATGCCGCGGCGGGCTGGAGAAGATGGGGCGAGCGATCGACGACGTGAAGGTCCGAACCGCCGTGCTCGCACTGCGTCTCGCAGTGCTTTTCCATCACGCGCGTACGACGATCGCGGTGCCGCACATCGACCTCAAGGTTGCGGCCCGCATCCACGTCGAAATTTCGCAGCGCTGGCTTGCCGCGCATCCGCTCAGCAACTACCTTCTGGGCAGGGAACGGGCGCAGTGGGCTGCACTCGGGCACCCGTGGCGGGTGAAGGCGCGGTAGGGAAATTCCGAAAGGTCGTTACGGAAGCCAATTCTCGAATTTGTAGGGTTCGCTGCGGAGAGCAACGGCCTACTCGCCATGAAGTAGCGAGCCTCGGCATTTCGTTGCGCCGCATCGGCAGATGTACTGCGCGAGTTCTTTTCTCGTGAGCGGGTTATCGAGCGAAAGCCGGTAGTCGTACGTCAACTCTTCGCCGGGCAGGAATGTGCGCGCGGGGTCGTCCGGATCGCTATCCGCGCGGTCCATCGCCTCGTCCCATGTAGTCCGCTTACCCTGTACTCGAGGATCACAGTGCCTTTTCGGATCCTCGCTGTGGCAAACACTCCACGGCCGTGAATGAAGGAATTTCGTACGACGTAGACCTTTTCGGCTTGCTTTTGGTCCCGGCTAGCCCACCGGGGGACCTCCCGGCTCTGCCAGGAAACACGCTATGACGATCGAGCGTTATGCACCCGTTGCGCAGCCTTTCGAACGGCGCACCTACGGTTCGTGGCCGGCATTCGATGTGGAGATGCGGTCGCGATAGTGGGCGGGAATAGCAGCCTGAATCTGCTCGAGTTCGCGATGCAGCGCCGCCGCAATGGCGAATTCGCCGCCATTCCGTACCGGATGCAGCAAAACCAGCTCCTCGTCCATGTCGTCGAGGAGTTCGCACGCGCGAAATACTAGCTGGTTGAGTATGGGTCCGTGCTGGCCAATTCGAACGAGTCGGCGTGCCTCGGCGAGAACCTTGTCGCAAACCTCCGCCTTTCGCGTCACGGATCCATTAGCCACGATCATCGCGGCCTGCGACGGCGAATCCGGCAGCCATCTAGACGCGAGCCGCATGCGAACTAAGCCAAAGCGAGCGAAGGAGAATTGTGACACCGCGAATTCCGAACATCGAGTATAAGAATGTCCTAACCGCTCTCGGGGCCTGAACTGCTCTATGGTCTACAGGCGCCGGAACGGAGTAGCTCGAAAATTGGTTTCGAAATATGATTTCGTGGTTACCACGGCGAAATGTGTGCCAACAATGTGTCAATTTGATGACGAGGGCGGCCGACTTTGGCACATTCCGGCGGCCGACCGTTGGCCGAGATCTGGTTCAATTTGCCATCGCGTACAAGGAGGTTCTGCATGAAGGAGTTGCCAAAAAAAAGAGTTGACCTTGGTCGATGCGGCGCAGTCACGCTACACGTTTCGAAAGATCGCAAGCGTCTTCTGCTGGAGTTCGAGACGGAGCCCGAGGGGCTCGACAAGTCGGGGCTCAACGGATTCATCGACGCACTGAAGAAGGTCCGCGACCACATGGACCGATAGTAGCCCGGAATCGATTCGCATCGGCAACAATCGCGTACTGCGCGGCCCCAGGCGAGATGCGACACACCGATTTCTAGGACACGTCAGGCCGAGT
>CAWJMQ010000006.1:0-102696 GCA_963844005.1 uncultured beta proteobacterium | reverse complement strand
CCGGCGGGGGACGGTTTTCGCCCTTGATGTCGCAACTCTTCGGTCGACTGTCGCCATCCTTGTAAAGTAGCGACTTGCCGTCGCGGCAGACATCGTTCGCGAATCGCGGCGTCACTCGAAATCCACCGTTTACGAAAGCGGCTGTTGACGCCATCGACAGCGGATTCACTTCGGATGCGCCGATCGCTGTAGTCGGATACGGCTGAAGGATGTGCTTCGCGTCCCTGGGCATGCCCAAGCGATACGTGAGATCGATCACGTTCTTGATCCCGGCACGCGCTCCGGCGCGCATCGCGGCGGTATTGCGGGACTCGCCCAATGCGATGCGGCAGGTAATGCTTCCGCGATAGTCGGGCTCCGACCGCGAGTGAAAGTTCTCGATCTTCTTGGCGCCCCTGCCGCGACCAAGAACACATAGATCGGCGCATCGAGCACAGTACAACGCTCGAGCACCTCGGCCGAAATCTCTTCCACCGTTTCCGGCGGTGGCTTGGCGGCCAGCACCTCGTGGGTGAGCTGCTCGACCAAGCCCCCATAAGTGAAGATCTTGAAAGTCGACCCCGGCTGACGCCAGCCGGTCGCGATCACGTCGTACTTCAGTTCCCGGAAGTTGACATTGCCCACCTCGGCGAGCACGTCTCCCGCGAAGTCGACTGCGAACGCTCCGGCGCGCAGCTGGTTATTGTCGACGTCGTCCGGATGTCGAGCCAGATAGGTGTGGAGCGTCAGATCGACCGCCTTGGCGAGCGCTTCCTGGAGTCCGTCATCGCGCGTGATCGAGATCGTGAGGCCGCCTTTGCTGATCGGAAAGCGATCCTTGTAGAGGATTCGCACCCGCTCGAGAAAGTGGTCGTGCGTGCCACAGCCCATGCCGACTGAAATGATTTCCTTGCGGAGCGTCCGCTCAACGAGGTTCGCAGCGCGTGCGTACTCCACATCGGTGATCATATCCTGATCCAACATCAGCCCCAGCACCCGCGTGGTACCGCGTGCGGCTTCTGCCCAGTTCGCATCGCGAATTTCCTCGCGCGTCTTCAGCAGCGGATCGAGCGAGAACGAACGATCAGGAAGTGCCGGTTTGTTGATGAGCGCCACGATGAAAGCCGCCTGATGGAGGGCGAGATCCTTCGCGGGTTTGCCGAAGTACGCCCGGCTGGCGGCTTCGATACCGTATTGTCCGCGACCGAAATACGGCATGTTGACGTATTTGAGCAGCAGCTGTTGCCGCGAGAATTCACGCTCGATCCGAAGCGCCATGATCATGTCACCGATCTTTTCCGTCTCGGTCGATTGACGACCGGTGCCAGCGCGAAGATGCTTGGCGATCTGCATCGTCAGCGTCGATGCGCCTGAGCGACTCTCGTGGAAGATCCGCTTGGTCAACGCGCGCACAATCGCACCCTTGTCGATTCCCTCATGCGTGAAGAAGTTCTTGTCTTCGGATGCAAGAATCGCGTTGGTGAAGAACGGCGGAATCTCCGCTGGGTCGTTTATGAGGATGCGATGTTCGGGTGACGAAATGCAGGCGACCGTCTTTTGATCCTCGGAAACAATCAGCGATTGCTGGGCAAAGTAAGTCGGGTCATGCAAATGTGAGATCGTGTTCCTGTCGATACCCAGATAGGCGTCGATCTGCCGGGCATAGCGAGAATCAATCGTCTCGACGATGAATTCAAATCCGACATAGCCCACGATACCCAGCGCCATGAGAACACCCAGGACGAGGAAGAAACGGCGGATGATTCTGCCCAAAAAGCGCAAGAACGCCCAAGGCAGCGTTAAGGCAACGAGCTTGAGCCTTCCGCGATCGACTTTTTCCATCAGCCCTATTTTCCTCGCTGGAAGCGGACCAGGACACCGCTCCCCTGAAACGCTACGTCAGAGACACAGGACGCCGGCCCGCTCAGTCGAGTGGCCAAGGTATTGCCTTGGGCAACGTCATCGCCGGCGGCTCGACCGGAGATTTGTCGGACCGGGGCATGTCGACGGTGCGCCACCAAGGGGTGACCCGATCCACGTTCTCCGGCTCGACCGGCTCACCGAGGCGAGGCATGACGAGTCGCACGCCTTGCTTCGGGCCCAGTGCCAGCAGCGTCTCGGCAGGTTCATCCCACGCATGCATCGCCAGGCTGAACGTGCCCCAATGTACCGGGAGAAATGCGCCGCCGCCCAGCAGTTCCAAGGCTCGGAGCGCATTCTCGGGACCGAGGTGGATGTGGCCCCACGCCGGGTGGAACGCGCCCACTTCCAGCATCACCAGATCGAACGGACCGAGGCGCTCGCGGATGGCCGCGTATTCGGTCGTCAATCCGGTGTCGCCGCTGAAGAACACTGCGTGCCGGGGCGAACGAATGACCAGCGAGGACCACAACGTCGCGTTGCGGTCCTTCAGGCCGCGACCGGAAAAGTGCTGCGATGGCGTGGCCGTCACCGTCAGATCGGCATTGGGCAGGGTGTGCGATTCCCACCAATCGAGCTCGGTGATGCGGTGCGCCGGAACACCCCAAGCCTCGAGATGCGCGCCGACGCCGAGCGAGGTGACAAATGGCACGTCACGCCGTGCCAGTTCGCGAATCGTCGGGTAGTCAAGGTGATCGTAGTGGTCGTGGGAGACGAGCACCAGGTCCACGGGCGGTAACGCGCGCAGCGAAATTGGGACGGGCTGGAAGCGTTTCGGACCTGCGAACCGGGAAGGCGAGGCGCGTGGTCCCCAGACCGGGTCGGTCAATACGCGGAGGCCATCTATCTCGATCAGTACCGTGGAATGGCCGAGCCAGGTGGCACGCAGTCCGGTGCCGGGTGCCTTGGCCCAAGTGGAAGTTGGATTCACCGAAGGGAGCGGCGCTCGCGGGACGCGTCGGTCGCCGCCGCAGAGAAATTCCGTCACCGTCGGTGGACGGGCAGTCGCGTTGCGCAAACTTGGCAACACGGGGTGGATGTTGCGAAACGCGCCGCCCGCCCAAAGCAGCGAAGCTTTGATGCGCTCGAGGCGCAGTCCTTCAGGTCTCTTGCCGAATGACTTCATGGATTTCCTCTTGGCGCCAGCTGCACGCTCGCCATGCTGTTCTTGCCTCAAGTCGGTGAGGGGACAGCTGAGGCCATTTTGGTGAGTTGCAAGCCTTCCTGAAAGAGCGATTGCCGCACCAGTCAGGGTTGTGCGGGCGCATAGATCTTCCCCACGTACTCGTCCAGCATGCGCGTCGCGCAGAACCGCGGCCCGATGGTGCGCAGCGATGCCTTGATGCGCGCAATCCAGGCGTGCGGGATGCCCGCGGCATCGCGGTCGTAGTACATCGGGATGACTTCCCTTTCCAGCAGATCGAACAAGGCTGCCGCGTCCCGGGCATCCTTCGCCGCCGCGTCGGCATCCTCGCTGCCATCGATCGCCCAGCCATTGCTGCCGTCGTAGGCTTCGGCCCACCAGCCATCGAGCACGCTCAGGTTCAGCACACCGTTGCATGCTGCCTTCATGCCGCTGGTGCCGCTCGCCTCCAGCGGCGGTCGCGGCAGGTTGATCCAGACGCCGCACCCGTTCGTCAGGATGCTCGCCAAGCCGATATCGTAATCCTCGAGGAAGGCGACGCGCCCTCCGAGGCGCGGGTCGGACTTCAGATAGAACATGCGGGCCAGGACGCGCTTGGCGTCATCATCGCGGGGGTGAGCCTTGCCGGCGAATAACAACTGTATCGGCCGGGGGGCGTCCAGCAGGCGCAACATCCTTTCAGGATCCTGGATTAGCAGGTGGAGCCGCTTGTAGGTCGCCAGCCGACGCGCGAACCCCAGCGTGAGCACCTCGGCGTCGAAGGTGCTGGCGGCCTTCATCGCGTAATCCATCGCATCGCCTCGCGTGAGCCGGTCTGTTACGGTCTTGGACCGGACCCAATGCGCCAGCCACCTCCCGTACTCCTGCCGGACGGCCCACAGCTCCGCATCCGGAATCGTGTCGACGGCCGCCCACGTCGCGGGGTCGGTGACCCGCCCGTGGAGGCTGCCAGCCTGGCACGAGGTACTCGTCCAGCAGACGTCGCATCAGCGGCGAAATCCAACTCGGCACGTGGACTCCGTTGGTGACATGGGTGATGGGCACCTCTTCGGCGGAACGACCGGGGAAAAGCCCCTGCCACATGCGTCGTGCAACACCGGCGTGGATCTTGCTGACGCCGTTGGTCGAACGGCTCATGCGCATTGCCAGCGCTGTCATGTTGATAGGCTCGACGCGGTCGGCGGGGTTGAAGCGACCCAGCGAGAGGAGGTTCTCCATGTCGCCGCTCAGCCGCCGGGCCGCGTCGGGGAACACCGTCATCACCTCGTCGAGCGAGTAGGTCTCGTTGCCCGCCGGCACGGGGGTGTGGGTGGTGAATACTACTTTCCGACGCACCTTCTCATGGGCTTCGGCGAAGCTCGCGCCGCGCTCCTTCTCCCGGCCAAGCAGTTCCATGGTGGCGGTGACCGGGTGACCTTCGTTCATATGGATGATGGACGGGTCGATCCCCAAGGCCTGCAGGACGCACATACCGCCGATGCCAATCAGCGCATACTGGGCCAGGCGAATCTGGCGATTGCCTTCGTAGAGCCGGGCGCTCACAAAGCGCTGCCGCGGGCTTGTTCCCGGGCACTTCGGTGTCGAGCAGAAATAGCGGCACTCTGCCGACCTCGACGCGCCACACGTTGACCGACACCTCCTCATCCCAGATCGGCACGTCGACGGTGAGCGGACCACCATCCTCGCGAGTGACCAAGACGCATGGACGACGTTCCGGATCGGTCTCGTCCCAGTACTCGTGCTGCCAGCCTGCCGCGTCGACGCGCTGGTGAAAGTACCCCTGCCGGTACATCAGGCCGACGCCAATCATGGGCAAGCCCCGGTCCGACGCCTCCTTCAGGATATCCCCCGCCAACACGCCTAGCCCACCCGAATAGATCGGCAGGGAACGATGCACGCCGAACTCGGCGCAGAAGAACGCGATCGGGTGTTCCAAAGAGGCTACGCCCTCCTCACACGCCGGTCGCGCCAGCGCTTCCTCCAGCGAGTTACGCAGCGCCTCCACCCGCCTGACCAGCAACAGGTCGGACGCCGCTCTTTCCAGAGATTCTTGGGATGCCTCCTGGAGGAAGCGCACCGGATTCTGGCGACACAACCGCCAGCGGTAGCTGTCGACAGCGCGAAACACCCGCTCTCCGTCCGGGTGCCACACCCAATGGAAGTTGTAGGCGATCCGCGCCAGCGGGGCGAGCCGCGCCGGAATCTGGCGAGCGAGCGCCTGCGCTGCCCGCCGGACGTCCTTGATGCCGCTTCGGATACCTTCGTTCCGCTCGTGCATGGCCCCGTTCCTTCCACGAGGAGCTCGGATGGCCTGGCGACCAGGCGGCGCGCGGACCGAATTCTCGGGCCGGTTCGCGCCGGGCCTGCGCGCCGTTCTCGCCTTGGCAATGAACGTTACTCTACCCCGTTGCCGCGACGACCTGCGTCCGTCTGATTCGAGCCAAGTGTGTGACCGACTAGGGTCGTTCAGCGACGACCGTGAATGGGCGCCTCTGTAGCTCCGATACGCATTCATCTCGAGCGAAGCGCCGGCCACGCCAGCGCGGCGACAGCATAGAGCGCGACTGCGACCACGATTACTACGCCGAATCCGAAGTGGATCGCAAGCACCGTGGCGAGAACGGCCGCGATCACGGACGCGTTGGCGTTGACGCCCCAGGCCCATGGAATCAGCGCGTCGGCGGCGCCGGCGAGACGAGTGAGGCCCAGCGGAAACGGCATCCCCATTGCAAAAGCGAGCGGAGCAATCAGCGCAATCGAGATCGCGATTCGCGCAAGATCGGCGAGTGGCATCAGGTGCCGGAAGATCGCCGGCAGCGAAAAGAGATAGACGAGCGCAACGCTGGCAATGCCTGCAGCCAGCCACGTCAGTGGATGGTCCGCCCATGGCCTTCCCGCCGCGACGAAGCGCCGCGAATAGCGGCTCCCCAATCCGCCAAACACCAGGAACGCACACAGCACAACTGCCACCGCATAGAGCGGGTGCGCGAGGAACAGGAGGAACTTCTGGATGAACGCGATCTCGATGAACATGAACCCGAAGCCGATCGCCGTGAAATACACGGCCACCACGACGCGTGGTGGGTGCGTAGCGACGGCGTCCCGGTCGCCTCGACGGCCGACCCACAGGGGCAGAACGACCAGCATCAGGGTCGCAATGATCGCCTGCAGCAGCGTCGCTATCAGGACCGGATAGCCCCATTCAAGCAGTGGCAATCCACCCTGGTCTTTGAGTGCCAGCAATTCCGGCAGCGTGCCCCAGCGAAAGAAGTGGAAGAAATGCGGCCGGTCGTCGGTGGCCGGCGCAATGGCGAACTTGTAGCGATCGATGAACGCTTTTCGCTCCGGCCCGAGGAGCGCCATTGCGCCGTCGTAGAAGTAGGAGCTGTCAAGTACGTTGTATCGATTGGCCTGGCCCGGCTCGATGCCCGGGTAATAGTCGGTGTCGAACGAGCGGGCACGACAAAACGCCTGCATTGCAGCGATCTCGCCCGCAGTGAAGGTTCCGTTCTTCACGACCAGCGTCGCGGTCTTCCAGCTCCTGATCAGAACCAATCGACGGCCGGTCTCGGCGACGCCGCGACGCTCGAGCGCCACGGCCGCAGTGGCGAACATCTTCAGCACATCGCGCGGCGGCAGGTTGATCCAGCGCGTGATCGCGAGCATCCCTCCCGGCTTGAGGCGATCGAGGTAGGCAGCCAAGCCCTCGACGGTGTACAGGTAGCTTTCGGACACCGCGTAGAGCCCCGCCGACGACGCAGCGAACGCATCGAGCAGGGCAACTTCGATGAGGTCGAAGCGCTCTTCATGCCGCGTGACGAATCCGCGCGCCTCGCCGACGTGCACACGTACGCCGGGCAGGCTGTACGGCCTTCCCGAATAGTCGCCGAATCTGTGCTGCACGAGATCGATCACCTCCGGATCCAGTTCGACCGCATCGACGGCGCGCGCACCGAGCGCGATTGCCTGCAGCACGTCGGCGCCGGCCCCCGCGCCGAGCACCAGCACATGCGGTCGCGCCAGGAGGTGATATGGCAGCGCGGACGTGAGGTAGTCGAGGTACGCCAGTGGTTCCTGTCGTCCGTCGTAGCGGACAAGCGCACTCGGTCCATCGCCGTCGACGAACAGCCCGAGTTGCGGCGGCGGCTCCGTCGGCGCATTGAGGCTCAATCCGGGTGCATGCCGGAACGGGACCAGCGGGCTTTCCACCACAGTGACCAAACCCAACGGGCTCGAGCGCTCGGCAACGACGCGCGCGCCCCCGATCTGCAGCGCCTGGCTCAACTCCTTGTATTCGGATGCCTCGAGGCGCATCCAGTCGGGAGGGATGCCGAACGGCAGCGCGATCGCGCCGACAAGCAACGCGAAGGCGATCGCGCGTGGCCGCTTTGTGAAATGCGAATCCGCCACAGCGGCTGCGGCAAGCCCCAGCGCGCCGACGAGCTTCAGCGCGTCTGTCGGCGTGACCGCGAATAGCGCGGCGAGGATCCCCAAGCTGCCGGCACCGGCGCCGAGGATGTCGAAGCTATAGATGCGGTGCGACGCTTCGCCAAATCGTGTGAAGGTGAGGCAGAGCGCGGTCGCGGCGCAGAAGAACGGCACGAACAGCAGCACGTAGATGGTGAATAGACGTAACGGCTGCCGCGGATTCCACGGCAATTCCAGCGGATTGAACGCGGCCGCCTGCGCGAGCAGGAAACTCGTCACCGCGAGCAGGCCGAAGCCCGCAGCACCCGCGACGAACACCTGCGCGTACCGGGCGAGCAACGCGCCGCGGGCCAACGCGACGAGCGTTCCCGCCGCGCCGTAGCCCAGCAGAGCCACGCTGATCATCATGTACGCGAAGTGCTGCCACTGGATGACCGAAAACAGTCGCGTCAGCAGGATCTCGTAGCCGAGCGCGGCGGCGGACAGCATGGCGATGGCCAAGAGCGGAGGCCCATCGGCGCGCTCGGCGCGATCCGATTGCACCGAACGCTCGGGAAGGTTACCTGCTGCAGGATCTGCGGACGCCATTGTCGCGTCCCAGAGGATCAGTGCTTTCCCGTCAGCGGCACGAACACCACGGGGAGTATCTGGCGCGTCAGGATCGTCCCGTCGGCGTGCTTCTCAACAAGCATGAGATGCTGCGCAAGGAAGGGCGAGCCGACCGGAATCACCATTCGGCCTCCCGGCTTGAGTTGGCGAACGAGCGATGGCGGAACGTGACTTGCTGCAGCGGTGACAATGATCGCATCGAACGGACCGCAGTCCTCCCACCCGTAATAGCCATCGCCGGAGCGGGTTCGCACCTTCGCGTAACCCAGCATGCGCAGGCGCTCCGCCGCCTCCCGCGCGAGCGGCTCGACGATTTCGACGGTGCACACGGTCGCCCCGAGCTCGGCGAGGATCGCCGCCTGGTAGCCGGAACCGGTTCCAATCTCGAGCACGGCATCGTACGCCCGCACCCGCATGAGGTCGGTCATCAGCGCGACGATGTAGGGCTGCGAGATGGTCTGGCCATACCCGATCGGCAGCGGACGGTTCCGGTAGGCGTCACGCATCTCGCCCGCAGGTACGAACCGGTGCCGCGGCACGGTGGCGAGCACCGACATTACACGCGGATCGAACGCGGGCCGACCCGTTTCGCCCGCCGTATCGCGCGCGAGCGCGGCGATCTCCTGGATCAGCGCCTTGCGCTCCGCCGCGAATTCGTCATCAGCGAGCGAGGTCGACGAGCCAAGCGCGACGAGGGCAAATGCGACCAGTACACGAATGAAGTCAAACATGTGCCAGGATGCGCTGACTATGCATCACGCTCCGGGTTGTGCCACCCGCCGAACTGGGCAACCATCCGGTCCGCCTCGATCGGCCCCCAGCTTCCCGGGCCGTATGCATGCACCGGCGTCCTCATCGTCAGAATTGGGTCGACGATACGCCAGGCTTCCTCGACGCCGTCCTCGCGAGCGAACAGCGTCGGATCACCCTTCATCGCATCGCCAATCAGGCGCTCGTACGCATCTACTTCGTCGTCGCGGGTATTGCAAACGAAAAGCTCGATATCCTCGCCGGTCATCGTCGGACCGGGCCTCTTGGACAGCGCTCCCATCGCGATGGAGACCTGCCCGGGGCCCAGGCGGAAGCGCAGGTAGTTGACGTGCGGGGGAGCAGCTTCGTCGAACACGTCCTGCGGCGGGCGGCGCAGTTGCACCATGACCTCGGTCGCGGTCACGGGTAGCCGCTTCCCTGCCCGGATGAAGAACGGCACGCCACGCCAGCGCCAGGAATCGAGGTGAATCTGCATCGCCGCATACGTCTCGACCTGCGAATCCGGCGCGACGCCGGGTTCGCCGTTGTATCCGGCATACTGTCCGCGCACGAGACTTCGTCCGGTGAGCGATCGGATCGAGCGGAAGACCTTGACCTTCTCATCACGCAGCGCCTCGCTGTGGCTTCTGACCGGAGGTTCCATAGCGAGATTGGCAACTACCTGCAGCAGGTGATTCTGCACCACGTCGCGAATGGCTCCCACTTCCTCGTAGAACCGCCCTCGCCCCTCGATGCCGAATTCTTCGGCCATGGTGATCTGCACGCCCTCGACGTAGTTGCGATTCCAGATCGGCTCGAGGAATGAATTGGCGAACCGGAAATACAACAGATTCTGGACAGGCTCCTTGCCCAGGTAGTGGTCGATCCGGAAGATCGACGATTCCGCGAACACGTCGCGAAGACTGCGATTCAGGGACTTTGCCGAGGCCAGGTCCCGGCCGAACGGCTTCTCGACGACCACGCGCGTGCCGTCATTCGTGCCGAGCCTTGCCAGTCCAGATACGACGGTTGGGAACATGCTGGGCGGAATGGCGAGGTAATGCAGCGGCGCCTTCGCATGACCGAGCAGAGAGCGGAGCCGGTCGAAGGTGCCCGCGTCGCGGTAGTCGCCGTCTACATACCGCAGCAGACTGGAGAGCTTGGCGAATGCCGGTGGGTCGACCCCGCCGTGCATCTTGAGGCTGTCGCGGACGTGACCGCGCAACTTGTCGAGATCCCATCCGCTCAGAGCAACGCCGACGACCGGCACATCAAGCTGCTCTCTCTGCACCATCGCCTGCAGCGCCGGAAAGATCTTACGCCCGGCCAGATCTCCGGTGGCGCCGAACAGCACGAATGCGTCCGCGTGGTGGTTGCTCACGATCCCTCTCCTTTGTGAATCTCGACGCCGTAGTCGCAACCCTCCCAGCGGTTCGATTCGGGCCAGAAGAAGGTCATGTCGACTCGCTGGCCTTCGCGCAGTGACCCGGTCTGTATCTCAGCCACGTGAAAGCCCAGTCCGCTCTCGCCTGTGGCAATATCCGCGATCTGTTGCCAACCGTCCGTGCCGACGTGCACGACGGCGGGCTCACGCAGGCAGACGCGAAGCCGCTGGCCGGGATGGAGCGCCTCGACCGGAAAGCGCGGCGTCCAGAGGACAGCACTTGGTTCCGGCCGACGACCGCGGTATCGCTGCCATACGGCTTCGGGGCGATCGCATGGAAAACCCAGCGTGCGGCTCATGGCGAGCTTGATGAATTCCGCATGCGCCCAGACCAGCGGCATCGCCGAGCCGCTGGGTTTGCCGGGGTAGAGCCCGCGCTCGGTAATAGGATCCGTGTCCCATACCTGCTCCGGAATCATGCCGGCGCGTCCGGTCATCACCGCCATCGACTGCAGGAAAGGAAGCGGATCCTTGCCGGCGAGCAGTTCGTAGTGGCCGCGCTCGCCGGCCAGAAGCGGCCATGCCCGGCCCACTCCAACGCCCTCGAAAGGGCTGCCGTCCAGCCGCTCTCCGTAACCGTCGCCCGTAAAGCGATGCCAGGCCGCGCCGTCGGGCAACTCCACTTTGAGCTGATTGTCGATGATCTCGAGCGTGTCGACGATCAGCGGATCGTGCGGATCGCGCAAGCCGAACCGGACGAGTTGCAGGAAGTCGGTGGCAACCTGCTCTTCCGCCGGAAGGCCGGCGTCACATACCCGATTCTTGATGGGGAGGATGCGCGCCAGCACGCTGTCGCCAAGCGCATCCGGAGGTGGCGCAATGCGGACGTAATAGCCCGAAACACCCGTGGCGCGCGCCATGGCGGTGCCGTAGACGCTTGTCCATTCCTCGATGCGCGCATTCCAGTTGTCCGCCAAGTCCAGCGCGAGCGTGCGAGCCGGTTCGTCGAGATATGCCGCGCCGCAGACCAGCGCGGACACACACACTGCGAGCGTGAATGCGTTGATGCCGGCATCCTCCTCCCAGCGATCCTGCTCGGTCGCGGGACCGTTTTGGGCAATGAAGGTCAACGCGCGGCGGATCATCTCGCGGATCTCCACAGCGTCCAGCGTTCCGCGTTCCGCCAAGGCCGCGGCGAGCAATACGGGAAAAGCTGTCTCGTCCAGCTGCTGGCCTCGCCAGAAGGGCTTCCCGCCCAGCCACTGATTCTGCGACCAGTCGCCTTCGGCATGCTGGGTGGCAATGAGATAGCGCAAGATGTTCCTGGCTTCGTCCGTTGCTCCCAGTGCCAGCAGGCCGCCGGCGCTCTCGACGAGATCGCGCGGCCAGACGAGGTGGTACCCGCCGATGTCGTCGTGCGAGTTGCCCCAGGGCACGCTGAGGCTCGCGACCATTGCGCCGGGATAAGTCTTGTCCTGATGCACGCGAAGCACCATGGCGGACGTGACAACCTCATCCTTTATCGCACGCGGCAGATCTTCGGGAACGTTCAACGCCGAAGACCAGACGCGCCACTGTGCGACCTGGCGATCCCAAACGTCGGCGAACGGCTGGAGCAGCGAGCTGACGGCGAGCGTCGCCGCCGATTCACGACTGGTGCCGAATCCGAGTGCAAGCGTGGCGTTCACCGGCAGCTCGCCAATCAATGCCACGTTTCCCGGGCCGGCGGTGTCGAAGTTCCAGGTCAGCGCGCCGTTGCACGCGAAATCCTGCCAGCCGTCGCTCGCACCGACATACCCGGCACTGGTTTCACCCCACGCATCGCCTTGCTGCGCGTTTGCCGCGCCGAGCGCCAGTGCAAACGGGCCCTGCTCCGCCCAAAGCATCCTCCGCCCACGGTAGAACCCGGCTTCTGCAAGATTGTCGTTGCCGGTACCGCCGAGGTGCGGCGCCAGCAGCGCATACGGACGCAGGCCGCCATCTGCACTCAACGCGACTTCGATCAGGATGACGTCGCGCTCCGGATCAGGCGCGATGCGCAGGCGTAACTCGAAGCGGCCGTGCGCATGAACGTACTCGACGATCGGAACACCGGGAGATGGCAGCCGCAGGCGATAGGCGTTCAGACGCTTGACTTCGACCCAGAAGCCGTTGCCGTCGGCAACGATGAATCCCAGATCCCGGATTTGGGGAATGTCCGCGCGCGGATAGTAGACCTCGTTGAGGATGCCGTAGCCCGTGGTGAACCACAACCGGGCAGGTCCGAACGCGCAGCCGACCAGGTCCTTCGCGCTACTTGTCCAGGTCGGCGGAATTCCGGGATGGCCGAAGGCCTGCATGATTCTCGTCTAGGCGACTCCCGCTTTCGAGCAGCATCTTACGCCCGCCGGGCACTTGACAATTGCGCGCGAGACCAGGTTGTTGCAGCTCGCGCGCGATCTCGGAGCCTGGCCGGCGGCGTACAATTCGAGAAGGCTTGTGCGCCGCCCACATACATGCGGCTCGCGTCAACGAAGGGGGCAAGCGTGAACGATACCGTCAAATTCGTTCTCGAAGAATCGAGGATCCCAAAGGTCTGGTATAACCTCCAAGCCGACCTACCGAAACCGCTGCCACCGGTGCTGCATCCTGGCACACAAAGGCCGGTCGGCCCCGACGATCTCGCACCGCTGTTCCCGATGGAGCTGATTCTGCAGGAAGTGTCCACCGAACGCGAGATCGAGATCCCGGAACCGGTGCGCGACGTCTATCGCCAGTGGCGTCCGACACCGTTGTACCGTGCCCGGCGCCTCGAGAAAGCGTTGCAGACCCCGGCGAGGATCTACTACAAGTACGAGGGCGTGTCGCCCGCCGGGAGCCACAAGCCCAACACCGCCGTCGCGCAAGCGTTCTACAACAAGCAGGCGGGCATAAAACGGTTGTCGACCGAGACCGGTGCCGGTCAATGGGGCAGTGCGCTTGCCTTTGCCGGTGCGCTGTTCGGGCTCGAAGTACAGGTGTTCATGGTTCGCGTGTCGTACGACCAAAAGCCGTACCGCCGCGCGCTCATGGAAACCTATGGCGCGCGCTGCATCCCGTCACCGTCGCCCGAGACGCAGTCGGGAAAGGCAATTCTCGCCCAGCGCGCCGATCATCCGGGCAGCCTGGGCATCGCAATCTCCGAGGCCGTCGAGGTCGCCGCGCAGCGCGACGACACCAAGTACGCGTTAGGCAGCGTGCTGAACCACGTGCTGCTGCACCAGACAGTGATCGGGCAGGAAGCTCTGCTGCAACTGGAGATCGCGGACGACTATCCCGACATCATTGTCGGCTGCACGGGTGGCGGCTCGAATTTCGCCGGCATCGCATTCCCGTTCATCGGAGCGCAGCTTCGTGGCGGCCGCAAGGTCGAGGTCATCGCAGTGGAGCCAGCCGCCTGTCCGAGCCTGACTCGCGGCACGTACGCATACGACTTCGGCGACACTGCGCACCTCACGCCGCTCACGAAGATGCACACGCTGGGCTCGACGTTCACGCCCCCGGGCTTCCACGCCGGCGGGCTGCGCTATCACGGCATGGCGCCGCTGGTGTCGCACCTGAAGGAGCTGAACCTCATTTCCGCGGTTGCCTATCAACAGTCGAATGTGTTCGAGGCCGGCGTGCAGTTCGCGCGCGCAGAAGGAATCCTGCCGGCCCCTGAAGCGAACCACGCGGTTAAGGGTGCGATCGACGCGGCGATCCGCTGCCGCGAGGAAGGCCGTTCGCGCGCAATCCTGTTCAATCTGTGCGGTCACGGTCACTTCGACATGCAGGCGTACATCGATTACGTCGCAGGCAAGCTTCAGGATCTCGACTACGACGAAGGTGAACTCGCGATGGCGCTCGCGGGATTGCCATCGGTCAGGGAAGCTGCGTAGCGCGATGTCATGCGCCCGCGGGCACCGACCACGAACACTTAGGGCGCCTTTGACGTCGCTTCAACGGATGCCGGCTCGTCCTTAAGCCAGCGGTCGAGGATGTCGAACGGTGACCAAATGAATTCGGCTTGTTCCTCCAGCGGTTCCTTCAGCTGGACCGTGTACATGTCCGTGCGCGACCGTAACGAAAGACGATCTTCGGGCGCAAGCCCACGGGCCGGTAGGACCAACGTCTTGATGGGCAACACCGGATGCGTCGCGCTCTCCGGAAGATAGAGTGCGGCGAAGCGCGGCGGCTCGCTGCCGGGAGACCTGGCGGGGCTCGTATCGGAATCCTGGACGACGGCGATTATGCGACGTGGATTCTTACCGAGGTACTCCACGCCGATCTCGACCCGCTTGCCAGCCAGCCTTTTCTTGACACGGCGCACGACTGCCAGCGTCCAAGGCGAGGCGGCACTTTCACGGAAGGCGATTAGCACACCCGGCATGACCGAATTCGCGCCGAGCGTTGGCCCATGCAACCGGCAACCCGAATCGCTGCGGTCCAACATCGTCAATTGCGACGGCGCCGCGTTGACGGCACTGGTCGACTCCTGCGTAACCGTGTTCGCGCCGTCGCCGTACGCGTCGGTCCGAGCCTCGGTAAACCCGCCACACGCCGTGATCGTTACGTCTTCGCTACTTGCCACGTTTCGTGGCGCCGCGACGACCGCGTCTTCAGTCCTGTTGCGCAGCTCACGAAGAATTTGCGACATGCCCACGGCAACCTCGACCGTCAATGCCGTTGGCTTGCGCTCCCCGCGGCGTGCGATCACCGGCCGCTCCGGCGTACAAAGTACGTCGAGTTTACGCAACAGGTTGAGCTGTCGTCCGCGTCTCAACGGCAAGCCCTCGCCCGGGCGACCGGGGACATCGCGAAGCAGCGCGATCTCTTCGCGTATCGCCTCCAGGACCGGAGTCGTATCGAGGCAGAGGCACGTGCCCGCCGATTCGCGGTTCACCCGTGCGAGACCTGCGTCACGGTCCATGTCGACTACGAACCGATACTCGGCATTTCGAGCGTTATGCGGCTCGAGCGCCACCGCCCGGGACCAGCGTGGAATGCCCTGACTTACCCAGAACGCATCATGGGGCGGGAAATGCCCGCCGTTCATCAAGTCCTGCAGCAGCACGTGGACGTACTCGCGCTCGAGTGTGGTTTCCAATACGCTCTGAGAGTGACAACGGTTGACCGGGAGCTCCTGGTGCAACAGTTCGCGCGATTGCGCGAACCGGTAGGCCTCGTGCAGCTCCTTCCAGGGGAACCAGGTGGACCGCTCGTCGGCGAACGGCCGCAACAGGAGCTCTGTCTGGCGGTGCTGAAACAGGCGCAGCACCACGTAAGGCAGGTATTCGCGCCAGCCTGCGGACCCCGGGCCGTCGCGCATTGACCGCAGGAACTGGCCGTGGGCCCGGCCGAACGACCGGCAAAGGTCGAAGGCCGCTTGAGAGGACTGCGTTCCGAGCAAGGGAGACTCCGGATTTCCAGCGACGCAGTTGGCGAGCAACGCATCGACGAGCGTCTGCGCGCGCTGATCGAGCGCCAGCAAGGCCCGCAGCCGGTCCATATTTGGGCTGCCCCGGACAATGGGGTCCGCAAGCACCCCACACACTGCCCTTTGCGCCGCGATCGCGTCGTCGTGCGGCAACGTGCGCCAAAAAACCTCTGCCGCCACTGCGTTGGTCAGTGGGTCGGTCGCTTTACTGCCTACAGGGGTCAAAAAGCCGAACATCCGGGCGCCAGCCGTATCATGGGTTCCGGATGTGAAGCACACACCGTGCCACCACCTCACCCCGATCGGGCCACTACGGCCAGCGATGGCAGAACTTTGCGTACATCGCAGCACGCCCCCTCACCGTCGCCACGTTTCGGCGGATTGCAGCATACAACTTGACCTCGCGTGCAAATCCGCGCGCGGTCTCGCACAGCTTCACGCAATCGCTAGAAGGTTGCAGGCGCGAGCTTGGCGATGTCCGCTCCGCCACGTCGCACTTTCGCCAGCAGCCGCGCGAACTCACGATTGAACTCTGTTGTGATTACTTCGGGATCGGGCACGAGGCGCGCATCGGCAATGACGGACAGCGAAGCCGAGCCCTTGTAGCTCAGAATGCTGATGCCCATTCCGAGCTGCTTGCCCGGGTGCGGTACCCAGAACATGATGCGGTCGATCGGCACGCCGGCGAGGTAGATCGTCTGCTGCGGCCCCGCGACATTGGTCATGACGACGCTGGCCCTCCGGCCGAAGATGTCGACGGCGAGGTCCTCGACTACCTTCGGGCCGCGGCCGAAGACGTTGAATAGCGCCATGATCGCCGCAGCTTCCGGCGAGTGCTTCAGCACGTCCATGCGGGCCTTCGTTGCCCGCAAACGCTGCCACGGATCCCTGCTCCGCACCGCGAGCTCAAGGATCACGAGACCGAACTCGTTGCCCAATTCCAGCGCACGCTCGGGAGTGCGGAGGTCGACCGGGACCATCGCGCGCACGGTCATGTGTGCAACGTCCGCGCCGCGCTTTGCAAGGTAGGTGCGCAATGCTCCGGTCATGCCGGCGACGAGCACATCGTTGATCTTGGCCCCCATTGGAGCGCCGATTTCCCGGATGTCACGAAGGTCGACAGGTGCCGACCACGCCACGCGCTTCTTCATTCCGAACTTGCCTTTGAGCGGCGACTTGGGGTCGGGATTTTTCAGCAGCTCGCTCACCAACATCCCGGCGCCTTCGAGGGCAACCGCGGCCCGGCTGATCACACGCTTGGGATGCATCGCGGCGCCGAGCGTCATGTCGATGCCCGACCGCAGCGCCTTGGCCGACGCTTCGACGATCTCGATCGCAGGCGCGAACAGCCGATCGATGAGGCCGGGCTCGGCTTCGACGCGGGGGGATCTCCGGACGATCCGGGCCCGTCCCCTGGGTGACGTGTCGAACAATTGCCCGCAGACGGTCATCATCGCGGTACCGTCGGCAATGCAATGATGCACTCGCATGATGAGCGCACTGCCGCCGTCCACGTTGTCGACGACGTTGACCTGCCACAGCGGGCGTTCGCGATCGAGCGGCGTGCTGGCAAGGTCGTCAATCATCGCGGTCAGCGCCGCCTTGTCGTTGGGTGCCGGCAACGCCACGTGATGCAGGTTCTGGTCGATTTCGAAATGCGGGTCGTCCTCCCAGTGCGGCGTCGCGATCGGGAACCCGCGCTCGACCACACGCTGGCGAAACCGCTCGAACCGCCCCAGCCGTTCCGTGTAGACAGCCGCCACCTTGTCGAAGTCGAGCGGCGTCCGAGTCAGCAGAACGCTTGTCACGACCGCGGGATTCACCGGGCCATCCATGTGGAACCATGCCGCATCCACCGGACTCATCGGTCGTATTGCCATGTCAGACCCTCCAATGCCGACCTGCAGGGAGAAACCGGCGACCCCGGCCCTCCCCGGTTTGCGCGCTTCCGTCAGCTTGCGCCACCTCCGACGGTGCAAGAACACTCGTGGAAGGTCTTCTTGATCTATCTCAGAAGATCCATCGTCTCTTGCGGGCACTCCGCGACAGAGCGAGGTTGTTGATACGGGTCAACGTCTGCCGCGAGGCAAGGGCTAGATTGGCAGTTGTACCGCATTGAAATGAAAAGGGGTTGCAATGCTTCTCGCTTCCACGTCGCGAATGTCTGAAGCAGGTTCGCCGGAGAATGCGGTGGACAAGATCTGGTTGGAGCAATACCCAAAGGGAATTCCGGCCGAGATCAGTGTTGACGGAGTACGACTCGCTGAAGGAGATACTGGAGCGAAGCTGCCGCAAGTTCGCCGAGCTTCCGGCGTACGGCAACATGGGCGTCTCGATCACCTATCGCGAACTCGACCACGCCAGCCGGGAGTTCGGCGCCTACCTGCAGAAGGTGGTCGGTCTCAAGAAAGGGCGATCGCGTCGCAATCATGCTGCCCAACCTCCTGCAGTATCCGGTAGCGCTGTTCGGCGTGCTGCGGGCCGGAATGACCGTGGTCAACGTCAACCCGATGTACACGGCACGCGAGCTCGAGCACCAACTGAACGACTCGGGCGCGACGGTCATCGTGGTCCTGGAAAACTTTGCGCACACGCTGCAGGAGGTGCTAGCAGAAGACCCCGATCAAGACCGTCATCACGACGCAGATCGGCGATCTGTTCCCGCAGCCCAAGGGGCTTATCACCAACCTCGTCGTGAAGCACGTGAAGAAGATGGTACCGCGGTGGCGCATTGCGAACACGATCAAGTTCAAGGACGCCTTGCGGGCCGGACGAGCGCAAACGCTGGACGACGTGCCGCTCGACCATGACGACATCGCGTTCCTGCAGTACACCGGCGGCACGACGGGTGTGGCGAAGGGCGCCATCCTGACTCACCGCAACCTCGTGGCCAACCTGCAGCAGCTGCCTGCGTGGATCGCCCGGGATCTGCAGGAAGGCAAGGAGACGGCCATCCTTCCGTTGCCGCTCTACCACGTCTACGCGCTGACATCGAACCTCGTGTTCATGAAGATCGGCGCCCACGTCATCCTGATCACCAATCCGAGGGACCTGCCCGCCTTCGTCGACGAGCTCAAGAAGCACAAGTTCACCGTGATCATCGGCGTCAACACGCTCTACAACGCACTGCTCAACGCGCCGGGATTCGGGGCGTTGGCCACCCGCGACATCAAGATGGCCAACGCCGGCGGCATGGCGGTGCAGCGCGCGGTGGCCGAGAAGTGGAAGCAGGTGACCGGCGTGCCGCTCGTCGAAAGCTACGGGCTCACCGAGACATCGCCGGCTGCGATCTCCAACACACTCGACATCGACGGACTGGACCGGCACCATCGGCGTGCCGATTCCGTCGACCGAAGCCGCGATCCTGGATGACGACGGCCGCGAAGTCGCCATCGGCCAGGTGGACGAGATCTGCATCCGCGGCCCGCAGGTCATGAAGGCTACTGGAACCGGCCCGACGAGACGGCGAATGTGTTCACGCAGGACGGCTGGTTTCGCACCGGCGACATGGGCTTCATGGACTCGCGCGGCTACTTCAAGATCACCGACCGCAAGAAGGACATGATCGTCGTCTCCGGCTTCAAGGTGTTCCCGAACGAGATCGAGGATGTCGTGATGATGCACCCGGGTGTCCTCGAGGCGGCTGCGGTCGGTGCGACCGATCCGAAGTCCGGCGAAGTCGTGAAGCTCTTCGTGGTACGGAAGGACCCGAAGCTCACCGAGCAAGCAGTTGCTCGAGCACTGCAGGAAGAATCTCACCGGGTACAAGGTACCGAAGATCATCGAATTCCGCGACGAGCCGCTACCGAAGACCAACATCGGCAAGATCCTGCGCAGGCAACTGCGGGAGCCCGTGCCGGCGTGAGAGGTTCGCTCACTTCCCCGTCTTGTGCTTGGTCACATCGATATCGACGAATCGCCACACCTGCAAGAAGCGCGGGTTGCGTCGATATCCTTGCACCCAAGGCCACACAAGCGCATTGCGAGTGGCGTAGACGCGAAGTCCCCACGGATTGTAAGCAGCGACGATCCGTGACATCTTTTCGTAGATCCGGACGCGGTCGCCATTCGTCGCCGCCCGTTTGCTTTGCCTGTAGAGCTCGTCGAACTCCGCATTGTGAAAGCGGGCAATGTTCGCGTTTCCGGCGGCTGGGCCATAGAGGCCAAGGAATATCGCGTCTGCGGTCGTGGCAAAGTTGCCCAGCATCCATATCTGCAGTTGGCCCGCGACGGCCATCTTGACCAGCTCCGCCCATCTGCGATTGACGAATTCCACGCGCAGCCCGACGGCGAGCAGATTTTTACGGATGAGATCATCGCGTTGTCGGTCTTCGGGAGTCGTGCCAATGTGCAACGTCAGGGATCGTCCGTCCGGCATCTCGCGCAAGCTATCGCCGTCGCGATCGCGATAGCCGAACTTGTCGAGCAGCGCCCGTGCGCCCACCGGATCGTAGGGAACGCGAACGTCAAGGCCGGGAACGTGTCCATCGGCGTCCGGCGGGACCGGCTGCGCTGCCGGCGATCCCTGACCGTTGCGGACCACCTTGATTTCCTGCTCCACATCGTAAGCCATCATCACGGCGCGCCGCAGCGCGATGCGCTCCGGTACCGTGCCGCCAACGACCGGATCATCCATGTTGAAATACAGGTACCCGAGATAGAGATCGGTGACCCGCTGCAGTGTGACGCCGCGATCGGCGTACACCGGCAAGAGCTGACCGGACGCCGTGAGCGCCTTCGGTGCAAGCTCGAAGGGCAATTCGAGATAATCGAGCGCGCCAGAATCGAAGGCGAGTAGCGCCGGTTGTGGCTCCTCGATGATCGATAACTCTATGCGCCCGACCTGTGGCAGCCTCTTGCCTCGCATCGACGCTGCCAGGGCCTTCGTCGCCGCATCTGCGTCTGCCGGCGCATTCGGGAAATATTCTTCGCGATAATTCGGATTCGCCTCGAGAACGATCCTCTGGCCGCGGCGCCATTCGACGAGACGAAAAGGACCTGTCCCCACCGGATGTTCCATCGTCCTTCCGTCGGTACCGCCGTGGGCCTCGATGACTTCGCGCGCGACTACGGCAAGCGCCGAATTCGTAAGGTAGGGAAGCAATGTGTAATCGGCTTCGACCAGCTTGATTTGCAGCGTCTGGCGATCGAGCGCCCGCAAGCCCTCGATTTCCGCGTCATAGTCGAAGCTGCCCCGTGTCGCGGCTCGTTCCATGGCCGAGCGCGCGCCAGCGATCCGATCGGCGAGGATTTCTACGTTCTGCGAGCGTATGCGTGGATCGAGGAGCCGCTTCCACGAAAAGACAAAATCATCGGCCGTAAGCTCGCGTGGTCGACCCTTGAATGCCGGGTCATCGGCAAAGAAGATTTTCGGTTTGAGCCTGATCGTCCAGGTGCGGCCATCGGACGAAATTTCCGGCATGGCGGCCGCAACCTTGGGAACGATCTGCGACCCGTCCAGGTAGTCATACTGGTAAAGCTGATCGAAGATTGCAGAAATGACGGTGAACGAATAGAAATCGCCAACGGCTTGCGGATCGAACCCCGCTTCGCCCCCTTCCATCATCACGTGCAACACCTTTGCTGGGTCCGCCCATGCCGGGCCAGCCCCCTGCGACGGCAAGGCGAACGCCGCCAGCAGAGTGACAACTGCCAGTTGACGCATTGATCGAAGCCGGGTCATCTCCGCCGCTCTCGGCCTGCGAAATTACGGCGATCCCTCAAAGAATCCACCGCAGTCTGACCGCTCATGGCTCGAACGCGAAGACCCGTTTCCAGTCGCGCTTCACGCTGATGACCGTCCAGCCTTTTTTCTTTGCTTCGTCGTACAGAGCCTGCGTGAACGTCCCAACCTTGCTCTCGGGGAGGCCCGCGGCCGGACCGTACGCATACTCGCGGCTCGGATCGTCATGCAGCACAATCATCTCAAGTCGCGCGCCCGCGCCACCTCCCGTCCACTCGAGCATCTGCTGGTCGCCGTCCGAATTGCCGAACGCTGCCTGCGGCCGACGCCCGATTACCATGTTGATGCCGACGGGTTTGCCGGCCTTGTCGTCGACGAAAAACAGGTCTGGTGCGTGGATCAGCGCCGGCTGGCCGTCGCGGACCTCGTAGGCGATCTTGAACATCGTCCCTACCACCTGCTCCGGCGGGATGCCATAGACTTCCTCCGCGAACGCGCGCACGAATTCCTGCCCGCCGCCGGTCACGATGTACGTTCGGTACCCGTTGGCGCGCAGATACTTCATCGCCTCCAGCATCGGCGCGTATACAAGCTCCGTGTACGGACGCTGGAACTTCGGGTGTTTCGCCGTCGCCAGCCAGCGCCTGACGACTTCGTGGAATGCCTCCACCGAAAGTCCGCTTTCCGACGCGGCGACGATCTTCAGGAGATCGCGTTCGGTGAATTTCGCCATGGCCTCGCGATCACCGGTGACCACGGCCTTGAACGGTTCCTCGTTCGCCAGCGCGGGAGTCGCGCGCACGACATCCCTGACGCGGTCAAGCGCAAATATCACCTGCGCATACATTGGCTGCTCGACCCACAGCGTCCCGTCCTGGTCGAACGTCGCGATGCGTCGGTCGGATGGGACGAACTGCGGGCTCGCGCCGTCCGTCGTCTGGCGGACGAAATCGACGATGGCCTGCCGGGACGGGCCGTCACTCCAGGACGGCAACGGGTCGAGGCGGACCGATGCACAGCCACCGATGAGCAGCAGCGCACACAAGAGGAGAGCCCGCAGGCTATTGGATCGATAACGGATCATGGGTCGGTCTCCTTGGAAAGATTGACTGACTTCGCGGGTATTGGGGCTCGCAGCTGATCGTCCAGGTCCGTGAACGCGGGACGGTCGAAGGATCGGAAATCTAACCCAACGGAGGATGGGCCGAGGCAGCGTATCACGCCTTGACGAGAGTCATCCAACGGAGAGATCGTGGTAGTACGCGTCACCCTGCTGATGAATGTTGCAACAACGCGTTGCCATGGCACGCGACCGCCCGGTCTCGGACGCGGTTCGCCTCGGTGGAACTGCGTCTATTGCAAACCAGCGGCTCGCGGCCAACTGCGGCGTTCCTGCCTGAAATCGGAGCCTCCAATGATCGACATCAAGACGCTCGGTGGGCCCCTTTCGGTAGCATGTTGCTTCTGCTTGGGTCGTACCGCGACGATGGCGACGTTCCCGGCCAGGATCAGACGTCCGAACGACGATCGCACCGATGAATGCCGCGAACCCGCACATCGCAACGATACCGCTGCGCGAGCCGTTGTTCCGAGGTAGGCGGCGGTTGCGCATTGCGCTCGTGGGATTGCCCAACAGCGGCAAGAGCACATTCTTTGCCGCGGTTGCGAGCACCTCGGTGCAGAGCGGCACGCTGGCAGGCACGCGCCGCTCCTACGACGAATGCGCGGTGCAGATCGGGCTCGACGAAGCCCGCGTGATCGATCTGCCGAGCATCCGCTCACCGCACCATCTCGAGTCGGAAGACCGCGCGGCGCTGAAATACCTGCTGTGGGGCGACGAGCGCCCGCCCGTTTCGTTCCATGAGCCGGACGGCCCGCCGGCGCCCTTTGCGCCACCGGATGTCATCGTGCAGGTGCTCGACGCCACGTCGCTCCAGAATCATCTCGAGCTGACGTTGAAGCTCGTCAAATTCGGTCGCCCGCTGGTGATCGCGCTCAACAAGATGGACGAAGCCGCGGAGCGCGGCATTTACGTGAATGCCGGGATGCTGAGCGCGCGGCTGGGTGCACCCGTCGTACCCACCGCGGCGATCATGGGGCATGGCATCGCCGAGCTGTTCCGCGCGGCAGCGCATGTCGTACGTGAAGAAGTGCGCCCGCATCCGCAACCACCAAGCGAGCACATCACTACCGCGCTCGAGCCGCTTGCATCGTTGTTGAGCGTGCCGGAGATCCAGCAGGCCTTCCGCGTGCCACTGCAGTTGCTCGTGACGCAGATCGCGGAGGGCGATCCGTATTTTCTCGACGAAATGCAGCAGCATTTTCCCGGATTCTTGCCGGAAGTTCGACGGCTGGTTGCAAGCGCCGATCGGGCGCTACCGCGTCCATTGACGGACGAACTGCACGCCGACCGCCACCATCGCGCGGCAACGATGTTCGAAGCCGCGACCCGGCTCGGCGTGCCGCGTGAAGACCGCAGCTGGCGCTACTGGCTCGATGAACTGTTCCTGAGTCCTCGCTGGGGTTTCGCCGGCAGCGTGGCCGTATTCGCCGCCGTTCTCTTCGTCGTGTTCTATGTCAGCGGATGGATAGACGGCGAGACTTCCGCGCGGCTGGTGACTTGGACAGCCGGATGGCGGCCGGAGTCCACCATCGGCGTCGTCGGGCGCGCGGTGGTCGACGGATTGATCGGACTCATCGGTATCGTGGTGCCGTACATGATTCCGCTGGTACTGCTACTGGTGGCGCTGGAAGAATGTGGCGTCATGGCCCGCATTGCCTTCGCGGTCGACCGCATGTTTCACCGGATAGGATTGCACGGCGGGGTGGCGGTACCATTTCTGCTCGGGCTGGGATGCAACGTGCCGGCGATTTCCGCCATCGGTAACACGACGACGGGCCGGGAGCGCGTGATGGCGTCCCTGCTCGTGACCTTCGTACCATGCTCTGCGCGCTCGGCGATCATTCTTGCGCTGGCCGGCAAGTATCTGGGCTGGCTGGGGGTGTGCGCGATCTTTCTCCTCACCATGGTCGTGATCGCCGTGCTCGGACAGGTGTTGCGGCTCCGTTATCCGCGCGGCGGCCCGGGGCAGGTGCAGGAGATTCCGCCCTACATGCTGCCGCGCTGGCGTCCAATGCTGCGCGAGACGTGGGAGCGCACGCGTGACATCCTGACCATCGTTACGCCACTGCTGGTCGGCGGCAGCGTGGTGCTGGCACTGCTAGCGCACTTCGGTGCGGATCGCTACATCAACGCCCTCCTCTCCCCGATCACCTACTGGTGGCTCGGGCTGCCCGTAGTACTCGGCGTGCCTATCCTGTTCGGGGTGCTGCGCAAGGAGCTGTCGCTGCTGATGATCTACCAGGCGCTCGGCAGCTTCGACGTCGGCCACTACCTGGACCAGGTGCAGATCATGACGTTTCTGCTGTTTCTGACGTTCTACATCCCGTGCATCTCGACGTTCGCCGTGATGCTCAAAACGATAGGCCGGCGCGAAGCGCTGTTCTCCGTGTCGCTGTCGGTGATTGTCGCGCTGCTGGTGAGTGGTCTCGCGCGTTTCGGGCTCGAGGGTGTACGGCTTCTGATCTAAACCCTCCGATCGGGCTGCCGGCGGCGACGACGCTGGCCTCATCCGCGTAAGCAACCCGATCGGCGCCAACCCGAGTCGATCTATCTAGCTGCTTCCGCGATCAGCTCTTCTGCGGGTTGCCTGTGTAAATCCCCCAAGCGACCTTGAACTCATCTTGGCTGAGCTTGCCATCCTTGTTCTGGTCGGCTTGCGTGAACGCCTTGTCGAAGCCGTCGAGCTTGGCTACATTTTCTTTGGATACATATCCGAGATGCGACGTGTCTAGCTTCTCGAACGCCGACGCAGCGGTCTCCGATTTGTTCGGGGTTACAGCCGGCATTGGCGTCGCCGGATTAGAATAGCTGGGGGTCGCCGGTCGCGCCGGAGTCGCAGGTTGCATTTGGGCGACGGCCGTTGCCGCCACCGCCAAGCAGCCGGCCAAGGTCGCCGCCACCGTCACGTGTTTATGGTCCGAATGAAACATTGCCTACCTCCACATCAGTAAAAGAGTCGCGAAATCGCAGCTGGCAAGGCAGCACCAGCGCGGTCGTTGCTGCAACGCTTGTCACCACGCGCAGCTTCCGTTTTGACATCGGTGGTCGCGGCCCATTTCGGGCACATTCGTGGGACGCGCGCTCATTTCGTTGTAATCGTTCGTCCTACACGGCGACTATCGGTCGCAGCGGAAGGTGCGGGCGTGCCGCTGGAATACCGGATCGGTAGAGATCCGCCCAACACTCACGTTAGAATCCCTCGAAGCGGTATTGACGCGCGGAGCGATGGATGGCGACCACGCCGGAATCACGATGGATGTCTGCGGCCGCCCTGGCGGCGGCGATGGCGGTGACTGTACCCGCGGATGCGGAAATGAGCGCCGAGGAACTGGCGAAGCTCGCGCAGAATCCGGTGGGTAACCTGATCAGCCTGCCGTTCCAGAACAACACCAACTTGAACTTCGGGCCGGAGAAGGGGACGCAGAACATCCTCAACATCCAACCGGTGATCCCGATCGAGATCAACAAGGACTGGAACATCATCACGCGCACGATCGTGCCGGTGATTTCGATGCCGTCGCTCGGGCCGGGCACCGACAGCACCAACGGCATCGGCGACACGGTGTTCACGGCGTTCCTGTCGCCAGCCAACCCGGGCACTGGATCTGGGGCGTTGGGCCGGTCTTTCAGCTCCCGACCAACAGCACGGCGGAGGTCGGCAACAAGAACTGGGGCATGGGCGCTTCGTTCGTCGTGCTGCACCTCGACCACGGCGACCCCTGGGTCTACGGCGCTCTCGTCAACAACATCTGGTCGCTGACCAGCGACAAGCAGGGCGGCTCGTACAGCACCGGGCTGATACAGCCGTTCGTCAATTACAACTTCCCCGAGGGCTTCTATCTCACCAGTGCGCCGATCTGGACGGTGGATTGGAAGGCGGACAGTGGCAACCAGTGGACGGTGCCTCTGGGTGGAGGTGTCGGCAAGATCTTCCACTTGGGCAAGCTGCCGGTGAACACACAGCTTTCGGCCTACTACAACGTCGTCAGGCCCGATTTCGGGGCGAACTGGCAGATTCGCGCGCAGGTGCAGCTCATGTTTCCAAAGTAATTCGCATCCGGTGCGGTCGCACCAGACGCCGGATGCTCGGCTACGCTGACGCCCGAGCCGCCCATTTCCTTCGAGATATCCTCCGGAAGGATTGTTGCATCACTTCCGCTCGATCACGACTTCGAGGTACTCGCTCGGCAGCACCAGCGTGCCGTCGCCCGAGCGGTTGCGGCTCTCCATGAGCGCCAGCACGTCCTGGGTGAAGGCAGCCTGCTTCTCGGCATCGAGCGCGCCGAAGGTCTTGTTCATCGGGCCGTAGTAGGTGCGGAACACTTCGATCCAGTGTGCCGGCGAGCGGTAGCGGAAGGTGAACTCGCGGCTGGTCGTGCGGATCTCCTTGCGCGGTCTTGCCGAAGAGCTCCTCGAGCCTTGCCTTCGTGCCCCACAGTGCCGGCGATTTCACGCCCGGCGCGGGCGGGATGTACTTGCCGATCGTCTTGAACAGCTGTCCGATGAAGCTCTCGGGCGTCCAGTTCGCCAGGCCGATCCTGCCGCCGGGCCTGCAGACGCGCGCGAGCTCGCTCGCCGCCTTGTCCTGGTTCGGGGTGAACATCACGCCGAAGGTGGACATCACCACGTCGAACGACGCGTCGGGGAACGGCAGGTTCTCGGCGTCGGCTTCCTGGAACTGGATCGTGTGGCCTTCGGCCTGCGCGCGCGCGCGCCCGGACTCGAGCAGCGAGGACACGTAGTCGGTGGAGGTCACGTCGCACCAGCGGCGCGCGGCCGCAAGCGTGGCATTGCCGTTGCCGGCGGCGACGTCGAGCACGCGCGCGCCGGAGCGCAGGTCGAGTGCTTCGCACAGGTTCTCGCCGACGATCTGCAGCGTGGTGCCCACGACGGCATAGTTGCCCGTGGACCAGGCGGCCTGCTGGCGGGTCTTGACCGCGGCGAGATCGACGGCGGGCGAGGAAGCGGAAATGACTGCGTCGGAAACGGCTGCGGACATGGCTGTACTCCTGGTGACGTGGATGTGGACATTCCCGGTGCAGGAACGTGGTCCTTTGCTCGTCGTCGGATACCGGATTCGGAGTTGCCGATCGACATGCCGCCATTTCACTCCGCGGGAGCGGCCACGGGGTCCCGCAAAGCGGGACAAAAAGCGGGACAAAGCTGCTAGAATCAAACGCGTCGTAGCAGGTCGGCGGAGGGTCAGACGACGTGCAGGACCGGACGCATTCGTTTGGCTACTGGTTGCGGCGTCGCCGCAAAGCGCTGGATCTCACCCAGGAGGCGCTCGCCCAGCGGGTCGAGCTGCTCGGGATTCTCGATCCGAAAGATCGAGGCCGACGAGCGTCGTCCATCGCGGCGGCTCGCCGAACGGCTCGCCACGTCGCTCGCCATACCCGAGGAGGAGCGGCGCGATTTCCTCGATGCGGCACGTGCCGTGCGCGCCGCGGACCGTCTGCGACTCGACGCCAGTGCCGGTCGGCAACGACGCGGGCGCCGCTGCGCCCGGCTCATCGATCCATTCCCCGCTCGATTCCGGCAATCGGCTCCACGAGCGATGCCACACCATTCGTCGGCCGAAGCAACGAGTACGGCCTGCTCATCGGACTCATCGCGCGGCTCACCGCCGGCGCCGGGCACACCGTTCTGATCGAAGGCGAGCCGGGTATCGGCAAGAGCCGGTTGATGCGCGAGGTCGCGCGCTACGCCGACGCCCACGGACCTGCCGACGCTCGCGACGAACTGCTACGAGATCGAACGCGCGATGCCGTACCAGCCCGTGATCGACCTCGTCACGCGCGCGCTCGACCGCGTATCGGCTGCCGCGCTGCGCAATCTGGCGCCCGTGTCGCTCGCCGAGCTCGCCGCCCTGGTTCCCGAGGTAGGCGAGCGTTTTCCGGGCCTGCCGCAGCTGTCGAATGATTTTCCCGAGGCGCGGCAGGCGCGCCTGCCCCGTGCAGTGGGCCAACTCCTCGAGGCATCGAGAGGCGGTCGTCCGTCCATTCTCATGGTGGACGACATCCAGTGGGCCGACGACGCCAGCGCGCAGGTGCTTCATTACCTCGCCCGCCACGCCGCTCAGCGCCCGGTGCTCGTGATCTACGCCTATCGTGACGAGGACGTCGACAGCGACGAGCGATTCGCACGGCTGGTCGAGAGCCTGCGCCGCGAGACCGGCGCGCGCCGTGTGCCGCTCGCCCGACTGGGGCCTGCGGATACCGAGAGACTTGTCGCGGCGCTCGCCGATTCGAACCTCGGCGCGCCGGGATTGGCCGAGCGCCTGCATCGCGAAACCGAAGGCAATCCGTTCTTCCTGATTTCGATCCTGCAGTCCCTGAGCGAGGGCGAGACGCAACTGGAACCGCGCGCGAGCGGAGGACCGGGATTGCTCCCGGACGCGTTGCGTGCCGCCGTGCGCGTGCGACTCGCGCACGTGCCCAAGGAGCTCCGGCCGATGCTCGAAACCGCCGCGGTCCTCGGCCGGCGCTTCGACTTCGACACCCTCCTCGACGTGACACGCGAGCCCGAGGAGCAGCTGCTCGACGCGGTGGAGGCGCTTGTCAAGCGCCGTTTGCTGCGCGAGGAACCCGAGGGCGGCGTATACGATTTCAGCCACGACAAGGTGCGCGAGGTGGTCTATCGCGACATCGGCGGGGCGCGGCGCAGACTGCTGCATCAGTCGGTGGCCGAAGCCCTGGAACGCCGCGGCGAAAGCGAAACGCACGAACGCGACGCCCAGCTTGCGGAGCACTACGAGCGCGCTCACGTCTGGTCGAAGGCGCTCCGCTACCTTGTCCTCGCCGGCGAACGCTCGCAGACGCTGTTCGCGATGCGCGATGCGTTGCACTGGCTGGATCGCGCGGTCGCGCTGTCCGAGTCGCACCCGGAGGCACTGGACGAGAGTCAACGCCTCGCGATCTACGAGCGGCGCGGCGCGGCCCGCGCGCAGGCCGGACAGACTCAAGGCGCAGTAGCCGACATTCGCCGCGTCGTCGATGCGGTGCGCGCTGGCGGCGACCGCGAAAAGACGCGTGACGCGCTGGTCCAGCTGGGCATGGCCTATCGACGCGCAGATGCCTACGAAGAGGCGACTGCGTGCCTCACCGAAGCGCTGGCGGAGTCCCGCGCCATGAACGACGAGCGCCACGCCGCCGACACCCTCTATCACCTGGGGACGGTCGCATGGAGCACCGGGCTGAACGACCAGGCGATCGGATTTCACCAGCAGGCGGTCGAGATCTGCGAGCGCACGGGTTTCGCCGATCTCGTCGCGGTGCAGGCCTACCACGGCCGCGGCGAGGCGCACTTCGCGAACGCCGAGCCCGCGGCGGCGATCGAGTGCTACACCCGGTCGCTCGAGCTTGCCCGCGGCATCGGCGACAAGAGCTACGAGTCCGAGAACCTGATGATGATCGGGCACGCGTCCGTCGGGACCAAGGGCCTCGGCGACTACCCGCGCGCAATGGCGAACTTCGAGGCGGCGCTCGAAATCGCGCGTGCCGCAGACTTGCAGTGGCACATTGGACCGACGCTGCTCGGACTCGACCATGTCCGGGCGTGCACGGGCCGCTACGGCGAGGCGTGGTCCGGTATGCGCAAGACCCTGCGCTGGCTCGAGAGTCTCCGGCAGGTGCGCTATCAGCTCATCGCCTACGATTTCATCGGGCATCTGCTGCTCGACCTCGGCCTGAACGAACTGGCGCTCGAACAACTGGAGCGCGGACTGGCGCTCGGGCGCGACACCGGCATCATGTTCTGGCGCGCCGCGATCGACGCACACGTCGCCGTCGCGCGGTCGCGGCTCGGGCAGAGGGACGTCGCGCCGGCGCTTGCAGGCCACGCTCGAACAAACGCGCCGCACCTCGGAGCGCTATTTGATGGTCCGGTGTATCGACGGACTGGCGGAGATTGCGCTCGCGGCGGGCGACGCGATCCGCTGCCGAGAGTACGGGGACGAACTGCTCGCGATCGCCGAGCCGAACGGCCTGCGCGAGCTCGAGGCGGTCGCGCGGCGCTGGCGCGGCGAGGCTTTGCTTGCGGAGAAGGCGTACGTCGAGGCGAAGGCGGAGTTGTCCCGCGCTGCCGCGCTGGCGGAGGATATCGGCCGCGTGCGTCTCCAGATGGATGCAGAGGCCGCGCTGGCCCGTTTACTCGGGGCGCAGGGGCAGAAGCGACAGCGCGCAGCGCCACGGCGCCAAGGCGCGACGCGATTGCGGAGGCAATCGAGAAGAGCCTTGCGTCCTCGGGGCTCGAGGCGCGGCTCCGGACCGGCGACTCGCGCTGACGGCGAGCCGCCGGCTTCGGCTGTCAGACGAACTACCGCCCTGGACACAGTTCGCTAGGCCAGGCCGTATCTCTTCCTAACCGCCGCGATGAACATCGGCGTGTCCTCCCGCCGCCTTTCCTCCCGCATCGAAGACGCTACGCACGCGCCTAGCATATGACGAAGCTGAACGAACTTCTCGGGATCGAACTGCCGATCATCCAGGCGCCGATGGCGGGCGCGCAGGGCGGCGCCATGGCGATCGCGGTTTCGGGCGCCGGTGGTCTGGGTTCCTTGCCTTGTGCCATGCTTACTGCGGATGGCCTGCGTAAGGAGCTGGAGTCGATCAAGACGCATACGAGCAAACCTTTCAACGTCAACTTCTTCTGCCACACGGCGCCCATTGCCGATGCCGAGCGCGAATCTGCCTGGCGCGCGACGCTCATGCCTTACTACATGCGGTACGGGATCGATCCTGCAAGCATCCCGAGCGGGCCGGGACGCGCGCCGTTCAGCGCCGAGTTTGCCGACGTGCTCGAGGACTATCGGCCGGCCGTGGTGAGTTTCCATTTCGGTCTACCGCCCGCGGGTCTCCTGGCACGGGTGCAATCCTGGCGCTCGAAAATATTGTCCTCCGCGACGACTGTCGAAGAGGCACTCTGGCTCGAAGCGCACGGCGTCGACGCCATCATCGCGCAAGGCGTGGAAGCGGGTGGACATCGCGGCATGTTCCTGTCGGAGGACCTGACTACGCAGGTCGGCACGTTTGCGCTGCTGCCGCAGATCGTGCGCGCGGTGAAGTTGCCCGTCGTCGCTGCCGGCGGCATCGCCGATGCGCAAGGCGTCGCAGCTGCAATGGCGCTCGGCGCTGTCGGTGTGCAGATCGGTACAGCGTACCTCCTCTGCCCCGAAGCCGCGATCAGCGCGATTCATCGCGCAGCGCTGAAGGGCAAGACCGCACGCCACACTGCGCTGACGAATCTATTTACCGGCCGCCCCGCCCGTGGGATCGTGAATCATCTGATGAGAGCACTCGGTCCGATCAATTCCGGTGCCCCCGCATTCCCGCTGGCCACCTCGGCCATCGCTCCGTTGCGTGCAAAGGCCGAGGCCGAAGGCTCGGGCGATTTTTCCCCGCTCTGGTCGGGTCAGAACGCGACCGGATGCAAAGAAGTTCCGGCCGCACAGCTCACGCGCGAACTGGCGACCCGCCTCTGATTATCTTGTCAGCTGCGATCCTTCAGGCATCAGCGGCCTCCCCGGAGGAACTATAGTTTCCACCGCACGTAACGAGCACGCTCCAAAATCATTCAAATCGAATATACAAGGTATCATCCCTCGAACTGGCTGAGGCAGCTTCCATGGCGATCAAAGTCTGTTTGGCGGGTGCAACCGGCTGGGCCGGTTCCGAGCTTGCGCGCTCGATTGCGAAGACTGCTGGCCTCGCGCTCGTCGCTGCCATCTCGCGCAAGCACGCGGGCCGTAGCTTGGGCGAGGTACTGGGTGAGCCGCACCTCACCTGCCCCGTCTACCCCTCGGCCGCGGAGGCGCTCGCCAACCCCTGCGACGTCTTCGTCGAATACACCAAACCGGACAGCGCCAAGACCAACATTCTGACCGCGCTCGAGCGCGGGATGCACGTGGTCGTGGGTACCTCGGGTCTCACTGACGGCGATTTCGCGGAGATCGATGTCGTCGCCCGCAAGCAGCATCGCGGGGTCCTCGCCTGCGGCAACTTTGCCTTGACGGTCGTGTTGCTGCAGAAGTTTGCCGAAGCTGCCGCCAAGCTCATTCCGCAGTGGGAGATCATTGACTACGCGCACGACGACAAGATCGACGCGCCGAGCGGGACCGCCCGCGAACTCGCGGCTCGCCTGGCGAAAGTGCGCCATCCCGAGCCTTCGGTCCCGGTGGAACGGACCGTGGGGCCACGAGAAGCCCGAGGTGCCACGCTGTCTGGATCCCAGGTTCACTCGGTTCGCCTGCCCGGATACGTGATCAGCGCCGAAGTCATCTTCGGAATGCCGGATCAGCGGCTGACAATCCGTCACGACTCGGGGAACAGCGCTCGCCCGTACGTCGACGGGGCTTTGCTCGCTATTCACAAGGTGTCGGCGCTGGTTGGCGTCCATCGCGGTCTCGACTCCGTGCTCGATCTCTGAACACGTAGCACTGAACACGTAGCGCCGGTTTGTGTGACGATGATGACGGCCAGCGGGTCCGGGTGCGGCCCAACAGCGGCCGCAGCGCCCCATCCAAGCTATGTGCGGCAAAGTCGCTCCGATTGACCGAGCAACCTGCCCGCGATTTGTATGATTGCATGACCGAATGTATGCTCCTGCGGGTCCGCTCCGGCGTCGGGCGTGCGGTCTAGAACAAGACGTCAGCTGCGATTGCTGCCGGTGGCATCGGTAGCCGCAAGTCCAAACCAACTGAGGAGGCTCTGATGCGATACCGTTCCTGTATTGCCGCTGCGACGGCCCTGCTTGCCGCCGGAATCGCAAGCGCCGCGCCGCCGAAAGTGGTGACGCTCCCCAACTCCGATCCGCAGTGCTTCGCCCCGTGGGCCGGCAATACCAAGCTGTTCCAGTATCCGGCAAAGAAAGGGCCCTACCGGATTGCGCTCGCCAACGGCTACATCGCCAACACCTGGCGCATCCAGATGATCAAGACGGCCAAGGCCTATGCGGCGCAGCCCGACGTCGCCGCGAAGCTCAAGGAGTTCAAGGTCGTCTCCACCGGCGAAGACGTCGCCGCGCAGATCGCAGCGATCAACAACTTCATCGACTCGGGCTATGACGCCATCGTGGTGAACGCGCAGAATCCGGCAGCCTTCAAGCCCGTGATCAAGCGTGCCAACGATGCGGGCGTCGTGCTGGTGGCGTTCGACAACATCCTCGACACCGAAGAGGCGATCAACGTCAACGTCGACCAGAAAGGGCTCGGCAAGTACTGGGCCGAATGGCTGGTGAAGAACGTGCCGAATGGCGGCAAGGTGCTCGAGGTGCGCGGTGTCTCCGGCACGTCGGTCGATCGCGACCGGCATGACGGCATCCAGGAGGTCTTCAAGGCCTCGGGCAAGAAATGGGACACCGTCGAAGTCATCGGCAAGTGGGACGACCCGACGGCGCAGAAGGTGACAGCCGACGCGATCGCCGTGCACAAGCGCTTCGATGCCATCACCGCGCAGGGCGGCGACACGGGAGTCGTGCAGGCGATGATCGATGCCAAGCATCCGTTCGTACCTTTCGGCGGCGAGACCGAGAACGGCTTTCGCAAGTTCTGCGGCAAGTACGGGAGCGAGGGCCTGAAATGCGCGTCGGGGGGCACGGGCCCGGCCCAGGTGGCGGTTGCGCTCAAGACGGCGATTGCCGCGCTCGAAGGCAAGGTGGTGCCGCAGTCGGTGAAGCTGCCGCTGGCACGGGTCGAGTACCCGAACCTGAAGGACGGGACCGACTACTATGCCACGCTGTCCGACAACTTCTTCGTCGGCAATTCGTTTCCGACCTGCGGCATCAATTTCACCGCGCAGGAAATCATGGGACAGACCGAAGCGAACAAATAGGCGTGGGTGCGGGGGCTCCGGTCCCCGCAGTCAACTATGAGCCTGTTTGTCATGCAAGGCGTCTCCAAGCGCTTTGGCGGCGTGCGCGCTCTCTCGGGCGCCGAATTGACGATCGAGGCCGGCCGCATCCATGCGGTTCTGGGCGAGAACGGCGCAGGCAAGTCGACACTGATCAAGATAATGGCAGGCGTCATCGCGCCGGACGAGGGCGTCATGCTGCTCGACGGCGATCCGGTCTCGTTCGCCTCGCCGTCTGCGGCCAATGCCGCCGGCATCGCCTGCATCTTCCAGGAGCTGTCGCTGATCCCCGATCTTTCGGTCGCGGACAACATCGCGATCAGCAACCCGCCGCGCCGCTTCGGGCTCATCGACCGCCCGGCGCAGCGCCGCATGGCCGAGGAGGCGCTGGCTCGCGCCGGCGCCGACAACATCCATCCGTTGGCGCTGGTCAAGGACCTGTCGCTGTCGCGGCGGCAGATGGTCGAGATCGCGAAGGCGCTCGCCAGGAAGCCGCGCATCCTGATCCTCGACGAAGCCACGTCGGCGCTGACCGCCGCCGACGTGACGAAGATCTACGGCGTTCTGAAACGGCTGCGTGCGGAAGGGCTCGCCCTTCTCTACATTTCGCATCGCATGCACGAGATCGCCGAACTGGCCGACGAGTGCACGGTGTTCTGCAACGGCCGCAGCGTCGCGAGCTACACCGCGGGTGCAAAGACGGACAACGAGGTCGTCGAACTGATGATCGGCCGCGAGTACAACGCGGTGTTTCCGACGCGAGCGACGCGAGTGCCGAACGATGCGGCGCCGCGCCTCGAGGTGCGCCACCTGTGCTGGACCGATCGGTTGAACGACATCTCGCTTCGACTGCACGCCGGCGAGGTGATCGGCCTCGGTGGACTCGACGGCCAGGGCCAGCGCGAATTGCTGCTCGCGCTTTTCGGGGTGCTGCGCGGCATGACCGGCGAGGTACTGATCGACGGCAGACCCGCCGCCATCACCGGTCCGCACGTCGCGAAGCGCAAGGAGATCGGCATGGCGCTGATCCCGGAGGACCGCAAGACCGAGGGCCTGATGCTACCGATGTCGGTGCGCGACAACCTTTCGTTCGCCGCACTCGGAACGCTATCGCGCTGGGGCATCATCGATGCGGCAGCCGAACGCGACGCGGTGGAGCGGATTGTGCGGCTGCTCGGAGTGCGCACCAACGGCACCGCCCTACCGGCCGGGTCACTCTCCGGCGGCAATCAGCAGAAGGTCGTCATCGGCAAGTGGTTGATGATGACGCCGCGCATCCTCTTGCTGAACGATCCGACGCGCGGCATCGACGTCGGTACCAAGCAGGAAATGTACCAGCTGCTGCGCGACCTCGCCGGTGCCGGGGCGGCGATCCTCTTCTACTCGACCGACTACGACGAACTCGTCGGCTGCTGCGACTCCGTGCTCGTGATGTACGACGGTGCGATCAAGCGCGAACTGATCGGCACCGAGATCACCGAACGCGCGCTGATCAGCGGCGCCTTGAACATCGATGCGGAATTCCGGAGCACCTGCGCAACGCAGGCGGCATCGACATGAGCCCGCCGGGCCGCTCCAAGGGCGAATACCGAAGTGTGAAACACGAAGTTCTCCTGATGGGCGGCGACGGGTCCTACTGGTTGCGCGAGCACAAGGGTACGCTGTTCGCCTTCGCGGCCTTCGTCGTGATGTTCACGATCTACGCCGCTAACCATCCCGCGGGCCTCAACGCCAACGTCGCAACGACAGCGGCCAACAAGGGGGTACTGCTCGCGATCGTCGCCATGGCGCAGACGCTGGTCGTGCTGACGTCGGGCATCGACCTGTCGGTCGGAATGGTGATGGTGCTCGCCAATTGCCTCGCCTCGAGTATCGTCGTCGGCTCGCCGCTGATGACGGCATTGGGCGTGATCGGTGTGATGCTCGTCGGTTCCCTGTGCGGCGCGATCAACGGACTCATCGTGATCTACGGACGGCTGCAGCCGATCGTCACGACCATTGCCACCGGCGCGGTGTATTACGGAGCCGCGCTTGCGCTCCGGCGCGTTCCCGGTGGCGACGTCAATGCCTCCCTCGCGGACGCGCTGACCGGCCAGTTGCAAGGCGGCGTGCCGGCAAGCCTGGCGCTGCTGCTTGCTCTGGTGGCGATCGTCTGGCTGCCCTTCCGGCGCTCGGGCATAGGTCGCGCCGCCTATGCGGTCGGATCGTCCGAGGTCGCCGCCTACATGTCGGGTGTGCCGATCCGTCGCGCCAAGTTCGTCGCCTACACGCTGTCGGGACTGCTCGCGTCGATGGCCGGGTTGTTCCTCACCTTCGTCACCTACTCGGGCGAGGCGTCGGCGGCCAACGGCAGCACCTACACGTTGTATTCGATTGCCGCGGTGGTGCTGGGCGGGGTGTCGCTGTTTGGCGGCTCGGGCAGCGCGATCGGCGCGATCTTCGGGGCGCTGATGTTCCGCACCATCGGCGACTTGCTCTTCGTGTTCAACGTCGAACCTTTGTGGCAGCCGCTGTTCCAGGGCATGGTGCTGGTCGCGGCCGTATGCCTCGGCTCCGTCCGGCTGCTGCACATCCGCAACCGACTCGACTTGTATGGCTGAGTTGAGGGCTCGCGCCAACCGCTCCGGCAGCGTGGCGGGCAACTTGGCCGCGAGCATGCGCCGGCGCATCGACCCCGCGATCGCATCAGCATTCGGCTGTATCGTGGTCGTGCTGCTTGTCGGAAGCCTCTATTCGAGCAGCTTCCTGTCGCCGGAATACCTGCTGCAGCAACTGAAGGTCGCTTCCTTCCTCGGCATCATCGCGACCGGAATGATGATCGTGATCCTGCTCGGACAAATCGACCTGTCGGTGCCATGGGTCGTTGCCGTAGGCGGGATGATGGCGACGGCGGCCACCGGCTGGGGGCCGCTCGGCGAGGTACTGGCGATTCCCGTGGGCATCGGCTGCGGCATTGCGCTGGGGATGGTCAGCGGCGCAGGGGTGGCGTTTCTTCGCATCCCGTCGATGGTCGTCACCCTGGCAGTGAACGCCGTCGCGCAAGGACTGATGGTGGTGCATACCGGGGGCTTTTCGCCGCAGGATTCGTCGTCGCCGGCAATGCGCTTCATTGCCACGGGCCACAGTCTAGTCGGCATTCCGAACGCGCTGTTGGTGTGGGCGGCGGTCGGTGTCGTCGCCGTTTTCCTGCTGACACGCACGACTTTCGGCCGCACGGTCTATGCAATCGGAAACCGTGAGCGCGCCGCGTACCTGTCTGGTGCGCGCACCCGCACCGTAGTGATGGCGGCGTTCGCGCTCTCCGGTGGCCTCTCGGCCTTCGGCGGCGTCCTGCTCGCCGGCTATGCCAGCAAGGCGGCCCAGGCGATGGGCGACCCCTACCTGCTGCCGGCGATTGCCGCGGTGGTGCTCGGCGGCACTTCGATCCTCGGTGGTCGCGGCAGCTACCTCGGTACCGTGGCCGGCGTCATCCTGATCACGCTATTGCAGTCGATGCTATCGGTGATGCAGATGGAGGAATTCGGCCGCCACGTCGCCTATGGCATCGTGATCATTGCGATGCTGCTGATTTATGGCCGCGGCCGGCGGCATTCGGATTAGGGACTGTTGGCCCCCATTCGATCGGAGTACGACACGATGAGCCTCGAACTCACGCCCAGTTTTGAAGTCATCGACCCGCGCTTTCGCAAGCTGGCGCTCCCGTACATCCATGTCGAGAAGCTCTATGGCGGCTGCCGCTGGGCCGAGGGACCGGCGTGGTTCGCGGCCGGGCGCTATCTGGTCTGGTCCGACATTCCGAACGACCGCATACTGCGCTGGGACGAGACCGACGGCTCCGTCTCGGCGTTCCGCCAGCCGGCGATGAACAGCAACGGCCACACCGTCGACCTCCTGGGCCGCCTTGTCTCGTGCGAACACCGCAGCCGCTGCGTGTCGCGTACCGAGTTCGACGGCAAGCGCACCGTGCTGGCCGACCGCTACGACGGCAAGCGGTTCAACTCGCCCAACGACGTGGTGGTCAAGAGCGACGGCAGCATCTGGTTCACCGACCCGAGCTATGGAATCGACTCGGACTACGAGGGTGACGCCTCGCCCAGCGAGATCGGTGCCAACAACGTCTACCGCATCGACCCGATCAGCGGCCGCGTTTCCATCGTCGCCTCGGACTTCGTGCAACCCAATGGGCTGGCGTTCTCGCCCGACGAATCATTGCTTTACATTGCCGACACCGGCCTCACGCACAAGGTGGACGGGCCACACCATGTGCGGCGCTCCAAGGTGTCGGCCGACGGCAACTCGATCTCGGGCGGCGAGGTATTCGCCACCTGCCCGGTGGGCCTGTACGATGGCTTTCGCGTCGATGTGCACGGCAACCTGTGGCTTTCGGCCGGCGATGGCGTGCACTGCAATGCCAGCGATGGTTCGCTGCTGGGCAAGATCCGGATTCCCGAAGCCGTGGCCAACGTGTGCTTCGGCGGGCCGAAACTGAATCGCCTGTTCATCTGTGGCACGACATCGCTGTACTCGGTTTTTCTGAACACGCGTGCGGCATCGCGCTAGAGCGACCATCCGCCCGCTGCTCGTCACCCTTTGGTGCTCAGTGCCGCGTGCCGCCCTTCCCGGGACCCCTCGCCTTGGCCGGCACGGCTTCAACCGACAGTGTGAAGGAGCGCTGCTCGTTTGGGTTCATCGCGCCCACGCCGATGAGCTTATGGGCGATTTCTGCACCACGATCGTTGCGTATCGACACGACGACCGTGTATTCCCACGGTTCGCCGTCGGCGGGATGCCGGATGCTGCCTTCGATGCGCAGCGGCGTGAGCGCGGGCGCCTGGGGCACATCGGCGCCGGCATCGAAGCGCAGGTAATGCCGGCAGGCCGGACACACGGCTGCGCTTTCGAGGATGGTCTCCCGGCAGTGCGGACATTCGCGGGTCGCCCCGGCGCTGCCCGGCTGCACGCTGCTCATGAGCCGACGCCACTCTCCACGCGGTGGTCGCTGCTGTGCTTGCCAGCTTTCGGGCCCTTGCCGTCGTCCCAGCCGAACTCGGCCTGACCGCGCATGCGGGCGCCGGCCGCGACCGTCAGCGAACCGGCCTTGAGGTCGCCGATCACCACGCTCGTCGGCAGCAAATCAACGCGCGAGGCTTCCACGACGCTGCCTTCCAGTTCGCCCGCGATCGTGACCTTGTCGGCGCGCACGCCGCCGGTCAGCTTGGCGCCGGCCTCGATCGTGAGATCGCCTTGGACGCTGACGTCGCCTTTGAACTTGCCGGCGATGCGTACGCTGCCACCGCCTTCGATCTTGCCTTCGATGGTGATGTCGGCAGCGATCAGCGACTCCTTGCGGGCCAGCCCGGTGTCGGTACGTGCCGCCGGGGCAGCGGCAGGGCTGGGGACGGCGGGGCTGGGGGCGAGCTCAAGCTTTGACGGAGCGTCGAATCGGGCCGGTTCCCTGGCTTCGGGCGCAGGCGTGGGGATCGGCCGCGAGGCCGTATTGTCTTTCCAGATGGACATGGCATAGCCCCTATCGGAGGATGGATCCTCAGACTAGCGCTAAAACGGGGCGGAAGCAAACAATCCGTCGCCGGCCAAGACCCAGTACCGAGTAGGAAGTGCCTCTGGCGAGGTACTACAGCAATTACAAGATTTACATGCCCACAGCTCGCTGTGCAGGTGTCTGTTGCAGGTCGCTAGGCAGACGAACGCATCGAATCCGATCGCGTCACGCCCCTACATACCGCCTACCGGGCATGAAAGGGAAGAACCTTTCTTGTCGCTCCTACGCCAACTGTTGACTGTTCTTGTTGTTTTTTGCGCAGCTCGCGACGGACTCTTGCAAAAGTCTTTCGCAAATCGGTTTCTATGCTTTTTGTGTAGCGGAACGAAGGATCGAGGATGGACTTCATCTGGCCTCCATGCTGGCACTGTGACCCGAGCTTCGTCGCAAGAAGCGTTCCATTTCCGGCCGAATTGCGAAAGTTCAGCTACTTACCAACAACATCTCTTGTTTAAGATCCAGGCGACGTCTGGCCAATGTAAGAAAGTTCGACACATTTGCTTAGACGCCGCAATGCCCGCACAGTCTAGATACGCAGGCAGAGTTTCGACCAGGATCGGGTTGCTTGGCTGATGCGATCAAAGCACAAATCGAGAACGCTGCCACGATGAAAATGCGCCCCGACACGGCTATGCCGGGGGCAGATCTGACGATAACGAGGCAGGGCGCAGCGGTCTCGGGTCAGCGCACCTTGCCCGCCTTCCAGGCATTCAGCAGCGTTTCATAGGCAATGGTCTCGCCCTTCGGTTTTTCATTCGCCAGCTTCTTCCACGGCGCGCCGGTGTCGCTCAGCCACTTGCTGGGGTCGCTCTTTGCGTTGAGCTTGGGTGCGCAATGGGTCATACCGGCACGTTCGAGACGGGCCATCACCTGGTCCATCTCGTCGGCCAGCGTGTCCATTGCCGCCTGCGGCGTCTTCTCGCCGGTCACGGCCACCGCCACATTCTTCCACCACAGCTGCGCGAGCTTGGGGTAGTCGGGCACGTTGGTCCCGGTCGGCGTCCACGCCACCCGCGCCGGGCTGCGGTAGAACTCGATCAGGCCGCCGTACTTGTTGGCATTCTGGGTGAAGTAGTCTGAGCGAATGTCGCTGTCCCGAATGAAGGTCAATCCGACAATACTTTTCTTCAGAGACGTCGTCTTGGCCGTGATGAACTGCGCATACAACCAGGCGGCGGCCGTCTTGTTGGCGTCATGGCCGGAGAAGAAGGTCCACGAGCCCACGTCCTGGTAGCCATTCTGCATGCCCTGCTTCCAGTACGGGCCGTTCGGGCCAGGGGCCATGCGCCACTTCGGCGAGCCGTCGGCGTTGACGACCGGCAGACCGGGCTTTGTCATGTCGGCCGTGAAGGCGGTGTACCAGAAGATCTGCTGCGCGATCTGGCCCTGCGCAGGCACCGGGCCGGCTTCGCCGAAAGTCATGCCGGTGGCTTCCTTGGGTGCGTACTTCTTCATCCAGTCCACGTACTTGGTCAGCGCATACACGCCCGCCGGCGAGTTGACCGCGCCGCCACGCGACACCGACGCGCCCACCGGCGTGCACTTGTCGGCCGCGACCCGGATGCCCCACTCGTCCACCGGCATGCCGTTCGGAATGCCCTTGTCGGCGGTGCCGGCCATCGACAGCCAGGCGTCGGTGAAGCGCCAGCCGAGCGACGGGTCCTTCTTGCCGTAGTCCATGTGCCCGTAGATCGGCTTGCCGTCGATGGTCTTCACGTCTTCGCTGAAGAACGCGGCGATGTCCTCATAGGCGCTCCAGTTCAGCGGCACCCCCAGGTCGTAGCCATACTTGGCCTTGAACTTATCCTGAAGATCCTTGCGCGCGAAGAGATCGGCGCGAAACCAGTACAGGTTGGCGAACTGCTGGTCCGGCAGCTGATACAGTTTGCCATCGGGCGCCGTCGTGAAACTCGTGCCGATGAAGTCCTTCAGATCCAGCCCCGGATTGGTGTACTCCTTGCCCGCACCGGCCATGTAGTCGGTCAGGTTCATGATCTTGCCGTAGCGGTAATGCGTGCCGATCAAGTCAGAGTCGCTGATCCAGCCATCGTAGATCGACTTGCCCGACTGCATCGATGTCTGCAGCTTCTCGACCACATCACCCTCCTGGATGATGTCGTGCTTGACCTTGATGCCGGTGATTTCCTCGAACGCCTTGGCCAGCGTCTTGCTCTCGTATTCGTGCGTGGTGATGGTCTCGGACACGACCGAGATCTCCTTCACGCCCTTGGCCTGCAGCTTCTTGGCCGCGTCGATGAACCATTTCAGCTCGGCCGCCTGCTGATCCTTGGTCAAGGTCGAGGGCTGGAATTCCGCATCGATCCACTTCTTGGCTTCGGCTTCACCGGCCCACGCGTTTTGGCCGGAGGCCAGCGCCGCAATGGCAAAGGCCAAAGCATTCAACCGCAATTTCATCGTCGTCTCCTCGGATCTTCCCATTGATGAGATCGCCAGCTGGCCGGGAAGATGTCGGCCGGGCGCATTTTCGAAAAGGCTAACCCTTGCGCATCACCAGCGCAAGCAACATCATTGAAATCACGAAGCCGATCCAGATCGAAGGCTCCTGGTCCAGACCAAACCACGCGATCATCTTCTCGCTCACCGCCACGAACGCCAGGTTCACGTAGGCTGCGCTTAGAAGGCCAATAAACAGGCGATCGCCACGGGTCGTCGCGATTGGCAGGAACCCTTTGCGCAGCACAGTCGGCGCCTTGAGCTCCCACACCGTCATCGCCGTTAGCAGCAGCGCGATGCAACAAAAAAACACCGCCACGGGCGTGGTCCATGCCATCCATTCGAACATCGCAGACTCCTATTCCGCAGGCCACTAGGAGGCTCCTAGACGCGGCCCATCGCGAATCCCTTGGCAATGTAGTGACGCACGAACCAGATCACGATCGCGCCTGGCACGATGGTCAGCACACCGGCCGCGGCGAGCACGCCCCAGTCCATGCCCGAGGCGGAGACCGTGCGTGTCATCACCGCGACGATCGGCTTGGCGTTCACGCTCGTGAGTGTGCGCGCCATCAGCAGCTCGACCCAGCTGAACATGAAGCAGAAGAAAGCCGCAACGCCGATGCCGGACTTGATCAGCGGAATGAAGATCGTGACGAAGAAGCGCGGAAACGAGTAGCCGTCGATATAGGCCGTCTCGTCGATCTCGCGCGGAATGCCGCTCATGAAGCCCTCCAGGATCCACACCGCCAGTGGTACGTTGAACAGCAGGTGTGCGAGCGCCACCGCGATGTGCGTATCCATCAACCCGAGGGTCGTGTAAAGCTGAAAGAACGGTAGCAGGAACACGGCTGGAGGCGTCATGCGGTTGGTGAGAAGCCAGAAGAACACATGCTTGTCGCCCAGGAAGGTGTAGCGCGAGAACGCGTAAGCCGCGGGGAGCGCCACCAACAATGACATGACCGTGTTGATGGCCACGTAGATCAGCGAGTTGGTGTACCCCGAGTACCAGGACACATCGGTGAAGATTGTGTTGTAGTGGTCCAGCGTGAAATGGTTCGGCCACAGGCTGAATGTGGACAGGATCTCTTCGTTCGTCTTGAACGACATGTTGACCATCCAATACACCGGCAGGATGGCGAACACGAGGTAGCCAATCAGGAAAATGGCTCTCTTTTTGAAGCGCCTGTCATCCATGCGCTGACTCCTTGTCGGCGGTGCCCACCCGCAGCATCCAGTTGTAGAGGATGAAACACAGCAGGAGGATGATGAGGAAGTAGATCAGCGAAAAGGCAGCCGCCGGGCCGAGGTCGAACTGGCCGACGGCTTTTTGCGTCAGATACTGCGACAGAAATGTCGTGGCGTTGCCGGGCCCGCCGCCAGTCAATACGAAGGGCTCGGTATAGATCATGAAACTGTCCATGAAGCGCAGCAGCACGGCAATCATCAGCACGCCGCGCAGCTTGGGCAGCTGGATGTAGCGGAACACCGCGAACTTGCTGGCCCCGTCGATGCTCGCGGCCTGATAGTAAGCGTCGGGAATGGCGCGCAAGCCGGCAAAACACAGGAGCGCGACCAGCGGCGTCCAGTGCCAAACATCCATCAGCAGTACCGTGAGCCAGGCGTCCGTGGCGTTGCCGGTGTAACTGTAGTCGAAGCCGAGTCTGGCGAGCGCCACACCCAGCAGCCCGATGTCGGTGCGACCGTAGATCTGCCAGATCGTGCCAACCACGTTCCACGGAATCAGCAGCGAGATCGCGACCAGCACCAGCACCGCTGACGATTTCCAGCCCTTCGCGGGCATCGCCAGGGCGAGCGCGATGCCGAGTGGGATTTCGACCGCCAGTACCGCGAGCGAAAAGGTAATCTGGCGCAGCAGTGCGCCCTGCAGGTCATCATCGCGCATCACCGATTTGAACCATTCCGTGCCGACGAACACGCGCCGCTCGGGCGAGATGATGTCCTGTACCGAGTAGTTCACGACCGTCATCAACGGCAGGATGGCCGAGAACGCCACGCACAGGACCACAGGGAGGATCAGCAGCCACGCCTTCTGGTTGACCGGCTTCATGCGGCCGCCCCGGCGATCAATTCTTCGTTTCGGTAGAAGCAGGTGTGTGGGCCGACGACGTTCAACCAGACCGCGTCTCCCGCCTGCGGGACGTTCTGAGCCGGACTGAGGCGGGCGTGGATCAAGGATTCGCTGGCGCCGCTGCCGACTCGCGCCGTGACGAGCCAGTAGGTGCCGATGTCCTGCGCCTGTGACACGATGGCGGGCAGCGCGCCGGGCGCCCCCGACGCGGCGAGCACCACGTATTCCGGGCGAACCCCAAGGGTCAGCGCTTCGCTGCCGGCGAGCCGCGCGTTGGCCGCCATGACACGCTGGCCCGCCACATTGATGCCCGCGGCGTCCGCGCGTGCCGGCAGAAAATTCATGCCTGGCGAGCCGATGAAGTAGCCGACGAACGTGTGCTGGGGACGCTCGAACAGATCGGATGCGCTGCCGACCTGCACCGCCCGGCCGCGTGTCATCACCACCACCTCCTCGGCGAAGGTGAGGGCCTCCACCTGGTCGTGCGTGACGTAGATCTGCGTGAGCTTGAGCTCCTGGTGGATCTGCTTCAGCTTGCGCCGCAGCTGCCACTTGAGTTGCGGGTCGATCACAGTTAGCGGCTCGTCAAACAATACCGCCGACACGTCTTCGCGCACGAGGCCGCGACCGAGCGAAATCTTCTGCTTGGCGTCGGCGGTCAGGCCGGCGGCGCGGTTGCCCAGCTGGCCGCTCAACTCAAGCATCTCGGCGACTTCGCCGACGCGCTTCTTGATCGTTTCAGCCCCGATCCCACGGTTGCGCAACGGGAAGGCCAGATTCTCGGCCACCGTCATCGTGTCGTAGATGACCGGGAACTGGAACACTTGGGCGATGTTGCGTTGCCTCGGTGTGCGGCCGGTGACGTCGGTGCCGTCGAATTTCACTTGGCCTTGCGAAGGTTTCACGAGGCCCGATACGATGTTCAGCAACGTCGTCTTGCCGCAGCCTGAAGGGCCGAGCAGCGCATACGCACCGCCATCTTCGAACGTCATCTTCAGCGGCAGTAACGCATAGTCTTCATCGCGCTCCGGATTCGGCGCGTAAGCGTGCGCCAGATCGAGTTCGATGCGGGCCATGTCAGTGCTGCCGGGCGAGGATGGCGTTGGGCGCGACGAGCAGGTCGCCGGCCGCGTCGAACACGTATAACTCTGCCGGATTCAGGTACAGCGTGACGGCTGCGCCAAGTGAAAACACGTGTACGCCGGTGAGCTGAGCGACGAGCTCGCCGATCGTCGTCCGCACGTGCACAAAGGTGTCGGAGCCGGCGATCTCGGCCAGCTCGACCCTGCCCGGCAGTGCCAGGTCCGCCTCCCGGGCGTGTACCCGAAGTGCGCCGGCGCGAACGCCAACCGTGAGCGATTCCGATCGGTTCGGAGGTAACGCAAGCGGCAACGCCACGCCACCGGGCAGCAGCACGCCGTTCGCACCGGCGCTGCCGGCCACCAGATTCATCGGCGGGTCGCTGAAGGCGCGCGCGACGCGGATCGATCGCGGCCGGTGGAACACCTCGGCCGTTGGCCCGTACTGCAGCAGTTCGCCCGCGTCGAGCACCGCGGTGTGGCCACCAAGCAGCAATGCTTCCTTTGGCTCGGTGGTCGCATAGACCACGGTGGATTGCCCATTGGCGAACAATTGCGAGAGCTCCTCGCGCAACTCCTCACGCAGCTTGTAATCCAGGTTCACGAGCGGTTCGTCGAGCAGCATCAGGGGCGCATTCTTGGCCAGCGCGCGCGCCAGCGCCACTCGCTGCTGCTGGCCGCCCGACAGCTCGGCGGGCAGGCGCCGCAAGAACGGTTCGATGTGCAGCTTGGCGGCGATCTCGTTGACACGAGCGTCGATGTCGCGTTTGGAAAGAGCGTCTTTGCGCAGCCTGAGTGGCGAAGCGATGTTGTCCGCCACGGTCATCGACGGGTAGTTGATGAACTGCTGGTACACCATGGCCACGTTGCGATCGCGCACTGGCTTGCCAGTCACGTTGTCGCCGTCGGTCTTGACACTGCCCTTTGCCGGCGCGTCGAGCCCGGCCATCACGCGCATCAGCGTGGTCTTGCCGGCTTGGGTGGCACCCAGCAGCACGGACACGGCGCGTGGCACCAGCGCAAGGTCCAGCGGGTACAGGTGTACCTGCACGCCCACGCGCTGTTCGATGCGTTCGAGCACCAGTTCCATGCGATCTCAGATTTTTTCCGGAACAACGGATAGGTATTGCAATACGCGCGGGCCTAAGTATAAGTCCCGGACACGACATCTAGACGAGCAATTGTCCCCGCCAACCCAGGCCGGCCGCGGTGCCGTTCAGCGGCCGGTATTCGCAGCCTACCCAGCCAGTGTAGCCAAGCTCATCGATGCGCCGGAGCAGCCACGCGTAGTTGATCTCGCCGACATCGGGCTCGTGCCGCCCCGGAACGCCCGCGATCTGAACGTGACCGATGTGCGGCAGCCAGCGCTCGAACTTCGCCGCAAGGTCGCCCTCGACGATCTGCGCGTGGTAGAAATCCATCTGCACGTTTAGGTTCGTCGCGCCGACCTCTTGGCGGATCGCGTGCGCCTCCGCCTGCGTCGAAAACAGATAGTTCGGGACATCGCGCGGGTTCAGCGCTTCGATCAGCACGGCGATGCCATCGCGCTTGGCATCATCGCATGCCATGTGCAGATTGCGCACGAGTGTCGACCGCGCCCGCGCGCGCCAATCGCCATCGGCATCCGCGGGGACCACGCCCGACATGACATGGATCCGCGAACAACCCAGCGCCCGCGCATAGCGTAGGGCAGTGGCGAAGCTCGCGGCGAACTCCTGCTCGCGCCCGGGCAGCGCCGCGATCCCGCGCTCGCCGGCACCGAGATCCCCGGGCGGCGCATTGATGAGAACGCACTCGAGCTGGTGCCGGGCGAGCCGCGCGCAGATCTTGACCGGTGACACGTCGTACGCGAAGGCGAACTCCACGGCTCGAAATCCGGCGCGCGCGGCCTCGTCGAAGCGATCGAGGAACGACACCTCGTTGAAGAGAAAACTCAGATTGGCGGAAAGCCGTGGCATGGGTCTCGTGGAACGGCGAAGAAAACGGACCGCGCAGCCATCTCTCGACACAGTGCGCGCGCCGGACAACCGAATTCGAGCGAATCGGCACGTTACAATTCGCCACCCCAGTGTACGTCCCCAGAGCGTTGACGCAAATGCCGGCACCTTCGACCCGTTCGCTGTCAGCGTTGGCCGACGGCGTGCCGGAAGGCGTGGGCGTTGCGCCGGTGCGCGAGGGCATCGCGACCACGACGCTGGCCGGCGAGACCGTCGAACTTCTCGCCGACCGGGCCTTGCACTGGCCGCGCACACGAACATTGTTCGTCGCCGATCTTCATTTCGGCAAGGCAGCCGCGTTCCGCGCCGGCGGGGTCGCCATTCCGCGGGGAGCAACCGCGAACGACCTCGCGCGGCTCACGGTCCTGATCGAGTGCACGCAGGCGACGCGCCTGGTGATTCTCGGCGACTTCCTGCACGCAGCGGCAGGACGTGTCGCCGCGCTCGACACGGCGTTCATGCGCTGGCGCGACGCGCATGCGGCGCTGGCGATCACGCTGGTGCGGGGCAACCACGATGAAAGCGCCGGCGATCCGCCGCAATCGTGGAAGATCACGGTGGTGGCCGACCCGCACGCGGTCGCGCCATTCGTCCTGTGCCACGAGCCTTCGTCGCCGAGAACGGGGTACGCGTTGTGCGGGCACGTCCACCCGGGCGTACGCATCGCCGGCGGCGCGTATGAATCGGTCCGATTGCCCTGCTTCGTCCTAGGCCGGCGCCGCGCGTTGCTACCAGCGTTCGGTCGTCTCACAGGTCTCTCGCTCGTCACGCCCGCACGAGGCGAGCGATTGGTCGCCATCGCGGGGACGCGGCTGTTCGCCTTGCCCGGGACCTGTTAACTACAGGTTGTCGCAAAACTGCAACGCGTCGGCAACCGTTCGTCGGCTGCCCATCCTGTGGACAAACCGGTGAATCGCCGGTGGAACATGCGTGGATAGAGCGGAAATCACCGCCCAGGGGACTGTTTTTGTTGTCGTTTTTCGAGCCTTGTCCTGTGCATCAAAAACCGCTTGCCATCCGCTCGCTCCCCCACTAAACTTTGTGCTCATCAGGCACTTCAACACAAGATGTTGTAGATTTTGATTTGCAAGAAGAAACTGGGTGCCCGAATGGCCGACGCGCCATCAGAGGTCGAGGTTGCCCAGGAGAAACGAGCGTGTTGTGCCCAAAACCGCGTCGTGCCCTGCATTGCACGAAACAGCCGGTACCGGGAAGAAACACGCCGTTGCCATTCACAACGACAAGATTTCGACAGGAGAGCAACCCATGCACTTGACGAGCGCTTCGGCTGCCGCGGCGTCCCAGCCCGCGCGTGATATCCCGGCCGCAGAGAATGGAAGCGCCATGCCCCCGAACGACTCGCGCTTTGCGCAGTACAAGGTAATCCGCCGCAACGGAGCGGTTGTCGGATTCGAGCCGGCGAAGATCACCGTAGCGATGACCAAGGCTTTCCTTGCCGTCAATGGCGGCCAGGGCGCCGCGAGCGCTCGCGTACGCGACGAAGTCGTCAAGCTTACCGATGCCGTCGTCAATGCGCTGATGAAGCGCAAGCCCGAAGGCGGTGCGATTCACATCGAGGAAATCCAGGATCAGGTCGAACTGGTGCTGATGCGCGGCGGTGAGCACGAGGTCGCGCGCGCCTATGTCCTCTATCGGGAGCGCCGTTCGCAGGAGCGCGCGCAGGAGAAATCGCAGAAGCGCGGCAAACCCGAAGCCCTCGAGATCATCGTCGTGGACAACGGCGTGTCGAAGCCGCTCGACCTCGAACGCCTGACGGCGCTCGTCAAGGAATCGTGCGAGGGCCTGGCCAGCGTCAACCCGGAGCGCATTCTCAAGGCGACGCTGAAAGACCTCTACAACGGTGTGCCGATGGACGAAGTGCGCAAATGCATCGTGCTGGCCGCGCGCACATTGATCGAGAAGGATCCCGCGTACGGCTTCGTCACCGCGCGGCTGCTCCTTGATTCGCTGCGCTACGAAGCACTCGGCGAAGAGGCCACGCAGCACGACATGGCGACGAAGTACGCCGAATACTTCCCGCGCTTCATCCAGCACGGCTTCAAGATCGGCCTTCTGAACGAGGCGCTGACGCAATACGATCTCAAGACCCTCGGCGCGGCGTTGAAGCCCGAACGCGATCTGCAGTTCGGCTACCTCGGCCTGCAGACGCTGTACGACCGCTACTTTCTCGTCGACCAGTACGTCGGCGGGCGCCGGTTCGAGCTGCCGCAGTGCTTCTTCATGCGCGTCGCGATGGGCCTTGCGTTGAACGAGGTCGAGCGCGAAGCGCGCGCGATCGAGTTCTACAACGTGCTGTCGACGTTCGACTTCATGAGCTCGACGCCAACGCTGTTCAACGCGGGCACCCATCGGTCGCAGCTTTCGTCGTGCTACCTGACGACGGTGTCGGACGATCTCGACGGGATCTACGAGGCGATCAAGGAAAACGCGCTGCTCTCGAAATTTGCCGGCGGCCTCGGCAACGACTGGACCAACGTGCGTGCGATGGGCTCGCACATCAAGGGCACCAACGGCAAGTCGCAAGGCGTCGTGCCGTTCCTCAAGGTCGTCAACGATACGGCCGTCGCGGTCAATCAGGGCGGCAAACGCAAGGGCGCGGTTTGCACGTATCTCGAAACCTGGCACCTCGACATCGAGGAGTTCCTGGAGCTCCGCAAGAACACCGGCGACGATCGCCGCCGCACGCACGACATGAACACGGCGAACTGGATCCCCGACCTGTTCATGAAACGGGTGATCGAAGGTGGCGACTGGACGCTCTTCTCTCCGTCCGACGTGCCCGACCTCCACGACAAGTGGGGCCGCGCATTCGAGGAAGCGTACACGCGCTACGAGAATCTCACCGCGCGCGGCGAGTTGAAGCTCTTCAAGAAGATCCCCGCGGTGCAGCTCTGGCGGAAGATGCTGTCGATGCTGTTCGAGACAGGTCATCCATGGATCACGTTCAAGGATGCCTGCAACATCCGCTCGCCACAGCAGCACGTCGGCACCGTGCACAGCTCCAACCTGTGCACCGAGATCACGCTCAACACGAGCGCCACCGAGATCGCCGTGTGCAACCTTGGCTCGGTGAACCTGCTCGCGCACATGAAGAAGGCGGGCGACGGCGACAAGGCGACATGGGAACTCGATCACACCAAGCTGCAGCAGACGATTCGCACCGCCATGCGGATGCTCGACAACGTGATCGACATCAACTATTACGCGGTCACCAAGGCGCGCAACTCGAACCTGAAGCACCGTCCGGTGGGCCTCGGCATCATGGGCTTTCAGGATTGCCTGCACCTCACGCACACGCCGTACGCGTCGGAATCCGCGATGAAGATCGCCGACACGTCTATGGAAGCCGTCTGCTACTACGCGTACTGGGCGTCCACCGAACTTGCGGCGGAGCGCGGACGCTATTCGTCGTACAAGGGCAGCCTGTGGGACCGCGGCATCCTTCCGCAGGACACGTTGAAGCTCCTGCGCGAGGAACGCGGCGGGTACGTCGACATCGACGAATCCGCGACGATGGATTGGGAAGCGCTGCGCTCGCGCATCCGCATCCATGGCATGCGCAATTCGAACTGCGTCGCGATTGCCCCGACGGCGACGATCTCCAACATCATCGGTGTCGGCGCCTCGATCGAGCCCGAGTACCAGAACATCTACGTCAAATCCAACCTGTCCGGTGAATTCACCGTCGTCAACGAACATCTCGTCACCGAGCTCAAGAAACTCAACCTGTGGGACGAGGTGATGGTCGCCGACCTCAAGTACTTCGATGGTTCGCTGGCGACGATCGATCGCGTGCCTGCCAACCTGCGCAACCTCTACGCGACGGCGTTCGAGATCGACGCCAAGTGGATCATCGAGGCCGGCGCTCGTCGCCAGAAGTGGATCGACCAGGCGCAGAGCCTCAACATCTACATGGCCGGCGCGTCGGGCAAGAAGCTCGACGAGACCTACAAGCTCGCGTGGCTGCGCGGCCTCAAGACCACGTACTACCTGCGCACGCTGGCGGCGACGTCCGCCGAAAAGTCGACCGGTGAAGGCGGAGAACTGAACGCAGTTTCGAGCTCCGGCGCGCAGTTGGGTTCCGCGGCCACCGGTGCCAGCAGCCGCAATGCGCCGGCGCCGAAATCCGCGGCACCGGAGCCGCAGTTCTGCACGATCGGCGATCCGACTTGCGAGGCATGTCAGTAAACGAAAGAGAATTTTAGTTGAGGCTGGAATTGCATCGAGCAAGGAGCAGCATCCAAACGGTTTTGAAGCATTCGTGACAGGCCTGCGGGCAATGACAGACAGGTCGCGCGGAGGAATGGTAGCCAACCCCGCAAACCCAGACAGGAGGGCAAGCGATGAACGCAAAGATCGACCGGTGGGAGATCTACACCGACAAGGCCGGGAGGCGCCACTGGCGCTGGCCGGCAAACAGCGCGCCGTCGGAACGCGACGGCCGCGATGTCGATGTGGATTCCCGGCAGCGCACCGGAATGCCTCTGCCGCGGCAGGCGACGTTCGCCCCGCTGCTGGCGCGAGGCAAATAGCGAGCACGACGGTGCGGACCGGGCAACCGGTTCGCACCGGCTTGCCGTCGGAGGTGTTGTGCGCGATGGCGCACGAGAGTCTCCGGCGTTGCGTTCGTCCACCTGCCAAGGAGGTCGAGTTGGCCCGTTACGAGCACATACAACGACATGTGACTGATGCGCGATACCTCGGGGATTACAAGATCTGGCTGGAATTCAACGATGGCCGAAAGGGTGTGGTCGATCTTGCCGATGATCTGTACGGCGAGAATTTCGAACCGTTGCGCGACCGGCTCCGGTTCGCCGAGTTCTATCTGGACTACGGACTCGCGACGATCGCCTGGCATCACGGCGTCGATTTCGCACCCGACTACCTGTACGAGAAACTGAGCGCCATGCACTGAACGCGCGGTCGCCCGTGGAGCCGGCTGGCCCGGCCTTGCGGCACCGCGAGCGCATCGAACGACACGATAACTACAACAGGCAGAGCCAGGAGACCTACAGCATGCTGAGCTTCGACGACGACATCATCGCGCCCACCCCGCAACCGCGGATCGCGCCGCCGACGCCGGCGACGATCCGCGCGCAAGGCTCCGGCAGCATCGCGAGCGGCATCCTTTCGCGTGAGCCGGTGCACGACCTCGACGTCGAGCGCCAGGCGATGGAGAACGGCTTTCTGCGCGTGCGCATGGAGGACAAGCGGGTCATCAACGGCAAGTCCGACGTCAACCAGCTCGTGCCGTTCAAGTACCGGTGGGCGTGGGACAAATACCTCGCTGCCTGTGCCAACCACTGGATGCCGCAGGAAGTGAACATGCAGCGCGACATCGAGTTGTGGAAGAACCCGAACGGTCTGACCGACGACGAGCGGCTGATCGTCAAGCGCAACCTCGGCTTCTTCGTCACCGCCGATTCGCTCGCCGCCAACAACATCGTGCTCGGCACCTATCGCCACATCTCGGCGCCCGAATGCCGGCAATACCTGCTGCGGCAGGCCTTCGAGGAAGCGATCCACACGCACGCCTACCAGTACATCGTCGAGAGTCTGGGGCTCGACGAAGCCGAGATCTTCAACGCGTATCACGAGGTCAAGTCTATCCGCGACAAGGATGAGTTCCTGATCCCGTACATCGATGTATTGACCAACCCGTTGTTCCAGACCGGCACGCCCGAAGCCGACAAGGCACTGCTGAAGAGCCTGATCGTCTTCGCGTGCATCATGGAAGGCCTCTTCTTCTACGTCGGGTTCGTCCAGATCCTGGCGATGGGCCGGCAGAACAAGATGACCGGTTCCTCCGAGCAATACCAGTACATCCTGCGCGACGAGTCGATGCACTGTAATTTCGGCATCGACCTCATCAACACGATCAAGTTGGAAAATCCGCACCTTTGGACGCCGGAATTCCGCGAGGAGATCCGCACGTTGATCAAGAAGGGCGTCGACCTCGAGTACGCGTACGCCGAGGACACGATGCCGCGTGGCGTCTTGGGGTTGAATGCGACGATGTTCAAGGAATACCTGCGCTTCATCGCCAATCGCCGTTGCCAGCAGATCGGCGTCGACGCCTTGTTCGACAAGGCCGACAACCCGTTCCCGTGGATGGCGGAGATGATCGACCTCAAGAAGGAGAAGAACTTCTTCGAGACGCGGGTGACGGAGTATCAGACTGGTGGCGCACTCTCCTGGGATTGATCGAAGTCTCCGCGAAGGGCATTCTTGAGTGACACGAGAGCGTCGCATCGGCAAGCCCGAGCCGCTCGGCGATCGCCCCGGCGGCAAGACCGTTTCAACATTCTATGTTTCCAATTATATGGAAACGTTAGCCGATGTCAACCCCTGCGACACCTCGAAGAGGACTTCCGCGGCGAGTCATGGTCCCTGCGGCGACGCGTCTAAGCGTCCACGATCGTGAACAACTCCTGCGGCTCACCGATGCCACGCAGCGCGTGGACGCCCACCGAAACCATCCTGGGACCGCAGGCTACTGCCGCCTCGTGGAACGCGGCCGGACACGAGCACCTTTCGCCGCAGCGGTCGGCACAGGCCTTCGATTCGGCTGGCCTCATTCACCGCGGAACCGACGACCGTGAAATCGAGCCGCTCCCTCGTGCCGATGTTGCCGTAGAGCACTTCGCCCAAGTGGAGTCCGACGCCGAAGTCGAGGGTTCGCTTTCCTGCGCTTCGACGCACGGCATTGAAGCGAGGAAAGGTTTCCAGCAGCTTTCCTGCGGCTTTCACCGCGTCGATGCACACGGCTTGTCGATCGCGCAGCGACAGGTCGAAGGTCGCCAGGAAGCCATCGCCCATGAATTTCAGGATCTGGCCGCGGTTTTCCAGCACCGGACTCGCCATGACTTCGAGGTACGCGTCCAGGATTTCCACGAGCTCATCCTGCGGCACCTTGCTCGCCACCGTCGAGTAGCCACGCAGGTCGCAAATCCAGATCACGGCATTGATCCTTTGCACCGAGTGCCGATCGATCTCGCCGGTGAGCACATGGCGGCCGGCGTCCGCACCGAGATAGGTCTCTAGCAGCGTGCGCGCGACATCGAAGGTCGAGCGCGATTTCACGGCGATGGCGAGGTAAGGCAGCACATCGGCCACCTGCTGGAGGTGACCTTCGTCGAAGCCGCCAGGCGCGTCGGTCGCGCAGGAGAAGAATATGCCCTGCAGCGGGTCGAGCTGATTCGCGGCCTTAACTACCGTTCCCGTATGCAGCGTCGCGGTATCGACGCCATCGAAACGCACGAGCCGCGCCGCGTAATCGACCATTCCGGCCTCGCGCAGCTCGGTGAGGATAGGGAATTCGTCCGGAGCGCCCGTGTCGAGCCGGCGCTGCAGCCTGACTTCTCCCGAGCGGCGCAGGTGATAGATCGGGCTCTTGATGTACGCTGCGCTCTCCTCGTCGCTGCGCCGGCGGGGGAACACCTCGGTCGCAAGGCCGTCGGGACTCCAGATGTAGCTTCGTGCACCGTGCCGCGGGTGCAGTGTACCGATCGACATATTGAACCGTCGCGCGGGGAATCCCGCATCCACCACGCGGCGGCAGAATCCGTCGACTTGTTCTTCGAGCGGCAAGCCTTGCAATCCGCGCTCCACCAGCCACTTGGCGAGGCCGTCAAGATCGAGGAGTGTCGACGCGTGCTGCGCGTTCGCATTTGGAGTCATGGTAGTGGCGATCTCCTATTGCCGACGAATGTCGAGGTCAGGCCTTCGGATGCAAGCCCGTCACGTCGTCCACCCCAAGATCGACCCCAGCAGCCACAGAATGACGCTGATGGTCACGAAGGAAAGCACGGTCGCGAGCAACAGCGCCGCGGCGCAAAAGCCCTCGAAGCCGTATTTTTGCGCCAGGATCGGATAGATGCTGAGCATCGGTACACCCGCGAACACCACGGCTGCGGCACGCAGCGTCGCGTCGCCTGGCGGTACGAGCCACACCATCAGCCCGACGGCCAGCGGGTGCAACAGCAACTTACCAAGAGCGATAGCTGATACATCGCGCCGCAGGCCCTTCACGTGGAGCCCGACCAGCGAGCCGCCGATAACGAACAAAGACACGGCCATCGATGACATCGCCAGCATGTTGATCGTGCTCGCCAGCGGACCCGAAATCGGGATCGCCAGAAGCGCCACACCGAAGCCCGCAACAATCGCCAGAATGACCGGATTGCGCACCAACTGGCCCAGCGACTGCATCAGGATGCGGTACCACTTGCCGCCGCCGGCATCGCCGCTATCCGCCATTACCAGTGTGAGCGGAATAATCAACAGATTTTCGACGACCATGCACATGGCCAACGCGACGGCCGCGGAGGCGGGGCCGATCACTTGCACGGCGATCGGATAACCGACAAAGCCGCTGTTCGAGCTCGACATGCCGAGTCCGCACAGCGCGCTCAACGTGAAGCTCTTGCCCTGCCGCCACCAGCCCCAGGCGAAAGCAATGAGCATTACGGCAAGCGAGCCGACTGCGTAATCCAGCACGTAGCGGCCGTTCAGGATGTCGTTCACCGGTCGCTGGGAAAGCGCAGTAAAAATCAGCGCCGGCAGCGCAAATTTGGCGACGTACGTACCCAGGACGCGTATGTCCATCTTCGAGAAGACGCCGAAGTGCCCCGCCAGGAAACCCAAGGCGACGACGAGGTAGATCGGACCGGTAATGGCCAGGGTTTGCGCGACAGACGTCAGCGGCGGATCGATAGCAGCCGCTCCCGGTGGCGTTTGTCGCGGATGTGAACATAGCCCTGTACCAGCGCCACCATCGACAGCAAAGCCAGCAGCGGGTAGACGACATAGAGTGGCGATCGCTTCATGCAAGCGTCGCCGCTGCAGAACACGCCGGCGTTCATGCCGAGTTCATAACCGAGGTACAGGACCCACGCGGCCGTTGCCATCCACGCGGTGCGCGAGTGGCTCCATAGCGCGAGTACTGCGAAAAAAATGATCGGGGCCGCGATCAGGGCCGGGTGGTTGATCAGCAGGTAGAAGAACTCGGGCATGTGCTCCACCGGGCGTTTGTTGTTCGTTTGCTTCCGGTCAATTCTGGCGGCCACGGCGACCGATTGCAACTGGCCGCCTTGCTGCAGTCCGCAGGCAAGTCGACGTGCCGTGCGCGGCGGCGCGAAGCACGCGGCCTCGGTGATCCCCGCGAATCGCCGCCGATTCGAAGATTACTTGATCCTCGGCAAGGCGCCAGCGCGAACCGATGGGCTATCGTCCCGCTATTCGACGAGACGGCCTTCCGGTTTGCTACGGCCAGGCGGTTTCAGTTGCGCGACCTTCGGATACAACAAGGAGGCGGGATGCTTACGATCCGATCAGTCCTGATGACGACTGTTGCCGCAGCAGCAGTGGGCACGGCGGCCCCGGCCACCGCACAGAAGATGCTGAACAGTTTCATGTCGCTTTCGATGGCCGCCGCGCAACAGGCGGCACAGGCGGCCCTCGCCCGCTGCCAAAAGAATGGCTTCACCGTCGCTGTCGCGGTTGTCGACCGTGGAGGCCAACCGCTCGTCATGCTGCGCGATCCCCTTGCCGGCGCGCACACCTCGCAGACGGCGATCAACAAGGCGGCGACCGCGGTCAGTTTCCGCACCGACACCACCGAGCTTGCCGCAATCACGCAGGCCGGCAAGGAGGCAAGCGGCATTCGTCAGTTGCCCAACATCATCGCCGTGGGTGGCGGCATTGTGATCCGCGCCAAAGGCTCCATCGTTGGTGGCATCGGCGTTTCCGGCGCGCCTGGTGGCGACGCCGACGACGTGTGCGGCAAGGCGGGAATCGCTGCGATCAATGACGCGATAGAGCTCGAATAAGGCAGGCGAATGGGCCCTGCTTTCGCTGCTCGTCAGCCGATCCGGCGCGGGCGTAGGAGGCTTCACGCATCGCGGTGATGAGGATGTTCGACGCGAGCGCGAAGCGGGCGCCGCCGATCGACATGCCCGGCGGGCGAAAACGCCCCCGCGCAAATGTCGGTAGAATGTTGCGCTGCGTCGTGACTTTGATGTCCAGGTCACGTTTCCAGTGAGGTCCAAGGTCTCTGTGCGGACACCACACTGCGACCGTCATCCGTTTCGAACCCACGCACATCCAACCAAAGGAGTATTTTCATGCGTTCGCTTCTCGCAGCGTTGAGCTTTGCTGCCATTTCCGCCGTCGTGCCCCCCGTAGCGGCGCAAACGGGTGGCACCATTGTCACCAAGGGTCCCGGTATGGCTGGCGCCGCTCAGACCGTCGAGCTGACCGCGACGATCACGGCGATCGACGCAGCCACGCGCGTGGTCACCCTGAAAGGTCCGCAAGGCAAGGAAATGACCCTCACGGCGGGGCCGGAGGTCAAGAACTTCGCGCAGATGAAGGTCGGTGATCAGGTCAAGGCGCAGTACATCGAGGCGCTGACGCTCGAGCTCAAGAAAGGCAGCACGGCGCCGGTTTCGCGCACGGACAGCGCAGCGACCGATGCCGCGAAGGCGGGCCAACGTCCGGCGGGTATGGCCGGTCGGCAGGTGACGGTAATCGCAGAAGTCGTCGATGTCGATCCCGCAAAGCAGATGGTGACGCTGCGCGGGCCGCAACGCACCGTCGAATTGAAAGTTGCGGATCCCGAGCAGTTCAAGCGCGTCGCGAAAGGAGACCGCGTCGAGGCCACCTACACCGAGGCCGTTGCAGTTACCGTCGAACCGGTGAAGAAATGACTCGGACCTAGACAATATGGTCGCTTTGTAGCAGCGGGACGGCCGGAAGGCAGACCAGGCTGCCACGGGCATTGACGGTTCCCGTCGACGAATTGCGACCCTACGCCAATGCAAGCGACCCGAGGGTCCGTCAGGTAGCGATCACAGCGCCACTCTACCGCAAGGGTCCCACGGCAAAATGCGGCGCGTCGCGCATGAGAGCCCCCATCACCTGCTGCAGCACCTGCGGATTGCTTTGCTCAACATAGCGCACCAACTCGAACACCTGGCTCGACGTGACGCGCGCAGCGTCTGCGAGGGATATGGACATGCGCGGCCAATGCGCCTGGGCCACGAATTTGACGAATGCGCCGCCGCCCAGCACCGCCAGCGCCATTGGGCCAACGGGCATCAGCAGACGTTGCAGCACTTGTACGCGCTGCGGTAGGCGGAGCTTCGTGAAGATGCTTGCCACAAGCGATTGGCAGCGACGGCGCGTCATGTGCCGGCGGATTGCCTTCGGCAACCTGCGCAATCGTGGGGAAAAATCGCGAAGCTCCGGATGTTTCGATATCTTCATGCGGATCCTTCTGGTGCCGGGCACGCCATGGTCGGCCGTTGTCTGCGCGCGTCGGCGTGAGGTCTGATCGAGCGTAACAGGCGAATGCGCTCCGATTACGGTACAAACCGATGCGACTCTAGCCATGTGCTCGAGTTCCACGATTTGAAATGACTAATTGTTCTTAGGTTGGTCCCGGCGTCGATAAGCGATCGCATCGGCTCGACCGCCCGGGGGACAGCGTCCGGACCGGAGCGACGAATCGCGGCGACGCTTGCTTCCTCTCAGTGATGCGCCCTGTACGACTTGGAGCCCGAGGAGATCTCTCTGGCCATCTCGCCCATGAGCTCGACCATCTTCTTGCCTTCTGCGAAATAGTCTTCCGCCATCTTGCTGGCGAATTCCGCCTGCAGCGCAAGCGCTTCGTTCGGATTCGTACAGCGCGCGAGTTGCACGGTTGCGTCGAGCTCCTTGGTGAATCGTTCGTGTGCGAATCGCATCGTTTCGTCCCGCATTCTGTTCGCCTGGCTGAACCACGCCCTATACGCTTTCGTCACGGTCTCGATCGACTTCGGATCCATGTTCCACATCGCTTCAGCACTGGAGAAGTTTGGTTCAACGGCCTTGCTATGCCTTTGCATGGTTACGCTCCTTTGAGAAGGTCGTGCGCGCTGCCGGGTCCAGCCGGTTCAACAGCCCGCCGGAGAGCTCTCAGCGGGCCCGCGAGGGCCAACAGGACAACGCTTGATGACCGGGGGGCGTGACTCCGGTCCGACCGGGATTCGAATATGACAATGTCCTAATTGCACTTTGCGCTCTCCAGGACCCATTGTCAATGCATGTAACGGGCAGGCAGCCGGCGTTCGGTAGCGTCTGCGATGCGACAAGTCGAAGGCGACTCCCTGCTTGGCTCGGCGCCGGCAGTGCATTGGAGATCGCGTCCTACAGCCAAATGCGGCGTTGGCCGATCTTGTGGCAGATTTCGCGCGCCGAGAATGAGTTCCAAGCAGGGACGCTTCGGACACACCGCAACGACCCATCCTGATGGGCGGTCGCATCCTCCGATCCAGTCCCTGCCCCTTTTCGGCGATCGGGATTCCGGGCCGACATCGCGCACTAAAATGGAGACGACGATGATGGCGACAAAGCAATTGTTGGCTTGTACATGCATTGTGCTGATGCTCGCCGGATGCGGCGGCATGACGACGCGGGAGCGCGACACAGTGGTCGGAGCGGGCGTTGGCGCCGCGGCCGGCGCAGCTGTTAGCGGTACCGTTGGCGGCGCGGCGGTGGGCGGCGTAGTCGGTGGCGTTATCGGCAACGAAGTTGGGCGGCGCAGGTAATGGTTGCTAGGTCGGCATGACCCTCTCCGGGAATCCGGCGCGGCTTGCGATGGGTCGACCGTGGGATGGTGGCGAGCCGAAAATTCGTTGCCGGCCTTTTGTTAGTATCCGGGATCAGTGCCATCCCGATCATCCCGTTTGGGGACCACGTACAGTTTGCGCAACGACAAGGTCGAAGAATGAATGGAATCGTGCCTGGGGATCCGCTTCGTTGCACCGCGGCACTGGCGTTCGCCTTCGCCCTCGTTACAGCGGCGTCGATCGCGAACGGCCAAGTGTACAAGTGTACCGACAGTGCCGGTAAGACGACCTACTCGGATGCGGCCTGCGATTCATCGGCCAAGCCGCTCAAGCTGCCGGACGACCCCAAGGAAAACACGACAAACCCGCACATGTGTGCCCAGTTGCTCGACGAGACGCAAAGGCTCGCCGCGGAGGCTGATCGCGAAACCAAACGGGGTCATCCGGAGAGCGCCGACAGCGCTAGACGCAGGCAAGCCGTGGCCGCTCGGTACGAAGCACGCTGTGTTGGAATAACGCGTTCCGAGCCGAAGCCAAAGTAAGTGAGCGTCGGCGTCGAGCGTTGGGCGTCGCGGTCGTGTTGCCGGACGCGGGAACTCCCGCCATGGCGCGCCACTCGAAGCATTTCGTCCAACATCCGATCATCGTCACGCCTCGGTGCTTCCCCGCATGAACTCCGTACTCAGTGCCTGGTCGCCTCGGCTGCTGAGCCTCGTTCGCATCGTCGCCGGGTTTCTGTTCATGGCGCACGGTGCGCAAAAGTGGCTCGGTTTTCCCGTCCCACGCGCATCGCCAATGGAGCTCTGGTCACTTGGCGGCGTAGCGGGCCTATTGGAGCTCGCGGGCGGCACGCTGATCCTCATCGGCCTTTACACCCGCCCGGTGGCGTTTGTTCTCTCCGGCTTGATGGCGTTCGCCTATTTCATTGCGCATGCGCCACAGGGCTTCTGGCCGATCGTCAACCGCGGCGAATTGGCCGCGCTGTACTGTTTCCTGTTCCTCTATCTCGCAGCCGCCGGCGGTGGGCCGTGGAGCGTCGACCATTGGTGGCGCAAGGCGAAGTGAGACGCGGCGTCGAAGCGCCTGCCGACGCCCGCGGAACGCCGCATCGCTCTCTTCGCGAGTCGGCATTACCCGCGCGGCTCACCCCTGCCGTTGACGGTGATCGTCGGCCCAGGAGGCGCGCTCATCTGGATGTGGTGCTCCTGTCCGCGGAAGTAGTACGTGACGTCCCAGTAGGCCGGGCGGCTGCTGGGGACCGTGGCGCAACGCTGGACGTCCTGCGTGTAGACCTGAGAGCCCCGACCCGCGTTCGCGCCAATCGCAGCGCCGGCGACCGCTCCGCCGGCCGTGGCGACATCCTGGCCGCGTCCGCCACCGATCTGATGCCCGAGGACGCCGCCGATGACGGCACCGACGATCGCGCCGGGAACGTTGGGACTGCTGGGTTCGACAACTTGCTGGCGCTCGACCCAGCAACGCTGTTCCGGCGGGCCGACGACTGCCCGCACCGTCGTGACATTCACAACGTATAGCCTCTCGTTGGGACGCTGCCGATACTCGTAGACCGGAGCGGGTACGGGTGGCGGCGGTGCTTCGTACTGGTAATGTGCCTGTGGCGGAAGCGCACGCACCGACGAAATGCGGTCGCTCATGCCCATCGCAGCCAGTGAGCCGTAGCTTCCCGGACGCAGAACCACGCAACGACCTTTGAAATGCGCGTTTTCGCAGACTTCCCAGCGCCCTCGTTCGACGATCACCGACGAAGCGCGATCGTTGAATCCGATGCGGGCGAAGTTGTCCACTACGTGGGACGTGGCAAACACGCGTCCACGGAAGCCTTCACCTTCGTAAAACGTGATCTGTGCCGCCGCTTGCGCGGCCAGGACAATCCCGGCCAAAACCAAAACGATCCTCAACGTCGTCCGCATCAATTCCTCCGCTTGGTCTTATAGCGAACCAGAGTCTCCACCAACGCAACGCGCGAGGGCAGCCAGGCGTTTACACCTGGCGCCAAGACTCCAGGAGCCTGTCGGACTTGCGTTCGCGTATGCGACGAGCCCGCCACTCCGTGCCGGGCGGTTGAGGGTCGCGCTGGCGCCGCTGATCTTATGCCATAGTATGTTGCGACGGCGACGCCCGGGCAAGGTTGGAAAGGAACTCTAGATGACCGAAGGAACCAGTGACTCGGCGAGCACCGTGGATCGCGAATTCATCATCGCACGCGTCCTCGATGCACCGCGCGAGCTCGTGTTCGCCGCGTGGACCGATCCAAGACACGTTGCGCACTGGTGGGGACCCCACGGCTTCACAAACACGATTCACGAGATGGACGTGAGGCCGGCCGGCATATGGCGCTTCACGATGCACAGCCCCGATGGGGTCGACTACCGGAACAAGATCGTGTTCATCGAGATCGCGAGGCCCGAGCGCCTCGTCTACTACCACGGCGGCGACGACAGCGATCCTGGCCGGTTCCACGTGACCGTGACCTTCGCCGAGGAAGGCGACAAGACCAGGCTCATCATGCGTGCGGTCTTTGCGACGGCCGCCGAACGCGACAAGGTGGTCAACGAGCATGGAGCTATCGAAGGCGGGAACCAAATGTTGACTCGTCTCGCCGAATACCTCGTCAAACTACGCTGAGCGCCGGGCTCCGGAGACATCGATGCTGAAGAAGATTGCCATCGCCGTCATCGTTCTGGTCGCCGCGATTCTTGCCGTTGCCGCGACCAAGCCCGACACCTTCGTGGTTCAGCGGACGGCGAGCATCAAAGCGCCGCCGGAGAAAGTCTTCGCGTTGATCAACGACTACCGCGGTTGGGGCACCTGGTCGCCGTGGGAAAAGCTGGACCCGTCCATGAAGCGGACATTCAGCGGCCCGGCGAGCGGCAAAGGCGCGGTCTACGCGTGGGAAGGCAAGCGCGATGTCGGTGCGGGTCGCATGGAGATCACGGAGTCGTCGCCACCGTCCAGGGTCGCGATCAAACTGGACTTCATCAAGCCGTTCGAGGCCCACAACTTCGTGGATTTCAAACTGGAACCCGATGGCGACTCCACCAAGGTCACCTGGACCATGCGCGGCCCCTCGCCTTTCATCTCGAAGGTGATCCAGGTGTTCGTCAGCATGGACAGCATGGTCGGCAAGGATTTCGAGACAGGTCTTGCCAACATGAAAGCCAGCGCCGAAAAGTGAGGACCGGGCCCAAGCGGCCAGACCGATCGGCGTGACAGCAGACCGAACGACCGCCGCCGCACGTCCCGGCGTCGCGATGCGGCGCGGCACATGGCTCGCTGTTGCCGCGTGCGCGCTGTCGGCGTGCACATCGCCGCCGAGCTATCCGCCGGCGGCTCCGTCGACCGGCCACCGGCCACCGCCGCAGGGGTCGCCATTCACGGCCAGCGACCTCCTAAAGTCGGATATCGACGCCGTTGCGGAAGTGCATCTGCGCGAGAGCATCGCGTCGGCAAAACTGCTGACCGAGAAGCTCTACCGGCGCAACCCCCGCGAGTTGAGAAAGAGTGGCGACGCGACACCGGAAGCCGCGGTGGCCCGGGCGTTCGATCCGCGCCACGCGTGGCGCTTTGCGGAACTCTCGAACCTCCGTGGCATCGACGCGTTACAGCTCGCGTTCCGTCCGGACTTCACCGGCGACCGGGTATTCGCGTTCGGCGTCGGCATCGGCAGCATGATCGCGCACGCGTACGACGACAAGACGCAGTTCTACCTCACGGACAGGCTCGACGCGCAGCGCCTCTACAACGCTGCGCGCAACGTCGAGATCGCGGCGTGGAAGCTCGCCAACGCGCGCGCGCCAAGTGGCGACCTCCTGCTCCTCAGCAACGAAATGTCCGTCCAGCCGCCCAACCTCTCGTTCGAGCGCGAAATCGGCAAGCTCGTCGCCTATCAGGATGCGATCGCGCTCGTCATGGCACAGCGGACGAACCGCACCATCCGGCTTGTCAGCCAGACGCTGGCAACCGCGGTGTTCCTGCCTTGACGGCCCGGCGACAGCGTCGGGGCGGATGCGATGGCGGCGTTCAATCGCCTCGCTCCGTATCGCCGGGGCTGGATTGACCGCCGTCGTCCGGCTCGTCTTCCCACGTGTAGCGAATGCGTGGCGGGATGTCGAGCTGGCGCAGAATGATCGCCATCGACACGCCGATCAGCGCAGCCGCCAGATGGGTCTGCCACGAAACCCCCGGCTTGATCGGCAGTACCCCCCAGGCCAGCGTGCCGTACATGAAGGCGACCAGCAGCGACGCGGCAATGGCGCGCCTGTCCCGACGGATCAAGCCTGCCACGAAAATGTAGCTGACCAGGCCATAGACCAGCCCGCTTGCGCCGACATGGACGCCCCCTCCGGCGAGGAGCCATACCGCCACACCAGGTCCCAAATATACGGCGGGCAACACGCGAAGCGCCGAGTTCGGATAGAGGTGCAACATCGCCGTGCCCAGGACCAGCAACGGCAGCGAGTTGGCGACGAGGTGGGTGAAGCCGGAGTGCAGGAGCGGGGCGAATAGGATCCCGGGCACGCCCGCCCATTGTCGCGGCCGGACGCCGAAACGCTCGAGCTCCAGATTCAGTCCCCAGCTGAATGCATCGATCAGCCAGATCAGTGCCACGAAGCCGAGCGCGATTCTTACGGCCAACCGGAAATTGGCGCGAGAACGCTCGGATCCGGTGTAGGCCGGATCGGGGGTATGCAGTTCCATCGTCGTCCAAGTGCCTGTCAGATCACGGGCTGGATACGCATTGCGACCTCGGGCCTGGGTGCATTCTCCTCGAAGGAGATACCGGGCTGCTGCAAGCTGTCGTGCAGGCTCGACAGGGCGTCCAGGATCTTCTGCGCCTCGACGCGACTCGCGCGCCGAAGTGGATAGCTTCTGCCGACGTACGCTTCCGAGTTGTCGATCAGCTCGGGAAACGTCGGGTGATTGTCGAGCTCCGTGATGCCTTCGTGGACCTCTCTCAGCTCCCCTTGCAGGACGGCGAGAAGGGACCGCACGCGCACCCACCGATGACGTGTCAGGTGGTCCTCCTCGATCGACGGCGGCTCGCCAAAGGCCCTGACGAGCGTTTCCGCGGCGAGCTCGCCGGATGCAGCCATCTTGCCGAGAATCCCCGATTCCATATCGAGGTTCAGACCGCCCTCCCCCGGCGTGTGGCGAATGGTGACGACCCGGTCTCGAAAGCCAGGGGCCGCACGCTGCAGGTTGTCGCGCCAATTCTGCATGGTCTTGATGATTGCGAAAGCGAACGAAGGCACCGGACCGGGATCCTGCCGACCGCCGATCGGATAGTTCTCCGGAGGCAGGCTCTTGCCGAGATCGGGAAGGTATGCCCGGTCTTTCGCCGGGGATTGCGACGGAAGATCGTCGCGAAGATTGAATCCGAAAGTCGGCCATGCGGGAAGCACCGAATCGAACATGTGCAGAGGAAAGTTGCTGCAGATTCCACCATCGCTGAAGAGGACGCGGCGCACGCTGCGCCTTTCCTTCGCGGGCCGATCGGCCGCACCCGCCCTGTCGTCTTCCCACGCGTGCCGATAGAGCGGAATGGCCGACAACAGGAAAGGGAATGCGAGGCTCATCCGCGTCGCGACGATGACGGGAAGCGTCTCCTCCCCGGGAAACGCGTGGAAGCCCAATCCGGACATAGCGTCGGCTCTCTTCTCGTCGGTCACGGGTCCGGGATTCGCGACCATCCATGCGACGACCTCCGCCGGGAAATACCGCGCCATCTCCTCTTCCTTGAAATAGAAACGCCCCACGCGAAACGGCAGGGTGAGAGGACGACCCATCGACAGAGCCGTGGTCATCATCCGCAGCGCAATCCCTTTCGCGCCCGAACCCAGCTCGATACTGCCGAGATCCCCGAAGGTCAGCGGGTCGCGCATGGGCTTGCCCGCAACGTCCTGCAGAAACGGGTAGAGCCAGTTGATCAGTGCCGGTGGCTGGCCAGGATGCGGCGCCGGGTCGAATCCGCTCGATAACCCGAACTCCTGCGATGGAAGCGCGCGCAACAACGACCATCCGGCCGCAACCGCGGCGGCGACCGTTCCCCCGATCATTGCAACGCTGATGCAGATCAGCATTGCTATCCCACCGCGAAGGGTCGACAAATCCATGCCGGCGGCTAGAAAGACCCCGGGCGATGCACCGAGTGCGGCGAAACCCTTGAATTGCCAGATCGATTCCAGGATGCCGCGCAACACACGTCCTCCGGGGCCCTCGCGATTGAGCACGGACGCGAGAATCGCGAAGTGTCTCCGCGTTCGTTTCTCCGGTTTGAAAAGATGAAACAGATTCGAATGCGCGGACCCCTCGGGGCGCCGGGCGAAGAAATCGGGCAGTTCCGCCAGCTTCGCGAATCCGGCTTGCCGCTCAGCCGGATCTTGCGCGCGGGCTCGCCGATACTCCGCCGCGGCCGCGCCCGCCGCCGCAATGGCGCCGGCGGACGTTCCGCCGATATTCCGGAAGCGATATTGCCTGGCCAGGCGCGCAATGGCCTTCGGATAGACGACGCCCGACGTGATGCCGCCTTTCAGCACGACGTCGCAGAATTTTCGACCGATATCATCACGGACGATCGCTCGATCCGGATCTGTTGCGACGTTTTCGTTCATGCTTCGACTCCCAGTTCGCGGAATGGCGGGATAGGAACATTGGAGGCAGGCCCGACTTTGGCATTCGATCTCGGCATCGCACGGCGCCAATTCGAGACTAACCCCGTTCTTCCGATAGTTTGGCTGCCCGAATCGCCACGATCGCTTAGACTGTAGGATTCGCTTCGCCCGGATGCAATGATGACCTCTGACCAGTACGACGGCACGATCGCGCGCTTCATCGGCATCATCGCCGCTCTCTGCGTGCTATCGGGCGCAGTAGGTTGTGCGACGGTGTCGACCGAAGACCCGAAAGCCGCCGCTGAGCGCTACCAGAAGGTGATCGCGAGTCCCATCCGGACTGACCAGGACCGGCGCATGGACGCGGCGCGCCACCCGGTGGAGTTCGTGCCGTTCACGCAGGCCGCGCCGGGCATGATGGTGCTCGATATCTCGGCGGGCGCCGGCTATACGTCGCAGTTGCTCGCCCTCGCCGTCGTGCCCGGCGGGACGGTCTGGGCGCAGCGGGAGCAGCCGGGCCCGGCCCTCGCCAGGCGGCTCGCCGATCAGCCGCAAGCGAACCTCGTTCCGGTATACCGTCCATTCGAAGATCCCGTGCCTCCGGACGCGCCGAAGCTCGATCTCATCACCATCGTGCTCAATTACCACGACATCACCTACCTGCCGGTCGATCGCGCGAAGATGAACGCGCGCTGGTTTGCCGCATTGAAGACCGGCGGCCATCTCGTCGTCGTCGATCATTCGGGCCGACCGGGCACCGGCATTAGCGAAGGAAAGACATTGCATCGCATCGACGAGGCGGTCGTCGTTGCAGAAGCCAAGCAGGCAGGATTCGTCCTGGAGGCCGAAGGCAGTTTCCTGCGCAATCCCGCCGATCCGCGCGACCAGACATCGTCCGATTCGAAGATCCCGACGGACAAATTCGCGCTACGGTTCGTCAAGCCGTGACGAAAGAGCAGGACGGGGCGCATTGCATTGCAACCCTCGCGGAGGAATCATGAAAGCGAAATCGTATGGGCAACTCTTGCTGAGCGCCAAGACCATGGAATTCGACGGCGACGCCAAATGTGTCGTCGGCTGCTGATACGCGCTGCGTTCGCGCTTATCCTGACAGCGATACTCACTGCCTGCACGACAAGCTCCATGCCGCAGAATGCATCGTCCGCCCCTGCTGCCGTCATCGCGGATCTCGCACCCAGAGGCAAACTTCGTGCCGCGATCAACTTCGGCAATCCGATACTCGCGACCCGGGAGGCGACGACCGGCGAGGCGCGCGGCGTGTCGATCGATCTCTCACGCCAACTCGCGAAGTATCTCGGTGTGCCGGTGGAGCTGGTGCTCTATCCCGCGGCGGGCAAGGTCGTGGAGGGACTCCGATCCGACGCATGGGACATCGCATTTGTCGCGATCGATCCCGCACGCGCGGTCGACATGGACTTCACCCCGCCCTATGTCGTGATCGAAGGCGCCTATCTGGTGCCGCAGGAGTCACCGATCCGAAGCAACGCCGAGGTCGATCGCGAGGGAGTGCGCGTCGCCGTGGGCGCGGGAAGCGCTTACGACCTCTACCTGTTGCGCGAACTCAGGAAGGCGCAGATCGTCCGTGCGCCGACGTCACCCGCGGTCGTGGACATGATGGTCGAGCAGAAATTCGAGGTCGCGGCCGGCGTGAAACAGCAGCTCGAGGCCGACGCGAAACGCATTCCCGGCGTGCGTCTGCTCGACGGACGCTTCATGGTCATCAACCAGGCGATGGCGACGCCGAAGGGGCGGCCTTCCGGCCTCCGCTACCTCGCCGCCTTCGTCGAGGAGATGAAATCCTCCGGTTTCGTTGCCGCCGCGCTGGCGAAGCACAACATCGAAGGCGTTACGATCGCACCTTGACAGGCCGTTCAACGAAACGGTCAGAACCGGAAACCGGACGGGAACGAAGGAGGCACCTGCGGCGTTCGAAGTACGGCACAGTCCGATGCGCCGGCGCATGCTCTGGGATGCGCTCGCGGCCGGTACGCTGACGTTCGCCGACTACCGGGCACTGGCCCAATCCGACGCGCCGTTCTATCGCCTGCCACGATATGCGTTGATCATCGGCAACAGCAGCTGCTCGAAGACTACCTGCGGCGTTACCCGAGCGGTCTGTTCTCCGAGATCGCGCAGCTGCGTCTGGACCGCGTGCTCCTGCAGCGCGGCGAGCGCAAGATCCAGATCGCGTCGAGCGAGCAGAATCCGTATTCGAAGGGCACGGTGCGCGTCGACACGCGAGTCAAACTTGGCGATCGCTACAGCTACCGGGAAACCGATGCGAACGGCAAGCTCGTCAAGCACGAGCGGACCGAATTGACCGGTTACGTGCAGCGATAGATCCTGGTAGCGCCCCGCTGTCCCCATCGCGCGAGGTATCCGCCTGCGCGCTGCGGCGCGATTTCGCCCGGCGCCGGCGGAGCAATCGCGACGGACGCCCTGGCGGGTTAACATTCGGCCCGGACCCACACAACCCGCCGGAGCCTCTGCCCGTGAACCCGTCCCAGTCCAAGCCGTATGCAGGGATCTACCCGATCGCGCCGACCCCTTTCAACGATGCGGGCGAGATCGACGTCGACGGGCAGCGTCGCGTTCTCGACTGCATGATCGATCAGGGGGTCGACGGGATCTGCATACTCGCGAACTACTCGGAACAGTTCCTGCTGACCGACGACGAGCGCAACACGCTCCTCGACGTCTGCCTTTCGCACGTCGGCAACCGTGTGCCGGTCATCGTGACGTGCAGCCACTTCAGCACGCGGATCGCGGCCGATCGGGCTCGCGCCGCAGCGGCGGCTGGCGCGGCGATGCTGATGCTGATGCCACCGTACCACGGCGCCACGCTGCGCGCCGACGAGATGGGAACACTCGAGCATTTCTCGAGGGTGGCCGAGGTCGCCGCCATCCCGATCATGTTTCAGGATGCGCCGTTGAGCGGCGCCAACCTGTCCGTGCCGTTCCTGGTGCGCCTCGCGCGCGAGGTGCCGTCTGTGTGTTACTTCAAGATCGAAGTGCCGGGCTCGGCGGCAAAGCTGCGGAGCCTGATCGAAGCAGGCGGCGACGCGATCGCAGGACCCTTCGACGGCGAGGAATCGATCACACTGATGGCGGACCTCGATGCGGGTGCGACCGGCACGATGCCGAGCGCCCTCATTCCTGACCTGATCAAGCCCGTGGTCGAGCATTACCGCGCCGGACGGCGGAAGGACGCGGCCGCGGCGTACGCGCGCATTCTCCCGCTGATCAACTTCGAGAACCGCCAGTGCGGCCTTCGCGCGACGAAGACCGTCATGGCCGCGGGCGGCGTCATCGCGAGCGAGGCCGTGCGCCACCCGCTCGAGGCCCTGCACCCCGCGACCAAGGCGGGATTGCTCGAACTCGCCCGCGAACTCGACCCGCTCGCATTGCACTGGGCGTAGGAGCCTGTCGAACAAAGCGTCGGGGCACCGGGCAAAGGGCGATGGGAAGTTGAGCACAGTCGGCGCGCCCCGATTATTCCAATGATCGAACTGAATTTGAGCGACGCCGCAGCGTCATCGCCAAATCGTTGCGCCCTCCGTTCGAGATGCGCCCACGGACGGCGTGGAGTGCTATCGTAGGCAGCCGCCGCGAGCGAGGCTTCGCGGGCAACGAACGGCAATTCGTTTCATCGGAGAAGAAATCATGAACACGAAGTTGAGGACGAGCGGTTGGATCGCCGCGATCGCCTTGGGCGGCGCGGTTGGAGTACTCGCAAGCTGCCAGTCGATGGAGATGATGTCCGGCCAGCAGGTCACTTTGTCCGGCGCCAATGAAGTGCCCGCGGTCACCACAACCGCGTCCGGTTCGGGGACCGTGACGATCAAGGAGGATCGCTCGGTCAGCGCGCACATCATGGTGACCGGCATGACCGCGACGGCAGCGCACATCCATGAAGCAGCGGCGGGCGCGAACGGGCCGGTCATCGTACCGTTCACCAAGTCCGGCGACAACATGTTCGACGCACCGGCGGGCGCGAAGCTGACGGACGCCCAGTACGCCGCATGGAAAGCGGGCAACCTCTACGTCAACGTGCACAGCGCGAAGAACCCCGGCGGAGAGATCCGCGCGCAGCTCAAAGGCAGCTGACGCAACGACTGCGTTCACGCCGCGCCGCCCACCGGCGCGGCGCGTTGTCTATTGCATGAACCAGCCGTGGCTCACGACGAGCGACTGGCCCGTGAGCGCATTGGATGGGAACGACGCGAAGAACACCGCGGTTTGCGCGACGTCGTCCACCGTCGTGAATTCGCCGTCGACGGTCTCCTTCAGCATGACGTTCTTGATGACGTCGGCCTCGGAAATGCCCAATTCCTTCGCTTGCTCCGGGATCTGCTTGTCGACCAGCGGCGTGCGCACAAATCCGGGACAGATCACGTTCGCACGCACACCGTGTTTGGCGCCTTCCTTGGCCACGACCTTCGCCAGGCCGATCAGGCCGTGCTTCGCCGTCACATAGGGCGCCTTCAGCATCGAGGCCTCCTTCGAGTGCACCGAACCCATGTAGATGACGCTTCCGCCGCGTCCCGATTTGTACATGTGAGGCAGGCACGCTCGGGTCGTCAGGAACGCCCCGTCGACGTGGATTGCGAGCATCTTCTTCCAATCGTCGTAGCTGAAATCCTCGATGGGGTGGACGATCTGGATCCCGGCGTTGCTGACGAGAATGTCGACTCCGCCGAACGCCGCGGCCACCGCGGCGACGCCGTCGTTGACGGCCTTCTCGTCGGTCACGTTCATTGCGATGCCGATCGCCTGGCTGCCGCTCGCACGGATTTCCGCGGCGACCGCATCGGCGGCGACCTTGTTGAGATCGGCGATTGCGACCTTGGCACCTTCGCGCGCGAACACCAGCGCGATGTCCTTGCCGATGCCGCTGGCGGCGCCAGTGATGATCGCGGATTTGTCCTTGAGTCTCATCGTGGTCTCCAATCAGGCGAGATAATCGTGAACGACGGTTCCGAGCCCGAGCGTGAGGTCGGACTGGATGTGGACGCCGGAGATGACTTCGAGCACCGGCAGCAACGCGACGGGCGCAAGCGCATGATGGAAGAGCTCGAGCGCCGCCGGGCCTTCCCACGCGCCCTTGACCGTCACGTCCTCGCAGAAGTAACGGACGAGCTCGCAGATGCGCGGCTTGCCGTCGACGTGCGGGATGATCTTCAGCAGATAGTTGGGCGCGGTCAGCGACGCGAGAATCTTGTCGTGCGCGAGCGCTCCGGTGCTTGTAGCCCATCGTCGCGACGGCGACGGGAACCGGCCCGTAGCGCAATACGCCGAGCAGCGTATCCTTTTCCACCGTCAGCTTCGGCGACGCGAGCTTCTTGGGAAAGCCCCACAGCTCGCGCCCGCCGGCGATCGGTGATTCGTCGTCCAGGAACATCGCATGGACATAGCCGCCGGCCTTGCCCTGGAAGCGCACCGGGATGACCTGCCCGCTTTCGGTGTAGTCGCCGAATCCCGTCGAGTCGGGCATCCGGATGAACTCGAACTTGACGATCGGATCGGTCAACTCGCAGCGGCGCGGGAATCACCGCCGCGAGCGCATCGGGATCCGTCCGGTAACTGACGATGAAGAACTCGCGGTTGACGAAACGGTACGGTCCGGGCGGAAATGCCGGGCTGGTGAGCGGCATCGCGAACGCGCGGGATTTCACTTCGTCTTCGGTCATGTCGTTTCCAACGATCTCGATGGTCAGCGCGCGAGGTCGAACACGCGCACGCCGGGGACGAGTTCGCGCGCCTTCAGGAACTCGCGGTTCGAAACGGTCCGGCGCACGTCGTCGAGCCCGGCTTCCCAGAGCTGCCTAACCGTCATCCGCGAGAACTCGTAGTCCTTCGAATTCGTCGAGTGGGCGAAGCGGCGGTTGATGAGATGCATCAGCGTGATATGGCGCTTGTGCTCGCACATCGGCGCGAGAAGCTTGTAATCGGGGTCGTCGCGCATCTCCGCCGGCATCTTGTTCATCAGGCGGCCGAACGCGTGGCGGAAATTCTCGAGTTCCTGCACGCGTTTGGTGTTGAAACGCGTCTTGCTGGAGTACTGGATGTCCTTCGCGCGCTCGAGCACCTGGTCGAGATTGACCGGCAACTCGCCGCTGGCGCTGAACAGGTCGACCTGGATGATCATCGCGCTCATCCGCGGCGAATCGTCGAGGACATACCAAAGCGGCGAATTCGAAACGATACCGCCGTCCCAGTAGTGTTCGCCTTCGATCACGACCGGCGGGAATCCCGGCGGCAGCGAGCCGCTCGCCATCACGTGCTCCGGCCCGAGTTTATGCTGCTGGCTGTCGAAATAGACCGAATTGCCGGTGTGCACGTTGACCGCGCCGACCGAAAGCCGCACGCGCTGCTCGCCACTGAGCAGATCGAAATCGACGAGTTCCTCGAGCGTCTTCTTCAGTGGCGACGTGTCGTAGATACTGAGCGCACCCGGCGTACCTTCCGCCGCAAGGATCGCCGGCGGCATTCGCGGGACGAAGAATCCGGGGACGCCAAATGTCGCGGCCGTTGCGGCGCTGAGGCGATTGAGCGCAACGCGCACAGGATCGAGTTGTGCCGGCGCGGCCAGCGGCATTCCCGCGGAAACGCGATCCCAGAACTCGCGCAGGCGCTCCAGTCGATGCTCGGGAGGGTTGCCCGCGATCAGCGCCGCGTTGATGGCACCGATCGATACGCCGGTGACCCAATCGGGCATCAGGCCGCATTCCGCCATGCCCTCGAAAACACCGGCCTGGTACGCACCCAGCGCCCCTCCGCCCTGCAGAACGAGGACCGTGTTGTCGTGCTTGATCGAACCGGCGGACAGTCGCGAAGGTTTCGACTTGCGCGTGTTCGCAATGTTCAAGGAATCGCCCCCGGGGACATCGCACGCAGGAATCCGCGGTGCAAGGTCAGTACTTTACAACGGCACGGATGGACTTGCCCGCGTGCATCAGTTCGAACCCGTCGTTGATGCGCTCGAGCGGCAGCACGTGGGTGATGAGATCGTCGATGTTGATCTTGCCATCCATGTACCAGTCGACGACTTTCGGCACGTCGGTGCGGCCGCGCGCGCCGCCGAAAGCCGTTCCGTTCCATACGCGGCCGGTGAAGAGCTGGACCGAGCGCGTGCCGGCCGCAAACCCATAGGGTCCGCAGAAATTGAGCGTGGCGATACCGGAAGCCACGACCTTCCAACTCCGACCACACATCACGGCTGTTCGGTGTCGCGTTCCCGCCCGATGACAAGCGCTAACGCCTGACGGGAGTTATGCCGCCATCACCCGGGCGCCTCCCAATGCTTTGGAGGCGGCTGTCGCCACCCCCCTTTCGCCGCTACCCTGATACCATGCCCCGCGGCTGTGGCGGGACGTACCGCGGATCCGGTGTCGGATTGCGCGCCGCAGGCGCCTGCTTGTCGGGCGCCTCGAGCCGCTTGATGTCGCCGCTCAGTTCACCGCCTTCCGCGACGATCAGCTGACCGTAACGGATGGTGCCCGAGACGCGTCCCGTTCCGTGAACGATGAGACGCTTGCGGGCGGTGAGCTCACCGGAGAATTCGCCGTGGACTTCGGCGACATCGATCAATGCGGTTCCCTTCAGCGTACCCGGCTTGGCGATCTGCATCACCTGGCTGTTCACGGTCGCTTCGACGTGACCCTCGATGACGAGCACGTCGCAATCCGAGATCTCGACACCCTTGAGCTTGATGTTGATGCCGATGGAAAGCTTGCTCCCCTGCGTTTCCACCGGAGCCTGCGGAGGGGCGACACTGGCGGGCGCGGTTGCGACCGGATGCGTCACCTCGTCGCGCAACGCGGGGGCAGGTGCAGGGGGATTCTCCCGGACGGGCGCGGACGGTATCGGGGAAGGACGCATCGCGTTGGGGATCCCCCCCGGCTTGGCAACTGGCCCGGGTGGGTCGTAAAGCGCCGGCTTCAGCGCGGACTTCCCCGCATCCTTGGGGTCGGCCAGATGATCACGGCTTTTCATATTGAACATGGCGCTTCCTTCCGGAGGTTGGGGGGCAGGCATGACAATGTCATTATTGACCGTCGAATGCGTTTCCGCAACCCATGTTCGGACAAAAACTACCTTTCGCGTATCTGAATTCGGTGCCAACATCCCCGCGATCCAGGCACGAACAATGCTTCCCACCGAGGATCAAGGAGGTCACCATGGATCGCTCCCTTTGGTTCATTGCTGCGGGAATCTTGTTGGCGGCGTGCGCTCCGCGCGAGCCGGTGCCGATCACCCCTCCTGGCGATTCGAAGGACGCCGCCGTCGTCAGGCGCTCGCTTCCCGCTCCACCGCCAGTCTCGAGCGCTGCTCCGCCGGCGTCGGTGGTCCCAACTCCTGCGCCACCCATCGTCGTTCCGCTAGGCTCGATCTACGTCTGTGTCTCCGATGCCGCGGGCGTGCGCCAGCAGACGGCGATCGAATTCGTGCCGAAAGTCGGCGCGATGTGTGCGAAGCATCCGGAAATGGGACCCTGCCAATACGAGCGCGATATCTGCCGGCGCAGCGGCGGCCGCGTCTACGCAGCGGGCGGCGTCGAGATCACGCGGCAGACCGAAGACGAGTACGACAAGAAGGTGATGCGCGTCCGCTTCAAGGCCAATTGACAGCGGAGTCCGGCACGCCCGTCATCCGGCCGGATTCGGATAGCGAACCTGGATGGCGGCGATCTCTTCCTGCGTCTGGCGGTCGAGCTCGAACTGCGCGGCCGCAATATCCTCCTCGAGCTGCGCCATCGTCGTCGCGCCGATGATCATCGCGCCGACATACCAGCGGCTCTTCACATAACCCAGCGCGAGTTGCGGGAGCGTCAGGCCAAGCCGCTTCGCCAACACCGCGTAGGCCGCGATAGCTTCGCTGACGATAGGCTTCCGAAAGCGTACGCCCAGACCGTCGAACATCGTGAACCGCGATTTCGGCGGATTCGCACCGCCCAGATACTTGCCGGAGAGCATCCCTCCAGCGAGCGGACTGTACGCGAGCAGCGACATGTTCTCGCGAAAGAGGACTTCGGCGAGATCGTTGTCGATGCTCCGCGAAACGAGGCAGTAGCTGTTCTGGATCGTGACCGGCCCCGGCACCCCCTGCTCGCGTGCGGCGCGCCGAAATGCGCACACGCCCCACGCCGTTTCGTTGGAGAGACCGTAGTGGCGTATCTTTCCCGCCGCGATCAGCGCCGCCATCGCGTCCACCTGCTCGTCGATCGACGGACCTTCGGCCTTTTCCTTCGCGCGGTCGAACTCGGTCGCGCCGAACATCGGCACGTTGCGCTGCGGCCAATGGATCTGGAAGATGTCGATGCAGTCGATCTTCAAGCGCGCGAGACTCGTGTCGGCGGCCTCGGTGATGACATCGCGAGTCAGATCGGTGCGCCCGCCGCGGATCCAGTCGCGGCGTCCCGGGCCCGCAACCTTGGTCGCGATCACGAGGCCGGCCCGCGGAAGGCGCGCAAGCCAGTTGCCGAGATACGCCTCGGTGCGCCCCTGTGTCGTTGCGTTCGGCGGCACCGGATACATCTCGGCCGTATCGATGAAGTTGACGCCTTGCGCGATCGCATAGTCGAGCTGGGCGTGGGCCTCGGCCTCCGTGTTCTGTTCACCCCAGGTCATCGTGCCGAGACAAATCTCGGAGACGTTGAGGCCGGTACCAGCGAGCGTTCGGTATTTCATTGGGTGTAAGTCCGGTGGGGTTAGAGCGCCATTTTCGCACGCGGCAAACCGCTTTCCATTCTGTCACGCTAAACTCCGACCATGTCCGCGCGTGCCGCCTCGCTGTTGTCTGAGCTCCTGCGAACGTCCCCACTCCGGCACAAGCAGTTTCGGCAGTTCTACCTGGGATCGATCGGCGCGGCGCTCGGCTACACGATGCAGGCGACCGTCGCCGCGTGGCTGATGGCGACGCTGACGCCTTCGGCGCTCATGGTGGCGCTGGTTCAGACCTCCAGCACCGCGCCCTCGCTGCTGTTCGGGCTGGTCGCCGGCACCCTGGCCGACATCGTCGACCGACGGCGGGTCATCCTCGTCACTCAAATCATCCTGGTCGTTGCCACCGCGTCGCTCGGCGCCGCGGAACTCCTTGGCGCGATCGGCCCCTCGGCACTCCTCGCGTGCACGTTCCTGATCGGCGCCGGTTTCACGTTCTACCTGCCCGCGCAGCAGGCGAGCACCAATGATCTCGTGGCGCGTGCGGAACTGTCGCGCGCGGTCGCGCTGGGCGCGGTCGCATTCAACGTCGCCCGCGCCGCGGGACCCGCGCTTGCCGGGGCGATCGCCGCATGGGCCGGCTCGGGAAGCGCATTGCTCGCGAGCGCGGTGTTCTTCATCGTGATGATCGTCGCCGTGCGCGGCTGGAAAAGTCCGAAACCCTCCATCCCCGGCGTTCCGGAAACCCTGCTTTCGGGGATCCAGAGCGGCCTCCGCTTCACGCGGCACTCGCCCCCGATGCGCGCGCTGATCCTCCACAACCTGAGTTTCACGGTCTGCGCGAGCGCCCTGTGGGCACTGCTGCCTGTCATCGCCCGCGACCAGCTGGGGTTGGGCGCCGGCGGCTACGGGATGCTGTCGGCAAGCTTCGGCATCGGCGCCATCGTTGGCGCTCTGCTGATTCCGCGCGTGCTGCACCGTACGTCGCTCAACACTCTGGTCACCTCGAGTGTCCTGTTGTGGGTTGCCGCCGCATCCCTCATCGCGTCGACCGGCACCACGGCGATCGCGGTCGTCGGTGCGTGCTGCACGGGGGCCGCGTGGGTCGGTGTCCTCGCCAGCCTGTCGGCCGGCACGCAGACTGTCGCACCCGCGTGGGTCAGGGCGCGCGCCGTATCGATGAACCTCATCTCGAGCCAGGCGAGCATGGCCGTGGGCAGCGCGATCTGGGGATCGCTGGCGTCGTTTTACGGAACACGCGTCGCGCTTGGCGCCTCGGCGGGCGCGATGATTCTACTGCTCGCGATCAACCGCCGCGTCCGCGTGGAATTGGGCGACGAGGCCGACGTGACACCGGGCGTGCAGCTGCCGGACCTCGCGATCGCGGTGGAGCCGCGGCCCGACGATGGCCCCGTCCTGATCCAGCTCGAATACCGGATCGATCCCGAGCACCACGAAGCTTTCGTGCGCATGATTCACTCGCTCGAGCCGACCCGCCGACGGAATGGGGCGATCGACTGGCGGCTCTTTCGCGATCTCGGCGACGAAGACCGCTTCGTCGAACGCTTCGTCATTCAATCGTGGGCCGAATACGTCCGGCTGCGGACACGGATGACAGTCGCCGACAGGCAGATTCAGGCCCGCATCGGGGAGCTGCAGCGTGCAGACGTGCCGGTTCGCATTTCGCGCCTGATCGGGATCGGCCGGACCGGGCCCGGACTTTGATCGGAGTCCCGGGACATCATTGGCCGCGGTGAGGAAATAGCTCGCGGCGCGCGTTCGCGGTGATGGCCAAAACGGCCGGATGCTTCAACTGGCGCTCACCGGAAATCAGGTAGAACCGCTCCATTACCGCGGTCGTACTGCCGATGGCAACGACGCGGTATTGCCGCTGCACGGCGTGCGCGATCGCGGTCGGGCCCGGGAAGATCCCGGCACCGCCTTCGCCGAAGGCCTTGAGCAGCGCGTGGTCGTCGAACTCACCGACGATACGGGGCCAATCCGTTCCTTTCGAACCAGCGCAACAGCCTGCGGGCGGACATCGGAATCCTGGCCTGGCAGCAGCAGCGGTGCGCCATCCAGAGTTGCGCGGAAAGCTGCCCTTGTGGCGGCGTGCCAACGTCGCCGTCGCAAAGAACGTAAGACCGCATTCGCCGAGCAGGTGGCTGTAACCCCGAACGGCAAGGTTACCGGGCATCGGTCGGTCGGCAAGCACGATATCGAGTCGATGGACAGCAAGGTCGCCGAGCAGGCTGTCGAGCTTGCCCTCGCGACAAACGACGCGCGGGGAATCGGGCTCGCGCAACATCGGGTCGAGCAGACCGTAGGCCACTGACTTGGGCATGACGTCGGCGATGCCCGCGCGGAAGTGCGGCGATTGCCCATGCGGGCGGTGCCGCAATTTGTCCTCCAGTTCGGCGCCCAGGCCGAAGATGGCGTCGGCGTACCCCAGCACGATCCGTCCCGCCTCGGTCGGCTCGAGTCGCGTCCGATGCGGTCGAACAGCGCGAACCCGAGGACATTCTCGAACACGCCGATCTGGCCGCTGATCGTCTGCGCCGTCACGTGCAGCCGCTCGCTCGCCCGCGTGACGCCGCCGGTCGTCGCCACGACCCAGAAATAGTGCAGATGCTTGTAGTTGAGCGCGCTCATCGCGGTCATCCTTCGTCTTTTTCGAACGATAGGCTCAATATTTTCGAGTTTTCAGGATGATCGCCGAGTGCTAACGTCCTGGCAAGCGTCATCGCTCGTTCCGCCGGCGCGAATTCGGCAACGCGAGCGAGCGCCGACCCACTGGCGACAAAGGGGCGCACCACTTGGACCTTCTTTCGATCGAGTTCCTGTCGGCGCTGGCGGCGATCGTCGTCATCGACCTCGTGCTGGCCGGCGACAACGCGATCGTGATCGCGCTCGCGGCGCGCAACGTGCCGCGGCACCTGCAGCGTCGCGCGATCATCGCCGGCGCGGCCGGCGCGCTCGTCGTGCGCGCGTCGATGACGCTGATCGTCGTGTGGCTGCTGAAGATCCCGGGCCTGCTGCTGGTCGGCGGGACGCTGCTCGTCTACATCGCCTACCGGCTGCTGCGGCCGGAGACGGAGAAGGACGCAGCGACGGAGCCAACGCGCGGCGGACAGCTTCTGGGGCGCGATGCGCACGATCGTCGTCGCCGACGCGATCATGGGCCTCGACAACGTGCTGGCGGTCGCCGGGGCGGCGCACGGCAGCTTCGCTGCTGGTGATCGCTCGGCCTGCTGATCAGCGTGCCGATCGTGATCTGGGGCAGCACGTTCGTGCTGCGGGTCGTCGAGCGGCATCCGTCGGTCGTCTATCTCGGCGCCGCGGTGCTCGCGTGGACAGCGGTCAAGATGGTGACGAGCGAGCCGCTGCTCGAACGACGTGTTCGTCCGCCTACGGGCCGACGATCCCGCTGCTGTACGCCGTCACCATTTTCGGTGTACTTTGGTCGGGATTCGTCGGCAATCACCACCGGCTCGAATCGCGGATCAGCGCGCGCGTGACGAGGTTCGCGCGACGTCGCGAAACGCTGGCCGGCGGCCGCGGACGTTACCCATCAGGAGAGCACGTCATGATGAAGATTCTGGTACCGGTCGACGGCTCGAGCAGCTCGCTTCATGCGGCCCGGCACGTCGCCGGGGAATACCTGCACAACTCCGGCGATGGAGATCCACCTCCTGAGCGTCCAGGGCCGCTTCTCGCGGCACGTCACGCAGTTCCTGAACCGGAAGGACCTCGAGTCGTTCTACCGCGAAGAAGGCGCGAAGAAGTCGCGCGCCGTACGGGAGCTGTTCGACCGCCGGCAGATACCGTACGTCGCGCACGTCGAAATCGGCCGCAAGGCCGAGATCATCGCCGCGATGGCGAAGCGTCTGGGCTGCGACCACATCGTCATGGGCACGGCACGCAAGAACTCCCTGACCCGCATGTTCGAGGCCTCGGTGACGAACCAGGTGCTCGAGCTCACGACGGTGCCGGTCGAAGTGATCGCCGGCGACGCGATATCGAGGCTGGAGCGCTACGGCATACCCGCGGCCATCGGCGCAGGGCTCGCGCTCGTTCTGGCCGCCGACGAGTGATTCGGACTCGCCTCGTCCGTCAATCCCGCTCGTCCCCGCGTATTTCGAGGTCCACGCGGAGCTCGTCCAGGTCCTCGTCAAGGGCATCGCGCACCGACACGACGCCGAGCGGCCGGCCGTGCTCGACGACCGGCAGGTGCCGAAATCCGTGCTTGTGCATGATTCGCAAAGCCTTGAGGAAGGGCTCGTCCGGATGCATCGTCTGCGGCTGCGGGGTCATGACATCGCCCAGACGGGTGCTGCTCGGGTCGCGCCGCGCCGCGATCACGCGGAAAAGCGCGTCGCGCTCGGTGAAGATTCCGATCAGTCGCGAACCGTCCACGACGAGCAGCGCCCCCTTGCTCTGCTGTTTCATCAGGAGCGCCGCCTCCAGCACGGTCGCGGTTTTTTCTGCCATGGCGGGCGGCTGCCCGGCGACGATGGAACGCAGCGATCGAAGCGACAATTGCTCCTCCGAGTGGTGAGCGAATCCAGGCATTGAGCGCCATCGGCCGAGCGAAAGTCAAGAGCACGCGGGCGCGATTTCCGCGGACGTTTCGCTCGCGGCGGTTCCCATGATACCGTTTACACGGGGCGAGACAATCGGCACGGGAATCGGGTGGACTATCCATGAGGAAAGTCACGCTGTACAGCAGGTCCGATCGGACGCGACAGGCGCGTGAGCCGGAGCCGTCCGGGAAGGTGGACGCAACGGCCGGTGCTGTCGACGCGCCGGGCGACAGTGCTGCGACGACGGCCGCGCCCGCTAGCCGTTCTCGCCTCCGTCGGTTCGCCGCGCGCTTCGAGCGGCCGCTGCTGATCGCGGCGGGTGTCCTGCTCGCTGCTGGTCTTGTCTATTTCCACGCGGCGTTCACGCCGCCGCAGCCGGCCCTCACGCAGAAGGACATCGATGCGGCGGTGCTGCACACGCTCGAGAACGTCCAGCTGCCATCGCACGCGTCGAAGGCGTACGAGGCCGTGCGACGATCCGTCGTCCGCGTGCGCGGCGTCACGAGCGACCAGCGCGAGGACGGCTACCAGGCCGAGGGGGTCGGCACTGGCGTCGTCATCGTCGACACCGGGATCATTCTCACGAACATGCACGTCGTAGCGGGCGCCGATCAGGTGCAGGTCGAGTTCTTCGACGGTCTGGAATCCGAAGCGACGGTCATCGGCATTCGGCCGGAACACGATCTCGCGGTACTGCAGGCTAAGAAGCTGCCCGACGACCTTCCCGCTGCGACCCTGCGTTCGACCAGCGACCTTGCGCTCGGCGACGAGGTCGTCGCCGTCGGATTCCCGTTCGGCATCGGCCCGTCGGTGTCGGCGGGCGTCGTGTCCGGGCTGCGGCGCGAATACCGATCGCCGCAAGGCAAGCGCCTGCTGACCAACCTCATCCAGTTCGACGCCGCGGCCAACCCCGGCAATTCCGGTGGTCCGCTCGTCACCGCCGACGGAGAAGTGGTGGGAATCGTCACCGCGATCCTCAACCCGACGGACCAGCACGTGTTCATCGGCATCGGCTTTGCGGTGCCGATCGAAAACGCGGCAGCCGCGGTCGGGATCTCGCCCTTCTGAAATGCCATGACTCGAGGCACGAAAACATGAACGACAAGGTGAACGGCCCCACCGAAGTCACTCCGCTGATGGAGCGAATCCTCTACGAAGTGAAGAGGGTCGTCGTCGGACAGGACCATTTTCTCGAACGTGTGCTGGTGGCGATCCTGGCGCAGGGCCACCTCTTGGTCGAAGGCGTTCCGGGACTCGCGAAGACCCTGACCGTCAAGACCCTGGCGCGGACCATTCGGGGCACGTTCAAGAGGATCCAGTTCACGCCCGATCTCGTGCCGGCGGACCTCGTCGGCACGCGCATCTACAACCAGAAGACCGGCGAGTTCAACACGTCGCTCGGCCCGGTGTTCACTCATCTCCTCCTCGCGGACGAAATCAACCGCGCGCCGGCAAAGGTGCAAAGCGCGCTGCTCGAAGTGATGCAGGAGTACCAGGTCACGATCGCCGGCGAGACGCACCGCGTGCCCGAGCCGTTCCTGGTCATGGCCACGCAGAATCCGATCGAGACCGAAGGCACGTATCCGCTGCCCGAGGCGCAGGTCGACCGATTCATGATGAAGGTCCTCGTGGGTTATCCCAGCGAGGAAGACGAATTCGTCATCGTCGAACGCGTCACGGGGGCCGCACAGCAAGTCGCCGCCGTCGCGACGACCGATGAGCTGGCGGCGTTGCAGCGCGAATGCCGGGCCGGCTACGTGGATCCGTCGCTGATGCAATACGCCGTGCGGCTGGTTGCGGCGACGCGCAACCCCGAACGGTACGGCATCAAGGATCTGGCGCGCTATCTGACCTACGGCGCGAGTCCGCGCGCGACGATCCATCTGATCGAGGGTGCGCGAGCGCTCGCATTCCTGCGCGGGCGACCGTATGCATTGCCCGAGGACGTGTCCGATCTCGTTCCCGATGTGCTGCGGCACCGGCTCTCGCTCTCCTACGAAGCGTTGAGCGATTCGCTGACGGCGGACGCGCTCATCCAGCGGATCATGAAGCACGTACCGAGGCCCGAGAAGCCGCTCGAGACCCATGTCCGATTCGACCAGAAACCGCAGCCCGGCGCCTGACGCGGTCCTGCGGCGGCTCGAATGGACCGTGATCCGTCGCCTGGACGGCATACTCCACGGCGACTACCGCACGCTGTTCCGCGGCCACGGCCTCGACTTCGCTGACCTCCGCGAGTACGCGTATGGGGACGACGTCCGGCACATCGACTGGAACGTCACCGCGCGGCTGCAGACGCCCTACGTGAGGGAATACTACGAGGAGCGCGAGGTCGCCGCGTGGTTCCTGCTCGACTTGAGTGCGTCGGTCGATTTCGGGTCCGAGCAATTGAAAAAACAGGCGGTGTCGGCGGAATTCGTTGCCGTGCTCGCCCGGATCCTGACGCGCCACGGCAATCGCGTCGGCGCGCTGCTCTACGGCGACAGCGTCGATACGGTGATCCCGGCGCGCAGCGGCCGCCGGCAGGTGCTGCACCTCCTGCACAAGATGATGACGCGACCCGCGCGCGCGCAGACGACGGCGACCAACCTCCGTGAACTGCTGCAGGTGGCCTATCGGATGGCGCCACGGCGCTCGCTCGTGTTCGTGGTGTCCGACTTCATCAGCACGCCGGGCTGGGCGGAGCCGCTCGCCCACCTCGCGCAACGCCACGACGTGGTCGCGGTGCGGCTTTACGATCCGCTGGAGATGGACCTGCCTGACCTGGGATTGCTCGTCGTCCAGGATGCGGAGACCGGCGAGCAGTTGTTCGTCGACACGCATGACCGCGGATTCCGCCGGCGTTTCGAAGCCGCAGCGAAAGAACGCGAGTCCGAATTGCGGTCCGCCTTTCGCGACGCCGGCGTGGATGCGCTCGAGCTCGCGACGAACGACAACCTCGTCGACGCCATCCTTCGCTTCGCCGATCTGCGCAAGCGGCGCAGCCAGCTCGCCACAGGCGGCGGCCTGCCCCCGCATCTCGGCGTGCACGCATGACATTCCTATGGCCGGAGATGCTCTGGCTGCTGCTGCTCGTTCCCGCGGCGGTGATCGCGTACGTCCTGCTGTTGCGCAAGAAGAAAAAGGCCGCGTTGCGCTACGCGAGCTTGAGCCTCGTCAGGAACGCGATGGGCGCGGGCCAGCGCCTGCGCCGTCACGTGCCGCCGCTGCTGTTCCTCGTCGCCCTGGCGCTGATGCTGATCGCCATCGCGCGCCCCGCCGCGGTCGTCACGCTCCCGTCGCAACACGAAACGGTGATCCTCTCGATGGACGTCTCCGGCAGCATGCGCGCGACCGACGTCAAGCCCAGCCGGATCGCCGCCGCGCAGGAAGCCGCTCGCGCGTTCGTCGCCGAACAGCCGAAAACCACCCGTATTGGTGTCGTTTCGTTCGCCGCCACGGCGTCGGTCGTCCAGTCGCCGACGCACAGCCACGAGGATATCCTGGCCGCGATCGACCGGTTCCAGCTGCAGCGCGGAACGGCTGTCGGCAGCGGTATTCTCGTCGCGCTCAAGATGATCTTTCCCGACGCGGAATTCGATCTGCGTTCGTCCAATCCGCGGCGCGAGGCCGCGAAAGCAGCCCCGCTCGATCCCTCGCGCCCCGCCGACAAGGCGGCGCCGAAGCCGGTCCCGGCCGGCTCCTACGAGTCGGCCGCCATCATCCTGCTGACCGATGGCCAGGCGACGACGGGTCCGGATCCCATCGAATCGGCGCGCATCGCCGCCGATCGCGGCGTTCGCGTCTACACGGTCGGGATCGGCACGCAGGGTGGCGAGACCATCGGCGCCGAGGGCTGGTCGATGCGGGTGCGCCTCGACGAGGAATCGCTGAAGACGATCGCAAACGTCACGCGCGGCGAGTATTTCTACGCGGGCACCGCCACCGATCTCCAGAAGATCTACAAGAATTTGAACACCAAGCTTTTCTTCGAGCAGAAGGAAACCGAGGTCACGGCGATGTTCGTCGCGGCCGCGGCAGCGCTGGCGCTGATTTCCGGTTTGCTGTCAGTGCTTTGGTTCAACCGGATCCTGTAGCGGCGGATACGGTCGCGAATGCGACCTCCGTCGGCAGAGGCTGGACGACGGAACTTTTCGGAACGAGGGAGGGTCGCAACGGGTTGGCGCGACCGCGACGTCGGGTATCATCGAAGCGCGTTGGTCATCGTCGCCGAAAGCCACATGGCGCTGCATCGCAACCCATTCGTGTCACGCGTTCGCATAGCGGTCGCGATCGTGCAAGGAGATACGTCGTGAAAAGACCCTCGAAATCCTCGAACCTTCCGCCCGCGGCCAGCGACCTCGCGCCGAAGGCCGACATCGGAGCGAATCAGACACCCTCTCTGGCGACCATTGTCGCGGCCACGTTCGAGCGCCTCAACTTCCGGATGCGCGCCCGCATGCTGGGTCGCCTCCTGGCTTCGGTCGGCCCCCTTGCGCTGACGGTCGTCGGGGGCGGCGCCTTCGCCAAATACGTGGTCCACGCCCGATGGCAGGAAATCCCGGTGTCGATCGAAGACGCCGCGCGCGCAACGTCGGGCCAGATCTACGAAATCGTCCGCTATGTCCAGCAAAGCAATCCGCAACTGTATGGCCAGCTGCTGGATGTGCTGGCGCGCGACACGGCGACGATCACCGCGTTGGGTGCATCGATCGCGGCGCTCACCGTCAACCGTCTCGCGACGCGCGGCGGCGCCGATCAGAAGGCGCGGCATGGGATCGGCGGGCGCTTGGCCCGACGCAAGCCCAATTCCAGCTCGTAGGCGATGGCCCGGCTCGACGGGTCGCCGTCACGCGAAAAACGCGCGGAGCTCGGCTAAGGTTTCGTCCGGCACCTGCTCCGCGGGATAGTGACCGCAAGGCAGCATGCGTCCGCGAACGTCCACGGCCCTCTCCAGCCATGCGTCGATCGGTCGGTAGCTGCGATTGACGTGGCTGCGCTCTCCCCATAGCACGAGAACGGGCATCGCCAGCCTGGTTCCCAGATCGGCCTCGTCGTGCACGAGGTCGATGGAAACCGCGGCACGGTAGTCCTCGCACACCGCGTGGATATTTTCGGGCGTGCAGCAGCGGATGTACTCGGCCAGGGCTTCCGGCGCGAAGGCGCTCATGCCGACACCCTTCTTGTCGAGCTTCTTCCGGATGTAGCGCTCCAGGCCGTAGGCCATCAGCATCTGTTCGGGATAATCAAAAGGCTGCGCCATGAAGAACCAGTGATACGAATCGACCGCCCACTCTTTCCGGATGTTGGTGAGCATATGATGGGTCGGAACGATGTCCAGGAATGCGACTTTGCGCACGCAATCGGGGTGATCGAGCGCCATCCGATGCGCGGCGCGGCCGCCCCGATCGTGTCCGCAGACGTGCCAACTGCGAAAGCCGAGCGCCTCCATGACCTCGACCTGGTCATTGGCCATCGCGCGGAATGAATACCCGGCGTGATCCGGGCCGCCATCGGGTTGCGAGCTATCCCCGTAGCCGCGCAGATCCGTCGCGACCACGGTGAACTCTTCGGCGAGCGCAGGCGCGATCTTGTGCCACATCACGTGCGTCAGCGGATTGCCGTGCAACAACAGGAGTGGCGGGCCCGATCCGCCGACGCGCAGATGGATGCGCGCGCCGGAGGTATCGATCTCGGTCTCTCTGAAACCTTCGAACACGGGACGTCGCCTGCGGAAATGTGGAATCAGCGTACGCGTTCGACGCGCAACAGCCGGGTAAGCTCGCCGACGTCCTCCAACGCGTCGATTCGCCAGACGAGATCGATGATCGATTGGGCTCGGCCGCCGTCGAGTCCACTCCACGCCGCGCACTGGCGAAATTTGTCGGCGAGCTCGTCGTCGGTCATCGGGTTGGCGGGACTCCCTTTGCCGAAGTCCGCCGATCCCTTGAATATCGTGCCATCGTGGAGCTCGATCTCGACGATGGTCGTCATCTTGTCGAATCCCGCCGCCTCGGCTTCCGGATGCACGCCGAATTCCACGCGTCGCAGGAGCGCCTGTACGTCCGGCCGGTTGACGACCTCGTCCGTGAATTGCTCGAGTCCCGCCTTGCGCTCCAGCAGCAGGATCGCCATGCAGAACTCCATGCTGAATTTCGCCTGCAGCTCGTTCGCCGGACGATGATGAATGAGCGCATTGGGCATGTTGTGGTTCGTTCCGACCGAGACACGTTTCACCCGCTCCGGTCGCAGGTCGTGCCGATGCACGAGGTCCTGCATCACGCTCATGCCAGGGTGCGTGAGCGAACCGCTGGGATGCGGCTTGATGGACACGCCGGGGGACGCGAACGTCCACGGACGGCCGAGCTTGCCGTCGATCATCTCGGCGCTGTAGCCGCCGCCTGCGGCACGGAAGAACCCGCGATCGGCTTCCAGCCCGATCGGCGAGGCGGTGAAACCGAGCGCGGCGATCTCGGCCGCGACCACCCCGCTCTCCGCAGCGCGGCCGGCATGAAACGGCTTGGTCATCGTGCCGAAGTTCTCGCGCAATCCGGCGGCCTGGCTGGCACCGATGCTCAACGCGCGGCGCACGGCTTCCCGGTCGAGGCCCAGGAGATGCGCCGCCCCCGCGGCAGCACCGATCGTCCCGCACGTCGCGGTGCTGTGAAAGCCGTGCTGATAGTGACGCGGCAGGATGGCTTCGGCGATCTTGCATTCCACTTCGACGGCAACCTGATATGCGGTCATCATGTCGCGGCCACCGCGCCTTTCGCGCTCCGCGAGGGCAAGCGCGGGAGGAAGCGCAGTCGCCGTCGGGTGGGTGAGCAGGCCATAGACGCGGTCTTTGGCGACCGCGAGCTGCGTGTCGTCGTAGTCGTCGGCGTGGATCGCGATGCCGTTCGCGAACGCGGCGAAGCGTGCGGGCAGACATGTCGCGGTTCCGATCATTGTGCTGCCCCGTTCGTTCGCGATTCCGAGCGAGGCGAGGTATCGCTGCGCTATGCGGGCCGTCTCCGAGACCGCGCCGGCGAGTCCGAGTCCCAATCCGTCGAGCACCGAGCGCTTGCCGAGATGCGCGACATCCGCCGGAATGTCCTTGGCGCGCGTTCCGACGACAAAGTCGGCGACGTAGGCTGTGAGTGACGACGCGGTAGACGCCGCGGGCGCGGCCTTCGCAACTGGCATGGCATGGGCTTTCGTTGAAATCGATTCAGGAAGCGAGGGCCAGTCGCTGTATTCGGCTCGCCGCCAGACGGGCGCCGAGTCGCACGGCCCGCTCCAGCGCTCCGGTGTCGGCGATGCCCTTGCCGACGATATCGAATGCCGTCCCGTGTGCCGGAGTCGTGAACACTGTCTTCAGGCCGGCCGTCACCGTCACGCCGCGATTGAATCCCTTGAGCTTGGTCGCGATCTGGCCCTGGTCATGATACATCGTCAGCACTCCGTCGTAGTCCCCGGCGAATGCCTTGAGGAAGACGGTGTCCGCGGGGAATGGCCCGCGGCAATGAACTCCTCGCGCCGCGGCCTTCGCCACCGCGGGCGCGATCAGCTCGATCTCCTCCGATCCGAACAGCCCGCCTTCCCCGCCATGGGGATTGAGTGCTGCGACGGCGATGCGCGGACGCTCGAAGCCGGCGCTGCGCATCGTCTGGTCGGCAAGTGTGATCGCCTGGTCGATACGCTCCGGAGTGATCTGCGTGAGCGCGGTCCGGAGCGAAACGTGCGACGTGACCCGCGACATCCAGAGATCGTCAAGCACGTTCATCTCGCCGAAGAATCCGCTGTGCTGCGTCAGGTGCGCGAACATCTGGTGCTCGTCGTTGAAGCGCCAGCCGCCCGCGTGCAGCGCTGCCTTGTTGAGTGGCGCAAACGTGATGCCGTCGATGCGCGCCGCCAGGGCCAGGTCGATCATGAACGCGAGTGTTTGGCCGGCGATGCGGCCCGATTCCGGCGACATCCGGCCCCGCTCGATCATGTCGGGATCGAGGTTCGCGAGATCGATGATCGGCACATCGGACCTCGACCAATCCACGTCCTCGGGCACACCGTAGGTGCGACAGGCGACGGAAACCCCCGCATCGCGGGCGCCTTGCTGCAACGCCCGCGCGTCGCCCACCACCAACAATCGCGCCACGTCCATGAGCTTGCCGCCGGCGAGGACGCGCGCGCACTGCTCGGGGCCGATGCCGGTGTAGTCGCCAAGCATCAGCCCGAGGACGGGAAGACCATTGCTGTCGACTGGCGTCACGCCAGCCTCCGATTCGTGAAGTAGTTGATCAAGATGATCATGACGAACGTGATCAGCAGCATTGTGATCGACAACACTGCGATGGGGCCCCAGTCGTTGCTTTCGCGCAGGTCGAACATCGTCACCGAGATGGTCTTGGTGCGCGCAGTAAAAAGCAGGATCGTCGCCGAGAGTTCACGAATGCTGCCGATGAATATTAGGATCCACGTCGCGATGACGCCGTTGCGCACCAGCGGCGCCGTGATGTCGATCAAGGCGTCGAGCCGGTTGGCGCCGAAGATCCGGCTGGCATCCTCGAGTTCCGGATGGACCGACCGGAGCGACGCGGCGACCTGCTGGTAGCCCACGGGCAACTCCTTCGTCAGGTAGGCGAGGAAGATGATCGACAGCGTCCCGTAGAGCACGAACGGCGGCTGTGTATAGCTCAGGAAAAGTCCGACGGCCAGCACGATACCGGGGATCGCGACCGGGGACGTCGCCAGAAATGCGAGGTAGCGGTGCCCCCAGACGAGCTTGCGCAAGCTCAGGTACCCTACTACGGTGACGAGGATCGTCCCGGCCGTCGCTGCCGAGACGCCCAGGACAAATGTATTCGCGAGCGCGAGCTTCGTCTGGCTGAACTCGAAAAAGACGAACCGCCAATGTTCGAGGCTCAGGTTCTCGATGCCCATCGGCCCGGACCAATTCCTGACGAATGCCGTGCGCAGCAACACGCCATAGGGCAGTACGATCGAACATCCGAGGACGAACACGAAGAGCGCCAGCGCGGGGATCTTCCAGCCGCTGAGGCGGACGAAGCGGACGCCACCACCCTTGCCGCCGATGATCGAGTACCCGCGCCGGCCCATGATCGCCGTCTGCGCCCGCAACAGCGCGACCGTGATCAGGAGGAGCGGCAGCGATACCGCGGCGGCAAGGCCGAGCTGGGGAGGAAACTGGAACAGGCTCCAGATCTTGGTCGTCATGGTGTCGATCCCGGCGGGCAGCGCGAGGATCGCCGGCGTCCCGAACAGCGTCATCGACTGCAGGAACGCGACGATGAACCCGGCAAGCAACGCCGGCGCGGCCAGCGGCAGCGTGATGTCGAGCGCCGTGCGCCAAGCGGGTGCGCCCAGAATCGCCGAAGCGTCCTCGAGATCGCTCGGGATGAGATCGAGGCTGTTGGTGACGAACGTGAACACGTACGGAAACGTGTAGAGCGCCATCACGAACACCATGCCGCCGGCCGAGAAGATGTTGACGAGCGACGAGGCTTCGAAAGGCTTGAGTCCGAAGAGAGCGTAATACCACTGGTTGATCAGCCCGGCGTTGGGACCGCCGAGAAGCACCCACGCAAACGCGCCGAGAAACGGCGGCGTGACGAACGACGCGAGGATGAGCGTGCGCAGCAGCCGCTTGGCCGGCAGGTCGGTGCGCGCGACGAGCCAGCTCATCGGCGCAGCGGCGAGCACGCACAGGACGCCGACCGCCGCCGAGGTCCAAAGCGTCGTCAACAGCGGCCGGAGAAACGCCGAATCGACGAACAGGTGCCGATAGTGATCGAGCGTGAATCGCGCATCGCCATCGCGAAGGCTCGTGACCAGCAGCCAGAACATCGGCAACAACACCAGCACGGCGAGCAGCAGCGCAAGCAGCAGCGCGAACGGTGCTGTCCAATCGAAAGACCGGTGCGGCAAAGCTCCCCGGTGCGCGGCGTTTACGGGAACCGATGCCACGGACTACCGACCGATACAGAAGCCGTCATGGCCGCGAAGAGCCGCTGCCGGATGCGACGCGAAGGGTAGCGGTCACGAGCCCGCCTCAGTTTCCGAACAGCGCCGCATACCGCTTCTTGATGTCGGCGATCTGCGGCAGCATCGCCATCGGATCATCCGGAAGCATCTTGATCTGCGAGAGGGGAGTCCTGCCCGGCGGGTCCTTGACGTCCGGATGGGCGGATCGGGTGCCGCCGTCATCGACGGCCATCTGCTGGATTTTCGCCGTATACAGGAAGTTCTGAAGCACTCTGGCGGCATTCGGGTGCGGCGCGTCGGCGAACACCGCGGTCGGCGACGTCACGAACGGCGTGCCTTCGACCGGGTAGATGATCTTGACGGGGCTCTTTGCGTCGATTTCGATGAACATGTTGTACTCGTTGCCGTCGACCATGACCGCGCGTTCCCCGCTGGCAATGCTCTTGGGTGTCGCCGTGGTGGACTGCAACTGCTGCACTCCCTGCTTGGACAGCTTCTCGAGGTAGTCCCATCCTAGGAGCTTGGTGATGGCAAAGGTCCCGGTCAGGCTGGTACCGCTGTAGCCGGGGTGCGCCTTCACGAGCTTGCCCTTCCACTTCGGATCGAGAAGGTCGAGATAGCCGGCCGGCGCGTCCTTGGCGTCGACGAGCTTGGTGTTGTAGCCCATCACGCTGAGCGTCGCCCGCCAGGTCGCGTAGTAGCCATCCGGGTCCTTGAACTGCGCCGGATAGCGCTTGACGTCGGGCGGCGTGTGCTGCGCGAGCCACTTCTGCTGCTTCCAGAAGATGAAGTGCGACGAGTCCGACGAGTTGACCACATCGACGTTCTTGATCCCCGACTGGTACTCCTGGTTGATGCGTTGAAAGACGCGCTCCGAACCGGAGCGCTCAACTTCGATGTTGATGTTCGGATACTCGGCACGGAAGACCTTGGCGAGCGCCTCGGCCACCTTGACGTCTACAGCGGTATACCAGACGACCTTGCCTTCTTTCTCGGCGGCCGCAACCATCGCCGGCGTGGTTTCCTGAGCAAACGCGATTCCGGCGATGAAAAGCGTCGACAACGATGCCAGAACCCGCAATTTCACCATTTCCATGTCCAGCCTCCTTTGCCTTGTCGATGTTAAGCGTCAGCAGATTTCCGTGATGGGTCGGAACCCACGAGCAAGTCCCACGCGGAGCGGGATTTGTTCACAGGTTCCATCAGCGGGCGAGACCGCGACAGCGATCGGCTTTGAATCGAACGGCAACGCGGGATCCATTCGAAACTCCGACGTGCGCCGGCGCAGCGATCAGGATATCCTGACCCACATCGACGATGTAATCGCGGTGGCTGCCAAGATACGCCTGACTGCGAACCAAGCCGGGCACGGTGTTGTTGCCATGGGCGGGCTTATCGGTCAGGAGCTCGACGTCGTGGGTCTTGACGCAGATGCTCATCGAGCTGCCCGGCCCGGTGAAATCACCTTGCCCGACGTCGAGCACGTGCCCGCCGAGATCCACACGGCTGCCGCCGACGTGTTTCACCTTGAGCACGTTGCTCCCGCCGATGAAGCGCGCGACGAATTCGGAATTCGGCCGCTCGTAGACTTCTTCCGGCGTGCCAATCTGCTCGATCCGCCCGGCGTTCATGATGACGATCCGGTCGGCCATCGTCATCGCCTCGACCTGATCGTGCGTCACATAGATCGACGTGTACTGGAATTCGTCGTGCAGGCGGCGGATTTCGAAACGCATGTCGCCGCGCAGGCTGGCGTCGAGGTTGGACAGCGGCTCGTCGAGGAGCAGGATGTCGGGCTTCGGCGCGAGCGCGCGAGCGAGCGCGACGCGTTGCTGCTGCCCGCCCGACAGTTCGGAGGGATAGCGTTCCGCCTGCGTGTCGAGCTTGGTCGCCGCCAGCAGCACATCGACGCGGCTCCGCTTTTCGACGGCGGCGATCTTCTTCATCTTCAGCGCATAACCGACATTCTCGCGAACCGTCATATGCGGCCAGATCGCGTAGCTCTGAAAGATCATGCTCATGTTGCGACGCTCGGGTGGCACCACGGCGCTCGGCGAGGAAATCGTCGCGCCGTCCACGCGAATCTCGCCCGCGTCCGGCTCGAGAAATCCGGCGATCATGCGGAGCGTCGTGGTCTTCCCGCATCCCGACGGACCGAGCAGACAAACGAATTCGCCGTGGTCGACCGTGAGATCGATCGCATCGACCGAGACGACGTCGGAATATCGCTTGGTCAGATTTCTGAGGATGAGGTTGGCCATTTGGGTCGGCGAATGATAATCCATTTGACGTCGCCGGCACGTCTCGGGCATGTCGGAGAATATCTCGTCACTTCGTTGACCCGGCGGAAGTGCCGTCGCATGCCAGGCGGCGCGGTAACCCGCAGTCAACCCACCCGTTGATCTTTTTTGGTCATGACGGCTCGCCGGCCAGTGCCGGGGTCGGCGCCGTTTGCGCATCTTTCGCGACCCATTTCGAAAGCGTTGCAGCCTTGCCGGCGGTGCGTACGATCATCGGTTCCACGCGGCCGCGAATGGCGACCTTCGTCGATGGCAGTGCGTCAGGCGCGAGTCCGGCAGTCTTGCAGACCTCGTCCGATAGAACCACCTCGCAACCGAGGCTCTTGGTCATCTCCTGCAGGCGCGCCGTGACGTTCACCGAGTCACCGAGCGCCGTGAAGACGAGATTGTCACGGTAGCCGACGTCGCCGACGATCGCCTCGCCACCATGGATCCCGATTCCGAACTGCACGGGCTCGCTCAAATCGCTTGCAAACATGCCGTTCACGTGGTCCACATTGGCGGCGATCAACGCGGCGGCATGGATCGCCTGGCGGGAAGCCGTTGCCGGGCTCGCGGTCAACCCGAAGAGCGCCAGAAGCCCGTCGCCAAGGAACTGGTTCGGCTGACCGCCAGCCTCGATCACGGCGTGCGAGACCGCCGCGAGGAAGCGGTTGATGATGAAGACGATGTCGAACGGCATTCGCTCTTCTGCGAGCCTCGTCGAGCCGCGCATGTCGACGAACATGCTGACGACGTATCGCTCTTCGCCGGCACGAACGCGAGTTTGCGCAAACGCGTGCGAGGTATCCGCGTTCGGCGGAAGCAACGGCACGAAAACGAGATCGGACTGCGGCCGCAACTGGCAGGCCAGGCGAACCGCCGGGTCCGAACCAAATCCCGCGCGCTCGAGCACTGCCGTTTCGCCAGGCGACGGTGGCGGCAGCGCGCTGCGATCACCGATGATTCGAATCCGGCAAGTGGAACAGCGGCCGCGGCCGCCGCATACGCTCGCATGGGGAATATTGAATCGCCAGCTCGACTCGAGAACGGAAAGGCCGCGGGGAACGCGGACGGTCCGGCCGTCCGGATACGTGAGCCGGATCAGCCCGCGACGGCGCTCGAGAATCGCCCGAAATCCCCGCGCAACGAAGACGAGGCCGATCGCCCCGGCCCAGGTGAAAAGGACGAGGTAACGAATCCCGAGAAGGGCGGCATTCTGCTCCGGTGTGCCCGTCTGGCCGAGGGAAAGATTGCTCTCTCCCCATTCGGGCAACGTGCTCAACTGAAGGACCGTCCGCCCGGACTGGTAGAAACCCAGCAGCGCGAGCGTTGGAAGCAACACTGCTGCGGTAAACAGGAACGGCGATGCACCCCTGAAGAACGGCTTCAAACGCAGCCAGAAGTAGACACCGATGCAACCGTGAACCCAGGCGACAACCAGCGCGGTGACCTGCAGCGCGCCACGGGTGGGAGAAGCCACCCAGAACAGATGGAGCGCCTGCGTATAGCCTCTCTCCATTCCATAGAGCTCCAGCGCGATCCGCTCGCCGACGACGTGAGCGGCGAGCAGAAAAGGAATGCTGAGTCCGAACACCAGCTGGGTCGCCTCGATCAGCTTCCACCGAAAATGCCGACGCTCGTACAGGGCCCACAACCCCAACGACGCGTGGACGGCAAGAGCGGAGTAGAGCAGGACCGTCCCGGGCAGGCTCTGCCACCACCAGACGTGATACGAAAGCCCGGCATCCATCGCCGCCAGCGAAATATTGCCGAGCGCGTGATTGGTGTAATGGGTCAGCAGGTACGAAAAGAGAATCAGGCCGCTGGCAAGCCGGATCCGCCTTACTCCTATGCTGCGGATCAAGCTCCGGGGACCGTGGCCGGCGATTGCATTCATCCTATGGGTCGGCGTGCACGCAGTGCCTGTATATTGGGCTTGTCCGTCAATAGCCCGCTTTGTTGTAGGCGTGAATTCCCGTATCCAGTACCCACCACATCCATTTCGGCACTGCATGGAACGGAACGTACGGTCCCTCGGTTTCGCGTTTGGGCCGGCCATTCACCATCTCGCGGGCAATGGTGGGCGGTTGGCCGACGTTGTCGGCGCACGACCAGTTACCGCGATCCTTGACTTTGCACCGCGCATACTTGCCCGACGGCTCCGACGATCCCACGACCCAGTACAGGACTTCCTGCTTGCTCACGCTGGCCTTGAACCGGTACCTTTCGCCCGCAACCATCGTTCCACGACACAGCAGCCCATCCCAACTCCCGCTTTCGCACCGAACCGTGTAGATCGTCCGTTCGCCTTCGTACGTGATCTTGTCGCTCGCCCACAGCACCGCGACCAGCGCGATGGCAACCAATGCGATTGCAATCCATTTTGCCGACATTGCTCGTTGCCTCCTTTGTTCCAGCCTATTCTTGCGTGTCCGATGGTCTACCGCTTCGTCACGCACCCTGATTGACGCCCCATGCCAACCGTTCACGTTTGTAGACTTATTGGAACAAGGTCTAGATTAGCGCGCCGCACGACGTTGCGCACGCCGTTCGGCCTCCCACCGTTCGACGAAATCCGGCCCGATCAGTTCCTCCCGGCATTCGGGCATGCACTGGCGGCGCACCGGACCGAAGTGGACGCGATCGCCAATGACGAATCGCCGCCGACCTTCGAGGTGTACTCGTCTGGCGGGACCATCGATCCGGCCGAGGCGTTCGGCTCGTTTCGCGGCCGCGACCCGGTAGTCGGACCGATGCTCGCCAGGAGCGGCCTGGTCGACGATCGTCAACCGGCGTGACCTCATAGTTCTGCGGTCCGGGTCAAAGTTCGAACCGGCCGCCGCTCGAGACCTGCATCTGCACCAGCCTCGATACCATCGGCAGCAGGTTGAGCCCCGTGTCGCGTTTCAATCTATGCGCGCGCGAAGCGAGTTCGATCATCGACATGTCGATCGGCTCGCCCGTCGCAGCCAGCGCGATGATATTTCCGCTTGCGCACGCGGGCAGCGTGAATGCGCGGTCCGCGAACCCCTCGCTCATCCGTCCGAGGCTGGCCGCCAGACCACGCCGGCCGTTCAGAAAATTTGTCGCGAGGACGCCCCGCTCGCTCAACCGCGCCCGGCAGTTGCAATAGAAGGGCAGCGTGTCCAGCATCCCGACGCGGCACTTCGCGTCGTAGCCATCGACCAGGATCAGATCGAACTCCCGGTCGCCCGCCGCAACGAATTCGTGGCCGTCGCCGATCACGATCGCGAGCCGTTTCGGGTCATTCGGTAGCTTGAAGTATCGCGATGCGGCGTTGACGACGGCCGCGTCGATCTCGACCACCGTCAACGCGGCCCGCAGCCAATTCCTGTAGAGGAATTTGACCTGCGACGCGGCGCCCAACCCGATCATCAGCACGCTGCGCGGCCACCTCGGCGCCGGGCGCATCAGAAGCGCCATCATCATGTCCCGCGTGTATTCGAGTTCGAGCGCCCAGGGCCTGGCAATGCGCATCGCGCCCTGGATCCACTGCGAGCCGAAATGCAGGAATCGGACGCCGGATTCCTCACTGATCTCGATGGAGTTGGACATACAACGGAAACACGTATCAACGCAACGTCGATCGCGCCCTCGGTTCGCGTCGGCCACGCATCGGGTGACCGAACGATGACAATCGCAGCGCGGTGTAGACTCTCGCCGTTTTGGCCTGGTCAGGAAATCAAGTAATGATGATGCCAGTCATCGCTTGTTGGCGATACCGAGTCCGGCCGCAGAGAAGAACGGTGCCCGGAGCGCAACCGGGCAAACCCAGGTCACGCTGAGCCGCAATGCCCATCTACCGAGTATTCGAGTCCCAGACCGGCAAGCGGAATGTCGATGAATGGCGCCGGCGGGCGATCCATACGGTGGCGCTGTTGCTCGCAACCGTGCTGGGATGTACGGCCGGGCTGATTCTTCTCGATGCGTCGGATCAGCCGATGCGCGCAAAGGCCTTTACGGCGCTGTGGAACGCGGTGAACCTGATCACGACGCTGGGCGACTTCAACAGCTTCAACGAGCGGCAGAAGATCTTCATGATCGGAGCAATGTTCAGCTTCCTGCTCATCGGCGGCTACGCGATCTCGAAGATTGACGGGCATCCTTTCGAGCACCGCGGCGATTTCGTATCGGGAGAACAGATTCATGGAACGACAGCTCGATCGCCTCACCAGCCATGTCATCGTCATCGGCTTCGGTCCGCTCGGACGCCTGGTCGCCGGTCGCCTGCGCGATGCGGGTCGCCAGGTTCTGATCGTCGACCGTTCGGAAGATCTTGCCAGCCAGGCGTCGGAGTCGGGGTATCTCGTCGTTCAGGGCGACGCCGGCGTGGACGACGAGGTTCTCGCCCGATCGGGCATCGACCGGGCGCGAGCACTCGTGGTCACGACCGAAGACCCGGACCGCAAGCTCGCGATCACCTTGATGGCTCATGCCCGCAACCCCAATCTCCGGATCGCCGTCACCGGCGCGAATAGTCAGCGTGGCGCACTGCTCAAACGCGCGGGCGCATCCGAGGTGGTGGTCGCCGAGGACCTCATTGCCGGTGCGCTGGTTGACCGGCTCGCCGAGGCGTCCGGCGGGCGTTCCTGATTTGGGAGGCTCGCTCTTTCCATACGAGCGAGCATCATTCGCCGACCGCGGCCGCGAAATAGTTGCGGCTGTCCGCAAGGAAATGCGGGCCGGCATCCGAGCGCACCGCCGTTCCGACGCCGGAATTGGTCAGCACTTCCAGCAGCAGCGCGTTCGGCACGCCACCGTCGATGATGTGGACCGAACGCACGCCCTCGCGCACCGCCGCCAGCGCCGCGGTCAGGCGCGGCTGCATGTCGGCTCGAGCCGCTGCCGTCGCGCAGCAGTCCCTCGGCGTCGCTCGCGGTGAGCACGAAGATGAGCCTGCCGTCGCGATCGACGACCCCGGGCACGTTCGTCATGAGGACGAGCTTCTCGGCGTGCAGCGTGCGCGCGAGCTGTCCCGCGACGATGTCGGAATTGATGTGATAGGCGGTGCCGTCGGCGCCGACGCCGATCGGCATGATGACCGGAATGAAGCCGCGCGAGACGAGAAGGTGAACGACATCCGGATCGATGCGCTCGACATCGCCGACGAGACCGAGATCGGGCGCCTCGCCCTGCGCCGTCGTCGCGCGGCAGCGTCATGCGCCGGGCATGGATGAAGCGCCCATCCTGCCCGTTCAGACCCACCGCCTTGGCGCCGAACCGGTTGATGAGGCCGACGAGCTCCTGATTGATCTCGCCCAGCACCATTTCGATGACGTTCAGCGTCGGCTCGTCGATGACGCGCATTCCGCGGTGCTTGCGGATCTCGATCCCCATCGTCTGCAGCAGCTGGTCGATCCGCCAGCCGCCGCCGTGCACGATGATCGGCTTCATGCCGACCAGCCGCAGCAGCGCGACGTCGCGCGCGAAGGCTTCCTTCAGCGCGGGATCGACCATCGCCCCGCCGCCGAAGCGGATGATCAGCGTGGACGCGTGGAAGGCCCGGATGAATGGCAGCGCCTCGGCCAGAATCCTGGCCTTCTGCGCGGCCGGGACGGCGGAGGAGGTCATCGGCGCCGGATGGAGCGAAGTCCGGAACCGGCGCCTACGCGACGGCACCTGCGGGATCGCGCGGATCGGACAGCACGCCGCCGATCGCCGAGATGGCCTCGATCACCGCGTCCTGCACCGGACTGTCCACGTCGACCAGCGTGTAGGCCATCTCGCCGCGCGACTTGTTCACCATGTTGTGGATGTTGAGTCCGAATCGCCATCGTCGTCGAAATCTGCCCCAGCATGTTGGGGACGTTGGCATTGGCGATGGCCACCCGGTACGGCGATTCGCGCGGCATGTCCACACCGGGAAAGTTGACGGAATTGGCGATCGCTGCCATGTTCCAGATATTCACGCACCTGATCCACGACCATGACCGCGCAGTTCTCCTCCGCTTCGTCAGTCGAGGCGCCGAGATGCGGCAGTGCGGTAACGCCCGGTTCGCGGAGAGCGCTGCGCTCGGAAAATCGCAGAGGTAATACTTGAGCCGCCGCGACCGCAGCGACGCAATCGACGCGCCTCCTCATCGACGAGCGCCGTCGCGCGCGAAATTGAGCAGCACCGCACCCGGCTTCATCGCTGCCAGGCGCGGCTTCGTCCATCAGGTGGCGCGTCACCGCCAGCAGCGGTACATGCAGCGTGACGAAGTCCGACTGCTTCAGCAGTTCCTCGATGCTGTTCGCCCTGCGGACGCTCGAGGGCAGCCGCCACGCCGCATCGACCGTGATCTCGGGATCGAAGCCGATGACCTTCATGCCGATCTTGATCGCGGTGTCGGCGACGAGGCTGCCGATCGCGCCAAGGCCGACGATTCCGAGCGTTCTGTGCGGCAGCTCCGCGCCGGCGAACTGCTTCTTCCCATCCTCGACCCGTTCTTCCAGGTCCGGGGCGCCGGCATCGAGCCCCGCCACATAGCCCAACGCCGGGATCACATTGCGCGCCGCGAGCAGAATCGCTGCCAGCACCAGCTCCTTGACGGCGTTCGCGTTGGCCCCGGAGCATTGAATACGGGCACGCCGCGCTTCGACAGCTGCGCGACGGGAATGTTGTTCGTCCCCGCGCCGGCGCGGCCGATGGCCCGGACGCTCGGCGGAATGGTCATCCCGTGCATGTCGTGCGACCGCACGAGGATGGCATCGGGATGCTCGACGGCCTTCCGACCGTGTAGCGCGCGCTCGGGAATCGGTGCAGGCCGTGGCTGGATAACTGGTTGAGCGTCAGAATCTGGTATTTCGTCATCGGCGTCAGCCGTGTCGTTTCTCGAACGCCCTCATGTAGTCGACCAGCACCCGAACACCTTCGATCGGCATCGCGTTGTAGATCGACGCGCGCATGCCTCCGACGGCGCGATGGCCTTTGAGCTGGATCATGCCCGCAGCCTTCGCCCCCTTCAGGAAGTCTCGTCCAGGTTCTCGTCCCTTAAGGTGGAAGCGCACGTTCATCCGCGACCGGTCCTCCCGGCGGGCGGGACTGCGATAGAACTGCGTCGCGTTCGAGATAGTCATAGAGAAGCGCCGGCCTTGGCGATGTTCGACCGCTCGATGGCCGGGACCCTCCCTGCGCGAGCAGCCACTCGAACACCAGCCCGCGATGTAGATCGCATAAGTCGGAGGCGTGTCACCATCGAGTCGGCGTCGGCCTGCTCCTTCCAGTGGAAGCGGAAGGTGTGATCGGCAGCGCGCGATCGAGCAGATCGCCACGAACGATGACGAGCGTCAGGCCGGCCGGCCCGGCATTTTTCTGCGCACCACCGTAGATCGCCCCGAATTTCGACACGTCGATGACACGCGACAGGATGTGAGACGACATATCCGCCACCAGCGGAAGGTCGCCGGTATCCGGCGTCCATCTGGTATTCGACGCCACCGATGGTTTCGTTGGTGCAGATATGAACGTAGGCCGCGTCTCGGGAGAGTTTCCACGATTCCTGCGCGGGCACATAGGTGAAGTTTGCATCCTCCGATGTCGCGGCGATATTCACCGTACAGTATTTCTTCGCTTCCTTGATCGACTTCTTCGACCACTCGCCGGTGTTGACGTAGTCGGCGGCGGACTTGCCGCCGAGAAGGTTCATCGGGACGATCGCGTTCTCCGCGATCGCACCGCCCTGCAGGAATAGCACCTTGTAGTCCGCCGGAATCGCGAGCAACGCGCGCAGATCAGCCTCGGCCTTGGCGGCGATGCCGATGAACTCCTTGCCGCGATGGCTCATCTCCATCACCGACATGCCGCTGCCGTGCCAGTCCAGCATCTCGGCGGCGGCCTTTTCCAGAACCGCTTCGGGCAGCACCGCGGGGCCGGCGCTGAAATTGAACACTCGCATGGGATTCTTCCGGGGTTGAGTCTGGGTATCGAGGGATCCGAGTCGGCCGAGCCGGCTCAGGCGTCGGTACAGCGCTGCCGTTCGATCGGCACCATCAACGTCGCGGAACGGTCGACGCAGGTCTTCCGCGTCGGCACGCGGGGACGATCGGCGCTGCAATCGCCTGGACCCGCGGACGTCCCGGCGAATTCTAGCGGATTTGTGCGCTGCACGAACGACTGGGGCCCGCTCACACAGGTCTAGAATGCAAGTCCGCCTTCCGGGGGACAGCCGCCGCGCACCGTGACAAGCTCCGCTCGCCCGCTCGAGGGCGTAACCGTTCTCGACCTCACCAACGTGCTGGCCGGCCCGTTCGCGTGCTATCAGCTCGCCTGCCTTGGCGCACGCGTGATCAAGGTCGAAAGCCCCGACGGCGATCTCGCGCGCAAGCTCGGCGCCGACGCCGCGTACGGACGCGCGGGAATGGGTATCTCGTCCCTTGCCGTCAACGCCGGCAAGCAGTCGATCGCGCTCGACCTCAAGCATGCGGACGGCAAGGCCGTGCTGATGCGTTTGGTCGAACGCGCCGACGCGCTCGTCGAGAACTTCCGTCCGGGCGTGATGGCTCGATTGGGGTTCGACTACGCGACGCTGGCTCGCGTCAATCCCAGGCTCGTCTATTGCGCGATCTCGGGCTTCGGACAGACCGGCCCGTTTGCGCACCGCCCCGCTTACGACCAGATCATCCAGGGTCTCGCCGGCGTGATGAGCATCACCGGCGATGCCCGGAGCGCTCCTCTCCGGGTCGGCTATCCGGCGTGCGACACGATCGGCGGCCTCACCGCGGCGTTTGCCATCTGCGCCGAGCTCGTTCGCGCCCGCGCTTCGGGCGAGGGATCATTCGTCGACGTGTCGATGCTCGATGCGACGCTTGCGACGATGGGCTGGGTCGTCTCGAACTATCTCAATGCCGGCGTCGAGCCGATGCCGATGGGCAACGACAATTTCACGGCGGCACCATCGGGAACGTTTCGTACGGCAGCGGCTTGATCAACATCGCCGCGAACGAACAGAAACAGTTCGAGGCGCTTTGCCGCCTGCTCGGCGCGCCGGAACTCGCGACCGACCCCCGCTTCGTCGAACGCGATTCGCGCAAGCGCCATCGCGCCGTGCTCACGGCGGCGCTCGAGGCGAGGCTCGCCGCTCGTTCCGCGGCCGAATGGGAGGAGATGCTGGTTGCTGCGGGCGTGCCAGCGGGACAGGTGTTGTCGGTGCCTCGCATCCTGTCGCATCCGCATGCGACCGAAGGCGAAACGATTGCGACCGATGAAAACGTGCCGGGCGTGCAACGGCCCCTGCGAGTCGCGCGACCTGGATTTCGCGTCGATGGTGTGCGCCCGGCAGCGGCAACGCGACCGCCAACGCTCTCCGAGCATCGCGCCGCTCTGCTGGCTGAGATCGGCTACGACGCGGCGGCATGCGACGCGCTCGTCGCCGGCGGCGGCGTCAGGTAGGGGAGCAGCGATGGACGAAAAGCACGATGCGACGCTCGCCGAGGCGCAGGA
>CAWJMQ010000005.1:0-19337 GCA_963844005.1 uncultured beta proteobacterium | reverse complement strand
CCGTCGTCGCGTCAGAACAGTGACTCCTGCTCCGGCGGATGCGGGGGCGGATCGTGGTCCGCCTCGAGGTCGACGGAGGTCGGCGTGACCGGCTCGATCAGCGACGCATCGTCGAAGCGGACGCTGTTGACCCGCGGCGAGACTGCGTAGTACGTCATCGCGTCAGAGGGGTAGGGCACGATCAGATCCGCAACGTCGACGTTTGCCGGGTCGAGCCAGCGCGCGTAGTGCTCCGGCGGAACGATCAGCGGCATCCGGTCGTGGACAGGCCGCAACAGTGCGTTCGCGTCCGTGGTGACGATCGTGCAAGTGTCGAGCACTTCGCCGGCTTCGCTGCGCCAGCGCTCGTAGAGGCCCGCGAATCCGAACACCGAGCCATCCGCCATCCCGACGTGCTGCGGCTGCTTCCGCGCGGACTCGCCATGTCCGGTGGGCATCCATTCGTAGAAGCCGTCGGCGGGGAGCAGGCAGCGGTGCCGTCGATATGCCATCTGGAACGATGGCTTGTCCGCAATGGTTTCGCCGCGCGCATTGATCATTCGCGCGCCGATCGACGGATCCTTGGCCCAGCGCGGGACCAGGCCCCAGCGCATGCGGACGAGTTCGCGCCGCCCCTCCGAATTGACGCGCACGATTGGAACATCGGTCGTCGGCGCGATGTTGTAGCGCGCGTGGACTTCCGGCGGATGCGCGAGACCGAATGCGAGCGCGATCACAGCCGGGTGACTGTGAAGCTCGTAGCGGCCGCACATCGTCAGTCGCCTCGCGCAGACGCGTTCTTCGATGCCGCGAAAATTGCCGGCGCATGCGGCGTCGCGTCGAGCAGGCGCGACGCCGTTTTCGCGACCTGCAGCGTGTCCCAATAGGCGTACGCGCCGACGGCGGCTGCGCCCGCAAGCGGCACCCAGCGGCTTGCCGACGTGCCGGCAACGCGCCGGGCCACGGTGACGCCGAGCGAACCGAGAGCGCTCTTGAGTGCCGACGACGACATGTGCTGCACGACGGCGCGTTCGCCGGCACGAACGACGACGTCCCGCAGCACGTGGCTCGCCATATGGCGGAACAGGCAATACAGCATGTGCGTCCTGGTCAATTCCGCGGTGCGTCCATAGAGCGCGAAGATGTCCGCCACCATCTGTCGCTGGATCTTCCAGATGAGGTAGAGGTCGGGCAGCACGGTCAGCATCCCGACCGGGCCCGGTGGCAACGCAAACGAGGCGGACAGCAGCGCTGCGTTGCGTGCCGCGTCACGAGCGAGCTTGCGCGCGGCGGGCGCCGGATCGGTGGTCGCGTAAGTGCGGGGCACCGGCACGTCGGAGATCACGCGTTCGATGACGCCCGACGTCGCGGGCGGCTCGCCGTTCAACGGTATGGGAAGGCTCGAAGGGTCCATGAAGGATTCGGCAACGCGGTCCCGGGATCGCACGCCGTTGCACCAAGCTTATCCCCACCCTTGCCGTCGTGTCGACCCGCGGCGAATACGGCTGGGGATCCGTACAATGTAGCGTCCGATCCGGTTCCTCGATCGGGATCAGAATGCAAGGAATGATGCGCGTTTTCGGTTTCGCCGGATGGTCCGGCAGTGGCAAGACGACCCTGATCGAGCACGTCGTTCCGCGCCTCGTCGCGAACGGGCTCACCATTTCGCTCGTCAAGCACGCGCACCACTCGTTCGATTTCGACCATCCGGGCAAGGATTCCTACCGGCATCGGCATGCCGGCTGCAGCGAGGTCCTGATCACCTCGAGCACTCGCTGGGCGTTGATGCACGAGTTGCGCGGCGAGCCCGAACTTACGCTCGGACAGGCGCTTGCGCGTCTCTCGCCCTGCGATCTCGCGCTCGTTGAAGGCTACAAGACATTTCCGATTCCCAAGCTCGAAGTCTGGCGCGCCGAAGTCGGCAAGCCGCTGTTGCATCCATGCGACGCGCACATCCTCGCCATCGCTACGGACAGCCGAGAGGCGCTTCCACTGGGAACCGACACAGGCCTTCCGATATTCACACTTTCCGATTTTGACGCCGTCGCAACGTTTATCGCCGCGCACGCTACCGCTGGTCCGTTAGCGGATTGACTTCGTCGAGTCCGGCGAGTACGTTGAACTCATCAAAGGTCGCGTTGCCGAATGCCCGGCGAGGCGGCAGAATAAGTGGATTAAGCGCGCTGCAACGAGCGCTCATTGGAGTGATCGCGGCCGATTGAAATCGTGAATATTCAACGTATTGTATTATCTATCTCGATTTTACTTGCGCTTGGGTTTGCTTCGCCGGCGCAGGCTGACGATCGCCTCGACGCGGTGGCCACCGGATTTTACGGTGGCGTCTCCATGCGCGATCGGGCAAGGGACACGTCGGGAGTGACGTTCGGCCCCGCAAGCTCCGTATGGAATCGCTACACCGCGCCGACCGCCGACGACACAACGCCTCGGGCTCTTGTGTTTGGCGGGTATCGGTGGAGCAACGACATTGCGGTCGAGGCAGCATTCAATTCCATCGACAAGTATGCGTTGCGACCCGCGGACATCGTGGGCGGTGGCAAGGGCGTGGGGTTGAGCATCGGCTCGGGTGTGGGCCTTGGTGACCCGCAGAACCGGAGCTGGAATTTCGATGTGTTCACGAGCTGGACGTTTTACCGCGCGTTCGCACTTTATGGTCGGCTGGGTTACAGCCAGAGCGAGCCAATCTATCTCGCGGGGGCGCCATCCCAAGGGCCGCCGGAAATGCGCCGGCTTCGCGATGGCGTCAATTACGGCGTCGGCCTGCGCTACGACATGACCTCCGCGCTGGGCCTGCGCCTCGAGTATGGCCGGTTCGGCCGGTTCGCCGGCGAGATCGGCAACGGGCTGCCCGAGACGGACCTCGTCACCTTCGGCGTCCAGCTTCGTTTCTGAGCGTCCGCTGCTGCCGCGGATCACGAACCGTTCCGCGATAAACTCTGCGCACGTGCCCGCCGGGCGCCGACACCCGCATCCGCTCGTCCCCACCATGCGCGACGCCGCCGTCGGTACCCTCACGCTGGTCTATCTCGCACGGCTGCGCGAGGCGTTCGGCACCACGTCCGAGTGCGTCGATCCGCCGGCGGGAGTAGATACCGTCGCGGCGCTGCGCTCGTGGCTCGCTGCGCGTGGCGGCACCTGGGCCGCCGAACTCGCCCCCGGACGTGCCGTGCGAATCGCCGTGAACCATGACCTCGCCGACCCGGACACGCCGATTCGCGCGGGCGACGAGGTCGCGCTGTTTCCTCCGGTCACCGGCGGCTGAGATCCCTGAGGCTCACATGCCCGTTCGTGTCCAAACCGAAGATTTCGACGTTGCGCGGGAACTGGCCGCGCTGCGCGCCGGCGATCGCGCTGTGGGCGCGGTTGCCGCGTTCATCGGAACGGTTCGCGACGTGAACGAAAATGCGCACGTCGCGACCATGACGCTCGAGCACTACCCCGGCATGACGGAAAAGGCGCTCGTGGCGATCGTCGACGCGGCCAAAACGCGCTGGGATATCGCCGATGCGCTCGTCATCCACCGCGTCGGCGCACTGAAGCCTGCCGATCAGATCGTTCTCGTCGGTGTCACGAGCGCGCATCGTGGTGAAGCGTTCGCCGCTTGCGAATTCATCATCGACTACCTCAAGACCCGGGCGCCGCTGTGGAAGAAGGAGGATACAGCGCAGGGTGAACGCTGGGTCGAGGCACGCGCGACCGACGATGACGCCGCCGCGCGATGGCAGGCTCCAAGCGAGCTGATACAGCACAGCTCGTGAGCGGCCCTGCGCTTGCCCGCCAGGCTCCTGGGAACCCGCTTCCTGACCCGGAAGTCGCCGGCCGGGCCTTCGCGTTCGCTGCTGCTTGACCCGGTACCGGGCGTCGGCTACGTTCGCTGGCCGTGAACGATACGCGCCGCACCGCTTTGATCGCAATCGACTGGGGAACAACGTCGGCGCGCGCGTACAAGGTCGATGCCGCAGGCGATGTACTCGCGTCGCGCAGCGCGCCGCTCGGCATCCAGGCCATACAGGATTCCGGGTTCGCAGGCGCGCTCGACACGCTCCTCGCCGATTGGCGTGACGAATCCGCGATACGAATTGCCTGCGGAATGATCGGAAGCCGACAGGGATGGATCGAGGCACCCTACGTCGACTGCCCGGTGGACCTCTCCGGATTGGGGAACGTGCTGACCCGCACGCCGGGTGGCGAGCTTGCGATCGTCCCGGGGGCGCGCTGCGTCGATTCCGCGGGTGTTCCCGACGTCATGCGGGGCGAGGAGACCCAGCTCGCCGGAGCCGTGGCGCCTGGCGATGGCCGCGTGCTCGCGGTGCTTCCCGGCACGCACAGCAAGTGGACATTGATCGACGGCGGACATCTGCTCGAGTTCGCCACATTCATGACCGGCGAGCTGTATGCGGTCCTGCTGGCGCACAGCATTCTTGGCCGGATGGCCGATCGTACCGTCTCGTCGAAGGCGACCGGCGGAAACGCGTTTGCACGCGGTGTCACGCGCGGCCTCGCCGGAGACGGGCTCGCGCACGTCATCTTCGGCGCGCGCACACTGGCGCTTGCGGGTGAGCTCGAGCCTTCGGATGTCGGCGATTGGCTTTCGGGGGTATTGGTCGGCCACGAGATCGACACCGCGCGCGCGTGGGCGAAAGGACGCGGGAGCGAGGCCACGCGTGTCAGGGTGATCGGCGGCGATGCGCTCGTCGCGCGGTACGTCGGCGCACTGGCGCAAGCCGGGATCGACGCGGAGCTCGGCCCCGCGGATGCCGCGGCGCGCGGACTCTTTCGCATCGCGAAGCGAGCCGACCTCGTACAGTGACGTGGAGCCTCCCGATGACGAACCCGCTCGACCCATACCTCGACCCGTTGCCGCTCATCGCGGTGCTGCGCGGGATCACGCCGGAAGAGATCCCTGCGGTCGGAACGATCCTGGTCGCGAACGGCTTTCGCATCCTCGAGGTGCCGCTCAATTCGCCGCGGCCGTACGATTCGATACGCGTGCTCGTCGAGCGATTCGGGGACCGTTGCCTCGTCGGAGCGGGGACCGTGCTCGATGTCGAGGAGCCGGCGCTGGTGAAGGCGACGGGCGGGCGACTCATCGTCATGCCGCACGGCGACGTCGCGGTTATCCGCGAAGCAAAGCGACAAGGACTCGTCTGCGTCCCTGGCGTCGCGACACCGACCGAGGCATTTGCGGCGCTTGCCGCGGGAGCCGATGGCTTGAAGATGTTCCCCGCCGATCAACTGCCGGCATCTGCGCTGAAGGCCTGGCGCGCGGTGCTGCCTGCAGATACGCTCATCTTCGCCGTCGGCGGAATCCGGCCCGACAACATGGCGCCCTATTGGGCCGCCGGCGCGACCGGCTTTGGCACGGGATCCAATCTCTATGCACCCGGCGCCCCGGTGACCGAGGTGGGCAAGTCGGCCTCCGCGTACGCTTCGGCATTCGGTGCGTTGCCACCGCGAACTTCGCGCAACGGATAGAATCCGCGTCAACGCCATCGTGAAGGGGGAAAGGATGCGCGTAGATCCGATCGTCAAGGCGGTGCAGCACCTCGAAGCGGGGGAGTGGAAGGCCGCACACCTGCTGGTCCAGAAGGATGGGTCGTCGCTCGGTTGCTGGGCGCACGGCATCGTGCATCTCGTCGAGGGCGACCTCGACAACGCCAAGTATTGGTATCGGCGGGCGCATCGCCCGCTGCCGCATGGCAATACCGCTACGGCCGAGATCGCCGCGCTCAAGGCGACGGTGACGGACGGCATGCAGTGAGCGGGACGGCCGGTATTCATGCCGGCCGGGCTGCCATGGGGAGCGACCTCCCGGTGGCGCCGGCACGACGCGGCAGTCGACTCGGCTGCAGGTGGCCTCGAAGCCTTCGTCGGTCGATTCTGAGCCGTCTCGTATAATCGCCCGATGTTTGGAGGCTTTGTCGCGGTGGGCGTTGGCGCGGCGCTCGGCGCGTGGATGCGCTGGGGCCTGTCGGCATCGCTCAATCCGCGCGTCCCGCATTTTCCGCTCGGAACACTTGCGGCGAACCTGATCGGCGGCTATCTCGTCGGCCTCGCCGTCGCGTTTTTCGCCGCGCGGCACGACCTCTCACCAGAAATGCGGCTGTTCGCAATCACCGGCTTCCTCGGCGGCCTCACGACGTTCTCCACATTTTCATCGGAGGTCACGGACCTGTTGCTGCGTGGCGAGTATTTGACGGCAGGCAGCCTCGCGCTCGCGCATCTCGCAGGCTCCATCGTTCTGACGATCGCCGGCATCGCATCGTTTCGCGCGCTCGCAGCCTGAGGGTCTTGGATTTTCCCGCGCGACGCGCGTAGTGTCCCGATCTTCCGACCGATTCAATCGAAAGCGAGCTCGATCATGCCCAACGCCATTCGCATTCACGCCACCGGTGGCCCCGAAGTCATGCAGTGGGAGGCGGTCGCAGTCGGCGATCCCGGTCAGGGCGAAGCGCGCGTGCGGCACACGGCAATCGGCGTCAACTTCATCGATACGTACCACCGCAGTGGTCTCTACAAGCTGCCGCTTCCGGCGGGCCTCGGCATGGAGGCCGCGGGAATGGTCGAGGCGGTGGGAGCGGGCGTCGATTGGTTGAAGCCGGGCGATCGCGTTGCCTACAGCAGCGGCCCGATCGGCGCCTACAGCGAAGCGCGCGTGATGCCGGCGAACGGTCTGGTCCGGCTGCCCGAGGGCGTGAGCGATCGCGTCGCCGCGACGCTGATGTTGAAGGGTCTCACCGTTCAGTATCTTTTCCGCCAGACGTACAAGCTGAAATCGGGCGACACGATCCTCTTCCACGCGGCGGCGGGCGGGGTCGGCCTCATTGCGTGCCAGTGGGCACGCGCGCTGGGCGTCAAAATGATCGGCACCGTGGGCTCGGACGAGAAGGCGGCGCTGGCGATGGAGAATGGCTGTGCGCACACGATCGTCTACACACGCGAGAATTTTGTCGAACGCGTGAAAGCGCTGACCGGCGGCAAGGGTGTGCAGGTCGTCTACGACGGGATCGGCAAGGATACGTTCCCTGCGTCGCTCGACTGTCTGCAACCGCGCGGGATGTGGGTGAGTTTCGGCAGCTCCTCCGGCGCGGTGCCGCCGTTCGATATCCTGCTGCTCGCGCAGAAGGGATCGCTATTTGCGACGCGGCCGACGCTTTTCACCCATACGGCCAAGCGCGAGGATCTCGCCGCGATGGCAGCCGAGATGTTCGACCTGGTGCAGGCCGGGAAGATCGTCAGCGACCCAAGGCAGACGTTCGCGCTGAAGGACGCCGCAAACGCACATCGCGCACTCGAGTCGCGCGCGACGACGGGCGCAACGATTCTCGTTGCCTAGGAGCCTGTCGGACCTGCCCCCAAGCACCCGTTGTTGCGGAAAGAGCCGCGGATGCTAGGCACGTCGGGATGGGTCGGCGTCGCGGCCGGTGGCGCCATTCAGCAACGAGCGCGCAGCCGGTGCAATCTCGGATGCGGTCAAACCCAGCGGACCGCGCCCTGCACGAACGCACGCGTCGGCGGCGGCGCCGTGCAGACAGACTGCAACGCGGAGCGCGGTCTTCGCGTCCTGATGTTGCGCCAGAAGCGCGCCGGCGAAGCCCGCCAGCACGTCACCCGTGCCGGCGCTCGAGAGCCCCGGATTACCGCTTGCGTTGATATCCCATGTCCCATCCGGATACGCGAGAACGCTGCCTGCTCCCTTGACGACGACCGCCGCACGGAGCTTCCCGGCGAGTGCCTGCGCGGCGCCGAGACGGTCTGCCTGCACGGCGGCTGTGGGCACGCCGAGCAAGCGCCCCGCCTCGGCCGGGTGCGGAGTGACCACGGTGGACGAATGACGCGCGGCCACGGCGGAAGCAAGCGCCGGATCCGCGGCAATCACATTGAGCGCATCCGCATCGATCACGAGCGGCGCGCGCACATTTACCGCGCGCGCGACGAGCGCTCTGCCCGTCTCGTCGCTACCGAGTCCGGGACCGCAGATCAGAGCGTCGAGCTCTGCGTCGAGGACCTGGCCAGCCGTGCGCAGCATCAATTCCGGTTGCGCCCAATCGACGGCAGGATACCCGTTGGCGACGAACCCGATCCAAACCTTGCCCGCGCCGGCGTGAAGCGCGGCGCGGCCGGCCAAGAGCGGTGCGCCGATCATGCCGTCGGTCCCGCCGACGATGCCCAGCGTGCCGAAGGTACCCTTGTGCACGTTGCGCGAATCCCGCAACAGCACGGCCGGCAGTGCAGCGGCGAGCCCCGACCAGTCGAGCCGGTGGCCCAGGGCGGGAGCGATCGATTCGGGGGCGATCCCGAGCGAGTGTACGGACACAGCGCCGCAAAGATCGACGCCATCGCCCGTCAGCAGCCCCGGCTTCAGCGCTATGAACGTCGCGGTCGCGGTGGCGCGAATCGCCGGTCCGAGGGCCATGCCGGTATCGGCGCCGAGGCCGCTTGGAATGTCCAGCGCCAGTATCGGTTTGCCGGATGCATTGGCCCAATCGACGAGCCGTGCATACTCGGTGGCGACCGCGCGCGTGAGGCCGATGCCGAAAAGGCCGTCGACGATGAGCGATCCCGTCCACGTTTCCGGAATATCCGTTGCGGTTGAGCCGCCGGCGCCGGTCCACGCACCGTGCGCGGCAGCGGCGTCCATCGGCAATTTTGCCGGATCGCCGCGAAAGACGACGATCACGTCGAAAAACGCCTCGCGAAGCCGGCGCGCCACGACGAACGCATCGCCGCCGTTGTTGCCGGGACCGGCGAGCACGAGCACCGATCCGTTGCGCGCGCCCGCCATCGCTCGCGCAACGTCGGCGGCGGCATCGCCGGCGCGTTCCATGAGCGGCAGGGCCTTCGCAGCAAGCTCGACGGCGCGAAGGTCGGCGCTGCGATAGATGGGCGCGAGCTTGGGTGGGCCAGCCATTCCGAATTATAGGCTGGGCCATCGCATCCCTCGGTGCCGCCGCCCCAAATGGACAAGACCACGGGCAGACCGCTACACTAACGGAACACGCTTGCCGGCGTCGTCGCGAGGCTGCGTCCAATGTCTTGATCCTCCGCACCCGTTCGAAGACTCCGCTTTGCATACGACCCAACGGGGCCATCCAAAGGAGAAATTCGATGAAGCATCTTCCCCAAGCAGGATTGGCGTTTGTGGCCGTCGCTTTCGCGTTCGCCGCGCACGCGCAGGAACTCACCGGCACCCTGAAGAAGATCAAGGACACCGGTACGGTCACGATCGGCAACCGCGAGTCGTCGATCCCGTTCTCGTATCTCGACGACAAGCAGCAGCCGATCGGCTACTCGATGGACCTGTGCAACAAGGTCGTCGACGCGGTCAAGGCCGAGCTCAAGATGCCGAACCTCAAGGTTGCGTACAACCCGGTCACCTCGCAGAACCGGATTCCTCTGGTGCAGAACGGTACGGTCGACATGGAATGCGGCTCGACGACCAACAGCGTCGACCGGCAGAAACAGGTGTCGTTCGGCGTGACGACGTTCGTCACCGGTATCAAGATGCTGGTGAAGGCCGATTCGGGCATCAAGGATATCGGCGACCTTAACGGCAAGGCCGTCGTCACGACGACCGGGACGACCAGCGACGCGCTGATCAAGGCCAGCGAAAAGGGAAAGAACATCGACGTCAAGAACGTCTACGGCAAGGACCATTCGGATTCGTTCCTGCAGGTCGATTCCGGGCGCGCGGTTGCGTTCGTGATGGACGACGTTCTGCTCGCCGGCCTGATCGCCAATTCGAAGAACCCGAAGGAATTCGCGATCGTCGGCGAGGCGCTTCGCGTCGAGCCGTACGGCATCATGATCCGCAAGGACGACCCGCAGTTCAAGGCGCTGGTCGACAAGACGCTGTCGGGGCTCATGAAGTCCGGTGAGATCGTCAAGATCTACGAGAAATGGTTCCTGAACCCGGTTCCACCAAAGGGGATCAACATGAACCTGCCGATGAGCAAGGAGCTGAAGGACGCGATCGCCAACCCGAACGACAAAGGCGTGTCCTAAGCCGGGATGTATGCAGGAATGGGGAGCGGGTCCGCTCCCCATTTTGTTTGACGGGCTGCGAGCGCGCGCAGTCCCGACGCGCATGACGGACCGCCGTCGGCACGGGAGGCCAGCCGATGAAGTACAACTGGAACTGGACGTTCTTCTTCGACGTTGCCGACGACGGGCAGCGTTACATCAGTGGATCCTGTCCGGTCTCGGCTGGACGGTCACCGTGGCGATCTGCGCGCTGGCGATCGCGCTGCTGCTGGGATCGGTCCTCGGCGTCATCCGCACGATGCCGAACAAGTGGCTGGTCGGCTCTCGGCGACGTCTACGTCGAGGTCTACCGCAACATTCCACTGATCGTCCAGCTGTTCCTGTGGTTCCACGTCTTCCCCGAGATCCTTCCCAAAGCTGCGGGAGACTGGGTCAAGCAGGACCTTCCGGACGTCGTGCCGGCGGTGTTCGGCCTCGGCCTCTACACGGCGGCGCGGATCGCCGAGCAGGTCAAGTCCGGGATCCTGTCACTGCCGCGCGGCCAGACGATGGCCGGCCTGGCGATGGGTCTGACGCTGCTGCAGGTGTATCGCCACGTTCTGCTGCCGATGGCCTACCGGATCATCCTGCCGACGCTGACGTCGGAGTCGATGAACATCTTCAAGAACTCGTCGGTGACGTACGCCGTCGGTGTCCTCGAGCTCTACTTCCAGTACAAGCAGATCATCGAAAAGACCAACCAGGTGCTGGAGATCACGATCGTGGTCACGGCGATCTACTTCATCCTGGCGTTCTCGGTCAACCGGATAATGGCATGGATCGAGAACCGCATGCGGGTTCCCGGCTACATCAGCGGCGGAGGCAAGTGATGGGCGGCTTCGACTTCACCGTCATCACCAACAACTGGGAGTACCTCGCCAAGGGCCTCCGGTATACGTTTCAGGTCACGGTGTTCGCGATGATCGGCGGCGTCATTCTCGGCACGCTGCTGGCGCTGATGCGGTTGTCGTCGATGAAGCCGCTGTCGCTTTTCGCGGCCGGCTACGTGAACCTCTTCCGCAGCATTCCGCTCGTCCAGGTGATTCTCGCGTTCTACCTGATCATCCCGATCGCGCTTTCGGTGTTCACCGGCGAAATGAGACCGATCGGCGCAGAAAATTCGGCCTACTTCACATTCACGATCTTCGAGGCCGCGTACTACAGCGAGATCATGCGCGCCGGAATCCAGTCGATCGCGAAGGGTCAGGTTGGCGCCGGATACGCACTGGGCCTGACCTATGGGCAGGTGATGCGATACATCGTGCTGCCGCAGGCCTTCCGCAACATGCTGCCCGTGCTGCTGACGCAGACGATCATCCTGTTCCAGGACATCTCGCTCGTCTATGCGATCGGCGCCACCGACTTTTTCGGCGCCGCCGACAAGCTCAACCAGCGCGACCTGCGTCCGATCGAGATGTACATCGACCGTCGCCGTCGTCTACTTCGTCATCTGCTTCGGGCTGTCGCGCTTCGTGCGCGTGTTGCAGAAGAAAATCGCGATCATCCGCTGACTGGGGCACGACATGGCAATGATAGTCATCGACGGTGTTTCCAAGTGGTACGGGCAGTTCCAGGTGCTGACCGACTGCACGACCAAGGTCGAAAAGGGCGACGTGGTCGTCGTCTGCGGGCCGTCGGGGTCCGGGCAAGTCGACGCTGATCAAGTCGTCAACGCGCTAGAGCCGTTTCAGAAGGGCGCAGATCACCGTCGACGGCATCTCGGTTCACGATCCGAAGACCGATCTGCCGAAGCTCCGTGCGCGAGTGGGGATGGTGTTCCAGAACTTCGAGCTCTTCCCGCATCTCTCGATCACCGAGAACCTCACGATCGCGCAGATCAAGGTGCTCGGACGCAGTCGGGACGAGGCGATCGCCAAGGGACTCAAGTATCTCGATCGCGTCGGCCTGATCGCGCAGAAGGACAAATTCCCGGGCCAGCTCTCGGGCGGCCAGCAGCAGCGCGTGGCGATAGCGCGGGCGCTGTCGATGGACCCGATCTGCATGCTGTTCGACGAACCGACCTCCGCGCTCGATCCGGAAATGGTCAACGAAGTGCTCGACGTTATGGTCGGTCTCGCCAAGGAGGGGATGACGATGATGTGCGTCACCCACGAAATGGGTTTCGCGCGCAGCGTGGCCAAACGCGTGATCTTCATGGACCTCGGGCGACATCGTCGAGGATGCGACCAAGGACGATTTCTTCGGCAAGCCGCGCTCCGAGCGCGCGCAACAGTTCCTCGCGAAGATCCTGCAGCACTGATAGGGCAGGCTCCGCGCTGTTGCAGCGCTTCACGTCGTGTCGCGACTGAATCTGCCGGCCGCATCGCTTGGCCCCCGCGTGCGTGCGTTACAGGAAGAGCGCGGCGGTGATCCGCGTATAATTCGACTTTACGTCCCCTGCGTCGTACATGCCGCACCTCCTTACGCTTCGCGGGCGCCATGCGCTGTCGCCGTTCCGCGTCGCCAAGCTCAAGGCCGCGCTCGCGGCCTCCCGTCCGGACCATGCTGTCGCCGACATATCGGCCACGTTCTGGCATTTCGTCGAGGTCGAGCGGAACCTGACATCCGCCGAACATACAACGCTGGAACGCCTGCTGACCTACGGTCCGCGTGACCATGCTGAAGCGGATCGCGGCGAACTGTTCATCGTCGTCCCGCGCCCGGGAACGCTGTCTCCATGGTCGTCGAAGGCGACCGACATCGCCAGGAACTGCGGCCTTTCGCCAGTCAACCGCATCGAGCGCGGCGTTGCGTTTCGCGCTGCATCGGCCGGCGCCGCGCGGCTCGCCGTGGCGGATCGGGCGGCACTCCTGCCGCTGCTGCACGACCGGATGACCGAGGCGGTGCTGTCGCGTCTGGAGGACGTGCACACGCTGTTCGCGCATTTTCCACCGAGACCCTTGGCGGAGATTCCGCTGCTCGCGCAAGGGCGAGCCGCGATCGAGAGTGCGAACGCCGCGCTCGGCCTCGCCTTGGCGCCGGATGAGATCGACTATCTCGATGCCAGTTTCCGCCGGATGGGGCGCGATCCGACGGACGTCGAGCTGACCATGTTTGCGCAGGCGAACTCCGAGCATTGCCGGCACAAGATCTTCAACGCTAGCTGGATCGTCGACGGTGAGCCGCAGCAGGAAAGCCTGTTCGCGATGATCCGGCATACGCATGCGGTAAGTCCGCACGGCACGATCATCGCCTATGCCGACAACGCGGCGGTGATGGAGGGTGCGACCGTGCGCCGCTTCTACCCCGGGGCCGATGGCCGATACTCGGCACACAACGAGGAAACGCACATCCTGATGAAAGTGGAGACGCACAACCATCCCACGGCCATCGCACCGTTTCCGGGTGCCGCGACGGGTTCCGGCGGCGAGATCCGCGACGAGGGGGCGACGGGTACGGGCGCAAAGCCAAAGGCAGGGCTCACCGGGTTCACCGTGTCGCACCTGCGGCTGCCGGCGCTGACGCAGCCTTGGGAGGCGTTTTACGGCAAGCCCGACCGGATCGCCTCGGCGCTCGACATCATGCTCGACGCGCCGATCGGCGCCGCGTCTTTCAACAATGAATTCGGCCGTCCCAACCTGCTCGGCTATTTCCGCACGTTCGAGCAAGGGGTCGCGGGCGAATGGCGCGGCTACCACAAGCCGATCATGATCGCCGGGGGCGTGGGCAACATTCGCGCCGATCACGCGAAGAAGCAACCGATACGCGCCGACGTGCTGCTGATACATCTTGGCGGCCCGGGAATGCTGATCGGATTGGGCGGCGGCGCGGCGTCGTCGATGGCCACAGGCACGAATACGGCGGACCTGGATTTCGATTCCGTGCAGCGTGGCAACGCCGAGATCCAGCGCCGCGCGCAGGAGGTCATCGACCGCTGCTGGCAATTGGGCGCGGCCAACCCGATCCTCTCGATCCACGACGTCGGGGCAGGCGGCCTGTCCAACGCGTTCCCGGAACTCGTGCATGGCGGCGGCGCCGGCGCGACCTTCGATCTGCGTCGGCTGCCGTCCGAGGAGCCGGGAATGACGCCGCGCGAGATATGGTGCAACGAAGCGCAGGAGCGCTATGTGCTTGCCATCGCGCCGGGGAGTCTCGAGGTACTGCGCGCCATCTGCGAACGCGAGCGTTGTCCGTTTGCCGTTGTCGGGACGGCGACGGCGCGCGAGAGACTCGTCGTCGCGGATCCGCATTTCCGCAACACGCCGGTGGACATGGATCTCGACGTGCTGTTCGGCAAGCCGCCGAAGATGACTCGTGACGCTGCGCACATGAAGCGCGCTTTGCCGGCGCTCGATCTCGCCGGTGTCGAGGTCAGGGACGCCGCGTACCGGGTCCTGCAACTGCCGGCCGTCGCTGACAAGACGTTTCTCGTCACGATCGGCGACCGCACCGTTGGCGGTCTCTGCGCGCGCGATCCGATGGTCGGGCCGTGGCAGGTCCCCGTTGCCGACGTCGCGGTGACGCTGATGGATTTCGACGGATATGCGGGCGAAGCCATGGCGCTTGGCGAGCGCACGCCGCTCGCGCTGATCGACGGTCCTGCGTCCGGCCGGATGGCCGTGGCCGAAGCGATCACCAACATTGCGGCAGCAGGGATCGGCCGGCTCTCCGACATCAAGCTTTCGGCGAACTGGATGGCGCCCGCAGGCCATCCGGGTGAGGACGCCGCGCTTTTCGACACCGTACGCGCGGTGGCGATGGAGCTCTGTCCGGCGCTGGGCATCAGCATCCCCGTGGGCAAGGATTCGATGTCGATGCGAACGACCTGGCGCGACGACGGCGGGGACAAGGCCGTCACCGCGCCGTTGTCGCTGGTCGTGACGGCATTTTCACCGGTGCCGGATGCGCGGCGCGTGCTGACGCCGCAGCTGCGGCGGGATCGTGGCGACACCGAATTGCTCTGGATCGATCTTGGCGAGGGCAGGGCCAGGCTCGGCGGCTCGGCACTGGCGCAGGTGTACGAGCAACTCGGCGATGTGGCACCGGACCTCGACGACGCCTCGCGGCTGGCCGCGTTTTTTGCGGCGATCCAGGCGCTCGCGGCGGAGGACAGACTGCTCGCCTATCACGACATTGCCGATGGCGGACTGTTCGCGACATTGTGCGAGATGGCGTTTGCGTCGCGGTGCGGACTCGACATCGCTCTCGATTCCGCGCGTGGCGATCCGCTGGCGGTATTGTTCGCGGAGGAGCTCGGCGCCGTCGTCGAGGTCCGGTCCGGCGACCGCGATGCGGTCCTTGGCCGAATCGCGGCGTCCGGAATCATCGCACACGCAATCGGTGTCCCGACGCGAGACGGTCGCGTCAGGATCAGCGCCAACGGCGCCAGAATTCTCGACGAAGCGCGCGTCGACCTTCACCGAGCATGGTCGGCCACGACGCGCGAGATTCAACGGCTGCGCGACAATCCGGAAGTCGTCGATCAGGAGCACGCGCGCATTCTCGACCTTGCCGACCCGGGCCTTTCGCCATCGCTCACGTTCGACCCGGCGGAAGACATCGCGGCGCCGTTCATTGCGACGGGCGCGCGTCCTGCGATCGCGATCCTGCGGGAGCAGGGCGTCAACGGGCAAGTCGAGATGGCGGCGGCGTTCGACCGGGTGGGCTTCGACGCGATCGATGTCCACATGACGGATATACTCGCCGCGCGCCGGTCGCTCGCCGACCTCCGCGGCTTCGTCGCGTGCGGCGGATTCTCGTATGGCGACGTGCTGGGGGCGGGCGAGGGATGGGCGAAGTCGATCCTGTTCAACGCGCGCGCGCGCGACGGTTTTGCGGCGTTCTTCGCGCGCCGCGATACGTTCGCGCTCGGCGTGTGCAACGGCTGTCAGATGATGAGCAACCTGTCCGAGCTCATTCCGGGAACGGCGCACTGGCCGCACTTCGTCCGCAACAAGTCAGAACAGTTCGAGGCGCGGTTCGGGCTGCTCGAAGTGCAGCGGTCGCCGTCGCTCTTCTTCCACGGGATGGAAGGCAGCCGGATACCGGTGGCCACCGCGCACGGCGAAGGCTACGCCGAGTTCCGTGGCGCTTCGCAGCTCGCGGCAGCGCAGCCGTTTGTCGCATTGCGCTTTGCCGACAACGAGGGACGGCCGACGGAGGCGTATCCGTTCAACGTGAACGGGTCGCCGCAGGGTATTACCGGACTCACCACGGCCGACGGCCGTTTCACGATCCTGATGCCTCACCCGGAGCGTGCGTTCCGCACCGTGCAGATGTCCTGGCATCCGGAGGGATGGGGCGAGGATTCGCCGTGGATGCGGATGTTTCGCAATGCGCGGGCATGGCTGGGATGAGCGCACCAATCGAGCGCTGAGGGTGATCCCAGTTGACCAATCGTCGCGCGCCACCGATGATTCGCAGGCCTCGAGGAGCATAACGATGTTGCACATGGGAAAAATGCGCCGGGCGTGCGGCGCCGGCCTGATGGCGCTGGCCCTTCTTGCCACCGGCGCAGCGTTCGCCGCCGGGTCGAAGGATCCGTCCGCCAAGGTGCCGGCGCTGCCCGAACCGCTGACCAAGGAATCGGTGCGCGAGCTGGTGTCGCGCCTGTCGGACGACGAGGTCAGAAAGCTATTGCTCGACCAGCTCGATCGTGCTGCCGTCGCGGCGCCGGCGAATGCGAAGGGGGCAATGGGCATGGCCGGAATGGTCGAGCACAACGCCGGAATGATGCACAGTCGTATCGATGAGCTCAAGGGCGCGCTCGCCGCCCTGCCTTCGACACTGCAGGAAGTCGGCGCCAGCTCACCGAACCCGATGGGCCTTCGCGTCTGCTGACGATTGCGGGACTCCTGGCTGCGATGCTCGTCACGGGATGGTTGGGCGAGAAGCTCTACGATCGCGCGTTGCGCCGTTACCGGGAGAGTCTCCGGCAGACAACGGTCGACACGTTCACCGCCAACGCGGTACGGCTTTCTGTCGGGCTGCTGCTCGATCTCGGTGGCATCGCTGTATTCGGCGTCGCTGCGGTCGCAGCGTTCCTCGCGCTCTGGCACGAACACGACCTGCAGCGAAGGTTGATCCTGCACGTGCTTGTTGCGGTCGCCATCGTCCGGGTCGTTGCTCTGTTTGCGCGGTTCCTGCTCGCGCGGGAGACCTCGGCCCGGTTGCTGCCGTTTGCGGATCCGCCGGCGCGGATCCTGCGTCGATTTGTCATGGCGCTGGCTACGCTCTATGCAGTCGACCTCGCGGTGATTTCGACATTGCGCGGCAGCGGTGCGAGCGTCGCGACCGTCAGCCTCGTCTCGCTCACGACGATTGGCGTGTACGCCGTCATCGTCCTGTCGGTCGTGTGGCGGGTTCGCGTGCCCATTGCCAGCCTGATCCGGGGCAGTGGCGGCCAACATGGCGCCATCGTCGGGTGGTTCGCCGACCTGTGGCCAGTCATCGCGACTGTGTATTTCGTCGGCATCGCCGTCGGCCGCATCGACGACATTCTCGAAGGGAACGCCGGGACGACCGGGTTAGGCCTGCTGAGCGTGCTTCTGGTGGTTGCGCTGCCGATCGTCGACATGGCGCTGTGCCGCGCACTCGACGCAGCCGCAAAGGGGGCTCCGAAGGACGGCGCGGCCCGGATACGTGGAATCGTTGCCGACTATGAGCTGGTGTTTCGGCGCGCGATCCACATCATCGTCATCGTGGGCGGACTCCTGATCTTCGCGCACCTTTGGGACATCGACGTCTTTGCGCTCGCTCAGAAAAGCATGGGCGGCAAGATCTCGAGCTCGCTGTTGGGCGTCTCGATCGTGGTGCTCCTCGCCTACATGATCTGGGAAGCCGCGAAGACGGCGATCGACCGAAAGCTGGATGCCGAGGTAGATCCGGATCCGGAAGTCCCGAAATCGCGGCTCCGGACGTTGCTGCCTGTGCTGCGGGCGACGATCCTCGTGACGATCGTCGTGATGGCGACGATGTCGGTGCTTGCCGCGCTCGGCGTCGACATCCTGCCGCTGCTCGCCGGGGCCAGCGTCGTCGGGGTGGCGATCGGCTTCGGGTCGCAGACCCTCGTTCGCGACGTCGTCTCCGGTGCGTTCTTCCTGATGGACGACGCGTTTCGGTTGGGCGAGTACCTCGAGGTCGGCGACGCGAAGGGCCGGGTCGAGAAGATCAACGTTCGTTCGCTGTTTCTGCGCCATCACCGCGGCGCGATCAACATCCTGCCGTACGGCGAGATCAAGCGCATCCGCAACACCAGCCGCGACTGGATGATCATGGTGATGGATTTCCGGCTCACCTACGACACCAACCTGATGACGGTGAAGAAGATCATGAAGCAGATTGGCGAAGAGATCTCCGCCGATCCCGAGCTCGCTCCGAGCCTGTTGCAGCCGCTGAAGATGGGGGGCGTGATGTCGACCGAGGACAGCGCGATAGTCGTGCGGGCCAAGTTTACGGCGCGCCCCGAAGGCGAGCCCTACATGATCCAGAAGGCGGCGTACTCCAAGATCCTCAAGGCGTTCCGGGAAGCCGGAATCAAGTTCGCGCACAAGCAGGTGACGGTCTACGTGCCGCCCTCGCAGAACGACGACGCGACGAAGACGGCGGCGGCCGGCGCGGCGGCGCTCGCCGCGCAGCCGGCCAGCGCCCGTCGCTAGCGGCCTATAGCAGGCCACAAGCGGCCTCTGCCTACTGCTGTCGAGGGATGCTGACGAACAAAGGAGCTTCGATGACGCTCACCGTATATTCGATCGACGGTTTGACTCCGATCATCGATCCCACTGCGTATGTGCATCCAACGGCAGTCCTGATCGGTGACGTGATCGTCGGTCCGGGGTGTTATGTCGGTCCCACCGCCTGCCTGCGTGGCGATTTCGGACGGATCGAGATTCGCGCTGGCGCGAACGTACAGGACAGCTGCATCATGCACGCGTATCCCGGCAGCGACGCCATCGTCGAAGAGGAGGGGCACATCGGTCACGGCGCAATCCTCCACGGCTGCATCGTCAAGCGCAACGCCCTCGTCGGCATGAACGCGGTCGTCAACGACAACGCGGTGATCGGCGAGTCGGCCATCGTTGCCGCACTGGCCTTTGTCAAGGCGGAGACGGTGGTCGCGCCGCGCACCCTGGTCGCGGGCATTCCGGCGCGCGTGTTGCGTGTGCTGACCGACGAGGAGCTCGCCTGGAAGGTCGAGGGCACGGCAAGTCATCTGGAGTTGACCCGACGCAGCCTGGCGACGATGCGCGCGACGGCTCCGCTTGCTGCGATCGAGCCCGATCGGCGGCGCATCGAACTGCCGGAGCTGTTGCCGCTCTCCGAGCGCAAGGCCAAGTCCGGCTGACGCGCACCGGCGAGATCGTCGACGCGATTGCCTT
>CAWJMQ010000004.1:0-86128 GCA_963844005.1 uncultured beta proteobacterium | reverse complement strand
CGCCTTAACTGAACAGCATGGGCGCGCTTTGTGCCGGCCAGGCTGATCGGGTGGCGCGCCTGCGCTATACTTGTCTCATGCCTCCCCTTCTGGAATCTAGGCGGGCGACGGCTGCGAGCTGCTATTTCCGTGTTCACGAATCGCAAAGAAGGCTGACTGTATGCGGTCCGCGCATGTACTCACCTATCACTCCGGCAATATCACGGGAAATGACTATTCGACGAATGACACCATAGGACATGGCACTATCGCAGCTTTCAGCTCCAATCCTGGTGTCGTCACGGCAACCAGCGACCGTTGGAAGTTACCGCGCAACATTTGCGGTACGGATTGGACTTCGCCGGAAGGTCTCGCCGCGCTCCTGGTCTGATTTGAACGTGCCACCGCATTGCCTATCGACGTCCCGCGAGGCCATTCACTTTTGGGGGGACAGCGTCGCGTTGGTGGCATCTCCATGACCAAGTTTCTGAGATCATGCGCCGCTCGCGTGCGTAGCTGGTGGGGAGACGAAACGCCTGGAAACACGCCCTGTCCGATGATGACCGATGTTGCTGGTCAGGTGAACGATGATGTGCGCGGTGTTTGGCCCAGCAACGGTACATCCCCACAGGATATTTTGTGCGTCAAGGAAGTGACAGACGCAGAGGGTCTAGTTGGTGAGCTCTTCCGTCGCAAATTTCACTCCGCGCCGCCTGACTTTCCTCTCCATTATGTTTCTTTTTATCGCGCAGCAGCGACAGATATCCAGGCTATTGGCTACGTGCACTACTCGGAGTTTGAAGATAGTTATCTATGCGGAGGATTGGCAATTGATGACCGCCGCTACCGCAGAATGTCAGCGCCGAATCGCCAAGCGATACGAACCCGTGGTGGCGTCGCGGAGCACTTGTTGAAGATCACGGTCGCCCGACTTTCTCACGCGGTTGCAATCTGGGGTTATGTGGGCGATGTCAGATCAAAGCGAGTTGCCAACCGAGTCGGTTTCCACAGGACTGAGCATCCCTACGTGATGGTTCGCTGGATGAAAGACCTGCCCGATTCCGAGAAGGCCGCTCGACTATCGCGTGTCGTCTCATTAGGTCCCTTTTGAGTTTGGATTACTTCGGGCATGGCTTACGTACACAGGGCACTCACACGTCCGGAATAGTCGCGGTCCGACCAAATAAGCCCAAGCGTGTGGCGGAGGTATCCCGTAACTGCTCATTAGCTTTGGGGCGCGTCGACCGAGCAGGCGATCCGGCCGCTGACAATGCCTTGTGCGCTGAGATCCTGCCTTGGCAGATCTTACTTGATTCGTATGCTCTTCTGGGTCAGGTTGCAGGTCCCCGCAACCAATAAATCAAGTATATAGCCCAGCCTAGCCTAGCCGCTGGGCTTTTGCTTTCTGGGTTGCGTGTAGGCGTGGTGTAGCGGATCAATCTGGCGCCATCATTCGGCGATTGCCACGCCAGCAGGCCTGGCGCGGGCTGCTGGACGCCGTACGTGGCGGGTATCGCTGAGTTTGGCGAGGCACGGCACGGGGGCGGTGTCCATCGCACCATTTTGCGCCGCAGCCAGGCGCATATTTCGAGTTATGTCCGGCTGGCGAGGTAAAGGCGCCAGCGATGGCGCACGAGGAAGCCCGCGCCGGTCATTGCTCCGAGAATCATACCGAGGATGAGCACGCCCATGGGCTCCAACGGAGCCGCTCGGAGGGTGCCGATTTGCCAAGCGGCCAATAGCGCGAGATAGACGAAAAGCGCGACCGCGGCGAGCAGCCGATTGCGCTGGCGGCGATGCGTTAGGGCATTCGTCATTGCCCCGCGCCGCCTATATAGCGCGCCGTCGGGTCAACGTACCCGGTGATCGGAGCAATACCGGCGTCTGCGCCGCAACAAGAGCAGCGTCCGCGGCGACCGCGCCCCAATGGGTCACTCGTCCAGCGTCAGGTCCAGGCCGCAATAGTAATCCCGCAGCCTCAGCAGGTCGCGATGCACGTCTGGGGGGAAGCCTTTCCTTTTACCCCGGTGGTCAACGAGTAGGGCGATGAAATAGGCACGACATGCGGCGGGTTTGCTCCACTCCAGCGCAAGCAGGTTGGCGATTCGTGGGTACTGGGTAGCGAGCGCTATTGGTCGAACTTCCCTGGGCAAACTCCTCAGCCACCCAATGCTCATGGGCAGCATGTAGTTCACCGGCCTCGCCTTGCGCAGAAGGTACCAGTGCACCGGACCGGCCGGCGGCAGGCAAGCAGGCTTGAGCGTGCCGCCGCCAGTGACGGGCCACGTCACATCGTGGTCATTGATCTGGCGCTTGCGGCGCGTCTGATAAATCGACATCAATGGGAGGGCGCCATTTCCGGGCACGAAGCCTTCAATGACTCCCGCAGAACTAGAGTGCAACTGGCCGCAGCAATAAACGGGCCAATCGCTGGCCATAACCCTTATCGATTGCCTTGTTACGGCTACGCGGTCGGGTTCGCCACTACTGCGCACCTGCGGACGTACTCTCATGGCTTCGCCGGCATCCAGCCGCGACAGCCGTTCAGGAAAAGGTTGACGACGTCAGCTGCCCACGCATCGAGCTCGGCAGGGGTCATCGGCGTGCCGAGGACCACGGCGCGCCTTTGCGGCCACGAGATCACCATGTGCAGGAATAGCTGCGCGGCAAAGATCGGCGCATCCAGGCGAGGCGCCCCGCGCGCGCCTCGCGCTCCAGCAGTCCCGCGATGAGCTTGACGGCTTCCTCCGGGCCGGCCTGCTTGGTGACGACGGCCGCCAGCTTCGGAAATCGGGCCGACTCCGCGACGATCAATCGGCGCAAAGCGAGGGCCGGCTCGGAAAGCGCCCCGCGCAGGATCAGCCCCGCCAAGCGCTGCAGGATCTCCTGCAGGCTCGCTCCGTCGAGCCGAGGCACATGGGCAGGCGGGCGGAGACGGGCGATGGTGCGATGGACCACGGCGCTGAAGAGGGCGGACTTGTCATCGAAGCGGTGATAGAGCGTCCGCTTTGAAATGCGTGCCCGTTTAGCCACGGCCTCGATCGTGGTCGCGCCAAAGCCTGCCGTGAAGAACAACGCCGTCGCGGCATCGAGAATCCGTTCGCCCAGTTGCTGCGCTTCGGCCCGTGACGGTCGACCGCCGCGACGCGAGTGGGGAGCCGCGGCGGTCTTTGCGCCAGTGCGCAGTCGCCGGGCCGACGCCTTCGATGCCGCGCGTGTCATCCGGTGCCGCGGTTATCGCCGATTGTTGTATTGCCCTTGGGGCGAACCGCCGGTGCTGGTCGGGTTGCCGTTGTAGTAGGTGTAGCTGCCGCCGGGCGGCGGGAGCGCAGACATTGGGGTCCGGCCAGGTCACAGGCTAGCATGTCGAAAACGCAACGCAACGGTACCGTAGCATTATTGTCGCAAGCTTTTCATGCTGGCGTTCCATTCGCGCCTGCGAATGGTGATCAGACTTTATCGCCCGACAATCGTTTGGCGCCTGCCACAAATCTTTGCATCGTCAAAGAGAGTTCTCCGAGTGGGATGATTACGTCGATGAGTTGAAATCGGCCGCGCACAGTGACGGCGTGTCGCAGCGCATCCCTTAATTCGCGTCGCGTCTGCACGCGCACGCCATCGCCCCCAAGACCTGCGGCCAAATCGGCGAAGCGCCAGTCGCCAAGGTCGTTGAAGGCCGATTCGGGCTGGAACGCACGCAGCATTCCCCAGCCCGAATTGTTGAATATGATGACGATTGGATCCCATCCATAACGGCGACAATTGCCGAGCTCCCATCCGGTCATCTGGAACGCGCCGTCACCCACAAGAATGAGCGGCCGCTTTCCCGTTGCGGCCTGAATGCCCAGCCCGGCTGGCACGCCGAATCCCATGGTTGCGTAGTAGGCCGGGGCCACCATCCCGGTGTTCGCGATGTCCATCGCTGTGAACAGGCAGTCTCCCACGTCGGACGCGATAGGGAACAGTCCCGAGTCCGCCATCAAGTCATTGAGCGCGGTGGCGATGTCGTTCGGCACGATCGGCTGATCGTCGGCAATAAGCCCTCGAGGATAGATCGGCGCTGCAAAGGCTGGCATGGGGCGCAGCGCTGGGGCCTGCGCGAGCAACCCGTCCACCAGTGCACCAAGCGGCAGCTGCGGATAGATGTGGTACCCCAGGGCCACTCTTTCGTCGAGCGCCTGGATGGTCTTGCGCAGATCGATCTGCTGCGCGGACACCCCGAAGTTCGTATCGGAAATGATCACGCCGAGCAGCAACAGCGCGTCGGAACCTTCGACCAGTCCGGAGATTTCGGGGGCTCCCGCGACGCCGAGGTAGGTGCCTGCAAGCGGAGCATCTGTGTCGGCCAGCAATCCTCTTCCGGAGAGACTCGTCACGACCGGCAGTCCCAGGCGCCTGGCGAGCTCCGCGACCTTGGACTCCAAACCGAAGCGACGCACTTCCACTCCGACCATCATCACCGGAGCTTTTGCGCTCGCGAGTCGATGGAGGACTTCGCTAACGCACGCTGCGAGCGCTTCGGGATCCCATTTCGGCGGCGCTGCGGGAATCACGGGCTCGCAGGTAACCGGCACCATATCGCGCGGCAGTTCGAGATACACCGGTTGTGAATGCGTCAGGCAACTCCGCAGAATCCGCGCAATATCTCCAGGTGCGCGCAGTGCGTCATCTAGCCGCGCCTGGTCGCAGGTAATTTGCCGGAAGATCTCGAACTGCGAATCGAGCGTCTTCGCCTGGTGATGCAGCAGCAGCCCACGACTCGCTTCGCCCTTGCCTGGCGCGCCGGATATTACGACGACCGGCGACTTTTCTGCGTACGCGGCCGCTACCGGATTGACCATGTTGAGGGCACCGGCACCGTAGGTCACTGCGGCGACACCGAGCGTCGAGTGGACACGCGCGGCCGCGTCGGCGGCGAAGCCGACGGATGGCTCATGGCTCAGCGTGTAGAGCGGCAACACACCCGATTCCTCGACGACACGAAAGAACGGAAGAGCAAAGTCACCGGGTATGCCGAAAATCTCCTTTGCGCCGTGCTCCTTGAGCGCCTGCAACAGCGCCTGTGCAAGATTCACTTCCGCCTCTCAGTCTGCGAGCTTCCGAGTTTCCATGCACCCCGGAAACTCTGGATTGTTGCTGAAGGCCCCATTCCATCATTCCGGGGCGACCATGGGATGCTCCTAGAGGGCACCACGCTTGTCGCGGTGACCGCCTATTCGGCGCAGCAACGAGCGCCTGCTCTTGGGCCGATTGCGGAGCCGTTCCCAGCGTCGCTCTCGTCTTTGATAAGGTCAAGACCTCGTGCAGGTCGGAGCCGCCGCTCCCTCTATGGCGCGCGTCCGAATTCGAGAAGTAGGTACGCGAGCGCATACCCCGCCCAAATGGCGACACTAAATACAGCTCCGCCCGCAACGGACGATGCGATGGACGGTCGTCCCGCGATAGCGCCGCCGCGATCCAGATCGCAAGGAACATGAACGCTTCTCCCAGGGGGATGAACAACGCGCAGAAGGACCCGAGCATCGCATTCGCAGGACCATACTTCCACCATCCGGCACGGAACGCAAAGTACTCATAGAAGCCGATAGTGATTCCCGCGAATATCGCGACGATCACTGCCGAAACGATCGCCGCAATCGGTTGCGCGAGTCGCCGGCGCAAGAGCCCGAACAATCGGATGGCGGGATAGCCAAGTTCCACAATCACGCAGGCCCGCGCCACGGGCATCCAGATGGGGGAGGCGAGCAGGACGACATCGCGCGCCCCCAGGTAGTCCAGGCGCCCGTTCGCAATACCATTGACAAGCCACCAATCAACGATCAGCGCGAACAATCCCGCTACGATGCCCACTCTGATTAGGGCAACTATGGTCGCGCCACCCCGCTGATGCAGCGTTTGGCCCGCGCAAGCATAAAGCGCAGCCCGAACGAGCAACCCGAGGTATGCGCACATCGTACCGCCGTTGCAGGAAGTGGCACGAATGCCGCGACCAGCGTCAGCACCAAGCCGGTCGTCATTCCGCCGACCCACATTGCATCGGACGCCGGGGACAGCGCCTCGAGGTGGCGAGCAAAGTTCGGAGAGACGTTCATGAGGCCGCCAGTCTAGTCGAGGATTTTCTCCGTGGGGCAATGTTTGTAAGCCGCCGTTCGCCGAATTCGTCGAGAAGTGCAGAGTCCAGTGGACACGGCCATTGCCGGATAGCTCCCGCCGATCTTGGAAAACTGCAGCCGAACGGCCGGACTTCAAAACGGTGGCGGTGCGCGATCGTTAAGGGTTGTGCGATGCCCGCCCTCAAGCACAGGTGTGCGAGGACGTGATGACGCTGAACGATAATGACATTTCACGGACTATGGCATGGTCTTTCGTAAGCAGGTTCGCAAAGTGTGGTCGACCTTAAAGAACAATTCTGCCCCTGTATTGTCGGCCTCGCGCCTTGCCTAACGGCCGATTTCATTCGCTCCTTTATCTTCGGAACTTCTGACCGTAGTACACTAGCCGGAATCGAGCGTGAACAACTCCTGCGGTCGGGCGATGCCCTTCATCGCGTAGCGGCCGAGGCTCACGAGCCGGCGGCGCGCTTCGCCAGCCGCCTCGGCGAACGCCCAGGACACGATGACCTTCTGGTCGAGCGAGGCGCACAGCGCTTCGATTCGTGCCGCCTCGTTGACCGCCGAACCCAGCACGGTGAAGTCGAGTCGCCGCGGGCCGCCCAGATTGCCGTAGAGGAGCTCGCCTGCGTGCAGCGCCAGATGCGTGTCGGTCACCGGCAGGCCGGATGCCGCCCGTTGCACGTTCAGCGCAGCGATGCGCTGTCGCATCTTGGCCGCGGCATCCAGCGCGCGCGTGCAGGCCGTTGTCGTGTCGGCGTCAGGAAATATCGCGAGCATGCCGTCGCCGATGAACTTCAGCACGTGCCCGCCATGCGCCTCGATCTCCTCGACCTGCGCCTGGGCGTAGTCGTTCAGAAGGGCCAGCACCACGTCGGCACTCACGTTGTCGGAGATCCGCGTGAAGCCGACGAGGTCGCTGAACCAGACGACAGCGCGGATCGGCTCGGCCCGGCCGCGCACGATGTTGCCGGCAAGCACGCGGTCCGCGGCGTGTCTGCCGAGGTAGGTTGTCAGCAGCGTGCGCGCGTCGCGATAGGTCGTCTGCAGCATGATCGTGAGGGTAAGCGCCGGCATGATCCCGGCGAGCAATTCGACTTGCGCGTCGACGAAGCCCTCCGGCGCGTCCGTGGTCCACGACGCGGAGATTCCCTCACCTATGCCCAGGCGAATGGCTTTGCCGACACGCACGGCGAACGCCAGGTAGTCGGTGACGCCCTGGTCCTGAAACTGGTCGAGCATTTGAAACTCGCCCCGGCGATACGTCGCGTCGAGGCGCCGGCGCAGCGTGGGCTCACTGCTACGGAGCAGGAAGCCGAACGGGCTTTGCGGAAAGTCCTGGTTGGCGATGACGCCGTCGGCGTCGCGCACGAACGTCTCTTCGACACCTCCCTCGTCGCGAAGCCAGCGCACGCCCCGACCGTCGAACGTCGGGTCGAGCAGGTCGGTGGCCACCGAGATCCGCACCAGCGAGACGCCAGCGGCATTCAACCGCTCGCCGACGCCGGCCAAGATTTCGACCTCGTTGGCGCCCGCCAGCGTCGCGCTCACGATCCACTCGCCGATCTCTCTTTTCGCGCGCTCTTCGATCATGTCCGCGGAGGGTCGTCCGAACGATGCAATGTCAAAACCTACCACAATGCGCCGTCGCCCTCGACTCGGGACCGGGTCGCCGCCATGTCCTTGTCAACCGGATATGAATTCGTGCCATGTAAGGCGCGGCGACAGAATAATTCTGGCGACCGCGACCAGCGGCGAGGCGATGAGCGCCGCCCAGGGTGGCCTGGCGGTAAACGGTACGCTGCTGATCGTCGGTTCGGCGCCTTCGATGCGGGCATCGCCTCTGTTGTTGCTTGCCGGACGGAACCTTGTACATGTCGTCGGGTGAGTTGAGCGACCGCCCCATCAATCCGTCCCTGCTGACGCTGAATCCGTCCAACGCCGCGATCGTGACTCGCATCGCGACCACCGATTTCTACCACAGCCTTGCCGTGCGTCCAACGGACGGCGTCATTTTCGGTGGGACTGCTGACGAACGGGGGTGTTGACGATAAACCCTGCGACCAGGTGAGGCGACGCAGGTGGGCTTCGCCATCCGCAGCAAGGGCCATCCGGTGGGGATCACCGACAAGTTTCTCCCCTTTGCCCACGCTTGGGGTGCCCGGATGTTGAGCCCGGATTTGGACAAGGCCACCGGCTATGCCAACAGCCCGCAGATGGTGGCCGCTCTTACCTTCTTTGGCGATCTGGTCCTGAAGGACAAGGTGGCCAGCTTGGCGTTCGGGAATCCCGAAGATGCCTTTGGCCAGAAGCGGGCCGCCATCATCTTCCGCGAGTCTTGGTTCTTCGGTTGGCTCAAGAAGAACGCGCCTGATGTGAACTTCAAGGTGTACGCACTACCCTGTGAAAAGGTCTGCCCTGGTGCGGGTGCCCTGTTTCCCTGGACGGACCTGGTTTACAAGAACAGTCCGAACAAGCAAATGGCGTGGGAGTTCTACCGGTTCATCAGCAATGCCAAGGACGACATGGACCATCATGAGATGCAGGGGATACTCCCCGTCTGGACGGCGAACCTCGATAGCGCCTACGTGAAGTCTCGGCCCGACTACCAGTCCACGAAGGATATGCTCGCCCAGCCGGTGCCGCCGACCTATTTCCACCCGAAATCGAACGAGTTGGCCACGGCCTTCGGCGAGGCCGTCGTCGGCGTGCTGTACGGCAAAGGACAGCCGAAGCCCTTGCTGGACGAAGCCGCCGCCAAGATGGATCGGATCCTCAAGGACTAGCGGTTTGTCGAAAGATCACCTGCGGTGGCAGCGCTACTGCAGGTGTCTGGCTTGACGCGCTCGCAGCGATGCTGCGCGCGCGAGAGGCTAAGTTTCGCGACAAGCTGCCCCAGCGTCTGTCTGTGACGGTATCTCATCGGGGGTTCTCTACCACCATGCGCCAATGGTTTCGCATCGTGTTCCCCAAGAACTACTCGGATCGCCAGAACCGAGCGGGATTCCTGTTCGTCCTCCCCGCGCTGCTGTTCTTCGGCTCCGTCTTCCTGCTGCCGCTCGCGCAGTCAATCATGTACTCGTTCTACAAGATCGCCCCGGGTGGAGCGCGCGAGTTCGTCGGCCTGCGCCTCTATGAAAAGGTCCTCACCGACCCCAGCTTCTGGACCGCCGTCACGAACACGCTCCAGTTGCTGCTCTTCTCCGTGCCCGCGACTGTAATCCTTGCGCTCGCAGTGGCGCTCGGACTCAACCGGATCATCAATCTCACGTTGCGCAACGTCTGGGCCGCCATGTACTTCCTGCCCTTCGCCACCTCGCTGGTCGCGGCCGCCCTCATCTGGCAATGGATCTACGACCCGGTCTACGGCTTCCTTAACTACGCGCTGTCGTTCGTCGGCATTCCGCCACAGAGGTGGCTGCAGAGCCTGTCGCAGGTGCTTCCGGCCATCGCCGCCGTGAGCGTCTGGGTCCGGATCGGCTTCGACACCATGATCTTCCTGGCCGCGCTCCAAACCATCCCGGAGCAGTACTACGAGGCTGCCAAAATCGACGGGGCCAATGCTTTCCATCAACTCCGGCACATCACGTTGCCGTTGCTCAACCCGCAGATCATCATGGTCTGCATTCTCGAGCTGATCTTCAACTTCAAGATCTTCGATCAGGTGTACGCCACGACGCAGGGCGGACCGGCAGGTGCAAGTCAGACCGTCATCATGCTGCTGTACGACACGGCCTTCAAATTCTTCCGGTTCGGCGACGCCTCGGTCATGGCGGTGTTCGTGTTCATCACGCTCCTGGTGGTGACCTTGCTGCAGTGGCGCCTCTTCCGAAAACCGGTCGAGTACTGATGGACCGCCGGGTATTGCTTCCGGTTTTGGGCAAGACATGAATTCCATCGCTCCATCGAGCGAACCTGCTTCCCGCGCGACCCTTACGATCCGGGACGTCCATGTCCGCTGGCTCATTACCCTCGCGGTCGCCTGCGGCGCCATCATGGTCTTCTTCCCGTTCTTCTGGATGGCGATCACCTCGCTGAAAACCGCCCCCGAGATCCAGCGCGTGCCGCTCCAGATCGCCCCCGATCACTGGCTCAACCTGACCAACTACTTCGAAGTCTTCAAGCGCGAACCCTTCATGCGCTACCTGCTGAACAGCGCCATCGTCGCGTCGATCGCCGCCGTGAGCAGCCTGGTGGTCTCGTCGGTGGCGGGGTTCGGATTTGCGAAGTATCACTTCCCCGGCCGGGACGCCTTCTTCCTCGCCGTCGTCGGCATCATGATGGTCCCCTTCCAATCGGTCGTGGTGCCGCTCTATGTCTGGATAAACGATCTCGGGCTGCTCGATACCTACGCGGGCATCGTGGCCCCGGACTTGGTCAGCGTCTTCGGCGTCTTCCTGATGCGGCAGGCCATCGAGACGATTCCCAACGACTACATCGACGCGGCCCGCATCGACGGCTGCAGCGAACTGCGAATCTTCTGGTCGGTGATTCTGCCGTCGGTGAAGCCGGCCATGGCCACCTTGCTGATCATCAAGTTCATGTGGAGCTGGAACGAGTTCTTCTGGCCGATGGTGGTGATCAGCAGCCCTCAGATGAAGGTGGTCACCATGGGCCTCATGAGTTTCACCAACATGTACTTCATCGAATACAACCTCCTCACCGCCGCCGCGGTGATCAGCATCCTGCCGATCCTGCTCATCTTCATCACGCTGCAGCGCTGGGTGGTCCAGGCCGTCGTGATGAGTGGCCTGAAGGGCTGAGAGGCTTCGAGAGAATCCCACGGGCACCCCATGCTAGGACAACACCGGCCCCGCTCCGGCGGGGCTTGTCGCTTCTATGCGACCGACGCGCCGACTTCGGCGAACAGCAGCGCGGTCCCGCTCATAGCTGCGAACCTGTGGCGCCTTGCGCAAAAGGTGACGTACCGACGAAGGAAGAGCCGCACGAGGAATGCTTCGAGTGTGTCGATTGCCGGCGGCTTCGCGAGGTGCGGGTGAAGCTCGATTGGCAGCTCGCTCACTCGCCGCAACTCTGCGTGTGTCATCAACTTGTAGTGCGGACTGAAGCACCGCGCGTCTTGTCTGACGTCTCGGATCTCGGGCGGCCCGATGATCTCGAAGTCGACAAACCGCCGGGCGATTTCATCCAGCGCGGCAACGTAGCGTGCACGCCTCCACTTGCCGGTCAGCGGATCACGATAGCGAAAGGGAAAGAGTTCGAGACGCATGCGGCTTTGTCCATGCGGAAACTACGTCGGGACCGCCAATTCAGCCAACGTTCTAGAATGTGGTAACGACTATTCCGCCAAACCAGCCATTGTATTGACATCCAGCATACGTGTTGCTCGCCGCCGCGAATCGCCCCGTCACGCCAATAGGGTTGACCTGCATCTCGTAAATCTGGAATGAACCCGTTTCGCCACTACTGCACGCAAACGAACCAGTGACCGAACCCATCTGTCCGGCTTGGGACAGGACGCCAGTATATGAGCAGCTGCCGCCCGTTGATGGCAACGCCCCAATTGCTATCGACTGGCCGTTCTGTGTGATGTTGAGTATCCCCGTAATCTCGAGGGCGCCGTTGAACGCAGAATTGGCGCAGCCACTTGCCGTCTGATGGATGCTACCCCCGTAATGGCCGCTGAAATCGTCGTAAACCAAGAATTGTCGCGTTACGTTTTTGGTGACTGTCACGCCATCGACGACGTACGCGAGCGTGCCGGTCGTGGTCGTATCCGCGGTCCATGTCATCGTCCCCACCTTGCGGTAGCCGACGGTGTTGGGGTTGAAGGGCACAGTACCAAACCAAGGCCCGCTCGTAAGATACAAATCGCCTGTCCAGACAAAATCCCCCGCATAGCTGAGCGTTGCCGTGTACCAGATCGGTATATTCGTCGAGTCGTAGACGAAGATCGTCGCGAATATGACCGAATCTCGTTGTACGAGCTGCATGCCCCACCCAGATTCGTTTTGGACATACCAGAGGTCGCTCTGGTCGGTTGTGAATGAGGTGCCCCAAGCTGAAGGCAGAAGAACAGCAGTAGCCAATAGGATCGCCGCAAATAGAACACGAATTGCTTTCACAGTTATGCTCCTCGCGGAATAGCCGCGAACGCGAATAGTTCGCCGCAGACGCAACAAAGTATAGGCCCGGCAATTCTGAAGGCGCCGGAACCTCCCAGGCCTGCCGCGGAAGGCAAGGGCTCGCCGGAGGCGGGTTTGGCAGGGGGAGGGCCTCCGGCAACTGATGGTGGCAACTCAGCACACATAGCCGCGGCTTCGAAACGCAAAGCCGCTCGAGCGGAGTCCCGGCATATAGTTTCCCAACAGTCGAGATGAGACCCTTTACAGACGCATATGCACGACGGGCCAGACCGTTTCGTGCGCGCGTCGTCATGTAGCAGTCTCAAGGTCGTCAAGGCTGCGGAACTGCTCCTGGTCGCGCGCTGAAGGGCACTGCGTCCTAGGCCGGGGGCGCAACTACTATCGGCCTCTGGCTGCCCGATCAAATCTCAGTTAGGACAACTGTCCTAAGGCGAACTTGGCCCGACAATTACCAGCAATGGCCGCTCAAATTGCATCGCGTATCCACAGGCTGGAGTCACAAAGCGACCGTTGCGCGTCCGCCGGAGAACGTATTCGCAAAGCGTTCAACCTTGGAAGCACCACAGCGAAATTGAGGGGCGCGGGATCGATGATCCCGGCCCCGCTAGCATCGATCCGATAGCAGCAAACGATTTCGGCGCTAGCTCGCTAATTCCCTACTGTGAGATTGTAGACTACGTCCAAGACGAAGCCTGGTGCGCAATTGCCAGAGGCTCGCGAAAGGCACATTGATTTCGTGTTCGCTGACGGCGTTCGGAATGTGAATCTTCCGGCCCATCGTGCTGGAGAAGTGGTCCCAGAATTAGGACTCGTCTTTAGGTGACGAGCCCGCGCGTTCTTCGGCCGCCAGCAGAATCATCTTCGCCCGCCGCGCAAGCCGCTCGCTGATCGCGTTCGACCTCACCCATCGCTGTAGTTGTTTGTTCTGCTCGTGACTCTGCTCCTCGGCGGCGGTACCGCCGTTGGACTCCTCGTGAGTGTCGAGGAATGTCGTAAAGAACAAGCTCTTGACTCCACGACTTTCGACTAAGGATGTCTGGACAGCGATGATGGGGATCGCATTGCTTAGAAGATGTATGACATTGAAACAACGCCTGTTGATACTCTCAGCGACGAGCACCGCGTAGTGCTGTCGCTGCGGCCAGCGATGTTTCTCGTTATCCCAATACTCGATGGTGCGGATGATATGCGTCGCATCGGTCTCTCCGAGCACTACTCCAACCTCGTACATCGCGTCATCTTCGGGATTCTTGAGCAGAATCTCGAGGCGTCCAGCCTCAAGCTGGCGCCACTCTCGTTGAACTGGTTCGATATCCCCAAGGCCGAGACAGGAAGGGTTGTTGTAAATCTGATCTTGTAGCCAATACTCGTCGAGCCCCGCTTCTCTTATCGAGACCCGAGTGGCCGTTGAAATGTCATGGGCCATGATTGTGGACGGTAAGTGGCGCAGCCTGGGCCGCGGAGGGGAATCACTAACGCTTCTGCGAGCCAACTGAACGCGCGGACGCCAGATTGGCAACGGAATTTCGTGCGGTTCCGCTATCCTAAGGCAGCCGGCACGTGGAATCTGCTGAAGATATTGCAAAGGTGATATGCACCATGCACAACCTTGGGGTGGCGTACCGGGTAGATCGGAATGGTGGGAAGCGATCGCAGCACGCCGATCGGACCCAGCGACAATGCATTGCCTTCGGCGCGGCAACCCCATCTCGACGTCTTTCGCCGGGCGTAGAATGAGGGCTGACCTGTAGACCTAGTGCGAGGTGCTGAATGTCAACGAAGATCGATAAAGACCAGGTAGTTGGCGTATTGAATCGATTGCTCGAGGCCGAGCTAGCCGGCGTCGTGCGCTACACCCACTATTCCCTCCTTGTGTTCGGGTTTGGTCGCATTCCGATCGTTTCATGGCTGCGCGAACAAGCCAACGAATCGCTGCTGCATGCCCAAACGGTCGGAGAATGGATTACCACGCTCGGAGCCTATCCGTCCCTGGCGATCGGCCCGCTTCTGGACTCGCACAAACATGACATCGCAGCGATGCTTCGCGAATCATTGGAGTCCGAAGGTAACGCGCTCGCGCTTTACCGGGAATTACTCGCGCTCGTCGAGGGACGCTTCATCGCGCTGGAAGAGTTCGCTCGGCAGATGATCCACGCCGAGGAGCTCCATGCAGCAGAAGTAGACAAGATGCTCAGGAAGCCGGGAGAACTCGCGTCGTTTTCGCAACGTTCAGGCTAACCCTCACGACGTGTTGAACGCTCGAGGTGGGGCATGGCCTATGGTGAGAGCCTTTGCCACCGTCGTTCCACCGCAGTCCAGAGGTAGCCCGTCAACCCGCCGAATATGGCGAAATATGCGACATCGGACGAGACCGATCCTCGGTACTCCAAGCCCATGATGAAGAACACGAACACTCCCTGCACGTATAGCAGCGCAGCAACTGCGAGCGCGAAGAGCCAGGCGTTGAAACGGCGCACTTGGGTGGCCGTCGCCGGAATCTTGTGCCGGAGGCGCCAACGGTCGTGTCTCGCAGTCATGATTGTCTCCACGACCCATTGAAGGACTGCTGCTGCCGCGGCCTGCAGTACCCACTCCATGGAGGGCACCCCTATAAACCGCACGGAGGACGTCTATAGCGTACTCCGTACGCGGCTCGCTACATGCGCCATTGCTTGCTGCTCGGTCCTGGCGGCTTTCGGCGTCGCCCGAATCGCGTCGGCAGCAGACCTTCTCTCCTTTCAAGCCACGCCAATAAAGGGGCCGGAGTGCGTAACCGACACAGCGGGATACTTCTACGCCGAGGACGAGTTAGCTCCCGATCCGGCGACGGCATTGCCGGCGCTGCCGCACTTTTTCCTGGTTGTCCGAAACTTGGGGCTGGACGCCGTGGCCGCGTCGCCCGCCTATGATTTTGGGCGGCTGCCTCGGGATTTTGAAGCGCCGAGCCTCCGCAATGCTGCTCTCACGGGACTTACCGTACCTGAGCCAAGAGCCAGCTGGCAACGCTCTACCCGTGGCAACAGTACAATCAACGATTCGTCAGCATTTCAGATGCATTGCTACGACGCGGGTTCGTTCATCAATACCTGGACCTTTCCTTACGCCGCCGTGCCTGGAAGCGGGGCCCACTCCGTGTACGGCTACGAATTTCGCGATTCGCCACCACCACCAGCATTCGATGACGACCCGGCAACAGACCTGGTCCTCCAGGTAACACTGGAAGTGCCATGGGTTGCGCTATGGCCCAGTCCGACTACGGGAGAGGCGCCGGTCGGAGAGGTCAGCCTTTTTGCGTATTTTCGTGACCGAAATACAGGCAAGCTATTCGTGGTCGTCATGCTTCTATTCAGCAATCGATTGGGAGTCGACGGAACCTATGCGCCCTATATCTCCGACGATCTACGCACGCCTTTTGTAAGCATGCCGCTCAATTCGCACGCGAGGTACGCCACGCTCTCGCCGGCCTCTTCGTCGGCCACCGGAGTCCCATGGTCGGGGCTTCGATTCTTCCGGGGCCACATCACCCAGGACAACTTCCGAAACATGCTCCGTGACATCAACGCGTATTGTCTTGGCCACAGGGATGCGCCGTTCTGCGAGGTGGGGCCTTCGAGTGCGAATGCATTCAGCGAGAACGTCACGAGCTATGACATCACATTGTTTGGCGTCCTGCATGAAGTGGTTCGAGCGCCGGACAGTAACATCAGCATGGGCGTCCACCTCTACGATTTGGGCGTGTGGAATTTCCGCTAGAGCGGACCGAGAGGCAAGGATATCTCACCGATGGCTGAGCAGCAGGACCAGGCAAACATTCCTGCGCCATTGCTCGGCGAAAGTTCAGTGTGCGACGCAGCAGCGACTTCCGGCGTGACGCTGAGCTATGATGCCATTTGCGATTCGACCTTTTCAATGGCCCGAAAGGAACCTCGGCTGATTCTCTGATTGCTCAGACGTTCGACAGGAGAAAGCCATGAACACAATCCGTGGATTGATCGTAGCATCGCTCCTCACCGCGGGGAGTCTTCTGCCCCAAGCGTGGGCCACCTCGTTTTCGACGGATCAAGACGACGTCTGGGCCGTCACTGGAGAGAACGGCTGGGGTTTCCAGCTCGCAGAACGCGATTCGGTCATGTTCGCGACGATGTACGTGCATGACCCGACAAGTGTTCCGATCTGGTACACGGCAACGCTCGAATACGCGGGGAACCTGGTTTGGATGGGAGAGTTGTATCTCACCTACGGACCCTGGTTTGGCACCGTGCCCCTTAACTCCAGTGCTGTTACCTATCGCAAAGTGGGGGCCATGACATGGACTGCGACGTCTGTAACGACGGGCAAACTCAGGTATGACGTGGATGGAGCGGCCGTCGTTAAGAATGCGACCCGGCTATCGTTGCGTTTCGACGATTTCAGCGGTCATTTTGGCGGCGGCATCCGTCAAACTAGATCTGGGTGCGCCGATCCCGGGTTCAACGGCCCGATTGAGGACATAGGCGCGCTGAACATCATTCAGAACGGTCAGTCGATTTCGATGACGTCCCTCCGGACAACAGGTCGAAACTGCTTGTATGACGGCACTCTGACCCAAGCCGGACAGATGAGCGGGGTGACCGGTTCCTTTGTGTGCACTTCTGGCGAAACGGGGGCATTCCAACTCTACGAGATGCAGGTCGACCCCATCGGCGTAACGGGCAGGTTGACAACGAACAGCATTGTGCCGACGGGGTGTCAGGCTGATGGCTGGTTCGGTGGGATAAGGGTCACCAACTTCTAGGGGTTACTGTGAAAAGGAGGTGCTGTCACAAGCCCCGCTCCGGAGGGATTTACTGTTCGTGGCGTCGGCCAGGAGTGGCAGCAAGGAGTGGCAGCATTCACCGGTCAGCTGAACTCGTCCTTGATCCCGCACAACGTATCAGCTACCGAGGTTGGCGCATATTTGCCACATGATTGTCCCCATCAATCGAGGGTGGAGTGTTTACATCGTCGCCGCATTGCGCGCTTTGCTCGCTGTATCCAGGAACCGCGACCGGGTAGCAGGCATGATGCCTGCGGCCCAGATCGCCGAGGCGCAGAAACTCGCCAGGGAATGGAAACCGAAGTAAGGCGACGGTATTTTTCAAGCGCTTGCTTCGTTCAAGAATCTGTTGTTGGATGGCTGCCGAGCTAGTCTAGAATGCTCGGCAGAAGGAGCCAGCCATGCCAATCTACGAATATGGGTGCCGCAAATGCGGGCACGAATTCGAAACGCTCGTCCGCTCAGGTTCCGCTCCGGACTGCCCGAGTTGCCACTCGACCGAGCTTGAAAAGAAGCTGTCGGTCTTTGCGATGGCGGGATCGACCGCGGAAGCAGAGGCCGTCGCAGCAGGTCCGTGCGGCTCGTGCGGTCACCCGGATGGACCGGGGGCGTGCGCACTGAACTGAAACTGCCGCCACTCGTTCTTCAGCGCGAACATCACCAGGTTGGTCTCCTGGAGTCCAGGGACCACCATCTTGTTCTGCGCCTGACCGGATCTGCTGGAGGGGCGCCTGTCCGGGCGGCGGCCAACGGCTAGCGCTCCGAGCCAGGCAATGACGTAGCGGCGGCCGGAGTTGAGGTTGAAGGCGAAGCGCTGCAGGTCGCGGCCGTTCTCGACTCCACGTTTGTGAAGCACTCGCTCGCGCTACGATCGCGCCCTTGGTTGCTCCTCTCTTCCATGAAGCCCGCCCAGCACCCCGCTGCCCTCCGCATTGCGCAACTCCTGCGCGAGGCTGGCATCGACACCCATGTCGTGGAGTTCGAACAGCCAACGCGCACCAGCGTTGAGGCCGCGGCCGCAATCGGCTGCTCGGTTGCCGAGATCGCCAAGTCCATCGTGTTGCGTGGCAAGACAAGCGGCCAAGCGGTCATTGTCGTCGCAAGTGGTGACAATCGGGTCAGCGAAATCAAGGTTGCCGCGAAGCTGGGTGAACCGCTGGCACGCGCAGACGCGGACTTCGTGCGGTCGGCCACCGGCTATGCCATCGGCGGCGTGGCGCCGATCGGCCATTCACGACCAGTCAAGTTGCTGCTTGATGAAGACCTTCAGCGCTTCGAAACGGTCTGGGCAGCAGCCGGCACGCCGTTTTCGGTGTTTTCCCTCAAGCCCGATGAGCTTCGAAGCTTGACAGGGGCTGACTGGGCCGACGTTAGACTAGCCGGCGGTGCGGCGGATTGAAGGCGCTTTGGATCGATATTCAGGTCGGCATCCTTGCTGTCTCAGGTGGGCCGAGGGGTATCTACCTTGTGCTGTATGACTTGTTATTGACAATGGGGCATAGACGGCGCAGAGTGAGTTTAGGACAATGTCATATTCGGGATTCGCGAGGGAGCTCGACGCGGCCGTGCGACTCGCCCACTGCAAAGATCCCAACGAAGTTGCTTCGCAAGCGGAATTCGCCAACAAAATGGCGGACGACTACTTCGCGGAGTGCAAGAAGATTGTCGAGGTCATGGGCGAACTGGCCAAAGAGTTTTCTACGAGCTCCAATAGGGTAAGGAATCAAATCTCAATGGGGCGAATCAATGGGCCTGCTTAACAAGCTGCTGGGTGGCGCCGACGGCTGCCGCAAGTCCATACGTGACGCCTATGAGCAACACGCCAAGGCGGCACGAGAAAGGCAAAAGGACTCCCCACATCTGCTCGGTCTTTATGGAGCCCTGGTAAGCAGGTACCGGGCTCGCGGATGGGCCGTGGACCAAGGCGTCATGCAGGGTGAACTCGCTCCCTTTGTGGCGATGGAGCCGGCAATGTCCATTGCGGCGCTGTCCGAATATGCGGCGTATCAGGAGCGGCACGCCGGGGTGCGGCGCGAATGGCTGGGTCACGCCATCAAGCGCGCATTGGAGGCGCGCAAAGTTGGCACCATGACCGATGCGGTCCGCATCGGTCTCGTCAACCGGGCCGCGTGGTGCGAGTTGCTCGAGCCGGCAACGGTAGCCGCCCTCGAAGGCGAGGCTCGAGCCGAGGAGGCAAGCGCAGCGCCGGAGCGGCAGCAGGCCGAGCTCGTCGCCGACCGACAGCTTCGCCGCCGCGACTTGGCACCGGAGACGCCCCGTAGGGACGAACTGGAGGAGTGGATCAGGCGCCACCCGAAGCCGAAACCGGCCTACGAGCAGCGGTGGCGCAGATGCGTGATGATGTGGAGCAGCGCGCTCCCCAAGACCAAAGAGCCCAACTACGACCAATTGAAGCGAGACCAGACAATGCTGATGTCGGTGTCGGATAACTATCCGGTCGGTGCAGGGTTAGGCAATCTTCGCCCGCAGGCGAGGGAGGCCACGAACAACTGGGCTCGTCTGAGCAAGAAGTACCTGGGCATCGAGCTGTCGTAGCGTCGTAGCTGGCGGCGACCCGGCTCCCGGCGCGAGCGCCGATATTCGGACGCCGAACACACGCGTTGTGACGGCGGAACTTCAGCATTCCACGCGGTTTCGGCCCAGTTGTTTGGCCTTGTACAGGGCCCCATCGGCCCGGGCGAAGGTCTGGACGATGGTCTCGCCAGGCCTGTACTGCGCCACTCCGACGGATACGGTCAAAGGACCGATCGAACGCGCCATAGGGAGGTCGAGCGCGCTGATTCGATCGCGCAGTCGCTCGGCATCGAGCATCGCGCCCGCCAGCGTGGTATGCGGCAAGATCTGGACGAACTCCTCGCCACCATACCGTCCGAAGACATCCGTCGAACGCAGGCCGTTCCGCACGGCCTGAGCGAATGCCCGGAGGACCTGATCGCCGGTCAAGTGGTCGAATTCATCGTTGTAGCGTTTGAAGAGATCGAGGTCGATCACGCAGATGGAGAGCGGTTCTCCGGTGGAATGGGCCCACTGCCTCGACTCTTCCATGGCGACCATCAGAGCACGACGGTTGTAGACACCGGTCAGATCGTCATAGCGCGCCCTTGCCTCGATATTTTCCAGCTTGGTACTGACTTCGGCGAGGTTGAGTTGGAGCCGCTTCACGCGCCCGCCGATGAATATGAACCACGGAAATGTGATTGCAATCACGACAAGCTGAAGCATGTCCAGGCGCAGCATTTCGACGTCGTGGTTGCTGGCGTAGCGACGCCAGATCACTAGCGCGAAGGAGCCCAATGAGACGAAGCCGAGCACGGCGAGCGTTGTACCACGGGCGCGAAGCATGCCAAACATCAATGCGACGAAAAAGAAGGCGGCGAAGGCGAGGCGGGTGTCCGGAGCGCGGTAGACGACGAACAGCATCGTGAACACGGCCGCGAGAAACTGGAATACGGTCAAACTCGGATCTGGAAATCGCTGATTGAGCCTCAGGCGGAAAATGCAGAAGAAAGCGAGAATGACCCCAGCGACGATCGCACAGGCGTCGAAGAGCGTGTCGTGGTCGACTTTGCCTTGCGTGTAGAAGACGGCCAGCACAAGAAGATACAGTAACGAAAAGATGCTGGCCAGCATGAACCTGCGTAACCGCAGGCGTTGGTTTAGCTCGTCCCGCGTCGGTGACGGAGCATCGGAAATTGGCTTGTGCATCGAATCCAAGGATGCGGTGGCGCATTGCGCTGTCGCCGATTGCCAAAGCGACAGATCGGTCGACATCAAAAAAGGTCATTGCGCCCTGGCGTCGCGACGCAAGACCAATTGTCACGCGCTTGGTATCTGCGCGCAAACGTCAAGCGACTGATGGCCCGGCTTCCGGGTAAGAGGGAGGACCGCAGACCAATGGCGGCGTGAATTCGCGTATTGGGCATGAAACGATCGGGGACAGACCAAGAATGATTTCTCGCGTTCCCGGTACAATGAACCGCGTATCGCCATTCCGCGCACCGCCAAAGTCACAATTGCCCGGTACGCGGCACCAATCCAAGTGTTCTGCTAACAACAAATAACAGAGGAAGCTTTCATGGTTCCCTTGCTTAAGCGCACCCTGGATAAGGGGCTCGAAATCAATGAGCGCGTTGCCGCCTCGGTGTTCAACGGTTTCGATTGGGTGTTCCGCCGTGAAGAACTTGTCCAGTCGGGCCGCACCCACTTTGAACTGGTGCACCAGGGCGATCCGATGGCCGTTCGCTACTATGACTTGTCCGACGAAAAGGCGATTCAACTGGCCGACGGCAGCCGTCTGCGGGTTCAGCGCAAGCAACATCGGGTGCCATTGGTATTGGTGCCGCCGCTGGGGGTGACCAGCGAGGTGTTTGACCTGATGCCGAATCGCAGCCTTGCCCGTTATATGGCGGCGCGCGGCTTCAAGACCTATCTGATCGATTGGGGCAAGCCGGAGAAGCGTCATGCCCATCTGGCCATCAAGGATTATGCCGACGTTATGATGGCCAAGGCCCTTGCCAAAGTACGCGCGCATAGCGGCGTGAAGGAGGTTTCTCTCATGGGTTGGTGCATGGGCGGGCTGTTCTCGCTGATGCGTGCCGGACTCAGGAGCGATCCGCGCATCCTCAATATCATCACCATCGCCAGCCCGATCGATCTGCGGGGCGGCGGTATGGTCGCGGGAGTTGGCCAAGCGCTGAACACGCCGGCCAGGCTGCTGCGCAAGGTCACCGACTTCCGCCTGCATTCGCTGGATCCGGCCAAATTGCACACGCCTGGCTGGATGACGACGATTATCTTCAAGCTCACCGACCCCGTTGGCAGCTTCACCACCTATTGGGATCTGGTCACTCGCCTGTGGGACCGCGAGTTTGTCGAGTCGCATTCCACCACTTCGGACTACCTCAACAACATGCTGATATATCCGGGCGGCGTGTTGCAGGACATGCTGGTGCGAGTGGCCGTGGACAACACGCTGGCCAAGGGAGAGATCGAAATCGGCAAGAAGATCTGTCGCTTCACGAACATAAGGTCATCCATGTTGGTGTTCGCTGGCGAGACGGATGGGCTCGTGTCGGTGCCTACGGCACGACGCGTCATGGACCTGGTGAACACCGCGGACAAGCGTTTCGAGGTTGCGCCCGGCGGCCATATGGGCGTAATGCTTGGGAGCAAGGCGCAGAAAATCGTTTGGGCAAAAGGCGCCGACTGGCTGGCGAAAAGGTCGGGGCGTCAACGCCGCCCCACGGTTGCCAAACCCCGCCAAACCGCCGCAAGCAGCAAAGCGCCAGCCAAGTCTGCAGCCAAGTCTCGACGGCGGGCGGAAGCTTCAGTCGCGTAGGTGATGGCGCAAGTGTCAATGCCTATGGGCCAGACCCAATCGCGATGTTTCGGCGCGCCACCGTCAATAGCGTGACTACGGAATCCGAACGAAGCCATGTCGGGTGCTTTCCCCGAGCGGCCGAGACTTCCGCGAGATTCAGCGGGTCACCGCGAGCTTGATGCCAAAGCCGATCAGGAATAGACCTGCCAGCTTTTCCAGGGAACGCGAAATGACCGGATTGGCACGCAGCCGCCGGGCCAGGAAGTGGGTAAGCATTACCGCCATCAAGCCATAGACAAATGTCAACGCGGCGATAGTCGTCGCCATGAAAGCGAAAGTCGTCAGCCCCTGATGGCGCGCCGGATCAACGAACAAGGGGAAGAACGCCATGTAGAACACGATCGCCTTCGGATTGAGAAGCGTGATCATGAGCGCCTGGCGCAGATAGTGGTGCGGCTTGATGTGCAACACCGGTGTGGCGCCCGGTTTGGCCAACAGCATCTTGGCGCCCAGCAATGCAAGGTACGCGGCACCCAGCCACTGCACTGCATGAAACGCCGCAGGGTACGCACTCAACAGAGCAGCAACACCAGCCACGGCCAGCCACATCAGGACCTGGTCACCCAGAATCACACCCAGGGTCGCCGCCACGCCTCCCCTGACACCGCCCTTGCTGGTTGAGGTAATCAGGGCCAGGTTTCCCGGGCCGGGAATCAGCAGGAACACAATGATTGCGACGACAAAGGCGCCGTAGTCGGTAACGCCGAGCATGGGGGCTTCCTGACGGCGAAACCATAAGTCTACGACGTTGTGACTTCAGCCATCAAGGAAAGACCGCGCGCGGGTCGATCGTCAGTGGCGGGTTCTGGAGTTCAGGGCTGCCCGGGACCAGAGGTTGTACCGAGTAGAATGCTCTCGCAAGAAGATGGATTAGGGCCGGCAGGATCTTTGTTGAGTGGCGATCGTACCTACTCCAAACATGGTGTGTCGCGAATGTGCCTGGGCAACATTGGCGCGCGCGAACCCTTGATTGAACAACCGCTGCGATGGATGCTCTCTCCGACGTATTGCGTGCCGTTCAGTTGACCGGTGCAGTGTATCTCGATGGCGCGTTTTCAGCGCCTTGGTGCATCGTTGGCCACGCAGATTCGGCGCTTTGCTCGGCCTACCTGCCGCCCTCCGAGCGCGTAATCTCGTTCCATCTCGTGACAGAGGGAAGCTGCTGGGCGATGCTGCCGCACGATCGCGGCAGCGCGTTGCAGGTGGACGCTGGCGATGTCATCGTCGTGCCGCAGGGCGAAACCCACGTGCTCGGCAGTTCCACCGACCTGTCGCCCGTGCCTTCGGCGCCGTTATTGGCGAATCAGGTGGAGACGACGCTCGGTGACGTGATGACGGTCGCTTATGGCGGCGGTGGCGCGGTCACGCGAATGGTCTGCGGCTTTCTCGCGGCGCAGGATATTTGGAGGAATCCATTACTTTCCGCGCTGCCGCGTCTGTTCAAGGTCGGCATGCGCGGATCCGGCGCGTCATGGCTCGAATCGTCGCTGCGCTTCGCGACCGAGGAGGCCGCATCGGCGCACGCCGGCAGTGCGACGGTGCTGGCCAAACTGTCGGAGCTCGTGTTCGTCGAGGCGGTCCGGCGCTACGTTGACACGATGCCCGACGATCGCAAGGGGTGGCTGGCGGGGTTGCGCGATCGCTTCGTCGCCCGCGCGCTCGCGCTTATGCATGCGCGCCCGGCGCGACCGTGGACCGTGGAAGACCTTGCCCGCGGAGTCGGCATGTCGCGTTCTGGGTTCGCGCAACGTTTCACGGACCTGCTTGGGGTGCCGCCGATGCAATACCTGGCGCAGTGGCGCTTGCAGCTCGCCGCGCAGCAGCTTCGCCTCGACGATCGGCCGCTCGCGTCAGTCGCGGAGGACGTCGGTTATGAATCCGAAGCCGCGTTCAGTCGCGCGTTCAAGCGGGAGTTTGGCGTGCCGCCGGCGACATGGCGCAGGCACGCCACCGGTTCCGCGACTCGCGACAAGGATTGCGCGAGCCGCGCAGAATCGGGCAGTGGTGGGTCGGGCTGACGGCATGTGGGACAGCATGCGCAGCACCCGGGGCAGCGTCGGGTCCCGGCGCCGCCGCTTCGGCTGCCGGCACCGAGCGCCCACTCGCGGCAACGTGCGGACGCCCGGACAAAAATGCAGGTGCCTGGATCATGGCTGCCGAATCGTCGCGGAGGCACTATCGCAGCACGCGACTACGGCTTTCCCGGCTGCCATGGCCACACTTTCCGACTCCCTTGGACTGATCACGTCGACCGACGACCCGCTCTCGCTCGAAGCCTTCGAGCAAGCGCTCGCGAGCCTTTTCCGCTGTGACGGAAACGCGGTACCCACGATCGAACGCGCAATCGAGCGCGATCCGGCATTCGCCGCTGGCCATTGCCTGCGCGCCGGAGCGCTCGTGCTGAGCGGCGCCGACGCGCCCGCGGCGGCACTGGCCGCATCGGTCGCCGCAATCGAGCGCAACTCCGACGCGAACGAGCGCGAACGCAGGCATGCCGCCGCCGCGCGCCACTGGCTCGACGGCGACGTTGCGCGCGCGGCCCGCCTCTACGGCGAGCTGCTCCGCGACTATCCTCGCGACCGGCTAGCGCTACTGGTGGCTCACGGCCTCGATTTCCGCCTCGGCCGGCGCGACATGCTGCGCGACCGTATCGCCGGGGTCCTGCCGCATTGGGACACGAGGGACCCCGAGTATGGGTACGTGCTCGGCATGCATGCGTTCGGACTGGAGGAGACCGGCGACTACGATCGCGCGCTGGCGGCGGCCCACAAGTCACTCGAACTCGTCCCCGACAACGCGGCGGCGATCCACGTGATCGCCCATGTCTTCGAGATGAGAGGCCCGCCCGACAAGGGTATCGCCTGGCTGCGGGGGACGCAGCCGATCTGGGTCGGCAATGCCGGCTTTCGCATCCATCTCGCGTGGCACCTTGCGCTCTTTCAGCTCGACGCCGACGCCGCCGCGGATGCGCTCTCTACCTACGATGATTTGATCGCGCCGCAACTCGATGGCGGCAACAACGGTCTCGTCGATGCCTCCGCGCTGCTGTGGCGACTGCAACTCCGCGGAACCGGATCGCAGTGGCGGTGGCGCGAGGTCACGGGACTCTGGATGCGTCGGCGCACCATCGGCAACCGCGCCTTCGACCTCGTGCATGCGGTGATGGCACTCGCGGCGTCGAAGCAGCACGCGCGCGCCCGCCGATTGGCGAAACGGCTGAAGGGCGACGCGATGCTCCGTGCCCGCAGCGGGAACGAGGAACTGGCACTGGCGGAACCTCTGATCGCGGCCATCATGTCGTTCTGCCGTGGCGACTATGACGGCGCCGTCGAGTCGATTTCGGCGATCCGGGCCGCGGCCGATCGATGCGGCGGCAGCGTGGCGCAGTGCGACCTGATTCATCTCACGCTGCTCGAGGCGGCGCTGCGCGGGCAGCGGAAACGTCTTGCCCGGACGCTGGCGGCCGAGCGCGCCGTGCGCAAGCCCGCGAGCCGCCTCAATCGCTGGCTCAAAGCACGCGCGTGGACCCTGGGGACCGCTCGGCTGGCGACGTAAGCGTTGGACGCAAGGCGCGGCCGCTCGGAATGTGACTAAGAGCTTGTCCGTTAATAAATCGCGTGATGCGTTTGGCTACAATGCGATGGGATCGGAGCCACTTGAGCGCCACGGGCGTTCGAGTGAATGCAGCCATTTCCGCCGGGCCAACGTTTGGCGTCATCGAAGCGGTGCGAGCACGCTGAAGTACTTCAAAAACCGTACAGCTTCGCGGGATTGTCGACCAGGATTTTCGTTCGCGTCGCAACGTCGTCGGTCCATTCGAGCAGCAGATCGAGCATTGCGGCAGAGGAGGGCGTCGGATTCTGATTCGGGTGCGGCCAATTGCTGGCCCAAACGCAGCGTTCGGGGTTCGCTTTCGCCAGCGCCCGCGCAAGATTGCCGACGTCCTCGTAGCGAGGGCCGCCGACCTTCGACGTTTCATAGGGCGCCGACAGTTTGACCCAGCACTTGCCCGAATCGAGCAGCCGCAGCAACGCGCTGAATCCGGGGTGTTCGGTTGTTACGGGTTGGAGAAATTTGCCGTTGTGGTCGATCACCAAGTCACCTGGGAGGTTCCTCAACCGCGTCTCGTACAATGGCAGGTCCCGACCCTCGAGCTGCAACTGTACGTGCCAGCCGAAAGCCGCTACCCGCGAGGCCAATCCTTCAAGTGCGTCCCACGGCAGGACGCCGCCGCCCAGCATATGAAAGCGTACGCCGCGTATTCCCGCGTTGGTCAGACGCTCGAGTTCCGCGTCGGTGACGTCCGGGCGCACGACCGCGACGCCGCGCGCTTCGGACCCCAGTTGCGCAATCGCCTCCAGCGTGCAGCGATTGTCGAAGCCGTAACCCGTAGGCTGCACGATGATCGCTCGCGTCAGGCCGAGGTCCCGTTGCACCTTTCGATACTCCGACGCAGGCGCGTGCCGGGGCCTGAAGGTCGCCGTCGGCGCGAGCGGGAAGCGATCCTCGTAGACGTGCATGTGGCAGTCGCAGGAACCCGGGGGGGCGACAAGCTTGGGAGTTTCGATTGACATCAGTTAAGGTCCTCGAAGCCAAGCCGGATGAGTCGCGGATTCGCGACTATCTTGCCGGGGTCGGCAAATGCTACCCGCATACCCATCGCGAGCGCCAGCTCGCAAAGATACCGACCTATGTTTCCATAGCCTTTCCATAGCCGACCACGCCGATCGTCGAGCCCTTCAGCTCCTGGCCCATGACGGGAACGGGAATCTCGCCGACGCGATAGCCATTGGCGGACTCGCTGATGTGGCGGCTCAAGTCGATCATCACGCCGATTGTCCACTCCGCCACGCTGGCGATGAAACCGGCGCTCGCGTGCGTCACAAGGATTCCGCAGTCACTCGCCACTGAGATGTCCACATTGCGAATGTCTACAGCACATCTTGAAAACGCGATGAGATCGGGCAGACTCCTGAACAGGTCGCCCTCGCCTGGCGTCTGGCGATCCGAGACGATGATCTCAAATCCGCGCGCCGCGCAGGCGCCCACGATCCAACCCGGCAAGCCGGGCACCATCCGTGGAACCGACCATGCACGGCCCAGCGGTTGGTCATCGAATTCCGGAAGCAGAACGGGAAGTGCTCGAGGTTCAGCCGGGATATCGCGGCCGGTCACGACAGATCTAGTCGTTGCCGAATCCGGTGATCGTGACATCAGAAAAAGGGTCGATGCGTTTCTCTTCGTGGCGCGCGGCGCGGTCCTGATCGCCGGCCATCCGCATCAAGGCCAGCACGACCAACAACCCGAGCGTCCAGCCGACCAAGCCCAACACGATCCAGCCAAGAAGCATATTCGCCCTGCCTGCAAGCCACGAAGCGCGCACGTCGCCGACCTCGTGATCGCGACGATGGCCAGCCAGGCGATAGGATGCGGCTGGAATTTGCGGGTGTCTGTGCTCTACCGCACATAGCGCGCAGGTCCTCAACGCGGGCTATGACCGCCCAGGTCGCAACAACCGCGGATCCATGCGGTGCAATCCCTACGTGCTGGCCGTGTTCGATCCCTCGGCACTGTCATGGCCGATCTTGGCCTGCACGGCGTCCCGAACGAGGCCGACGTGCTCTCTCAGCGTATAGGCTTCGCTGGCGAAGCTCGATGGCGTCTTGATGCGCTCGACCGCCAGCGCGATGCGATTCAGGTCCTGCAGCCACTGGTCGATCGGCAACGTGCCCTTGCGGGTGGCCACATCGCGCTCCAGCAACGCGAGTTCGCCGTACCACCGATAGATGCGGGACCGGATCCGATAGCGCAGAAAGTCGGGCAGTAGCGAACGATCGGGACAACGATGACGAGCAACGGGATCACCACGATGATCGTGCGCTCGACCAGCGTCGCGAGCCAGAATGGCAGGTAGCGGTGCAGGAAGCTCGGCCCGAAATGCGCGTGCTGATCCGCGACTGTCGAGACGGGAAGGTCGACATGCGTGGTATTGGGGTACTCGCCCGCCGCCTCGAAAAACCCCTGCCTGCCGTGCAATTCGCGTGCGGCGTCGAGAAACAGATTGATCAGTGCCGGGTGCAGGTCAGCGCGGGCCGCGAGCATTGCCTCGGTTCCGATCATCGCGACTTCCTGCCTTGGAACATGGCGGCCGAGATCGACGGTGCCGGCTGGCAGCGTGAGCTTCGTGACGAAGGGAAACCGCCTGGGATAAGCATCGGCGTTGGTGAGGCTCATGAGCTTGATGTCCGGGTCGACCAGTGCTCGCAGGATCGTCGGCGTTTGCGCGCCGCCGACGAAGAGTGCCGTGTCGATGTCGCCCGACTTCAAGGCGTCCAGCGCTGCGTCGCCACCGATCTCGACAATCTTGGAGTCGCGGGACGTCAACGCGTTGATCTCGATCAGGCGCTTGGCAAACGCCAGCGTTCCGCTCCCTGGCGCACCGACCGCGATGCGCTTTCCGCGCAGCTGGTTGACCTGGGTGAGCGTCGCCGGGTCGCGATAGAAGATCCAGAGCGGCTCGTAGTACAGGCTGGCCAGCATCACGATCCCGTCAGCCTCGGGGAACGTTGCGACGCCGCCCTGCATGAAGGCAACGTCAACGCCTGAATTCGGATCGAGCAGCAGCAGCAGGTTCTCCGCCGCGCCGTTGGTCATCCTTTCCTCGACCGTCACGCCGTCCCGCGCCAGGGCCTCGATGTAGCGTCGAGCGTAGGTGTGGTAGAGGCCGAAGGCGGGACCCGACGCGAAGACGACGTGGCGCGGCGGAGCCGGTTTCAGGAAATGGACCGAAGCCCAAATGGTCGCGATCGCGACCACCCCAACAAGTATCGAGACGCGCAGCTTGAACCGCGCCGGGAGAGGATGGCCAGATCGTCCGAGGGCTCTTGGGGCATGTGGGTGTCCTGCTGGGTTTCCGCCGCAACGTTCCCTGGACCGCATTGTGCCGCATTTGACCTAGCGCAATGGTTCCCCGAAACGCGGGTGACACCCTTCGACGCGCAATATAATCTCCCTCGACTGGCGGAGAGGCCAGTCTATTGTTCCGATGAGGAGAATCGCCATGCCGAACGCTGCTGAACCGGTTCGAGAAATCGCTACGCTGGGCAGCATGGAACTGTTCACGCCGAAGCCCGATCGCAGCCTTTGGTATTTCAAGGACGTGCTCGGCATGGAGGCGGTGCACCCGAGGGCGAGTCCGGTCTATCTGCGCGGCTACGGCGACTTCGCCGTGAGCGCACTGAAGCTGACCGGCGGCGAAGCAGCCCGGCATTGGCGCTGGTCGCATGGCGCGCGATCAGCCCCGCTGCGCTCGATCGACGCGTCGGCGCGTTGAAGGCCGCAGGACTCGACGTGGCGCTGGAGCGACAACGATTTCGGTCGCGGCCGCACGTTCCACTTCCGCGATCCCGACGGCCACCCGATGGCCCTCTACTACGACGAGCAGAAGTACGTCGCCCGACGGACGAGCTTCGCTCGACGCTCAAGAACCTGCCGCAGAAATTCACGGGACGTGGTGCCGCCGTGCGACGCACCGATCATCTCGCGCTCCTGTGCAAGGACGTCGAGAAGAACCGCCGCTTCGCCGAGGAGCTGCTGGGCTTCCAGCTGCGCGAGACGGTCTTGTTCGAACAGGGCACCTTCGAGCTGGGCTCGTGGCTCAGCCCGAACGCCGTCCATCATCAGCTTGCCTACGTCGTCGACATCAAGGGCGCGAGCGGGCGGCTGCACCACATCTCGATGTGGGTGGACCAGCGCGAGGACGTGCTGCGCGCGGCGGACGTCCTCACCGAGAACGGCATCTTCATCGAGGCCGGGCCGTCGAAGCACAACAACTCGCAGGCGTTCTACCTCTACTCGTACGAGCCGGGCGGCAACCGCGTCGAGATCTACTCCGGCAGCTACCTCGTGCTCGCGCCCGACTGGGAGCCCGTGACCTGGAACGAGGACGAGCGCGGCACCGGCGTCTACTGGGGCGGGGCGCTGCCCGACAGCTTCATCCAGTACGCGACGCCCGACGTTTCGGGGGCGATGACCCCCGCGCGCAGCATACCGGTGTTCGACCCCGCCTGAGCCGTCTGCGGTTTCCGTCGCCCGGATTGCGGAGGCGGGTAGCCGATCTCCGATTGCGCGGTCGACTCGGCGTCGGCGGCGCCGTGACCGATCGCAAACGGGCGGGAAGGTCACCTGCGAGATCCGGGTGACGCTGGACAAGATGCGCCGCGCTTGTGTACATTGAGCCGCGCTGAAATGCTCCGCGGCGGTCCCGCGGCCCTCTCCGCGGGCCGTCGCGAAGAGGGCCGCGGACCTGCAACAGGCCGTTGCGCCCCACTCCAAATTCACCACTCGAGGTAACCATCGTGAAAAGCGTCCTCATGGCATTGTTCGTCGTGGCAGGCCTGATTGCCACCGGCGCCAACGCGCAAACCGTCCCCGATACGCTGGCCAAGATCAAGGCGGCCAAAGCCATCAACGTCGCGTATTCCCGCGATTCGCTGCCGTTCTCTTTCGTCGGCCCCAACAACGAGCCTGCCGGCTATTCGATCGATCTCTGCAAGCGCGTCATCGCGCAGATCGGCCGCTCGGTGGGCGATCCGAACCTCAAGGTCAACTGGCTCGCGGGTTCGGTCACGGAGCGACTGCAGATGGTCGCGTCGGGCCGCGCCGACCTCGAGTGCGCGAATACGACCCAGACGCAGTCCCGTCTTGCCAGCGTCGATTTCTCGAACCTGATTTTCATCGACGGCGGCGGTTTCCTCCTCAAGGCCGGTTCACCGATCAATGGCGTCGCGGACCTCGGCGGAAAGCGGGTCGCCGTGCTCAAGGGGACGACGACGGAGACGCGGCTCAACGATACGCTGCGCCGCCGCCTCATCAACGCAACCGTCGTCCAGATCGCCGATGGCAACGAGGGCCTGGCAATGCTCGAGGCCGGCAGCGTCGATGTGTACGCCGGCGACAAGATCAAGCTCATCGGGTTCGCTGCCCAGGCGAAGGAGCCTGCCAAGCTCCGCAATGCTCGCGGAGGATCTGTCGTACGAACCCTACGCCATGGCGCTGCCGCGCAACGACTCGGCGCTCCGCCTCGAAGTCAACAAGGCACTGACCCAGATCTACATTGGCGGCGACATCGAAACGATCTTCGCCAATTGGCTTGGCAAACTCGGCCGCCCGTCCGGCCTGCTCGCGGCCATGTATCTGTTGAACGCGATTCCGGATTGATTCCGCCGCTCTCGGACAGGAGAATGATGATGGTGATGTTCACGGTATGGCGGCGCGTCGCCACGGCACTGGTCGCATGCGCGGCGATCGCGCTCGCCGGCTGCAACACGCCGCCCGCCTATCAGGTCTCCGACCAGCCGGCCGCCCGCACGGGCACGGTGGAGTCGATCACACAGAGCAGCGTCCAAAAGGTCGACAGTGCCGTCGGAGCCATCGGCGGGGCGTTGATCGGCGGCGGGCTCGGCAGCCTGATCGGAGGCGGTACGGGCCAGACCGTAGCGACGATCGTCGGCGCTGTCGGCGGGGGATTCGTCGGCAACGAGCTCGCGAAGAAAGACACCGAGCTGGTGTGGAAGATAGTCGTACGTTACGACGACGGCACGTACGCCACGATCCAGCAGACCACTGCGCCCGATTTGCGCATCGGCGACCGCGTCCGCGTCACATCGACGGGCATCGAGCTGTTGAGGCGTTGAGCGATCGCGAGGTAGGCCCCGCTCCGATCGAAAGGGACTCGTCCACGCCGGCCCGTGAGGGCGAGTGGCGATATCAATCGCGAGCATCCTCCCCCCGTTCCTTCACTGCGTCGGCGGGATCCGCTGACCCTGCCAGCGTCTTGCGGAACGTGATCCGGCTCTGCCGGCTTTCCGTCGAATACTCGTAACCCAGGGTATCCACGAGCCGCCGTATCAGGTGCAGCCCCAGGCCCCCGGGCCGGCGCTGCTCGATCGGCAGGTCGATGTCCACGTCGGGCGCCCGGGTGACGTCGAAGCGCTCGACATCATGATCGGTCAGCGCCACTTCGACGCCACCGGCGATCGCGGCCATGTCGATTCGCACCTCGGCGTCGCTCCCCGGACTGTACTTGACCATGTTCGTGAACAGCTCTTCCACCGCCAGATCGACGGTGGGCAGGAGCCGCGTGTCGACCCGCTGGCGTGCGAAGAAATCCGCGGTGAACTGGAAAATGTCGTGGAGCGAGTCGAAGTCGCGCCGGAAAGTCCGGTGCGCGGTCACCACCACGGTCATGTCGATGAAACGGGTTGCCCGTTCATGGCTTGCCAGGTGTGAAGCTCGCGAGTTCGTACGCTGCATTGAGCACGGGAATCATCGGATCGTTCTCCTGGAGCGCCGCGTACTGTGCCGAACGTTTCTCGCGCACCATTCCGCGTACCGCTGGCGAGTACCAATAGGTAAAGTTGCAATGGGTCGCGCCGCGGAACGGCGTTGAATCGTCGAGGGCCATGAGCACATCGATCCGGATGGCGTCGAATGCGCCTGCCGGCGTGGTCTGCTTGTCCCAGCGTTGCGTGCGAAAGCTGTAGTTGACCTGCCCCTTCTCTCCACCGGGATCGGAGACGACATCGACCCACTTGGACGATCGCTGGCCGGGGGTAATCGGAAACACGACTCGCTGCAGCGGAGTGGGATAGCGCCGCACCTCGTCGAGGCACAGCGTTCCCGAACGAAGGCTGCCCGGGCCGGCGTAGTCGTCGGTTCGGGAGAAATCGGTGCCGGCGGAGGTTTTCCCCGTCACCTTGAGCTTGAAACCCACCCCACTCACCGACGTCACCTCGCGCGTCTCCTGGTAAGTGATCGCCGTCATGGCGAAGCCGGACTTCACGTTGTAGACCCAGCGGTCTCCAACTTTCATCGTCGGTGCGGGAGCGGACTGCGCATTCACCGTTGGCGCAGTGACGCATGCCAAAACGAATGCGGCAAACGCGATCGAGCTCCTGGTGTGTGGCAACGTCGTCATCCCTGTCCCTCCGAAGGTTCGTCCATCCCGAGATAGAGCGGGAACAAAGCTACTGCTCTCATTTTCGCACGGTTCGCCGCAGAGCATCCGGTTGCGGCAAACGCGATCGGAACGCCGCCCGCATCGTGATGAACGCCTACCCGGAGGCGAAGATTCGCCTCCTGTCGCCTCTCGCGCGGCCTGCGCGCGCGCGCCTATCGGTCGTTTCGACCAATGCGTGTCGCCACCAGCGACGAGTGGTCGACGGCAACGCGCCTGATGGCGAGGACGGCGTCCGCCGGTAGCAGCCGCTCGACATAGTGCTCCCATGTACGGGTGTGCTCGTGCAGATGCAGCGACCCGTCGGCGTCTTCGCGAACGAGGCTCGTTTCGAGCAGCGTGTCGATGTAGGACGCGAACGTCGATCGCTCGTAGAAATCCGGCGGCGCGAACTCGAACAACAGCGACAGGCGCTGTGTAAGCAACTGCATCATTTCCTCCAGGCGTTTCCGGCTCAGCTTCCCGGAGCCGACCCGGGTCAGCAGTGCGATCGTCAGGTAGTTGCGCCGCAGCAGGTGTCGCAAGGAACGGGCGAGCAGGTCAAGCCCGGCATGCTCGGGACTGTAGCGATCCGCGCCGCGCAGATTACCGTCCGCGCCTGTGCGCGCGAGCCCGATCTCGAGGAATAGCGCAACGATTCGCCTCGCCTCTTCGACCGCCTCCTTCGGGGAGTGGTGCAACATCAACTCGGCACGCAGGAACGGCAGTCCGCCCTCGGCGAACTCGGCGACACGTTCCAGCGTGGCTTCGCGCATGGCGACCAACAGGTTCGCGACCAGCGCGGGCAGGGCATAGGCGTGGAGCACGTTGTTGCGAAGGTAGTTGAGCGTGGATACCTGCTTGTCCGGAACCGTGATGACATCCCCGAGCGGATGCGGGACGCGGGTGGCAAAGCCGAGCTTCAACGCCTGCGCGATCACCGAGGCCGGTTCACCGGCGGTCGCCACGGCTTCCGACGAGTAGGGCATTCGGGACGCAATTGTCTTGAGCCAGGCGATCTGCTGCATCAAGCCGCGCTCGTCGAGCGCGTGGCGCGGACTGGGCACGATCGCCATGGCGAACAGATTGATCGGGTTGATGACGACCGCAGAATTGATACGCTGCGACATCTCGTGCCCCAGGCGAAGGGTGAGCCGCCGCGCCGAGTCCCGTTGCTCGTCGCCTTGCAGCGCGTGCCAGCCGGGCGCCTCCCGGTCGAGGAATTCGTCGACCGATAGCGGCGCTCCGAAATTGACGTAGACGCTGCCGTACTCGTGCCGGAGGTTTCGGGCAACCTGCACCAGCGCGCCCAACGACTCGCCCTCTTTCGGCTGCCCCTCGAGCTCGGCAACCAGCGTATGGCCCTCGAGCACTTTTTCGTAGCTGAAGAACACCGGAACCATCAGAAGCGGTCGCGGATGTTCGCGCATGAAGCTCTCGAGGGTCATCCCGAGCAGCCCGCCCTTCGGCGCGAGCGTCCGCCCACTACGGCTGCGGCCGCCCTCGATGAAGTACGCGATCGGGAATCCCTTCACCAACATCGCATGCAGGTACTCGCGGAACACCGCTGCGTAGAGCGGCTCGCCCTTGAAGCTGCGGCGCAGGAAGAAGGCCCCGCCGCGCCTCAGCAACGGACCCACGATTGGAAAATTCAGGTTTGCACCCGCTGCGATATGAGGCGGGGCGAGCCCTTGCGCGTGGACGAGGTACGACAACAGCAGGTAGTCGATGTGGCTGCGATGGTTGGGCAAGTAAACGAGTCCCTTGCCTGGCGCTGCCTTGGCGAGCTCATCCCCGTGATGGACTTGGACCTCTTCGTAGAGGCGTCGCCACACGCGCTCGAGCAGCAGCTCACCGGCGCGTATGACCGGATAGCTGAAATCTGACGCGATCTCCCACGCGAACTTGCGCGCCCTGTCCTCTGCGGACGCCATGTCTCCGCCGGCGCGTCGGGCTTCCTCCGCAATGGCTTCTCTCAGCCCGTCCGAGGCGACCATCGTCCGGATCAGGCTGCGCCGATGCGAAAGATCCGGACCGATCGCCGATTCGCGCATCCGGCGAAAATAAAGGCGCAGGAAGCGGTTTGCCTTGCGGACAGCTGTGGCCTCGTCGGATTCTTCGTCGATCAGCCGGCGCAGCGAGATCGGATCGCCGAAGGTCACGCGTGTCTGCCGTCCATGCAGCGCAATGATCGCGAGCTGGCGGAGCGGCCCCACGCTTGCCCATGCGTCGGCGAACAGCGCCTTGACCAGAGAATCCTGCGACTTTGGCGATCGGCCCCAGAGGATCGTCACCGGCATCAGCTGGACATCGAGCGCCGGCTTCCGCAGCACTGCCGCGGTCATCCGCGAGAGGGTGACCGACGGTTCCGCCGTCCGAGGACTCAATGGATTCCGATCGAGAATGACCGAGAACACGGCGCGCTTGCCGAGCGGGAATTCCGGTCCGATCGGAGTCAGCGCGGAGGGCAGTCCAAGCCGGCGCGCCTCCTCCTCGAGCACGAGCAGGCTCGACAGATGCCGGTCCTGAAGGACGTAACAGAGCGGGCGCTGCGGATTGACGCCGAGCGAAATGACCTGATCCGGGGTGACCCGGGTACGCACTATCACGTATAGCAGGCGTCGCAGCAACGCGAGGAGAATGTTGCCGAAGTGCAGCGAACCACGCGTGCGCGAAATCGGACGAGGCGGCGAGTCGGTCATCGTCGATTCGGGGTTCGCTCCATTGACCTCAACCCCATTGTCAATGTCGAGGTGAAGTTAGTAAAGTTCGCAGTCACCGTGCCGGGAGACCGGATTCCAGACGCATGACAGGACATCCTTGAAGTGACGCGGCAGGAACTCAACGCGTTGGTGCAAGGCGGTGCCTCGGATCTGGCTGTCGGTGAGCGCCAGGCGTCCCGACACGATGCGCGGGAGTGATCGGGCAATTGCTCAAGGCGAGCACCGTGCCCATCGACCGGTATTCGTACGAGCAGATCGAGCTGTTGAACGACATGGTGCAGCGCTGGAGCTTCGTCCTTTCGCCCGACGATGTCGACAACCTGCGGCAGGCTGCTGGCGAAATGATGCGCGGGAACGCGACCTATCAAAGGCTCCTGCGCGACTTGAAGGCGATATCTCGTTGATGCCCGATACGTTCACTTGGGGTTCGGGTCAAGCAATGTCCGATCAGCGCGCCGACCACCGCCCGCGGCCCGCCCCGCGCCAGTATCGAAGCATCGCGAAGCCGCCGATCATGCCGCCCAGATGCGCGAAGTGCGCGACCCCTCCCTGGGTGCCCGTTACGCCGAGAAAAAGTTCCAACGCGGCGTAAATACCGACGAACACGCGCGCCGGCATCGGGATCGGCGGGAAGAGCAGCATGACGCGATTGTTGGGGAAGTAGATCGCATACGCCAGCAACAGGCCGAAGACGCCTCCCGACGCGCCAACCGTCGGATAGAACCCTCCGGTCGCCGCGGCGAACGCCAGTTGCGTGATCGCGGCGGAAACGACGCAGACAATGAAATAGGCAACGTACCGGCGGGCGCCGAATACGCGTTCGATCGCACCGCCGAACATGTACAGCGCGAACATGTTGAAGGCGAGATGCGTCACGCTGCCGTGCAGGAAGGCGTAGGTGACGAGCTGCCACGGCCCGAAGCTCGCATCAGCCCTCCCCAGTCCGAGTGGCCATAGCGCGAGCGGAGTCACGGCTGCGGGTGCAACCATCTGCACGAGAAACATCGCCACGTTAGCGGCGATCAGGGCGGTCGTTGCCGGATGCATGCTGGTCTCGTAAATGGATGCGACTTCGGCGTTTCGCAAGCCCGGTCGGATCGAGCGTGTCGACCCTCGACGCCGCGCGGCGCACGATCGAAGCTTGTTCCCCGGGGCTACAATTCCCTTCGAATGTCAGGAGTTCGCTTCAGAATCTGGCCCGGATGCGACGATCGAGCCAATGGATCTCCATCCGAATTGACCCGATGCCCCACGACATCAGCCTTATTACCACGATCGCCGCCGCGCTCGGAACGGCAATCGTCATGGGCTTCGTGGCTTCGCGCCTGCGCATGCCACCGCTCGTCGGTTATCTACTCGCCGGAGTCATCATCGGACCGGGGACGCCCGGATTCGTTGCGGACGTCGAACTGGCCGGACAGCTCGCCGAAATCGGCGTCATGCTCCTCATGTTCGGTGTCGGCCTTCACTTCTCGATGGACCATCTGCTCTCGGTCCGGCGCATCGCGGTTCCGGGCGCGATCGTTCAGATCGCCGTGGCCACGGCCTTGGGCATGGCCACGGCGACACTGTGGGGCTGGAGCCTCGGCGCGGGCCTCGTGTTCGGGCTCGCGCTTTCGGTGGCCAGCACCGTCGTGTTGCTCCGGGCCCTGGAGGCTCGCGGGGTGCTCGAATCGGTCAATGGGCGGATAGCCGTCGGCTGGCTCGTCGTCGAGGACCTGGTCATGGTGCTGGTCCTCGTTCTGCTGCCTCCGGTCGCAGGGTTGCTCGGGGCAGGGTCGATGGCGTGGATCCCGGCGGATCCGCCGGGGGACTGTGGGGCACAATCGCTCTGACGCTCGGCAAAGTCGTCGCGTTCATCGTCCTGATGCTCGTGGTCGGCCGCCGCGTGTTCCCGCGGTTGCTCTGGCAGGTGGCGCGCACCGGGTCGCGCGAACTGTTCACGTTGTGCGTGGTGGCTGTCGCCGTTGGAGTGGCGTACGGATCCGCCAAGCTATTCGACGTGTCGTTCGCGCTGGGCGCATTCTTTGCGGGAATGATGATGCGCGAGTCGGAGTTCAGCCATCGCGCCGCCGAGGAGTCGCTGCCGTTGCGGGATGCCTTCTCGGTGCTGTTCTTCGTTTCGGTCGGCATGCTGTTCGATCCCCAGGTTCTGGTCGCGGCGCCGGGGAAGGTCGTTGCCGTCACCGCCATCATCCTGTTCGGCAAGACGCTGGCGGCGATGGCGCTCGTGCTCCTCTTTCGCTATCCGCTCAACACGGCGCTGACGGTGGGCGCGAGCCTCGCCCAGATCGGCGAGTTCTCGTTCATTCTCGCGAGCCTGGGCGTCGGGCTGGGCCTTCTGTCCGCCGAAGGACAAAGCCTCATCCTCGCCGGTGCCTTGATCTCGATCGCGCTCAATTCGCTCATGTTCGCGGCGATAGAACCCGTGCAGGCGTGGATTCGCGCGCGTTCCTCGCTTGCCCGGAGCCTGGAACAGCGCGACGATCCGCTCGCCGAACTCCCGACATCGGTCGACCCGTCGCTTCTCACGGGACATGTGGTGCTGGTCGGATACGGTCGCGTCGGCCGGCACATCGCGGATGCGCTGGCCGGGCAGAAGATACCCTTTGTCGTCGCGGAGCAGAATCGGGAAGTGGTCGAGAAGCTGCGCGAGCGCAGGGTTCCTGCAGTGTCGGGCGACGCGTCCGACCCGGAGGTGCTGATCCAGGCGCACGTCGCGCGCGCCGGAATGTTGGTGATCGCCGCGCCGGATTCGTTCGACGTGCGCAGGACGGTTGCGACCGCTCGGACACTGAACCCGGCCATCGAGATCATCGTGCGCGCGGAAAGCGACGACGAGGCGCGGTTGCTGGAGAGGGACAACGTGGGCAAGATCTTCGTCAGTGAGCACGAGTTGGCGCAGGGGATGACCACGCATGTACTCGCCCGCATGCGCGGAACCCGCGGCGGCGTCGATCGGTGACGTCCGCGCCCAGCAATTCCCGGTGCCATCGGCACCGTCAGCTTCGGCGATTGAGGAACGAGACATGAGCGACACACCTGCAGCGTTCGCCCCGTGGGACAATCCGATGGGGACCGATGGATTCGAGTTCATCGAGTATGCGGCGGCCGACCCGACGGCCATGGGGAGGATGTTCGAGCGCCTGGGGTTCACGGCGGTCGCGCGCCACCGGCGGAAGAAGGTGACGCTCTATCGCCAAGGTGAAATCAACTTCATCCTCAATGGCGAGCCCGACAGTTTTGCGCAGCGCTTCGCACGCCTGCACGGGCCATCGATCTGCGCAATCGCGTTTCGCGTCAAGGACGCCGGCCAGGCGTACAAACGCGCGATCTCGCTGGGGGCGTGGGGGTACGATTCGACCGGCGGTCCCGGCGAACTCAACATTCCAGCGATCAAGGGCATCGGCGATTCGATGATCTACCTCGTTGATCGCTGGCGCGGCAAGGACGGCGCGCAGCCGGGCGAGATCGGCAACATCGGCATCTACGACGTCGATTTCGGACCGATCCCCGGCGCGCCGCAGAATCCGCCGGGGCACGGCCTCGTCTACATCGATCACCTGACGCACAACGTGCATCGCGGCCGGATGGACGAGTGGTCGGGCTACTACGAGCGGCTGTTCAATTTCCGCGAGATCCGGTATTTCGATCTGGAGGGCCAGGTCACCGGGATCAAGTCACGCGCGATGACGAGCCCGTGCGGCAAGATACGGATTCCGATCAACGAGGAGGGCCAGGAGACATCGGGTCAGATCCAGGAATACCTCGATCGTTACCGCGGTGAGGGTGTCCAGCACATTGCACTGGGATCCTCGGATCTTTACCGGACTGTCGATTCGCTGACGGCGGCCGGAGTGAAGCTCCTCCACACGCCGGACACGTATTACGAACTCGTCGACAAGCGGATTCCCGGCCACGGCGAGCCGCTCCCGGAGCTGCGCAAGCGGAACATCCTGATCGACGGCGACGCCGACAAGCTGTTGCTGCAGATCTTTTCGGAGAATCAGTTCGGCCCCGTCTTCTTCGAGTTCATCCAGCGCAAGGGCAACGACGGATTCGGCGAGGGCAACTTCAAGGCCCTCTTCGAATCGATCGAGCTCGATCAGATTCGTCGCGGCGTGGTTAAGGCGCAGTGACCTGCGTGGCGCGAGAACACCGCCATGCGCGGGCGCTGTGCTCTCGCCCGAGAACGAATGCTTGTAAAATGACAGAATTTCGCGCGGGTCGACTCGGCGCGATCCGCCAACATTCTGGTTATCTGATCGATGAATCCCGTTCGAGATTGGTGGCTCGCGCTGCTCGTCGGTGTGGCGCTGGTTGTGGTGATTCCGACGGTCGTGTGCGGTGTGTCGGAAGCGCTTGCCCAGACAGCCGACACGAAGGGTGAGACCGTCCGACCCGAGATCGCCAAACAAATGCAGGCGGCACAGGAATTGATTGGCGCCCGGAAATTTGCCGAGGCGCTGGGCGCCATTCGCGAGGCGGAGGCAGTCGGCGAGCGCACGCCGTACGAGAACTATGTCATCGACCGGTTGCGTGCAGCGGCGGCCGCCGGCGCCGGAGACAGCGCCACCGCCACCAGATCGCTGGAGGCCGTCATCGCGTCCGGGCGCATGCCGCCGCCCGAACAGATCAAGGTCGTCGAAGCGCTTGCCATACTGTATTTCAACGCCAAGGATTATTCGAAGGCCATCGCGTGGACGACGCGCTATCTCAAGGATGGCGGCGCTGATCCTCAGATGCGCATGCTGCAGGTCCGGTCGCTCTACCTTGCCGACGACTACGCCGGCGCCGCGAAGGAGATGCGGGCGATCCTCGACGCCACTGAGAAGTCAGGCGAGACGCCGACGCTCGACGACCTCCGGCTGCTCGCGAGTTGCTACACGAAGATGAACGACAGTACCGGCTATACCTACACGCTGGAAAAACTGCTCGCGTACTACCCCAGGAAGGAGTATTGGGCGGACGCGATCCGTCGGGTCGAAACCCGGCCCGGATTTGCGGACTACCTGGCGCTCGACGTGCTCCGGCTAATGCAGGCCACCGGCAACCTGACGAGCGCGGCGCAGTACATGGTGTTGGCACAGCTCGCGCTCAAGGTCGGATACCCGGCCGAAGCGAAGCGGGCGATCGATCAGGGATTCGCCGCCGGTGTGCTGGGCACCGGCGCCGACGCAGAGGTCCAGCGCCGGCTGCGCGATACGGCGACGAAGCAGTCGGCGGAGGACGAGAAGCTGTTTGCGCAGAACAGCAGGGATGCGGCCGCCGCGAAGGACGGGACGGCGCTCGTCAACACCGGATTCGCGCTGGTGACCGCCGGGCAGTTCGACAAGGGACTGGCGCTGATGGAGCAGGGAATGCGGAAGGGCGACGTCAAGCGCCCGGAGGACGCCAAGCTGCATCTCGCCATCGCCTACCTCAATGCCGGCCAGAAAGCGAAGGCGATGGAGACATTCAAGACCGTGCAGGGGAGCGACGGTACCGCCGACCTTGCGCGACTGTGGCTGATTCACGCACAACGGTCGTCCAGCTGAGCACACTTACCCGTCCCGGCGGCGCCTGGGGGCGGCGCGCAGGATTACCGTCGTCGATGGCCGCCGTTGCGCGGTGCCGCCGATCGACGGGATCCGCAAGGCGCGGTGCTGGCGTGCCGATGGCGGTCGTCAGCGAGGCGCGGTGAGGCTGCTGCTGAAAGCGCTGGCGCTCGTGCCGCTGCCGATGCTCTATCCTGGCGGCTGGGTCATCTACTTCATCGTTTTCCACATCGTCAGATGGCGTCGCGATCAGGTCGCAGCCGATGTCGAGCGCGCATTCCCTGACAAGTCGTCGGCCGAACGCGCGGAAATCATCCGGATGTCGTACCGGAATCTCGCCGACGTCGTCATGGAAATCCTGTGGGGATACGGCGCGAGCGCGGAGGCGCTCAAGCGTCGCGTGGTTTTCGACAATCCGCAAATCATCGACGGCAGCGTCGCGGCCAAACAATCGGTGGTCCTGCTCGCGCCGCATTTTTGCAACTGGGAGTGGCTGTTGAGCGCCGGCGGCGCCGCATTCGACCTGCCCATCGATGCGGTCTACCAGACGCTGCGCGTGAAGTCCGTCGACGTCTACGTGCGCGAGGCGCGCTCGAGGTTCGGCGGCAAGCCGATTCCGCGCGAGGATTTCGTCTACCAGATGATGGCCCGTGCCGGCACTCCGCGCGGCTACGCATTGATTGCCGACCAGACTCCTCCCCGCGAGGACAAGAAGCACTGGACGCGCCTTCTGAACCAGGATACCGCGTTCTTCGTCGGCGCCGAGAAGGTTGCGAGGTTTCTCGATGCCAGGGTGCTCTACGTCGCGATGCGCCGGGTGCGTCGCGGTCACTACACAGTCCACCTCTCATCACTCGCCGAGCCCCCGTACGATATCGGCGGCGCCGACGAGGACTCCCCGATCATGGAAGGGTTCGCGCGCTATCTCGAACAGGCGATCCTGGAGAGTCCGGCTGATTGGCTGTGGGTCCAGAAGCGATGGAAATACCCGAAGCCGGATAGCCCCTGAATCGGGAGTAGGTCGCGACGATCCCGAATCAACCTGCTCCCTGCCAGATCGCGACGGTCGCGAGCCAGCCGTCCGGCACGTCGACGAAGTGCAACGACCAGCGCGAAGGCAGGTACGGCGGCGGACCGTCGATCAGCCGTGGCATTTCGGAGAGGTCGACATCGAGGTGGCGAAACGGCGCGGCGAGACCGTCGCCCGTCGCCTTGCTCATCGCCTCCTTGCACGTCCAATAACGCAGGAAACGCTGCCGTCGATGGTCCGATGCGAATCCGGCGAGCTCCGCCTGCTCGCGTGCCGTCAGGAACTTCTTTGCAAGCCGGTCGGAACCGACCTCGCGATCGATCCGCTCGACATCGATGCCGATGCGCGTGCCGGCGGGAAGATTTCTGGCGACACCGACGAGCGCAACGTTCTGGGTGTGCGAGACGTTGAAATCGATGCCGGACGCGGCGTCCGCAAGCGCGGGCCGGCCGCGAACGCCCCGGCGGAGGGCGACGTGCGCCGGTGCGACGCCGAGCACGTCTCCGAGCAGAATGCGAAGCGAAGTGCGCCCCGCGATCCAACGGTGTCGAAGCGTTTCGGTCCCGAACCGGTCGGCGCGCGCCGTTTCCGCAGGCGACAGCCACGCGGCGATCGTTGCGATCGCATCGGGTGTCCGGTCGAGTCCGCACCACCAGAAGGCGATTCCGGGTATGGCGGACGTAAGTTGACGCATCGACGAGCGGGGCGCGGCCGATGGATCGCTCTCCGACGAGCACTCGTCTGCCATCACGGCCGTCACCTCGGATTGGACGCGGCAGTCGCGATCGGTGCGGCGATATCGCCGCCGTCATTCGAGACGCAAAGCGGGCAGTCTACCCGACTGCGGCGACGCTGAAGAAAGGGAAACCCGGAACCCCGAGTTCCGCGGGGCCCTTCGCGATGCGCTCGAGGCCACCAAGGAGCTCGTCGCGACCCAAGGCGTGTAGACGATGACCCCGCCGACCATTCGGGCTTCGACCGGCGCGGGCGAGTCCTCTTGACCGTCAAGGACGGCAAGTGGACGCTGCTGGGTGTTTGAGCAGGCCTTCCGGGGGATGTCCGGGGCCGGGTGCCGAAGGCCTGGAATTGCTTCATTTTGGCCCCATTTTCTGCTATGATTCTCAAATAAGTAGGAGAAATGGGCTGGGCACAGCCCATTTTTTTTTGCCGCGACCCTTTTTACATGTCGATGAACCTGGGCGAATTGCTGGAAATGACGGTGCCCCCTATGGGGTACGAACTGGTCGATTGGGAGATGTCGCCCAGGGGCCGGCACGTTCGCGTATTCATCGACAAGCCGACGGGAGTCAGCGTCGAGGATTGCGCACGCGTCAGCCGCCAGCTGACTCGGTTGTTCGCGGTCGAAAACGTCGATTTCGACCGGCTCGAGGTGTCGTCGCCCGGTCTGGACCGGCCGCTCCGCAAGGCGTCCGACTTCGAGCGATTTGTGGGCGAGCAAGCCGATTTCAGGCTGGCGAACCCGATCGAGAACGCCCGGCGCATGAAAGGCATCCTGCACGGCCTCGCCGACGGTGCTGTCCTCGTCGAGACCGCGCAGGGAATAAAGACGATCCCGCTCGCCGACATCGATCGCGCGCGGCTCGTACCAAGGATCGAGTGGAGAAAAGCGACATGAACCGCGAACTGCTGCTGCTGGTCGATGCGCTTGCGCGCGAGAAGAACGTGGCCAAGGACATCGTGTTCACCGCGTTGGAGTCAGCGCTCGCCTCCGCGACGAAAAAGCGATTCACCGACGAAATCGACGCGCGGGTGTCGATCGATCGCGAAACCGGCGACTACGAGTCGTTCCGGCGCTGGACGGTCGTGCCCGACGAAGATCACGAAGAGCCCGCGTATCAGATCGCGATCACGGACGCCGCCGAACGCGACCCCGAACTCAAGCTTGGCGATGTCATCGAGGAGCCGCTCGAGCCCGTGGAGTTCGGGCGCATCGGCGCGCAGGCGGCGAAACAGGTGATCCTGCAGAAGATCCGCGACGCCGAGCGTGAGCAGATCCTCAACGACTTTCTCGAGCGGCAGGACAACCTGCTGACCGGCACCGCCAAGCGCATCGAGCGCGGGAACGTGATCGTGGAATCCGGCCGCATCGAAGGGGTGATTCCGCGCGACCAGCTGATCCCGAAGGAGATGCTGCGCGTCGGCGACCGCATCCGCGCGTACGTGACGAAGATCGACCGCACCGCGAAGGGGCCGCAGCTCATCCTGTCGCGGATCGCCCCGGAGTTTCTCATGAGGCTCTTCGAGCTCGAGGTGCCGGAGATCGAGGAAGGCCTGATCGAGATCAAGGCTGCCGCGCGCGACCCCGGCATCCGGGCCAAGATCGCCGTCAAGTCGAACGATCCGCGCCTCGACCCGCAAGGCACCTGCATCGGCATGCGTGGCTCGCGTGTGACCGCGGTCACCAACGAACTCGCCGGCGAGCGCGTCGACATCATCCTGTTCTCGGAAGATCCGGCGAAGTTCGTCATCAACGCGCTGGCGCCCGCCGAGATCTCGTCGATCGTGGTCGACGAGGAGAGGCACAGCATGGACGTGGTGGTGGACGAGGAAAACCTGGCGATCGCGATCGGCCGGCTCGGTCAGAACGTCCGCCTTGCCTCCGAGCTCACCGGGTGGGAACTCAACCTGATGAGTGTCGAGGATTCGCAGAAGAAGCACGACGAGGAGGGCCAGCGGCTGCGCCAGCTGTTCATGGATAAGCTCGACGTCGACGAGGAGGTCGCGGACATCCTGATCGGCGAGGGCTTCACGTCGCTGGAGGAGGTCGCCTACGTACCGATCAACGAGATGTTGGAGATCGACGCATTCGACGAGGAGACGGTCAACGAGCTCCGGAGCCGCGCCCGCAACGCGCTCTTGACCGACGCGATCGTCCGCGAGGAGAGCGTCGAGAACGTCGAGGAGGCGCTCCTCAACCTCGAGGGCATGGACACGGAGATCGCGAGTGCGCTGGCGGTCCACGGCATCACGACGCGCGACGCGCTGGCTGACCTCGCCGGCGACGAACTCGTCGAACTCACCGGCATCGCCGAAGACCGCGCCCAGGATCTGATCATGAAGGCCCGCGCACACTGGTTCGAAGACACGCCGGTCGACGCGGAAAAGGTGGCCGTCGCGGCGGCTGCGGCGCCGACGAGACATTGAGAATTGCGCGGCATTAGGCGCGCGGGAGAAGCACATGGCGCAAACGACGATTGAACAATTCGCGACAGAGTTGAAGCTGCCGGCGGGTGCGCTGCTGGAGCAGCTCGCCAAGGCGGGCGTCGAAGCCAAGAGGGAAGGCGACAACCTTTCCGAACAGGACAAGACCAAGCTGCTCGAGTATCTGCAAAAGCAGCACGGCGCCGCCGGCGAGCCGAAGAAGAAGATCACGCTGACGCGCAAGCAGACGACCGAGATCAAGGCGGCCGGCTCCACCGGCAAGGCGCGGACGATCCAGGTCGAGGTTCGCAAGAAGCGCGTCTTCGTCAAACGTGACGAGAACGAGCCTGCGCCGGTCGTCGAGGAAGCGCCCAAGCCCGTTGCGGCTCCGCTCATCAGCGTCGAGGAACTCGCCGCGCGCGAGGCCGAGGAGCGCCAGGCGCAGGCGCTGATCGCGCGCCAGCAGGAAGAACTGCAGAAGAAGCAGGAGCAGGTAGTCAAGCGAAAGACCAAAAAGGAGCGCGAGGCCGAGGAAGCCGCGGCCAAGGCGGCACAGGAAGCCGCAGCGGCGGAGGCGGCCAAGCCGGCCGAGGCACCCAAGGTGGGCAAAGCCGCGGCGGCGAAGGCGCCGACCGAGGGCACGCTGCACCGTCCGGCGGCCAAGCCCGGCGAGCGTGCGAAGCCGGTCAAGAAGAGCGGCGCAGGATTCCAGGAAGAAGCGGCGCGCAGGCGGGCGCTGAAGCTGCGCGGCGACGTCACGGGTGGAACCGCTGCCAGCGGCTGGCGCCAGCCGAAGGTGGGGCACCGCCGCCACGACGAAGAGGGCGTCGAGGGCGCGGTGCCATCGGCATCGGTCCCGGTGCTGCGCGACGTATCGATCCCGGAGACGATCACAGTGGCCGACCTGGCGCGCAAGCTTTCGGTGAAGGCGGCCGAAGTCATCAAGGCGCTGATGAAGCTTGGTCAGATGGTGACGATCAACCAGGTGCTGGACCAGGAAACCGCGATCATCCTGGCCGAGGAAATGGGTCACAAGGCCAAAGCCGCGAAGCTCGACGATCCCGACGCGCTGCTCGCCGAATCGGAGGCCACCAACGTCGAGGCGGAGCCGCGGCCGCCGGTCGTCACCGTGATGGGTCACGTCGACCACGGCAAGACGTCGTTGCTCGACCACATCCGCCGCACGCGCGTGGCGAGCGGCGAGGCGGGCGGGATCACGCAGCACATCGGTGCCTACCATGTGCAGACGAAAAAGGGCGTGATCACGTTCCTCGACACGCCCGGCCACGAGGCATTCACCGCAATGCGCGCCCGCGGCGCCAAGGTTACCGACATCGTCGTGCTCGTCGTTGCGGCCGACGACGGCGTGATGCCGCAGACGAAGGAAGCGATCGCCCACGCGAAGGCCGGTAACGTGCCCGTCGTGGTGGCGATCAACAAGGTCGACAAGCCCGAAGCGAATCTCGAACGGGTCAAGCAGGAACTCGTCGCCGAAAGCGTGATTCCCGAGGAATACGGCGGCGAGACGCAGTTCATTCCCGTGTCGGCGAAGACCGGTGCTGGCATCGACGAGCTGCTGGACGCGATCCTGCTGCAGGCGGAAGTGCTGGAACTCAAGGCGCCCAAGAACGCGCCGGCGCGCGGAATCGTCATCGAATCGCGACTCGACAAGGGCAAGGGTCCCGTCGCGACGGTGCTCGTCCACTCCGGCACGTTGAAGCGCGGCGATGTCGTGCTCGCGGGCGCGGTGTTCGGACGCGTGCGCGCGATGACCGACGAGAATGGAAAGAGCGTTCCGGCCGCGGGTCCGGCGATCCCCGTCGAGATCCAGGGACTGTCTGATGTTCCCTTGGCCGGCGAGGATGTGATCGTGCTTGGCGACGAGCGCAAGGCGCGCGAGATCGCGCTTTTCCGCCAGGGCAAGTTCCGCGACGTGAAGCTCGCCAAGCAACAGGCGGCGAAGCTCGAGAACATGTTCGACCAGATGGCGGAGGACGCCATCAAGTCGCTCGCGCTGATCGTCAAGGCCGACGTGCAGGGCAGCTACGAGGCGCTGACGCAGGCGTTGACCAAGCTCTCGACCGGCGAGGTCAAGGTCAACATCGTTCATGCGGCGGTGGGTGGGATCACCGAGTCCGACATCAACCTCGCGCTGGCGTCGAAGGCGGTCGTCATCGGGTTCAACGTGCGGGCCGACGTCGCGGCGCGCAAGCTCGCCGAGAACAGCGGAGTCGACATCCGCTACTACAACATCATCTACGACGCGGTCGACGAGGTGAAGGCGGCGCTGTCCGGCATGCTGACGCCGGACAAGAAAGAGAGCCAGATCGGACAGGTCGAAGTGCGCGAGGTCTACAAGATTTCGAAGGTCGGCACGGTCGCCGGTTGCTACGTGCTCGACGGTGTTGTCAAGCGCGGCTCCCGCGTGCGTGTGCTGCGCAACAACGTCGTGATCCACGATGGCGAGCTCGACTCGCTGAAGCGCTTCAAGGACGACGTCCGCGAGGTGAAGGGCGGCTTCGAGTGCGGCCTTTCCGTGAAGAACTTCAACGACATCGAAAAGGGCGACCAGCTCGAGGTTTACGAGATCGTTGAAGTGTCCAGAACACTCTAGATCCATGAAGAAACATTCGCAGCGCGCGCAGCGCGTCGCCGAGCAGATTCAGCGCGAGCTTGCCCGGCTGCTGCGCGACGGCGTGAAGGATCCGCGCGTCGGGCGCGTCACGATCACCGCGGTCGAGGTGTCCCCGGATCTCTCGCACGCGAAGATCTTCATCACGCACCTCGCCGGCCGCGAGCATGCCGACGAGGCGGTGCGCGCGCTACAGCGCACTACGGGATTTCTGCGCACCGAGCTTTCGCACCGGATGCAGCTCTATTCGGTGCCGCAACTGCATTTTGCCTACGACGACTCGATCGAGTCGGGCATGCGCCTTTCGCAGCTCATCAACGAAGCCGTCGCGTCCGACGACAAGCCGAATCCCTGATGGGTTCCGGCGAGCGACCCTCCCGGCCCCCGCGCCGGCGGGTCGATGGCGTGCTTCTGCTCGACAAGCCCCACGGCCTTTCGTCGAACGCGGCGCTGCAGCGCGCGAAGCGCCTTTTCGCCGCCGAGAAGGCGGGGCACACGGGGACGCTCGACCCGCTGGCGACGGGGCTCCTGCCGATCTGCTTCGGCGACGCGACCAAGTTTGCCCACGCGCTGCTCGACGCGCGCAAGGAATACGTCGCGACGGTGCTGTTCGGATCTTCGACGACCACCGGTGATGCGGAAGGCGAGACACTGCGCAGCTGCGACGTGGCGTTTTCCCGTGCCGAACTGGTGTCGGTACTGTCGCGTTTCGTCGGGACCACGGCCCAGATACCGCCGGCATACGCGGCTCTCAAGTTCCAGGGGCGAAATTACTACGAATACGCGCGGGCGGGCATCGACATCCCGCGTGTCCCGCGCGAGATCGAAATCACCGCGATCGAGCTCGTCGACTGGTCGCCGCCGCACGCGGTGCTGCGCGTCGCCTGCGGCTCGGGGACGTATATCCGCGTTCTCGCCGAGGATGTGGCCGCGGCCGTGGGCAGTTGCGCGCACCTTGCCGCGCTGCGGCGAACGGCTGCCGGGCCGTTTTCGCTCGAGGGCGCGGTGACGCTGGAGGCGCTCGAAGGCATCGACTCCGCGGCGCGCGATGCGCTGCTGCTGCCGCCGGACGCGGGGCTTGCGGGTATCGCACGCCTCGACGTCGACGCCCCGTCGGCCCGGGCGCTCGTTCACGGGCGTGTCGCGGGTGCACCACCAGGAACGATCGGGAGATACCGATGCTACGATCCGAGGGGAGTGTTCCTCGGATTGGTCGAGTCCGCCGGCGGCACGCTGCACGCCCTGCGACTCGCGCGCACGGACGGATTTACGCTTGAATCCTAAGCCATTTCCGGTGTAGAATTAATGGCTTCGCCAGTATCGAGGCCACGGCCGCAAACAGCGATATCAACGCCGGGGCCACTGCCGGTCCCGCGCGCATTTCACGATTGAAGGACGACAGCAATGGCAGTCACCGTGCAAGAAAAGGCGAAGGTCATCGCCGATTACCAGCGAATCAAAGGCGACACGGGCTCGCCTGAAGTGCAAGTCGCGCTGCTCACCGCTCGCATCAACGGCCTCAACGACCATTTCAAGGCCAACGTGAAGGACCATCACTCGCGGCGCGGGTTGCTGCGGATGGTGTCGCGTCGCCGCAAGCTGCTCGACTATCTCAAGTCGCGCAACGCGGACAGCTACCGTACCCTTATCGAGAAGCTCGGGTTGCGCAAGTAAGCGCGCCCTGGGTCCTTCGATTCGGTCCCTCCCGAAGCTCCTCCGGTCGCGTCAGCGGACGAATGATGCCTCGCCAGGAACCGCGGATGGATCCGCTGCCGCCGCAACTCTCCTGAGAACACCGCCAATGGCCGCGCCGATCGTGCGCGGCCATTGCATTTCTGCCGAATCGAGGACAACGTGAATCCCATCAAGAAATCCATTCCCTACGGCCGCCACACCCTGACGCTCGAAACCGGCGAGATCGCCCGCCAGGCCGGCGGCGCCGTGCTCGCGAGCCTCGACGACACTGTCGTTCTCGTCACCGCGGTGGCGCGGCAGGAAGCGAAGGCCGGCCAGGACTTCTTTCCGCTGACAGTGGACTATCAGGAAAAGACCTACGCGGCGGGAAAGATCCCCGGCGGCTTCTTCAAACGCGAGGGCCGTCCGTCGGAAAAGGAGACGCTGACTTCGCGCCTCATCGACCGCCCGATCCGCCCGCTCTTCCCCGATGGCTTCTACAACGAGGTGCAGGTCATCGCGACGGTCATGTCGGTGGACCCGGAAATCGATCCCGACATCCCGGCGATGATCGGCGCTTCGGCGGCGCTGATGCTCGCCGGGGTCCCGTTCAACGGCCCGATCGGCGCCGCGCGCGTCGGGTACGCCGATGGCCAATACCTGTTGAACCCGACCAAGACCGAACTCGCGACGTCCGGACTGAATCTCGTCGTCGCCGGAACGGAGGCCGCGGTGCTGATGGTCGAATCGGAAGCCAACGAACTGCCCGAGGAAGTGATGCTGGGCGCCGTGGTGTTCGGCCATCAGCAGCAGCAGGCGGCGATCACCATGATCCATGAGCTGGTCGAGGCGGGCGGCAAGCCATTGTGGGACTGGCAGCCGCCGACGAAGGACGAGGCGATGATCGCCAAGGTCACCGCCGTCGCCGACGCCGCGTTACGCGAGGCGTACCAGCTGCGTTCGAAGCAGGCGCGGCAGCAGCGCTTGAAGGACATCTACGCAAGTGTCGCTGCTGAGTGCATTCCTGCGGACGCGCCGGCTGGCTACGCGAACCAGGTCAACAACTTCGTGTTCGAACTCGAGTCGAAGATCGTTCGTAACCAGATCCTTTCGGGCGAGCCGCGCATCGACGGTCGCGACACGCGCACGGTGCGGCCTATCACCATCCGCACGGGCGTGCTGCCGCGAACGCACGGCTCGGCACTGTTCACGCGCGGCGAGACGCAGGCGATCGTCGTCGCGACGCTCGGCACAGCGCGCGACGAGCAGCGGATCGATGCGCTGATGGGCGAGTACACCGACCGCTTCATGCTCCACTACAACATGCCCCCTTACGCGACCGGCGAGACGGGACGTGTGGGCACGCCGAAGCGCCGCGAAATCGGCCACGGCCGCCTCGCCAAGCGCTCGCTGCTCGCCGTGCTGCCGACGCCCGAGGAATTTGCGTACTCGATGCGCGTCGTGTCGGAAATCACCGAGTCGAACGGGAGCTCGTCGATGGCCTCCGTCTGCGGCGGAAGCCTCGCGCTGATGGACGCCGGCGTGCCGACGAAGGCGCACGTCGCCGGCATCGCGATGGGCCTCATCAAGGATGGCAATCGCTTCGCCGTGTTGACCGACATCCTCGGCGACGAGGATCACCTCGGCGACATGGACTTCAAGGTGGCAGGCACCGATCGCGGTATCACGGCGCTGCAGATGGACATCAAGATCCAGGGCATCACCAAGGAGATCATGGCGGTCGCACTGGCGCAGGCGCGCGAAGGCCGGATGCACATCCTCCACCTGATGCAGGAGGCGCTGCCGCATGCACGCACCGAAGTCTCGCAGCACGCGCCGCGAATGATGACGTTCAAGATCAATCCGGAAAAGATCCGCGACGTGATCGGCAAGGGTGGCGCGGTGATCCGCGCACTGACCGAGGAAACGGGAACGACGATCGACATCCAGGACGACGGTACGATCACGATCGCGTCGGTCAACGCCGACGCGTGCAACGTGGCGCGTAAGCGCATCGAGGACATCACCGCGGAAGTCGAAGTGGGCCGTGTCTACGAAGGCACCGTGCTGCGCCTTCTCGACTTTGGCGCGATCGTTCAGGTGCTGCCTGGCAAGGACGGATTGCTGCACATTTCGCAGATCGCGAAGGAACGCGTCAACCAGGTCTCCGACTATGTGAAGGAGGGCCAGGTCGTGCGCGTCAAGGTGCTCGAGGCAGACGACAAGGGCCGTTTGCGCCTGTCGATGAAGGCAGCGGCCGAGGACGCAGCGACGGCGCAGGCACCGGCGGCCGCGACATCCGAGCCCACGCCGGCGGCGTAGATCGGGTTCGGCGCACGTACATTATGAAGTGATGACGCGGGCGTGATGATGTGGTGGTGATGGCGTGGCGCTGGTGACGTGGGGACGCAGCAAGGGCCGTCGGGCCTAGCGAGGGCGCCTGTGCCGCAGTCCACCGTCGCTGGAGTTGGCGTGACCGTGCGGGGTGGAGCGATAGCATTGGCAAGGGCGCCTGTGCCGCGGTCCACCGTCGCGGGTGACGCGGCGGCGTGGCGGCCTTGGGTGGCCGCCCGTCGGCCGCGTCGGGTACCCGCAGGTGGACACGAATCGCGGCACCGAAGCCCGCGCCAATGCTATCGCTCCACCCAATGCGCGAACCCGGCGCCGCCTTGCGACGGACGACCATGACGAATTCACATTCACGCATCGAGCGCGACACCTTCGGGCCGATCGAAGTCCCGGCGGACCGGCTGTGGGGAGCGCAGACGCAGCGCTCGCTCGAACACTTCCGCATCTCGACCGAGAAGATGCCAGACGCTCTGATCCGCGCGCTGCTGATCGTCAAGCGATCGGCGGCGCGCGTCAATGTGGCGCTGGGGGCGCTACCCCCCGCCAAGGCGGACGCGATTGTCGCGGCTGCCGACGAGGCGCTCGCCGGATGCCACGCCGGCGAATTCCCCCTCGCGGTCTGGCAGACCGGCTCCGGCACGCAGACCAACATGAACGTCAACGAGGTGCTCGCCAATCGCGCGTCGGAGCTCATGGGCGGTCAGCGCGGCGAGGGCCGGCTCGTTCACCCGAACGACGACGTGAATCGCGGCCAGTCGTCGAACGACGTTTTCCCGACGGCAATGAACGTTGCCGCCGCCGAATCGGTGACGCGCGGCCTGCTGCCCGCGCTCGATGCTCTTCACGCGACGTTGCGCGCGAAAGCCGCATCGTTCGCCGACATCGTCAAGATCGGCCGCACGCACCTGCAGGACGCGACGCCATTGACGGTCGGTCAGGAGTTCTCGGGGTATGCAGCGCAACTCGAGCATGCGAAGACTCATCTCGAATTGGCGCTGCCGCACGTGCAGGAGCTGGCACTTGGCGGTACGGCAGTGGGTACCGGGCTCAACGCGCATCCGGAGTTCGGCGCCCGGGTTGCCTCCGAGATTGCGGCCTTTACCAAGCTGTCATTTTTCACCGCGCCCAACAAATTCGAGGCGCTGGCGGCCAACGATGCACTGGTGAATCTGCACGGGGCGATGAAAGGCCTCGCCGTCGTGCTGACGAAGATTGCCAACGACGTGCGCTGGCTCGCGAGCGGGCCACGGTCGGGGCTGGGCGAACTGATCATTCCCGAGAACGAACCCGGGAGCTCGATCATGCCCGGCAAGGTCAATCCGACGCAGTGCGAGGCGTTGACGATGCTCGCGGCGCAGGTGATGGGCAACGACGTGGCGGTCGGCATCGGCGGCGCGTCCGGCAACTTCGAGCTCAACGTCTACAAGCCGCTCGTCATTCACAACGTGCTCCAGAGCGTTCGCATGCTCACCGACGGTATGGCGAGCTTCGACGAGCACTGCGCGCGCGGGATCGAGCCCGACCGAGAACGCATTGCGGAACTCGTCGCGCGCTCGCTGATGCTAGTGACCGCGCTCAATCCGCATATCGGCTACGACAAGTCCGCCGAGATCGCCAAGAAGGCGCATCGCGAAGGTACGACGTTGAAAGCGGCCGCGCTGGCACTCGGTTACGTCACCGAGGAGCAGTTCGACGCGTGGGTACGACCGGAGCAGATGGTGGGTCGTCGGACCTGACGGCGCGAAGGCGTCATCCGCGTCGCATCGCCGCCCGCTCGGGCAGGCGGAGTATTGCGTCGCGATTCGACCACGAGAAGCATTTCGCGGCGGCTTCGGCGTAGGGCAGCCACGCGCTGGACCGATGCTCGCGCGGCTCGAGGCGCACCGGGACGGCTGCCGGCACTTCGAGTGCGAATACGTGCTCGGTGTTGTGCGTCGTGCCGGGCGCATAGCGGTACCGCCAACGCGGATAGATTTCGTAGACGTTCGACATCTGCCAGTCACGCACCCCGCCGTAGTCGGCGGCGCGTATGCCCGTTTCCTCGAAGAGCTCGCGCGTCGCAGTGGCGGCAAGCGTCTCGCCGTGCTCCTGGCTGCCCGTCACCGATTGCCAGAAGCCGGGGGCGTCGGCGCGTTCGATCAGCAGAACACGCAGGTCCGACGTGTGGACCAGCACCAGCGTCGAGACCGGGACCTTGAAGGGCAAGCGCTTACGAAACGAAAATCCAGAACGGCTTGTGCCGCTCGCGCCAGTAGTCGGCGGCCTCGGCAAGGATGTCTTCGAGCATGGTCCAGTCGATGCCGTGCGCCTTGCGGTAGCTGGCGGTGTTGGCGAGCGCGACCACGCAGCCGGCCTTTCCCAGCCAAGTCGTGTCCTCCACGGAATCCGCGAGTGCATCCCAGTTGTTGCCGAAGTGCTCGGGCAGTCTCAGGCCCTTCGCCAGCGCTGCCAGGAGTTCGGGTTTGCTGTTCACCGTCTTGAGGTCGGCCGCGAGGAAACGCAGCTTGGCTGCGCTCGCGGCTGCCGCCAGTGCGTGCGTGTCGCCGTGCCACGCGTGCACGCCCGCGATTTCCAGATCGTGAAGATCGGGCACCTTCATTCGCGGATCCTCCGAAACGATTGGTAATGGTCGTCGGTGTAGTAGCAGGCATCGGGAGCGGTCTTGAGGCCGCCGCAGATGATTCGCCGGGCGCCGCGGTTCTTCGCGCCCGGCGTGCGCACCGTGTACTCGCGATAATAACCTTTGGGCATCGACGGCAGAAGTTTCTCGCGGTTGCCGAAAGCGATGCCGTCGCGCTCGTAATCGAACGGTCCGCCGCGGCCGATCAGTGCGTAGACCTCGTGGGCCTCCTTCGGCAGGTCGACCAGTGCGACCTCGGGCAAAGCTTCCGGCCCGATGCGCGCGAATGCCGCCGTCGTGACGCTGGCAACGAAGCACAGGGCCAGCGCGGCACGCCGCACCGCCGCTCGACGATGCCAAGGGGGCTGCGGTGACGAGGTGCCGGTCATCTGTAGGCGCGTGGTCGAAGCGTGTTCAACCGAGGCGGCGATTGTCCACCAACGCGGCCGGACGCGCCAGAGACTGCCAGCGGCCAGGGACTGCCAAAGCCGTCAGGTCGCCGGCTTGACCGAGTCGCTCGGCTGGACCTTGATGTGCAGATCGCGGAGCTGCTGCTCGGTGACGGCGCTGGGCGTGTCGATGAGGAGATCCTGCCCGCGCTGCGTCTTGGGGAAAGCGATCACGTCGCGAATCTGATCGACGCCTGCCATCATCGCGGCAAGCCGGTCCAGGCCGAACGCGATGCCGCCATGCGGCGGCGCGCCGCTGGCGAGGGCGTCGAGCAGGAAGCCGAATTTCCTTCGCTGTTCCTCGGGGCCGATCTTGAGCGACGCGAACACTTTCGCCTGCAATTCCGGCTTGTGGATGCGCACGGAGCCCCCACCGATTTCCCAGCCGTTCAGCACAACGTCATAGGCTTTGGCGACGACTTTGCCGGGGTCGGTCTCGAAGAGGGCCTCGTGGCCGTCTTTCGGCGCCGTGAACGGATGGTGTCGCGCACCCCACGATTCCTTTTCCTCGTCGTATTCGAACATCGGGAAGTCGACGACCCACAGCGGCTTCCAGCCGGATTCCGCGAAGCCGCGGTCATGGCCGATCTTCGTCCGCAACGCGCCCAGCGCGTCGTTGACGACCTTTTCGCGATCGGCGCTGAAGAAGATGAGATCGCCGCTTCCGGCGCCGGTCCGCGCGAGGATCGCGGATAGCGCGGCGGCGAGAAAAACTTGACGATCGGCGATTGCAGGCCTTCCTCGCTCGGCTTGTTAGCGTCGTTGACCTTGATGTAGGCGAGTCCGCCGGCGCCATAGATCTTGGCGAACGCCGTGTAGTCGTCGATTTCCTTCCTCGTCAGCGTGCCTCCGCCCGGGACGCACAACGCGGCGACTCGCCCGTCGGGTAGCTCGGCCGCGGCGCGAAACACCTTGAAGTCGACGGCTTTCATGATGTCCGTGAGCTCGGTGAGCTTGAGCGGCACGCGCAGGTCCGGTTTGTCCGAACCATAGTCGCGCATCGCGTCGGCGTATCGCATCACTGGAAACGGGTCGGGAAGCTCGACGTCCAACGCTTCCTTGAACATCGCGCGGACGAGGCCCTCCATGACTTCGCGAATCTCGAGCTCGTCGAGAAATGACGTCTCGATGTCGATCTGCGTGAACTCGGGCTGGCGGTCGGCGCGCAGATCCTCGTCGCGGAAACACTTGACGATCTGGTAGTAGCGGTCGAAGCCCGCCATCATCAGCATCTGCTTGAAAAGCTGCGGCGACTGCGGCAGCGCGTAGAACATTCCGCGGTGGATCCGCGACGGCACGAGGAACTCGCGCGCGCCCTCCGGCGTCGACTTGTAGAGTACCGGCGTCTCGATGTCGATGAACCCGCCCGCGTCGAGGTACCGGCGCGCAGCCATCGCCGCGCGATAACGGAGCATCAGGTTCTTCTGCATCTGCGGGCGGCGGAGGTCGATCACGCGGTGCTGAAGCCGCACCGTCTCCGACAGGTTCTCGTCGTCGAGCGGGAACGGCGGCGTCTGCGCCGCGTTCAGGATCTCGACCTCGTCCGCGAGCACTTCGATCTCGCCGGATTCGAGATTCGGATTGGCGCCGCCCTCCGGACGCAGCCGCACCAGTCCCGTTACCCGGATGACGAACTCGTTGCGCAGCGTTTCGGCGGTGGCGAACGTGACAGCGCGGTCCGGATTGAAGACGATCTGCACGAGGCCTTCGCGGTCGCGCAGATCGACGAAGATGACGCCGCCATGATCGCGCCGGCGATGCACCCAGCCCATCAGCGTCACCGTGCGGGCAAGGTGGCGACGATCGATTCGTCCACAGTAGTCAGTGCGTTTCAATGCGCTCTCCGACGGGCGTTATGTCTTGGCATGCGGAATGGGGCGAGTTGGGGCGGGCAACACGGACATGCCGCTACGCGCGACCGCGTAACGGCACACCGATCCCCTTCGGTCAATTTCGCGGGTGGGCAGCGGCAGCCGGGATCGACGCAGGCGTTGCAGGCTTAGCCTTGTGCGCCGATGACCGGCGGTGCGGGGAAACCACGCCCATCGAGATAATGTACTTGAGTGCATCGTCGACGGACATGTCGAGCTCCCGAACCGAGCTCTTCGGAACCATCACGAAGTACCCGCCAGTCGGGTTGGGCGTGGTCGGCACGTAGACGCTGATGTGGTCGCCCGGAAGATGGTCGACGACGGAATCGGCCGGCGTGCCCGTCAGAAATGCGATCGTCCAGCAGCCCGGACGCGGGAATTCGACCAGCAGCGCCTTGCGGAATGCCGTACCTTGGTCGGAAAGCACGGTATCGCTGACCTGCTTGACCGACGAATAGATCGACTTCACAAAAGGAATGCGGCCGAGAACGCCTTCCCACATCCTGATCAGCCGTTGGCCGAAAAAATTGGCCGCCAGAACGCCGGTCACGAGAAGGATGGCGAAGCTCAGCACGACACCCAGCCCCGGGATGTGGAAACCGAAGACCGCTTCGGGTCGCATGTTTTCGGGCACGAGCAACAGCGTCTGATCGAGCGTCGTCACCAGGAAATGCAACACCCATATCGTGATGCCGAGCGGCACCCATACGAGCAAACCGGCCATCAGATAGCGCTTCATCGTTCGTGTCGGCGGAACTGCGTTACGTGGAAGCAGGGGGCACTCCGGTTCCGGAAGCGGGAGCCTTGGCGCTGCTTGCCGATTCGCCCCTGGATTCGCCCTTGCTCTCGATCTTGGAGTCGCTCTTGCTCTCGCTCTTCTCGCTCGCGGAGGCGCTCTTGCCGTCGGTCTTGGTCTCGCCTTTGCCGTCGGATTGCGCCGCGGGCTTCGACTCGCCATCGACCTTAGTCGGCGCCGGCTTGCTGCCGCTGCCCTTGAAGTCCGTCGCGTACCAGCCGCTGCCCTTTAGCTGGAATCCGGCAGCGGACATGAGCTTCACGAGTGATTCGGCGTTACAGGAAGGGCACATGCGAAGAGGGGTGTCGGAAAATTTCTGCAGTGCCTCGAGTTCATGGCCGCAGGACGAGCACCGGTATTCGTAGATCGGCATCGCAACCTCGCGAGTTCGAGTTTCAGCGCCAAAGCGCTTGATTAAAAAAGAAATATTATACTCCAATCGGCGATGGATGCCGAGCCGCGCGCAACGTTCCCGGATCCGGATCGTTTCGCGACGAAATGGGACCGGAACGGCGATCTTTAAAGTGGCTTATCCTTGCACGCATCGAGGCAACGAGATCGAGCAGGGTCGATGAGCGTTGAATGGACGTGGTGGATTGCGGCGGCCGTACTCATCGCCGCCGAACTCGTGACGGGGACGTTCTACCTTTTGGCCGTTGGCATTGCCTTTGCCCTCGGGGGTGTGGCTGCTTGGCTGGGCGTCGGGCTGCAATTGCAGTTCGTGATCGCCGGCATTCTCGGCGTCGCACTGACGATTGCGGCGCACCGCTGGCGACTTGGGCGTGCTACACCGGCACCACAGCCGTCGCTCGACGTAGGGCAGGCCGTCCACGTGGAATCGTGGAATGCCGACGGGACCGTGCGAGTGGCCTACCGTGGGTCGACGTGGGACGCCGAACTCGCGACGTCCGACGTTCGCCAAGCCGAGACGCTCTATATCGTCGCCATGCGCGGCTCGGTGCTGGTCCTCTCCGACCGCCGTCCCGCCGTCTGAATCGCAATGGAGGCCGTCCTAATGATGGGGTCGTCGCTTTTCACAGTTCTGTTGTTCGTTGTTGCGGTCATCGTCATCATGCGGGCGATCCGCGTGGTGCCGCAGCAGCATGCGCTCGTCATCGAGCGGCTGGGCCGCTTCTATGCGGTGCTCCAGCCCGGCCTCAATTTCGTGATCCCGTTCATCGACCGTGTCGCCTACAAGCACGACTTGCGCGAAATCCCGTTCGACGTCCCGAGCCAGATCTGCATCACCAAGGACAATACCCAACTGCAAGTCGACGGCATCCTCTATTTTCAGGTGACTGATCCGAAGCTCGCGTCCTACGGCTCGAGCAATTTCCAGGTCGCGATCACGCAGCTCGCGCAGACGACGTTGCGCAGCGTGATCGGCCGCATGGAGCTCGACCGGACGTTCGAGGAACGGGAGCACATCAACGGCCTCGTGGTCACGGCGCTCGATCAGGCGGCGGCGAACTGGGGCGTCAAGGTGCTGCGCTACGAGATCAAGGACCTGACGCCGCCGAAGGAGATCCTGCATGCGATGCAGGCGCAGATCACCGCAGAGCGCGAAAAGCGCGCCGTGATCGCGACGTCCGAGGGCAAACAGCAGGAGCAGATCAACCTTGCCAACGGCGCGCGGGCCGCAGCCATCGCGAAATCCGAAGGCGAAAAGCAGGCCGAGATCAACCAGGCGCAAGGGCACGCTGCCGCGCTCCTCGCCATCGCCGAGGCGAACGCGAAGGCGATCCGGCAGGTCGCCGAGGCCATCGAGTCGCCGGGCGGCATTCAGGCCGTGAATCTCAAGGTGGCAGAGCAGTACGTCGGTGCTTTCGCGAATATTGCCAAGACGAACAACACCGTGATCGTCCCCGCGAACCTCGCGGATCTCGCTGGGTTGATCACGGCGGCGATGACAGTGTTCAAGGCGCAGAATCCCGCCGGTGCGCCCATGCTGGACCGGCGTGCGTGATCGCGGCCGCGGCAATGGCGATGGAAGGCAGTTGAAGCGGCGAAGGTCACTTCGCGACAACGATTCAAAGGGTAGCTACTCAGGGAGAGTGACTCATGCAGTTGAAAGGCAGCACGTTCATCATCACGGGCGGCGCATCCGGCCTGGGTGCCGCGACCACGCGAATGGTGGTCGAGGGCGGCGGCAACGTCGTCATCGCCGACCTCAAGGAAACCGAAGGGCGGGCGCTTGCAACGGAGCTGGGCCGCAGCGTGCGATTCGTGCGTACCGACGTCGTCGACGAGGCGAGCGGAAAAGCGGCGATAGCCGCCGCGGTCGAAGGCTACGGAGGACTGCACGGGCTCGTCAACTGCGCCGGCATCGTCTATGGCGAGAGGGTCGTCGGCAAGGAAGCTCCGCACGCGCTTGCAAGCTTCGCGCGCACGATCAACATCAATCTGGTCGGGTCGTTCAATCTGACCCGGCTTGCTGCCGATGTGATGGCGAAGAGCGCGCCGAATGCCGAGGGCGAGCGCGGCGTGGTCGTCTTCACGGCGTCGGTCGCCGCGTTCGACGGGCAGATCGGGCAGGCCGCGTACAGCGCGTCGAAGGCCGGCCTCGTCGGCATGACGCTTCCGATCGCGCGCGAGCTCGCGCGTCACGGCATCCGCGTGATGGCGATCGCGCCCGGGATATTCGAGACGCCGATGGGCGCCAATCTGACACCCGAGATGAAGGAATCTCTCGAGAGAATGGTCCCATTCCCGCCGCGGCTGGGCCGACCCGAGGAATTCGCGTCTCTCGTTCGCGAAATCGTCACCAACGTCATGTTGAATGGCGAAGTCATTCGTCTCGACGGCGCGATCCGGATGGCGCCGAAGTAGGCGTGCCGATCAATCACGCCGTATCAGCGCAATCGCAGCCGCCATCATTGCGATGAAGAACACGAGCGTCCACGATGGGATCGCGAGCCCCAGGAAATACCAACCGGCTTCCGCGCACTCGCCGCTGCCCTTGAACACCTTGGCCAGGACGTCGGTGAGCGGCAGCGTCTCCAGCATGTAGTTGAGGCCCATTCCGCAGGCTGGAACTTCGCCCTTCGGCAGCGACTGGATCCAGACATGGCGCATGGCTGTCACCACGCCGAATAGACCGATGACGACCGTGAGCCCGGCGTAGATCGATGCGCCGAGACGCGCGGGATTGTGGATGCCGGCGATCAGAAACACGACGCCGATGGCGATCACGGCGAGGCGCTGCAGCGAACACAGCGGGCAGGGGTCGAGCCCGAGCCCGTACTGGAGCCAAAGCGCCCAGGCCATCAGCGCGGCGCAGGTGAGGGCGCCGAGCAGATACGCCGACCTTCGCGGCGGCAGCACGATGAGCCCAAGCGACGTAACGCCGATCGTCATCACGAGAATTCGCCAGGACGTCAATGCCAGCGACGGCGAGTCGCCGAGGAGCTTCATCAGCGCTTCCTGCACCAGCAACACGAGGGCGATCGTGAGGCCCGCCCACGGCCACGGTACTTCGGCATAGCGCATCATTGCCGTGATTTCTCCAATGCCTGGTCGAGGTCCCACAGTATATCGTCGAGAGTTTCGAGCCCGATCGACAGCCGGATCATCTCGGGCGTCACGCCGGCCGCGCGCTGCTCGTCCTCGGAAAGTTGCCGGTGCGTCGTCGACGCGGGATGGATGACGAGCGACTTCGCGTCACCGACGTTTGCGAGGTGCGAGAGGAACTGCGCCGCCTCGATGAAGCGCTCGCCGGCCGCAGCGCCTCCGCGAACACCGAACGTGAGGATGCCGCCCGCGCCGCGCGGCAGATACCGGCGCGCCAGCGGCTCGTAACGGTTTCCCGGCAGTAGAGGGTAGTTCACCCATTCGACGTCCGCGTGGGAGGTGAGGTGTCGCGCGACGGCCAGCGCGGACTCGCAGTGCCGCGGCATTCGAAGGTGTAGTGTTTCGATGCCCTGCAGCAGCAGGAATGCCGACAGCGGGGCGAGCGTGGGGCCAAGCGTCCGCATCGTTTCCATCCGCGCCTTCATCGTGAAGCCGAAGTCGCCGAACGTCTCGAAGAAGCGGACGCCGTGGTAGCCGCGCGAGGGTTCCGTCATCTGCGGGAAATTGCCGTTGTCCCACGGGAACTTTCCCGACTCGACGACGATGCCCCCCATCGTCGTGCCGTGCCCACCCAGGTACTTGGTCACCGAGTGGACGACGATATCGGCGCCGTACTCGAATGGGCGGCAGAGAAAGGGCGACGCGAGCGTGTTGTCGATGACGAGCGGGACGCCGGCGCCGTGCGCGACCTCGGCCAGCGCCGCGATGTCGCAGACGTTGAGCTGCGGGTTGCCGACCGTCTCGGCGTAGACCGCCTTGGTGCGTGGTTTGAGCGCGCGACGGAAAGCCTGCGGATCGTCGGCGTCCACGAATGTCGTATCGATGCCGAACTGCGTGAACGTGGTGGCAAGCTGCGAATACGTGCCGCCGTACAGCGTGCGCCCCGCGACGATGTGGTCGCCGTTGCGGCAGAGCGTGAGCAGCGCGACCATCTGCGCGGCCATCCCCGTGGCGGCGGCGATGGCGGCGCGGCCGCCCTCGAGCGCGGCGACGCGCTCCTCGAGCGCCGCGACGGTCGGATTCGAAATCCGGGAGTAGACGTTGCCGAAGGTCTGCAGGTTGAACAGGCTCGCGGCGTGGTCGGCGCTGTCGAACACGAACGACGTCGTCTGATAGATCGGCAGCGCGCGCGCGCCCGTCGCCGCGTCGGGAATCTGTCCGGCGTGGAGGCAGAGCGTGTCGAACCCGAATATGCGGTCAGGCATGGGAGGGCAAGCGATTCGCAGCGATGGCTTTCAAGCGGGCCGCCGGGCCGAGATGACGCCGGTGTTGACGCCGGCCCAGTTGAGACCGCCCATGATCCGCGCATGCTCGATCTTGACGCAGTGATCCATCACGACGTCGAGGCCCGCATCGGTTGCGATCCGTGCGGCCTCGTCGCTGCGAATTCCGAGTTGCATCCACAACACCTTCGCGTGCTTTTCTGCCGCCTCGCGCGCAAGTGCGGGCATTTCTTCAGGCTTGCGGAAGCAGTCGACGATGTCGACGGCCTCGGGAATCTCGGTGACGCTCGGATAGCACTTCTCGCCCAGCACCTCGGAATAGTTCGGGTTGACGGGGATAACGCGATACCCGTGCTCCTGCACGTACTTCGCGGCGAAGTAACTCGGGCGATACCAGTTCGCGGACAGCCCGACCACGGCGATCACGTGGGACCGCGTCAGAATACGGCGCAATCCGGCGATGTCGTCGACTATCGCGGCCACGTCGGATTCTGGTTGTACGGGTAGCTGGAATTGATGCTCCGGGCCGACGAGATCGTGTAGATCTCGGCACCGAGGACAGGCACCGACATACCCAGTCCGGCGATTAGTAGCAGCCAATACAACGCGGCTCTCATCAGTGCGCCTCCTCCGGCATCAGACGTCTTGTGGCCGCGTCAATTGGAAGGCTCATTTTAGCCGAAGCGGGAAGAGGTCCGTGCCGGGGCGACCGAGCAGCTTGAAATCCCTCTTGCGGCAGGCGGGGAAGCGCCCTCGCGCATCGACCCAACGACGAGCCGAGGGCGGGGTCGCCGTTCGGGATAGTGCAGCGCAACAGGCGCCGTCGGAGTGCCCCGGCGGGTTTGATTTATGACGATCGCTGTCGTTGCGCGGCCGGGCGTCAGCCGGGTGCGCTGGTGGGGTCGCGTATGGGGTTTCCCTGCGTTTTGACCGCCCAGGCCCTCCCGGGATGGGCCAACTCCACCCCTGCCCCGGGGTGAATGCGCGGCGTGCATCAGTCAACCGGTGTTCCGGAGCCCTCGCCCGGGGCGTCAGGCCTGATCCTTGCTTCACCTGCCCCTGATGAGTGCCAATAATGTTCGGACGGACGGCAGTTTCCCGGATTCGGCGGGGTAAGCCCGAAGCACGCGCGCCGCACTACACCAACTCCATACACCATCCAATGAGAGCGAGCGCCGCATGGCGATGACGCGATCGCTGTCCCAGGTCGGGCTCGCCACCGTAACCCGGAAGGTGGGTGACGGTCATGGGCCGGACAGCCTGGCTTCGCTGTCGCAGCGCAAGCTGAACGCACTTGGCCTGCCGGTCGCCTACGTCGATGGCAGCAGGCGTTACCGCTTTGCAAACAAGGCGTTCCTCGAATGGACCGGCCGGCCTTTCGCCAAGGTGATCGGCCGCGAGATGCAGGAGGTCACCGGGCGGGACGCCTATCCGCTCTACGAGGCGTACGTCGAGGCCGCGCTCGCGGGTGAGCGGACGGGGTTCGAGCGGCAACTGAGTGCACCGAACCGTCCCGCAATCTGGATTCGCGTCGATTACTACCCGGATCGCGGCACGGACGGCGACGTTCGCGGGTTCCTGGTCACCTATGCCGACGTCGACCAGCTGAAGCGGCTGGAGCTCGAGGCCGGGTGGCGCGAGCATCGGCTGCGTCTCGTCACCGACAGCGTCGGATCGCCGATCGTCCACTTCGACCGGAACCTCAAGGTCCGGTTCGCGAACAAGCCTTTCGGAAACTGGATCGGCGTCGCGCCGGACGACTTGCTCGGTCGCGGCGTGCAGGAGCTGATCGCTGGCGGCACGTTCGCGGAAATGGACGAGCATATCGAACGTGCCTTCGATGGCGAGAAGGTTTCGTTCGAGCGGCGCGAACGCAAATCGACCGGCGAACTCCGCTGGGTCCGCATAACGCTGTTCCCGGACCGCGCGGTCGGCGGGCACGTCGGTGGCGTCTTCGCGGTGATGACCGACATCGAGGACGACGTCGCGATCCGCGACGCGTTGCGGGCGCAGGAAGTGCAGCTTCGGCTCATCGCCGACAATATTCCGGGTCCGATCGCATACCTCGACCGTGCGTCCACGTATACGTTCGTCAATCAGGCCTTCGCGAATTGGGTCCGCTGGCCGCAGGAGCAGATCTACGGGAGGACGCCGTTCGAAGTCCTCGCTCCCGATGTCGCGTCGTTCCTGCGGCCGATCCTCGAGCGCGCGCAGGGCGGCGAGAATATCGAATACGAGCGCGTCGACAGCCCGCCCGACGGCAAACAGCGTTGGGTACACGGCCGCGTCGCGCCGGACCTCGATGCGGCCGGGAGGTTGCGCGGACTCTACTGCACCGAATACGACATTCACGATCTCAAGCTGACCGAACAGGCGCTGGCTACGCGCGAGGAGCAGCTGCGGCTCTTCACGGACAACATACCGGACCCCGTCAGCTATCTCGACACCGATCGGCGCCACGCGTTCGTCAACGAGGCGTTTCTCCAGCTCAATGGCCTCGACCGCGCCGCCGTCATCGGCAAGACCGCGTCGGAGGTGATCGGGCTCGAGGCGACCGAGGCGCTTGCGCCGTACCACGACCGGGCCTTCGCCGGCGAGACGATCAGCTACGAGCGGGCCCTCGTCGACGCGACGGGTCGCGTGCGCTGGATTCGCGGCAGGATGGTGCCCGACCACCGGATCGACGGTGTCATCCAGGGTGTCTACGTCGTCGGCCACGACATCACCGACCTCAAGATCGCGCAGGATGCGCTGGCCGCACGGGAAAGCCAGCTTCGCGCGATCATGGACGGCGTGCCGGCTCCCGTTGCCTATATCGATCGCGATGAGCGCTGCCAGTATGTCAATCGTGCATTGCTGCAGTACTTCGGGTTTGCCGCCGAGCAAGTCGCAACGCTTCGGCTGAACGACGTCGTCGGTGCGGACATCTACGCCGGGGCAAAGGCGACGATCACCCGCGCGCTCGGTGGCGAGTCGGCGGCATTCGACCGGCTGGTCCCGGGCGCGGGAGGCGTCAGTCGCTGGATGACGATCCGCATTGTCCCCGACGCAACGCCGTCGGGCGGGGTGCCTGGTGCGTTCGTCCTGATGAACGACATCCACGGCCTGAAGCAAGCCCAGGAAGCGCTGCGGGCCTCGGAGTCCGAGCTGCGCCTCATCATGGACAACGTGCCCGCGCGCGTGGCTTACATCGACCGCGACTATCGATACCGCTTCCTGAATCGGCACAACGAGGAATGGCTGGGCCTCAGCCGAAACGAGCTTACGGGCCGTCCGGTCGCCGATGTGGTCGGCGAGGAGCGTTTCCGGCAGATGCAGCCGATGCTCGAGCGGGTTCTTCACGGTGAAGTCGTCTCGGTCGAGCAGATGCTTACGCAGCCCTCGGGCGAAGAACGCTGGGAGTCGGTCCATTACGCACCGAACCGCGACGCCGAAGACCGCGTGATCGGCATCTACGCAGTGCACACCGACGTTCACGACCAGAAGCGCAACGAGGATGCGTTGCGCCGTGCCAACTGGATGCTGTCGTCGCACATCGACAACACGCCTCTCGCCGTGCTCGAATGGGACCGCGATTTCCGGCTCGTGCGGTGGTCGCCGCAAGCCGAGCGGCTCTTCGGCTGGCGCGCCGAGGAGGTTCTCGGCATGCCGATCGACGGCAACCCACTGCTGCATGAGGCAGACCGCGGCGCGGTGGCCGAACTGCTCACGCGACTGATGAGCGGCGAAGAACCGCGGACCACGGGCCAGACGCGCAACAACCGCAAGGACGGGCAGACGATCTGGTGCGAGTGGTACCACTCGTGCCTGCTCGACGATGAGGGAAATATCGTCTCGATTCTCTCGTTCGTTCAAGACGTATCGTCACGGATCCAGGCCGAGGAGCGGCTGCAGCACATGGCGACGCGCGACGCGCTGACGGGACTGCCCAACCGGTTGCTGCTGCAGGAACGCCTGGGGCAGGCGATTGCGCAGGCGAAGCGCACCGGCCGTCGCGTCGGCGTGCTGTTCATCGACCTAGACCGTTTCAAGAACGTCAACGACACGCTGGGCCATCGGATCGGGGACGAGCTCTTGAAGGAAGTGAGCCAATCGCTCTCCACGGCATTGCGCGAGGTCGATCTCCTCGCGCGTCTGGGCGGCGACGAGTTCATGGTCGTGGTCGAGGACTTCGAGGAACCAGCCATCCTCGCGCGCATCGCCCAGAAGCTGCTCGACGCCATCACCCACCCGTTCAGGATCGAAGAGCACGACATCTACGTGACCTCGTCGATCGGCATCAGCGTCTATCCCGACGACTCGGATGATCCGGAGGAATTGCTGAAGCACGCGGACGTCGCGATGTACCGGTCGAAGGAACTCGGCCGCAACACCTACCAGTTCCTCGACGCCGATCTCGCGCAGCATCGGCTGCGCCAGCATGCGCTCGAGACCGCGCTGCGCGCCGCGTTGAAGGCGGACCTGCTGCGGCTGCACTATCAGCCGATCCTGAACGTTGCCGATCGCGTGGTCGTCGGCGCGGAAGCACTGCTGCGATGGGACGATCCCGAGCATGGCAGCGTTTCCCCGAAGGTCTTCGTTGCGCTTGCCGAGGAATCCGGTCTGATCCACGCGCTCGGCGAATGGGTGCTTCGATCCGCAGCGCAACAATGCGCGGCATGGCGCCGCGCGGGTCTGATGTTGAATGTCTCCGTGAATCTCTCAGGGAGGCAGTTCTATCGCGACGACATCGCGCAACGGATCTCGGAGATCGTGCGCGCCGCCGGCTGCGATCCTTCGTGGATCGAGCTCGAAGTGACCGAGACGAGCCTGCTGCACGACCTCGACGCGATCCGCAAGGCCCTGCATCTTCTGCGCAACGATGGCTTCACGGTCGCGATCGACGACTTCGGGACTGGCTACTCGTCGCTGACCCACCTCAAGCACTTCCCCATCGATACGCTGAAGATCGACATCTCGTTCATTGCCGATCTCGAAACCGACCCGGGCGACGCCGCGATTACCGAGGCCATCATCGGGCTCGCACGCGGCCTCGGCCTCAAGGTCGTGGCCGAAGGCGTGGGGACGCAGATGCAGCTCGATTTCCTCGCGGCCCGCGGATGCGACTGCTTTCAGGGCTTCTGGATGAGCCGGCCGCTGCCGGCGAAGGAGTTCGAGCGGTTCATCCGTGCCCGGCAGGAGAAGGCTGCCTGAGCCGAAGCTCGGCTGGAGCGAGCAGCTTGCGCGAGCCGACCTTCGGCTCGACCCCACGAGGGCAAATCCAATTCCGCGCGCGGACCCGCTGGCCGATCAGATGGCGAGCGAGATTCGCTACAGCGTTCCGAGCCAGCGGAGAAGTTCCTTCGCCGGCTGCTCCCACTGGCGTTCCAGCATCAGCATGTGGGCGAGGCCCGGCAGCAACGTCGCGTCGACACCGTGGTGTCGCGCTGTCGCGTGGACGTCGTCGGGAGTCGAGATCCGGTCCCCTTCGGCGCCGAGCACGAACAAGGGAACGCCGCCGCGCTCGGGAAGCTGCCAGTGCAGGCGCATCGAAAGATCCAACAGGACGCGAGGCGATTCGGCGCAGAGATGCGACGTTGCCTCGGCCATGATCTCCGGCGCGACGTCGTCGCTGAAATAGAACGGCCGCAACGCGTCGAGCAAGTGGTTGGACATTCGCCCCGGGTCGAACTGCGAAAATTGGATCGGATAATCCGGTTGCCCGGTTGCGAGACGCGCCGCCATCGCCAGGAGCCCGACTGGCGGCACCGGAGAAATCAACGCCGCAGCGCGGACAGGACGGGTCGCGAGCAGGCGTTCGATGACGGCCGCGCCCATCGAATGGCCGATCAGCACCGGCGGCGCCGCAAGTCCCGCTGCGACATGTTCGACGTCAGCGGCAAAATCGTCGAGACCGGTCACGAACAGCGTTTCGGCGCCGCCGGAGGCGCCGTGCCCGCGCAGCGACAGAGCGTGCGCCGCGTAGCCCTTTTCGGCGAACCATGGCAGGAAGTAGGGGGCCCAGAACCACGCATCGCTGAAGCCGCCATGCACGAACAGCAAGGGTGGCTTTCGGCCATTGCCATTCGTCCGCGCGGGTAAGCGCGAGCGGACCTCGAGGTTCGGTTCAACGGGAAGCATGGGTGGTCAGGCGCCAGTCGGACGTCGCTGGCAAAGGTCGGCAAATCGCGTTTTCGCCGGGAGGCTGCGGCCGGTGTTCATGCTAGGATGCGCGCCCATCCCATGGCCATTGCAAGATTCGCGCCCATCCGATGGCCGCGAGAAGAGCCGCCATTCTGCCAGAACACGCAGTGCCCGCCGAATTCGCAGCGCCCGCCGTCTACGACGCCAACTGCCGGCGCTGCGTACGGCTCGCTGCGTTTCTCGACGACGTGCGAGCGAGGAACTCCGGCTACTTCTGTCGTCCGGTTCCTCCGTTCGGCACCCCCGACGCCGCCCTCGTCATCGTTGGTCTTGCGCCTGGACTCCACGGCGCGAACGCCACTGGCCGCCCGTTCACCGGCGACCACGCGGGGATCATCCTTTACGAAACGCTACATGCGTATGGATACGCATCGCAGCCCGTTGCCACCGCGCGCGACGACGGCCTCGTCCTTCGGGATTGCCGGATCACGAACGCGGTAAAATGCCTGCCTCCCGGCAACAAGCCGAAGCCGGCCGAAATACGCGCATGCAACGGCTACCTTGCCGCCGATCTCTCCGCGCTGCCCGCGGGGGGCGCGATTCTGGCCCTGGGTCGCGTCGCGCACGACGCGACGCTGCAGGCGCTGGGCGTGAAGAGGTCGACGATGCCCTTTGCTCACGGCGCGAGCCATCCGCTGGCGAACGGGGTCGTCCTCTTCGACAGCTACCATTGCAGCCGCTACAACACGAACACGGGAAGGCTGACGGCGCCGATGTTCCGCGCAGTTTTCGACAGGATCGCCGCGCATCGCCGCCGGGAGAGCCTGGGACGGACAGCGTTGTCCCGACACTCCGCGTGAAATGACGGCGACTCCCCGAGATGACGCGGTCGACCCGCCGGTTCCGGCCGAGGCATCGCGACCGTTCGACGCGCACGAGCTCCTCGCCTCCCTGCCGCACCGTCCCGGCGTCTATCGGATGTTCGATGCCACCGGCGAGACCCTCTACGTCGGCAAGGCGCGCGACCTCAAGAAGCGGGTGTCGAGCTATTTCCAGAAGGGCGCGCACGAGACGCGAATCGCGCTGATGCTGGCTCAGGTCGCGCGCGTCGAGACGACGGTCACGCGCTCGGAAAGCGAGGCGTTGCTTCTCGAGAACAACTTGATCAAGGCGGAGGAGCCCCGGTACAACATCCTCTTCCGCGACGACAAGAGCTACCCGTACGTCTGCCTCACCGGCGAATCATTTCCGCAGCTGCGTTTCCATCGCGGCAAGCTCGATCGCCAGAACAAGTACTTCGGCCCGTTCCCCAGCGCCGGAGCGGTGCGCGAGGGAATGGCGCTGCTGCAGAAGGTCTTCCAGTTGCGCACGTGCGAGAACACGGTGTTCGCGAATCGCTCGCGCCCGTGCATGCTCCATCAGATCCAGCGCTGCAGCGCGCCGTGCGTGGGGCTCGTCAGCGAAGTCGATTACGCCGACGACGTGAAGAGCGCCGTGCTCTTCCTTCAGGGGAAGACCACCGAAGTGTTGGCGCAGCTCAAGGAGCAGATGGAGACGGCGAGCGCCACGCTCGCGTTCGAGCGAGCGGCGCGCATTCGCGACAAGATCACCAGGCTGATGCAGCTGCAGTCCCGGCAGTTCGTGGAAAGCGCGACAGCCGGCGACCTCGACGTCGTCGCGGCGGCGGCGGTACAGGGACTCGTCGCCGTCAACGTCGTGATGGTCCGTGGCGGGCGGCACGTCGGCGACAGCACGTACTTTCCCCGGCGCGTTGACGCAGGCGCGCTCGCCGAGGTGGTGCCCGCGTTTCTCGCGCAGCACTACGTCGATCGGCCGGTGCCGCCCACGATCGTCGCCTCGGGCGCCGACGGCGAGGAGGCGCTGGCCGAGGTGCTGTCCGCGCAGGCGGGATTTCGCGTGCAGATCGTCGGCAACCCCGGCGGCGAGCGCCGCGTGTGGCTTGCGATGGCGATGCAGAATGCGGAGTTCGCAATCCGGCAAAAGCTCGCGCAAAAAGCTACACAGGAAGATCGGCTCGCCGCATTGCAGGCGGCGCTCGGACTGCCGCCCGAAGCGCAACGGATCGAATGCTTCGATGTCTCGCACACGATGGGCGAGCGTGCGGTCGCTTCGTGCGTGATCTTCGACCGTCTCGCGATGCAGACGTCGGAATACCGGCGCTTCAACGTGACGCCGGCCGCGGGAGGCGACGACTACGCGGCGCTGCGCGAGGCGCTGACGCGGCGCTGCGCGCGTATCGTCGCAGGCGAGTTTCCGACGCCGGACCTGATCGTCGTCGACGGCGGGAAGGGGCAGGTCGCGGTCGCGGCGGAAATTCTGGCCGAGCAGGGTCTGCACGAGACGCGGCTGATCGGCGTCGCGAAGAGGACCGGAGCGCAAGGCGGGCGAGGAAGACATCGTGTTCCCGGATCGCGATGCGGTGCTCAACCTTCCTTCCGATCATCCGGGATTTCACCTGTTGCAGCAGATCCGCGACGAGGCGCACCGATTCGCGATCCAGGGCCACCGCGCGCGCCGGGGCAAGGCGCGGGTCACATCGTCGCTGCAGGAGATCGCCGGGATCGGCGCGAAGAAGCGGCAGGCGCTCCTCGCGCACTTCGGTGGCCTCAGGGGTGTGCAGGCGGCAAGCATCGACGACCTCGCGCGCGTACCCGGCGTGAGCCGCGCGCTCGCCGAGCGGATCTTCATCGAGCTGCACTGACACCGGGTCGGGGTTGGCGCTCTCGATGCTTCGGCAGCCCCCGCGCGACGATCGCGCGCCAGTGGCCGAGGTCCGGGTGCGCGCAGAGGGCGACCAGGCGCAGCCACGCGGCCTCGACACGCTCCCGCGCGGCTAAGCTCAGCGCCTCGCCCAGCTCGAAGCGCTCGCCGCGCACGCACAGCACGAAAGCCGGTGGCGGAGATTCGCCCGTGATCTGGCGGTAGCAGCCGAGTACGGCCGCCGGCGCGAGGGCGTGCGTGCTGTGGCTTGCGATCGTCGTGGCCGCGGCGACTTCGTACAGCTCGCAGGGCGCTGCGGTGCCGGTGCCCGCGTCGACGAACAACACAAGCCTGCGCCCGGCGAGGTCGAGCGCGTGCTCGATCTGCAACTGATAGTCCTCAATCAGCGCGAAATCCGCATCCGGGAAGTCGCGCGCGAGCCACGCTGCGAGGCGGTCGAGAAGCAGCGGACCGATCGCGTCGTCGCCACGGCTGCGATTGCCGACCGCGATCACGAGAACGCTCGCGGTTTGAGCGTCCCCACGGAGCTCATCGCCGCAGCACCGCGCGCGATGCGCCGCTATCGTCGCGGGTCAGCGCATCGACCGGGCGGCCGTCCGCATCGATCAGCTCGACGGCGAGCGGCATCTTGCCCAGCGCGTGCGTGGCGCACGACAGGCAGGGATCGAAGGCGCGGATCGCCACTTCGATGTGGTTGAGCAGCCCTTCGGTGATCTCGCGTCCGCGCAGGTAGCGCTGCGCGACGTTGCGGATCGCCTCGTTCATCGCCTGGTTGTTGTGCGTGGTCGAGACGATCAGGTTGCACATCGTCACCAGGTCGTCCTCGTCGACGCGGTAGTGGTGGATAAGCGTGCCGCGCGGCGCCTCGATCACGCCGACGCCCTCGAGCGCGCGCTCGCCGGTCGACCATGAGTCGCCGCCGAGGATGTCGTCGTCGTGCAGCAGGTCCTTGATCGTCTCGGCCGCGTGCAGCATCTCGATCATGCGCGTCCAGTGGTAGGCGAGCGGCGCGTGCATCGGCGTGCCGCCGGAATAGTCGACGAATTCGCGCCGTTCGGCCTCGGCCAGCGGCGTCGGGATGAAATCGCAGTTCTGCACGCGCGAGAGCGGCCCGACCTTGTACCAGCCGTTCTCCTTGCCGAGCGCCGTGAAGAACGGGAACTTCATGTAGCTCCAGGGCTTGACCTCCTCGTGGATCAGGTCGGCGTAGCCGCGATAGTCGACGCCGTCGAACAGGATGTCGCCGTTGTCGTTGCGGGCGCGCAGCCGGCCGTGATAGAAGTCGAGCGCCCCGTCGATGCCCGTGAGCGACATGAAGTTCGAGCGGAAGATGCCGAAGCTGTTGTACAGCGCCGGGTTCTGCGCGTGCAGGTCCTTGACCAGCCGTACCGCGTCGCGGCTCCAGGCGACCATCTGGTAGATGTCGGCGAGCAGCAGGTCGCGTTCCTCCAGCGTCAGGCTCTTGTTGACGCCGCCCGGGATCGAGCCGGTGCCGTGGACGCGCTTGCCGGCGGTGACGCGGATCACCTCCTGCCCGAACTTGCGCAGCAGTACGCCCTGGCGGGCGATCTCCGGATGGGCCTGCGCGACGCGCGACGATGTTGCGCCGCGCCGGCTCGCTGTCGAAGCCGAACAGCAGGTCCGGCGAGCACAGATGGAAGAAATGCAGCGCGTGCGACTGCATGATCTGGCCGTAGTGCATCAGCCGGCGCATCTTCTCGGCGGTCGGCGTGAGCTTGCCGGCGCCGACGATCGGCGTCGAGCGCCTTGGACGCCGCGAGGTGATGGCTCACCGGGCAGATGCCGCACAGGCGCTGCACCATCACCGGCACTTCCCAGTAGGGGCGGCCCTGGATGAACTTCTCGAAGCCGCGGAACTCGACGATGTGCAGCCGCGACCTGGTGCACCTGGTTGTCGCGTCGTCGAGCAGGATCGTGACCTTGCCGTGGCCCTCGACGCGCGACACCGGATCGATCGCGACGCGGCGCAGCTTCTCCGGGTTGGCGGCGGTTTCGAGTGCGAAGGTCATGGGACCGGGTTCCTCAGTCGTACTGGATCAGCCGGTGCCCGAGCGTCGGCGCGCGGCCGCCGAGCAGGTCGGTGAGCACCTTCCAGATGGCATCGGCCGACGGCGGGCAACCCGGGATGAAGTAGTCGATCTTGCACCACCTCGTGCAGCGGGTGCACCTTGTTGAGCGGCAGCGGCAGTTCCGGGTCGTTCGGAATCAGGCCGTTGGCGAGCCCGGGCTGGTGCTGATAGACCTCCTGCGAGGATCAGCGGCAGCCGCAGATGGTTGCGCTGCGCCGGCAGGCCGCCGTTGATGGCGCAGGCGCCGATGGCGACGAGGATCCGGCAGCGGGCGCGGAACTCGCGCAGCACATGCACGTTCTCCGCGTTGCACAGCCCGCCTTCGATGATGCCGATGTCGCAGTCGCCGATCTTCTTGATGTCGGTGAGCGGCGAGCGGTCGAACTCGATCAGCTCGAGCAGCTCGAACAGCCGCTCGTCGATGTCGAGAAACGACATGTGGCAGCCGAAGCAGCCGGCGAGCGAGGTCGTGGCGACCCTGAGCTTCTTTGTCACCGGGGCATCCATGTCAGTGCTCGTCGATCTTCGCCGACGCGTCGGCGTAGCCCGAGATCGGCTTCAGGTCGAACACGCGCTTGCCGATCGGCACGGCGAAGCCCCGACGCTTTGCTCAGGATGACGCCGACCGGACAGACCTGAACCGCCTTGTCGTCGACGGTGATGTCGGTGTCGGCGAGCCGGCCCGATTTCGCGTTGACGATGAGATGCGTCCTGATGCCGCGGCCGGACGAGCGCGAACACGTTCTTGCCGTCGACGTCGCGGCTCGCGCGCACGCAGAGCGAGCAGAGGATGCAGCGGTTGAAGTCGAGCAGCAGTTCGGGGTGCGACGCATCGACCGGCCGGTCCGGGAAGAAATGGTCGAAATGCGGCGACATCATGCCCAGATCGTAGGCGGTGGCCTGCAGCTTGCAGTCGCCGCTCTTCTCGCAGGACGGGCAGAAATGGTTGCCTTCGACGAACAGCATCTGCACGCAGCGTGCGGCGCTCGTCGTTCAGCTCCGGCGTGTCGCTCTCGACGACCATGCCCGCCTGCGGCGCGCAGCGTGCACGACGCCATCTGCCGTCCGTTGACCTTGACCGTGCACAGCTTGCACGAGCCGTGCGGCTTGAACTCGGGGTGGTAGCACAGGTGCGGAATGTAGACGTCCGCCGCGATCGCCGCCTCGATGATCGTCTGCCCTTCGGCGAAAGGGATCGGCCTGCCGTCGAGGGTGAACAACTCGCGCTCATCGTCCCGCCTCGGACTCGCTGTCGAAATGGGCGCTCGGCGTCGTCGCGGCCGGTCATCTGGCGGGCCGCGGTCAGCGCGCGGTCCAGATCGAACGCGGGCCCGAATTCCTCGTGCTCGAGCCGGCGCTCGTAGGCCGGACGGAACTTGGCGATGGTGTCGAGCACCGGGTTGCACGCGGAATGCCCGAGGCCGCAGTGGCTCATCGCCTGCAGTATCCGGTTCATCCGTTCGATCTCGGCGAAATCGTAGGGCGAGCCGTGGCCGTTGGCGAGCTTGTCCATCATGTTCCGCAGCAACGACGTCCCGACACGGCACGGCGTGCAGAAGCCGCAGCTCTCGTGCGCGAAGAAGTGGACGAAGTTGCGCGCGACCTCGAACATGTCGCGGCCGTGGTCGAAGATCATGAACGCGCCGGCGGTCGGCAGGTCCTCGAAGGCGATCCGGCGGTCGAACTCCGTGGCGGGAACGCAGATGCCCGACGGCCCGCTGATCTGCACGGCCTGCGTGTCGGTCGCGCCGCAGTCGGCGAGGACGTCGCGCACGGTGACGCCGAACGGATACTCGTAGATGCCGGGCCGGCTGCAGTCGCCGGACACGCAGAGGATCTTCGTGCCCGCCGATTTTTCCGTGCCGATGCCGGCGTACCACGCGCCGCCGCTTTTCGCGATCAGCGAGCAGGCGGCGAAGGTCTCGACGTTGTTCACCACCGTCGGCTGCCCGAGGTAGCCGTGCGTGACCGGGAACGGCGGCCGGTTGCGCGGCGTGCCGCGCTTGCCTTCGAGCGACTCGATCAGCGCCGACTCCTCACCGCAGACGTACGCGCCGGCGCCAAGGTGAATCTCGACATCGAAGTCGAACCCCGCCCGTCCGAGGATGCGCTCGCCCAGCAGGTTGCGCCGGCGCCGGCGCGCGAGCACGGCGTGCAGGTGCTCGAGCAGATAGCGGTATTCGCCGCGCAGGTAGAGAAAGCCGCGCTTCGCGCCCACGACGAATGCGCAGAGCGTCATCCCGGCGAGCACGCGGTCGGCGTACGAAGTAAGCAGCACGCGGTCCTTGAACGTGCCCGGCTCGCCCTCGTCGGCGTTGCAGACGACGTAGTGCGCGGCGCCCGGCGCATCGCGGCACGCTTCCCATTTCTGGCCCGTGGCGAAGCCGGCGCCGCCGCGGCCGCGCAGGTTGGACGCCTTGATCTCGGCGAGCAGGCCGTCAGCGCCGCGGGCGAGCGCTGCGGTGAGCGCCCGCCCCGGATCGGGCTCGGAGGCGAGCATGACGTCCTCGCGACGGACGTTGTCGTCGACGTGGAAGAATTCTGCCGGCCACGCGGACAACGGCGCGCGGCTGCGTATCAGCTCGCAGATCGCGTCTATCCTGGCTGTCGTGAGGCGCGTGATCGCGAGGTTGTTGACCAGCAGCGCCGGACCCTGGTCGCACATGCCGGTGCACGAGGTGGTGTCGATGCTGACGAGCCCGTCCTCGGACGTCTTGCCCCGCTCGACCCAGAGCTGCCGGCACATGTGGTCGAGGAGCGGCATGTTGCCCAGCATGCGATCGGTGATGTTGTCGCTGAACAGCACGCGGTACTCGCCCCGCGGCTGCGTGTAGAGGAAGGCGTAGAAGCCGGCGACGCCTTCGATCTTGGTGCGCGGCAGGCGCATGGCTTCCTGCATCCGATCGATCGCCTCGGGCGAGATCCAGTCGCAAGCCTCCTGCACTTCGCGCAATATCTGCACGAGGTAGTGCGGGTTGCGGCCGTTGCGCTCCAGCACGGCGTCCACGATGGTCTTCACCGAGTCCGTCATCGCCGGGTCCCTGGCGCCGCCGCGGCCCGTTGGAAGGTCCAAGGCAGTCGCGTCATGCTGCGTTCCCTCCGCTCGCGGCGGCCTTCGGGACAACCCATGTCATCCGGCCCGCCTCTCGTCGACCATGCTGCCCGGTTGCGAGCAGGGCATGTTGATACAAATCAAGCGCAAATGGCGTTGGCTTGAAAAGCCTCTGATGCACCGCAACACGCGGACTTGCCTCGGGCTGTCCGCCCTGGTCCGCGCCGAGCCTTGGCCACCCCTTCACATTCGCGTCATACTGCGCACCCAGGTGCCAGCAGCCGGATCATGCCCCCCTACCTTTCGATCGAGGCACTGACGGTCTCCTACGGGGGGACACGCGTGCTCGACCAGGTGAGCCTCGATGTCGAGCGCGGCGAAATGATCGCGCTCCTCGGAAGCTCGGGGTGCGGCAAGACGACGCTGCTTCGCGCGATCGCCGGTTTCGTCGCTCCGGAGTCGGGAGCGATACGGGTCGAGGGCCGCGATATCACCGGGCTGCCTCCCGAACGGCGCGGGACGGCGATGATGTTCCAGTCGTACGCGCTGTGGCCGCACATGACCGTCGCTGCGAACATCGGGTATGGTCTCAAGATGCGCGCGTGGAAGAAGGACGCGATTGCCGTGCGCGTCGAGGAAATGCTCGCATTGCTGCAACTCGAGGGCTTCGGTGCGCGGCCCGTGACGCAACTGTCCGGCGGACAGCGCCAGCGTGTCGCGCTCGGTCGCGCGCTGGCGGTCAAACCATCGCTGCTCCTCCTCGACGAGCCGATGTCCAATCTGGATTACAAGGTGCGGCTCGAGTTGCGCCATGAACTCCGCGCACTGCAGCAGCGCATCGGCATCACTGCGGTCTATGTGACCCACGACCGCGAGGAGGCGCTGACGCTCGCGGACCGCATCGCTGTCATCGACGCGGGCCGGATCATTCAATGTGGCGCGCCGGAGGAAGTGTTCCACCGGCCGTCGTCGGCATTCGTCGCCGGGTTCATGGGCGCCGACAACGGGCTCGACCTTGTCGAGCGCGCCGACGGCACGCTGGTCGCGCCGAGCGAGAACGGCGCGGGGCGTGCCGTTCGCGCACACTTCCGCGGCGACGCGGCGAGGCTCGTCCCCGCCGCGGAGCCGGCTCCCGCCGACGCGCTGCTGCTGCCGGGTGTCGTCGCGCAGGCGTTCTACGTCGGGCAGGGCTATCGCTATCGCGTCCGCGCGGGCGGTACCGAGGTATGGGTGCATGCGCCCGAACGGATGGACGAAGGCACGGCCACGCGCGTTGCGGTTCCGCGCGCCGCACTGATGTTGTTTCCCCGTGATTTCAACGCACGTACCTAGGAGGATCCCATGCGCTTCCGCTTCATGCTTGCTGCGGCCGTCGCCGCGGCGCTCGTTTCGGCGTCGCCCGTTTCGGCCCAAGTCACGCTCAATGTGGTCAGTGCCGGCGATCAGAACATGGTCGACTACGTCACGAATTATCTCGGACCGAAGTTCGAGCAGATGAATCCCGGCGTCAAGGTGCGCGCGGTCGGCACCGGTCCCGGGGATTCGGGTTCGCAGAAGATCTACGAAAAGCTGTCGGCGCAGCAGAAGGCCGGCACTGCGGCGTGGGACGTCGACGTTGCGGTGGTCCACCAACGCGGCGCCGCGACCATGGTGAAGGAAAGCCTGCTGATGGCGTACCGCAATGATGTCGCGGCCGGCAAGCTCGTCTCGCGCGACACGGCGAAGAACGCGCTGGGCGCCAACGTCGACGGTTACGTGCTGCCGATGTTCCACAGCCAGATCGCGTTCGCGTACAACCCGGATCTCGTGAAAGCGCCGCCGATGTCCTATGCCGAGCTTGCCGAGTGGGTGAAGAAGAATCCGAAGCAATTCGGCTACAACGGCGTCAAAGGCGGTATGTCCGGCGTCGGCTTTGTGATGGGCTGGGTGTCGGCGAACTCCGGTCTCGGTGACAAGCTGGAGAAGGGCCCGTACGCGGCGGCCGACAAGGCGATCATCGAGAAATCGCTCGCCGGCCTGAAGGATTTCAATCAGAACGTCGTGATGACCCCCGGCAACGCCGGCACGCTCGACATGCTGAATCGCGGCGAGATCGCGATGGGGCCGGTATGGGTCGACATGTTCTACACGTGGCAGGCCGACGGCAAGATGAGCCCGAAGATCAAGCTCGCGCTGCCGCAACCGGGGTTACCGGGCCAGCCGATGTACTACGTGATTCCCGCGAAGGCGGCGAACGCGGCGCTGGCGAAGAAATTCATCGATCTCGCCGAGAGCCCCGAGGTGCAGGCGGATGGGATCGTCAAGCAGTTCAACTGGTACCCGGGAATCGATCCGCAGTTCGTCCAGGCCAAGCTGACGCCGGCGGCTTGGAACAAGCTCTTCACCGACATATCGCCGAACGACCTCGCGAAATACGGTCGGCCGTTCCCGCTGTCGGAGTATTTCACCGACATCGTCGAAGGCTATGAGCGTGTGGTACTGAAGTAGCAGTGTGAGCGGCGAGGAGGGGCCCCGGCGAATGCCGGGGATCCGAGCAATCGCGAATCACGGCTGGCGGCCGACGCGCGACGGTAGTGTCTCGTGAACCGTTCAAGGAGGCCGCCGACGTGAGCGACGCGAGCGCCGCAACTCGCGCGGCCGACCTCCGCGGACGCAGGATCGGGCTCGCGCTGATCGCGCCTGCGCTCGCGATCGTCGTCGCATTTTTCATCGTACCGCTCGGCATCTCGTTCGCCACGGCGTTCCGGGCGAAGGACGGCCGGCTCACGCTCCAGCACTTCGAGAAATCGTTCGAACTCTACACGACCGATCTGGTATTCACGCTGGCGATCGTTCTGCTGTCTTCGGCGCTGATCGCGGTCGTGGCGATCGCGATCGCCGGCTATCTGACATTGGGCGAGAATCCGCGCGCGGTGGCGACGCTGCGCTGGCTTTACCGCTGGCCGCTCTTCATCCCGTTCGTCGTGGCAGGGCAGGTGATGCGAACGTTCCTCGCGAAGAACGGGATGCTGAACCACGTATTGATCGGAACGGGACTTCTCGATCCGCTGTCGGCACAAAGCCTGCTCGACTGGCGCGGGATTGTCGTCGCCTTCGTCTGGAAACAGGCGCCGTTCGTGACGCTGCTGGTCGCGGGCGCCATGGCGTCGCTCGATCGCCAGCACATCGAGGCCGCGCGCAACCTCGGCGCCCCGCGCCGATGGGTGCTGTGGGACATCGTATTGCCACAGGTGCGCGGGACCGTGCTGGTCGGCGTCGTGCTGTCGTTCGTCACGATGCTGTCGGTGCTGTCGGTGCCGCTGATGATCAACCCGAATTCGCCGACGATGATCACCGTGGATGTCGCTTATCGGATCAACACGCATTCCGATTATGCGGTCGCGAACGCGCTTTGCCTTCTCTCGCTGCTGGTCGCCGCGGGCGGCGCCGCGTTCTACCTGCGCCACGCGGTGAAGAGCGCGGGGGAGGTGGCAGCGTGAGCGGCGAGGCCCGAAGGGCGCGAGCAATCGCGAATCGCTGCTACGAGGCCGACGCGTCCACGGCCGCAATTCGATTCCGGCCCAAGGAGGCCGAGGCAGCGTGAGCGGCGCTGCGACCAATCCTGGAGCAGGACATCGCTGGACGGGCGTGCTCGTCACCGCCGCGCTTCTCGCGCTCTTCGCGTTCGCAATATTCGGCCCCTTGCTCAACCTGCTGTTATGGGCGTTCGCGGAGAAGTGGTACTTCCCCAGCAAGCTGCCGTCGGAGTTCGGCTTTACGTTCTGGCAGCGCGTGTTCAATCCTCGCGGCACCGCGCTCGTGTCGCTCGGCACCAGCGTGTGGATAGCGTTGCTCACCGTCGTCGTGAGCCTCGCGGTCGCGATCCCCGCGGGCTATGCGCTCGCGCGGCTCAAGCTTCCGTGGCGCGGCATGATCCTTCTGCTTTTCCTGTTGCCGCAGGCGGTGCCGAATCTGCCGATCTACGTCAACATCGCTCGCGTGTTCTATGAGATAGGCTTGAACGGGACGATCATCGGCGTCGTGCTCGTCCACGCGGCGCACGGTCTCGTTCTCGCCGTCTGGATCGCGTCGGCGGCGTTCGCGGCCGTCGACGCATCGCTGGACGAAGCCGCGCGCAATCTCGGCGCATCGCCCTGGACATGCTTTCGGACAATCACGCTCCCGCTTGCCGCCCCCGGCCTGATGGCGAGCGCCATTTTCGTCTTTCTCGAATCGCTCGACGAATTCACCGGTACGTTCTTCGTCGGCGTGCCCGACGTCATGACGTTGCCGTTGCTGATGTTCAACGCGAGCCAAGGCGGGAACTACCAGATTGCATCGATCACGGCGCTGCTGCTTCTGCTCCCGTCGATCGGATTCATGCTTGTCGTCGAGCGTTTCCTCAAGGCCGACGTGCTGGCGATGGTCGGACGCTGACGGCCGGCGCGACACCGCGTTCGCCGGCGCGGTAGAATCGAGGCACCGCTGCGATCCGTCGGGCGGCGCGCGTCCGATGTTTTCCAACATTCCTATCCTGCTCACGTGGCTCCGGATCGTCCTGATTCCGGTGATCGTCGTCGTCTACTACCTGCCCGATACCTGGCTTGGGCCAGTCGTGAAGAACTGGACGGCGATGACCGTCTTCGCGGTCGCGGCATTCACCGACTGGCTCGACGGCTATCTCGCACGGCGGTGGGGCGAGGTCAGCGCGTTCGGCGCGTTTCTCGACCCCGTTGCCGACAAGCTGATGGTCGCTGCCGCGCTGATCGTGCTCGTGTGGATCGGGCGCGCGGAGGCATACCTCGCGATCATCATCATCGGCCGCGAAATCGCGATCTCGGCGCTGCGCGAATGGATGGCGCAGCTTGGAAAGACCAAGAGCGTTGCCGTTGCATTCATCGGCAAGGTGAAGACGGTTGCGCAGATGACGGCGATCATCGCGCTGTTGCTGTGGGAGGACGTGATCCCCGGCGTGTCGACGCCGATGCTGGGGGAGTTGGCGCTATGGGTTGCAGCTATCCTCACCCTGTGGTCGATGTTCCACTACCTGAAGCTCGCGGCGCCGCATATAGATGATCGCGGCGACGAATCCGTAGTCAAGAAGGGCGGGCCGAGTGTTCAGATTGACCCGGACGTCTCGAAAAACGTAAAATAGTCGGGCTTGTTCCCCGATAGCTCAGCTGGTAGAGCGACGGACTGTTAATCCGCAGGTCCCAGGTTCGAGCCCTGGTCGGGGAGCCAATCCCACATTGGTTTGCAGCGATAGCACCCGCTAACTTTGGGTCTATTTTGGGGTCTATTTCTGCGTCGTCCCTGTGTTCGTAGCTGCATTGTCTTTTGGATCAATCCCTTCCAAACACATCAGGTTGGCTGCGCAACGTTGATTAGTTGTATGCGGTCCGTCGCTCGCTGTGACCTCAATGTCTTGAATTGTTAGGTCCTTGTGCGCTATTGATGGGGTCTATGCGCTCCGTCGCTCGCTGTCTTTGCGACGACTCGTGAGATAGTTTTCGCGAAGCTTCCCATCTGCCAATGAAGGCATCCGCTCACGCGATATTGTCGTCGGCGGTGTAGTCCCCGATGGGCGCCGGAACATGCACTCACGCGTCGGCTGCTAGAGACCTGACTGGCGTTACTGCTACACCCTACACCAACAGTTTCGATCGTCTCTGTGAGGCGGCACGACTCACGGATTCCTAAACCAACAAGGGAGATCCCCCGGCTCTGCCGGGGTGGCAGTAACAGTTTGACATTTCAGGGAGTCCATCAACGAAACCTCCAATCGTGAGCCGCCAAGCGCACGAGAGGGAGTTTCGCGATGGACGAAGAGGTAGTGTAATTCCGGAATGTCCGTAGTGTGCCGTGCGCGTCGGGCAATGTGGGAGATGGCACGAGCTTTACTGGGAATGTGAATTGGTCAGGTCTTCGATCAGCGCAGCGGGAGAACGAAGGCTCAAGATTTTGGGGCCGCGACAGCGGCCGGTTGGAGCCGCTTTGAGCGGCTCATCGCACTAAAGCCCCCGGCTCTGCCGGGGGATAGTACGCCCGTGGAGGCGTCTTATCAGCGCGGTGGAAGTCCGCGCCGGGAAGTGCCACGTTCCCGAAGCTGAAGGTAACTGCGTTGCTGCGAAGCAAGGTGGGGAGCAACCGGAGGCGAACTGTTGGTCCGTAGGACGACGAACTCGATTCGGCGGGATGTTGCGGCGAGCTTGCTATCCTAAGGCGAAGCCTGCAACACCCGGTACGGTGCAGTGGTGGACAAATCGATACCGGGGCGCATCACGTGGTTGGAGACGGAACGACGGGAAGGTAAGGCGAGATAAGCGGGGAGACCTGCCGGTGAGGTGAACGCTGGCAGGAGTCAGAGTCCCAATGGTACCGCACACGGAGAATTGAGTTGGACCGTGGAGAAGTGCGTCAGAGCAAGGGGCGCATGAGAGGGAAGTGGGGCAGGAGGCTTGATGGCGAACGAACGGAGAGAGGCAGAGATGGAAGTCGAAGCATCTACAGTGTCGGAGACGACTAAACGAGATGCACGCGCGCTGGGAAGCTGCGGGCAGCGGAAATTCGCGCCAGCTTCAATCTGGACGGATGCTATGTTGGCTGCTCTAGCAATGGGAGTTAAGGGAGGTAAATGGCATAGTCTGATCGATAAGGTGTATCGCCTTGAAACGTTGGAGCTGGGATGGGCCCAGGTTCAGAAGAACGCTGGTGCAGCGGGTGTGGACCGAATGAGCGTGGAGCGATTTGCGCAAGCACGGGACCGCTATCTGGCTGAACTGGCGGCAGCGCTGCGGGACGGAAGTTATCGCCCGCAGCCGGTACGACGCGTGTACATACCCAAAGGCAAGGGGCAGCGCCCGCTCGGTATACCCGCTGTGAAGGACCGCGTGGTTCAGGCGGCCCTGAAATTGGTGATCGAGCCGATCTTTGAGAACGAATTCGAGCCGCAGCAAGCTATGGCTTTCGGCCGGGGCTCGGCTGCAAAGATGCGCTGCGAGAAGTGGACCGGCATTTGAAAGAGGGCTACTTCTGGGTGGTGGACGCGGACCTGCAAGTCACCCCGACATATTCCGCATGAACCCGGCGAAAGTGGCGGGGCGGATTGGGGATGGTCGGGGCGTCGGAAACTCATCCAACGGTTTCTCAAGCAGGACATCATGGAGATTTTGAAGCGGTGGACGCCGATCTCGGGTAGTCCGCAAGGGGCCGTCGTTAGCCCCTTGCTCGCGAACCTCTACCTTCATGAGCTTGACGTTGAAATGCGTGAGGCAGGGTTGGTGATGGTGCGCTACGCTGATGATGCCGTGGTGCTATGTCGTAGCCGGGAGGAAGCGGAAGCTGCGCTGGCCCGTATGCGCGCTTGGGTGAGCCGGAACGGCTTGACGTTGCATCCCGACAAGACCCACATTGGGGATTGCCGGGTGAAGGGCCAAGGGTTCGAATTTCTGGAGGACCGGTTTGAGGCGGAGCGATGTGCGCGCTCAAGACCTCGATGGTCTTGCGGGACAATATCCGCGCCAAGACCAAGCGTACCGTGGGTCATTCCATGGAGTGCGTGATTGCGTCGCTCAACCCAACCTTGCGCGGCTGGTTTGGCTACTTCCAACATGCCGAGCGGTTTGTATTCTTGTCGATGGACGGCTTTGTACGCCGCCGTCTGCGCGCGATTCTGCGCCGACAGAAACACCGACCCGGTCAGGGACGATGTCGTCTTGATCACAATGGCCGAATGCCTTCTTCGCCGATCTTGGGCTGTTCACGATGTCCGAAGCCCATCGCTTGGCGCGCCAATCCCGATGTGGACACAACTTACTGGAGAGCCCGTCGCGGGAGAACCGCACAGCGGGTTCGGAGGGAGGGGACGGCGACCACCGTTTCCTACCCCTATCTTACTCCGCAGGTCCTGACCTGAGCCCCAATCCTAGCGCACGGAATGGCGCACAATTCGCCGGTCGGTGCGGCGATCGGCTTTTCTCTACCAAGTCTCTAGGGAACCACAGAAACTAGCGGAGTGTCCTGCGGCGATTGCGATACCGCCTCGTCGTTACATTCACGCCGCCGAATTTTGCAACGACAGCACCTAAGATTGAAGTCGCCGTTGCGCACCGTTCACAGGAGGTGGATCGATTCGCGCGGTCGTGGCATCGAGGGCCTGGCCGAAAACCCGAAGAAACGAAAAAGGGTCAGCTTTCGGAGCCTACTTGTGTCTTTGAATTTAGCCGCGGCGCGCTGGACGCTTCTCCAACGTGCACAGCTGACAGGAAGGTGCCTCGTCCCGGCGCATCAAGCGAGCACGATGGGTAATCCGCTTTGGCGAATGATCGCGTATAGCTCCCACCAATATCCGAACGGCGGAAGCTGAGTCGGCGGCGTCGGCAGCACGACGCACTCGGTGCCGATCTCGGTTGCAAGTCGGGTGATCGTCTTTGCCGGATCGTCGCGATGCAGGTGGCAGGTCGGCGCGATGCCGGCCTCGCTGAGCCGATCATGTCCGCGCAGCAGAAGTTCGCCTTGTTCGCGCTGCCACGAAATGACGCGCGCGTAGGCCCAGAAGCGCAGCGTCCGCCACGCGATAATAGGCGCCGACGCGTATAGAACGTCGACCCGCTAGCTTGACCCCTTTCGCCACGTGACCGCTCGATCATTGACCGCTCGATCACATGGGCGCGCCTTTGAACTCCTTGTCCCAATCGGTTGCGACAACAAGTAATCGTCGCCCTGCCGCGGCGGGCGGTGAATCGGTGCCTTGTGTAGTCCGAAAGGGCGACGCCAAACTCATAGCAGGAGCGGCATTGCCCCGACGGCGGTCGGCACCAGCGTTCCGGCAGGCAGGCGCACAACACGAATATATAGAGTAGCTATCACTTTCAACGACCCCGAGCCAACCCTACGGCGGCGATCCGGACAGGGCGTGGCCGCTATCGGCGTGGGATCCTGCGCGAATTGATAAGTCGATCCGACTGAAACCGCAGATCACGGGCGGCAGATTGCCGCAGTTGAGGGAGGCCAGGCGTCGCGAGGGCGCGGCTCGAGGGGCCGCCCAGTTCGCCACGGACGGACCGCAAAGGCGAAAACTCGGCGCATCGAACCCCTTGTCAGATTGTGGTAATTTACG
>CAWJMQ010000003.1:0-79732 GCA_963844005.1 uncultured beta proteobacterium | reverse complement strand
AACTCGAGACCGAGCTTATCAACTCGATCGAGGGAGAGCTGGGAAACGGCAACCCCTTTCATCTGTTCCATATCTGGTGCAAGGGGCCGTGTGCCGGCCGCCGCTGCAGACGGGACACTCGCGTCGAAATTGTGCCCAGCGTGAAGCCCGAGCGCGCATATCGCCATGCGTGGATGAGAGACTTCGATCGCCCGAGTCGTGGTGTCCTCCGGCGGACGAGGCCGCTCCCGGGAACGCCCTGGCAACAGGGCTGGTGAGAAAAGGAGGCGGCGCCGATAACCGCAGGGCTAGACCAAAATGCCTACTCGGCGTCTGCTCCGTGATAATTTCGCGAGAGCACCGTGTCCTACCGCGCTCGCGTGAGTCTCTTGAGTCTCGTGACGTTGGCGCTGCTGCCGTCGTCCGCGACAGGCGCGCGCGCCCAGTCATCGGTGTGCCAGCCGGATTGCGGCCAGGCAAGCGGCTCGATCTATCGCATCTGCATGCCGCCCTCGGGGTACAACGGCATGCTCGTCGTGTGGGGCCCACGGGTTCCAGGATGCGGGCACGCCGGTTTCGATCCCTGAGGATCAGTTGTGTGTCAACGACTTCTGCCTGCCCGAGATCGTCAACGGACTTGGTTTCGCATTCGCGACCAACAGCTACAGCAAGACCGGACTGGCGGTGCTTCAGGGCAAGGACGACATCGTCGATCTTGTGAAGATCTTTGCCGCTCAACACGGGCAACCGCAGAAGGTGTATCTGGTCGGCGCGTCGGAAGGCGGTCTCATCACCGCGCTCAATCTCGAACAGCATCCCGACGTGTTCGCGGCGGGGGTCGCGGCGTGCGGACCGGTCGGCGACTTTCCGTACCAGATCAACTACTTCGGCGACTCGCGCGTGACGTTCGATTACTTCTTCCCAAACCTGATTCCCGGCGATCCGTTCGACCCGTCGCCCGGCCTGATGGCGAACTGGTCGGACTACTACGAATCCACCGTCAAGCCGATCGTGTTCGATCCGGCCAACCGCCATCGGCTGGATCAATGGGTGGCGGTCGCGCACCTGCCGTTCGACGCCGGCAACTACCTGGCCACCGTCGAGGTGTCGGTGCGCGACGTCCTTCGGTACTCGGTCGTCAACGTCAAGGACGCTGAGGCGACGATCGGCGGGTTTCCGTTCGACAACGCCTTCCGCTTGTACTCCGGTTCCGACAATGACTTTCTGCTGAACATCTTCGTTCGGCGCGCCTCTGCCGATCCGGCGGCCGTCGCTGAGATGCAGGCCTCCTACAACACGACCGGTGTCCTCACTCGTCCGCTGATCACGCTTCACACGCTGAGAGATCAGCAAGTGCCCTACTTCCACGAGCAGATCTATTTCCTGAAGACGCTGTTCTCCGGGTCGCTGTTAATGCGGCACCTGGGCATCCCGATCGATCGCTTCGAGCACTGCAACTTCACGAAGGAGGAGGCGCTGTTCAGTTTCGCCGTGATGCTGTTGTATGACGGCATCCTGAGCGAAGTGAGCGGCACGGCGTCGTTCCTCACCGCTCCGGAGCTCGCCGCGTTCGAGAGCCGCGCGAAGACGGCACGGCTGCCGAATCGACGCGGCGGCCAGAAGCTCACTTTCAAGCTCAAACAGAGATAGTTCAAGCTGAGACGGAGATAGCCGCAGAGCGCCGAGCTCACTTCTTTCCTCGGGCAAGAAGAGCGGTGCTCCCTCAGCGCGAGAGGTGCGCGGCGGCCAACAGAATTCTCGACCGATCGAGTACCTCCCTTTCAAGGAGGTGCTCGTGGCGTCGGAGCCGCCTGTCAGAGCCAAGAACCAGGACCCGGTCTGGCGATGGGGACAGGTATTGGGGACACGTTCGTGAGGCTCGGAGCGACGGGCCGCACGGTTTCACCAAGGAAAAAGGCCATTTGCTGGCCTTTCGTGAAGCCCTCTGACGGACTCGAACCGTCGACCCCCTCCTTACCATGGAGATTCCTGGCCAATCGTGGGGTATTCCGGCGTTGTCTCGTGTTGCCGCAAGCGGCTCTATCCCTGGCACGAACTGTTCCTTGCGCCTACGCGAGACGACCCGCTTCTACGGTGGGTGTCCACATTCTGGTCACATGCGGTGGCACGCCCGTGCTCGTCAGCGGTATGGAGTGAACTACGTGCCAACGAGTGTTCCCGTCACATCCCTCGAGGAACACGTGACACTCCAGTTCATACAGCGCGACCGACGTGGAGAGCGCGTCGGCAGTGGTCGACCGACGAGCGCGCGTGCGCGAGCACGTCCGCGTCGTCCGCTTCAAAGGCGTCGAAGAGCTCGAGGTAGATCGGCACGTTGGACAGGCCTGCTTCACGAACGTCCACTGCGAAGGCCGCGACATCGAAGACGCCTTGGTCGTGGGGCCAGCCCCAGTGGGAGTCGCTCTTGAAGTCAGTGTTTTGGACGTGTAACACGCCGATCGACTGGGCGAGGGGCACGAGCCAATCGCGCAGCGTTGCGTCGGATCCATAAAGCGGTGCGAACAGCGCGTGCCCAACATCGAGCACGTAGTGGAGCGGAACGGCAGCGTCTCTGAGGTCGAACGCCAAGCGCTCGGATTCGGCGACTGACGACGGGATCTCGCGAGGCAGCGGCGTCGGCTCGACGAGCAGCGCCTCCAACCCGGCCGCGCGTGCGTGGTCGGCAAGCGCATGCAGCGTTTCGACGAGCTGGCCGTACCTCCGCTCTCGAAGTCCCGGCCTGGAGAGCTCCGGAACCGTCAGGGCGCCTACGGGCCCGCCCATTGCCGTTGCGCCGAGCTCCGCCGCGACGTCGATCCCGCGCCGCCACCAGTTCTTCGCAGCAGCGCGTGCATCGGCGTCGGGGTGTAGCAGTCCGTTGTATGTGTACTTGGCGAGCCCCACCTGAGCGCTGTGGATCACTATGCCCTCGGCTTCGGCGACCTCACGGACGCGCCGCGCGAGCTTCATATGTTCCGGCCACCACGGGTCGAGTAGGTCGTACGAGAACTGCACCGAGTCGAGACCGAGTTCGCCGCGTACGACGGCCGCCCACTGGCTCGGCTCAGGCCACCGCTTGATCGCAAAACTCAGGTTGATCCCGAACGTCGTCATTCGAGGTTGGTGTGGCGGGCTCGCATCTCCTCGGCGCTCTGGCCGAGACGCTCGCGCAGGCGGATCGAGAGGATATCGAAGTACAGCAGCTGCGCCGCCTCGTAGAGGCTCCCCATTGGGAGCACGCTCGCTACGCTGCCCTCGTCGTCGGCCATCGTCTGCGCCGGGAGATAGACAACGAGGTCAGTGTGTTGCGGAGCCTTCCCGCTTGGCTGAGCCGTGACGACGGCGGTGCGTGCGCCCGCGTCGCGCGCAACGCTGAGCAGCGCGAGCACGGTCGCAAACTCTCCCGGGCCGGCACTGGCTAGCAGGAGGTCACCGACGCCGATCGGTGGGGTCGTCATCTCGCCGACGGCGTGTGCCTCGAGGCCGAGGTGCATCAACCGCATGCACAGGGCCTTCATCATCAACCCCTCGCGACCTACGCCGTAGCAGGCGATACGCCGAGCGCGCTCGATCTCTGCGCAGAGCTCTTCCATTGTCTCCGGCGGGATCCGGTCGAGCACCTTAGCCACCTCGCGTGTAGCGCGGGCCGCCAACTCGCGCGTGTCAGCCACCCGCCGCCTCCGGGCGCCCAGGCACATGACCGCCACCGACATGGATCACGGCTCGCCGATGCCGCTCTGGCCGCCAGCGATGCGAACGCCGGGGCGCCGACGTGCGGAGGTTGAAAGGTAAATGTAGCGACAGGATGATGTTTATTGTCTCACTACGGACACACCCGCTGTCAACCGAGGCTCGAGTTGACGGAGACCTTTGGGAGGGAGGAACCCGAGGTCGGGGTACTTGACGGGAGGCGTTCCCTTCTCCATGATCGGATGTCGTCCGGTCATTACAACTTGGACGCGGCCTCTGTCCCACACGTCGTATGGGCCGGGAAAGGGAAGGGAACGGTGGTGGATCGGGCCGATGCAGTCGTGATCGGAGGCGGCATCCTCGGCGCCTCGGCCGCGCTGCATCTGATTGAGGGTGGTGTGAAGGACGTCTTGCTGCTCGAACGAGACTCCCTCGCGCAGGGCACCTCGAGTGCCGGCGCGGGCTTCATTGGTATGTGGGGGGCGGGCTACGTCGCTGCGTGGGACGGAGAGGAACTCGAGATCGAGGAGTACGGAGTCAGGTTCTACGCACAGCTCGCAGACTCGGGCTACGAGTTTGGGTTCAAGCGAAACGGGAACCTGTGGGCGGCAACGACAGAGGAGGCTTGGAAGACGCATCTCGAGCCGCTCGCTGCGCACCCGCATGTCGGTGACAGGCGCATCCTCGAGGCGGTGGAAGTCGAAGAGCTGACCGGGATCATCTCTGCCGCCGGCATCCTGCGGGGACTCTTCCATCCCTCAGGCGGATACGTTTCGGCGCCCCAGGCGACCCTCGCGCTCGCCGATCGCTTTCAACGCAAAGGCGGTCGGATCGCTCTCCGCCGGCCCGTCGAACGGATCATCGTCGAGAAGGGTCGGGTCACCGGTGTTGAGACAAATCAGGGACGGATCGGGGCGGAGACGGTCGTCGTAGCCTGTGGTGCCTGGAGTAATGCCCTGCTCGATGAGCACGGCATCTGGCTGCCGATGGTCCCGCTCGTGGCGTCGCGCATCATCACCGAGAACCTAAACCTGCCAAAGACGATGCCGACGATCATGCTGCCCGAGTTCGCGTTCATCTGGCTGCGGGAGGAACGCGGAGCGCTCCTGTGGGGATGCGACTACAACTGCTTCCCGCATACCGCGTTCGCCGACACGCCGGCGCCCGAGCGGTTTGACCAGCTTCCGCTCGATGGCGTCCTCTTCAGCCAGCAGGTGGGTATGCAGGCGGCCGGCGCGATCCCCACCCTGCAGCGCTACCGCAGCATGACCGTCGCCCACGGGACGCCCTGCTTCACCCCGGACCAACGAGGGATCGTGGGCGGGGTTGGGGACATCGCCGGGCTGTACGTCATGGGCGGGTGCAACGAAGGGGGAATCTCCCACGCCCCCGGCTGGGGCAGGCTCATCGCGGACCTCGTGGTTGCAGGCGTTCCGACCAACCCCCTTGCCAACGCGTTCTCCGCCAATCGATTTGGCGACGAATACCGCTCCGGCCGCGACGTACTCGAGGCCCTCGAGGGTGGATGGGGATCACGCAGCCCGGCGACCGAAGGCGTAGCCAAAGTGTCAACCGCTCACGCAAGTGACGTGGTGATTTGATGGCTGTGGCGATCAAGCCTGGTCGAGAGCACACGTAATGGGGCTCCTGAGGCGAACGACGGGAGCCAAGAGGCTCCGCGTGTACTACGCGTCTGACGTCCATGGCAGCGACGTACTCTGGCGGAAATTCCTGAACGCAGCCAAGCATTACGAGTGCTCGCACCTGATCATGGGCGGGGACCTGATGGGGAAAGCCATGGTCCCGATCGTCCGGCAGAACGGTACCTACACAGCGTGGGTCGTCGGCGAGGAACGGCAAGCCGATTCCCCCGAAGAGCTCGGAGAGCTCGAGCGCGCTATTCGTCTAAACGGCTTCTATCCGCTTCATACCACGCCCGAGGAGCACCAAGAGATGCGCGACGATGCCTCGGTCCGAGAGCAATTGTTCGCGCGGGCCATGGTTGAGGATCTCGAGCGCTGGGTCGACCTCGCGGAACAGCGTCTCTCCGATACGGGCGTCGAGTTGTACGTCATGCCCGGTAACGATGACCCGTGGTCAATCGACGTCGTGCTCGAGAGTAGCCCCATCGTTCACGCCTGCGACGGCATGATCGCGGACGTGGGGGGCCACGAGATGCTCTCCTGTGGCTTCTCGAACCCCACCCCCTGGGCGAGCCCTCGCGAGCTAACAGAAACGGATCTATACGCCAGAATCCGTGCGTTGGCCGAACAGCTGACCTCACCGAGCACGGCGATATTCAACCTTCACGTGCCTCCGTTCGACAGTGGCCTCGACACGGCGATAGAGATCGACGAGGAACTTCGACCGGTGCAGAAGGGCGGGCAACCGCACCCGATCCCGGTCGGCAGTACGGCCGTACGTCAGCTGATCGAGGAGTATCAGCCCGCGCTTGCCCTTCACGGACACATCCACGAGTCACGCGGGATCACACATATCGGGCGCACCGTGGCCATCAATCCCGGTTCCGACTACAACAGCGGACGGCTCGAGGGATGCGTCGTCGATCTCACCGATGAAGGCGTAGGGCACTTCCAACTCTTATCCGGTTGATCAAAACTCCAGGAAAGGGAGGTCGGGAATGGCAAGCGAAGCGGTATCGGAGGGCCCGGGAGGGCATCTCTTTACACGAAACGCGACAGGACTCGTTCGGAGCGTCTCACCAACGTCCACTCTTATTTTCAACACGTTCACCGCGCCGGCTGCATTCGTGCTTGCCATCGCGTTGTTCTGGACGCTCGGTGCCTTCCCGGGGGCGAATATCTACGTTGCGCTCATTGTGGGTTACCTCATGGGTGTCGTGTTCTGCTTCGCCATCGGAACGGTGACTTCCGCGATACCGAGAAGCGGAGGAGACTATGTCTTCGTCGGTCGGATCCTTCACCCGATATTTGGGATAGTTTCATCCTTCTGCTTCACGGCAGGTGTGCTCCTCTCGGCCGCTGGGATCGCCCTGTTCATGGTCACTAGTGCTCTTGCACCCAGCCTCAGCGCAGTTGGCGTTGTTTCGCATTCTCCTACCGTACTCAATTGGGGAACGACGCTCGGGAGCAGCAAAGGTTGGCAGTTCACATTTGGCATCATCTTCATCGCACTGGCAGCACTCCTTGCGGCCAGCGGCTGGAAATGGTCACTTCGCGTTCAGAATGCAGGATTCGTTGTGACGTCACTCGGCCTTCTAGTAACCGCGATCGTCGTGCTTACGAAAAGCGGTAGCGTGCTGGAGATACCCGATGCACGCACCCAAGCCACCGAAGCGCAACTCGCGCTCGAGATCCCGGTCCTGGCACCGTCCTCCGACGGGCCCGATGCAGCAGCCGAGCCTGGCGCTGCAACAGATCTCCGAGAGCCTGGCGCCGCCGCGCCATCGCTCGTCCACTGACGACATCTTCACGGAGCCGCAACGCCTGCACAAGGTGCTGGCGTCGTGCGGGTTCGGCTCGCGCCGCGCAATGGAGGAAATGATTGTCGCCGGGCGAATTACCGTGAATCGCGAACCGGCCGACGTCGGGCAGAAGGTCGGGCCCGGCGATGAGGTGAGGATCAACGGCGAGCTCGTGAGGGTCCGATTTGCCGAGCCGCGCGCGCGGATCCTGATGTATCACAAGCCCGCAGGCGAAATCGTCACCCGCGACGATCCTGAGGGTCGGCCGACGGTGTTCGAGAACCTTCCGAACATCGGCAACGGCAAGTGGATCGCAATCGGTCGTCTCGACTTCAACACCGAGGGGCTGCTGCTGTTCACCAATTCCGGCGAGCTCGCCAACAAGATGATGCACCCGCGCTACGAGGTCGAGCGCGAGTACGCGGTCCGCGTGATGGGGTTGCTGACTGCCGAGCAGCAGCAGGCTTTGCTGACAGGCATCGAGCTCGAGGATGGTCCCGGCAAGGTCGAGAAACTCGACGACGGAGGCGGTGAGGGCTCGAATCACTGGTATCACGTCGTGCTGAAGGAGGGGCGCAATCGCGAGGTGCGCCGGCTCTTCGAGGCACTTGGCCTCACGGTAAGCCGCCTGATTCGCACGCGCTACGGCACCGTTGCGATGCCTTCGCGGGTGAAACGTGCGCAGACGCTCGAGTTGACGGCGGACGAAGTCGGTGCGGTGCTCACCGCAGCGGGCATGCGATCCGCCGGCCCGTCTCCGCAGAAACAGGGGCAGGGCGGCAGGCCGCAAACACGGCGACCCCAAGGCAACGGTCCGCGCGTGTCGGGTCCCGGGCGCGACCGCGGGCAAGTGGGTTCGGCGCAGGAGGTAGTGCCATCGCACGATGCGTCGACGAACGCGGAACCGTCCACGGATTTCGAAGGGATCGAGCCCGGCAACAGCGTCCACGGTCTGCCTACGCACGGAAATACTCCCGTTGGAAAGTTCTTCGCCAAGGCCCACGGAAAGACGCATGGGCGGCCGCCGGGCCAGGGCAATCCGCGACGAGGCGGCGCCGGTCAGGCACCCAGCGGACGCCCGTTCGGCCAGCAGGGTCGCCCACAGCACGGCAAGCCACGCCACGCGCAACCGCGCGGCGGGCATGGTCCATCGTCGCCGTACGTGATGACGACGCTCACGGTTCCGGGTGCCGTTCCCGAAGGCCTGCCAGGTACCGATGCTCCGAGGCAAAAGGGACCCGGCCGCGGCAATGGTCCGAGCGGGCCGGGTCGCGGCAACGGATTCAACGGGCCGGGTGCGGGCCAGGGACGGCGCGGCGCGGACGGTGCCAACGGTTCGCAGGGACCGGCTCGCGGCAACGGACCCAACGATCCGGATCGCGGCCATGGGACCAACGGGCCGAGTCAGGGCAAGAAGCGCGGTCGCGGTAAACGCAATCGAAACGGCCAGAATCCCGGCTCGACACCGGGGAACCAGGCGCAACGCGCGACGCTGCCGGTCGGCGTCGATGACGATATCGGCAATCGCGACCCACGGGAGCCGACGTCCGATCCGGCGCCGGGGAACGAAGCCCCGCGCGCTGTCGGTCCAGCCAACATCGACGACGACATCGGCAATCGGATTCGCCACGTGCCGACGGCAGCCACAACGGCGGGGAATGAAGCGCCGCGCGAGGTCGTCCCGGCCAACATCGACGACGATATCGGAAATCGCTAGCGTCTGCGCCGGGCAGTGGGGACCGCACCGCGGCGCGCACCGAAGGCGTTCGTGGACGTCAGTCGACGAAGAGATCGGGCAGCAACGATGCGCCGGGCTTGATCGCGTAGCGCCCGAAATCGGTGATTCCCGCTTCGGACAGCACGTCCTCGTCGAGAAAGAAATTTCCGGCCGTCGCGCGCGCGTCGCGGGTCAGCACCGCATACGCGGCATCGGCGATGATTTCGGGCCGACGCATCATGTCGACCTGTTCCGCAGCGCCAGGAATCATCGCGACGGCGGCGGTCGCGATGACCGTGCGCGGCCACAGCGCGTTGATGCCGATGCCGTCGTTCCGGAACTCCTCGGCCATTCCCAGCACGCACATGCTCATTCCGTATTTCGCCATCGTGTAGGCGACGTGGTCGCGGAACCATCTCGCGTCCATATCAAGGGGTGGCGAGAGCGTGAGAATGTGCGGGTTTCGCCCCGCGGCCGCTGACGCCTTCAGATGCGGCAGGCAGGCTTGAGAGCACAGGAACGTGCCGCGGACGTTGACCCCGAACATGAGGTCGAAGCGCTTCATCGGCGTTTCCAGTGTGCCGGTGAGGCTGATGGCGCTCGCGTTGTTGACGAGGACATCGACGCCGCCGAACCTTGCGACGGTCGCGGCGACCGCGGCGCGCACCGCCCCTTCGTCGCGGATGTCGCACGCGATCGCGAGCGCTCTGCCGCCGGCCTGCTCGATTGCGGCCGCGGCGGAATGGATCGTGCCCGGCAGCTTCGGGTGCGGGTCCACCGTCTTCGCTGCGATCGCGACGTTGGCACCATCCTGCGCGGCACGAACGGCAATGGCAAGGCCGATGCCGCGTGAGCCGCCGGAGATCAACAGCGTCTTTCCTTCGAGGTTCCGCTTCATCGCATTGCCCTTGCGTTATGTTTTCATTCGCGGTCGAAATTCGGCGGCCGCTTCGCGAGGAACGCGGTGATGCCTTCGTCGAAATCGGCAGCTCCCGCACATTCCGAGAAGCTGATGGCCTCGGCCTGAAGCTGTTCGGACAGCGTGCGTGCCAGCGACTCGCGCAGGAGGCGCTTCGTCTTGCGCAGGGCGAGTACAGGCCCCCTAACGATCGACCGCACGATTGTCTCGGTCGTGGCCGCGAGCTCGGCGGCGGGCACGACCTTGTTGACGATTCCGAGCGCCAGCGCGTCGGCGGCGGTGAAGCGCTCGCCGAGCAGAAAAATCTCCATCGCCTTGCGCATGCCGACAAGTCGCGGCAGTGACCAGGATCCCCCACCATCCGGCGTAAGCGCGATCTGGCGATACGCGGATGCGAAGTAGGCATCGTCCGCGGCGACGACGAGGTCGCAGGCGTTCATCAGCGAGAGACCAAAGCCCGCGACTGCGCCATGAACGCAGCCGACGACGGGGTGCGGCATACGGTGCAGATTCTCGATCGCTGCATGAAGGCGTCCGATCATCTGCAGAAATCCGCTGCTGCGCGCCGCCGGCAGCTCTGCCAGTTGCTCGGCGAACGTGCGGATGTCGCCACCCGCCATGAAATGCCGGCCGGATCCGCGCAACACGACGACGCGAAGGTCATTGTCGGCAGCGACCTCGGCAGTGCGCGCGACCAGGGCCTCGATCATCGCGAAGTCGAGCGTGTTGAGCGAGTCGGGTCGGTTGAGCGTCAGCGTCGCTACACGGTCGGCGCGTTCGAGCAGTACGGTTTCGTTCATCGGCGAGTCGTGTGGGGAATGGCGCGGATGTACCGATCGGATTTGCGCGAGGCGCCATGGAAACCGGACGCGGAGTTCGTCGTGGATTCTAGCACTCGATGTTCGGAGGAACGGCAATGGGCGACGCCGTGTAAAGTCGCGGAACCAGGTCGGCGCGGCGTTACGGCCGCACCGTCATGCCCTCACCTCATCGATGCCCTTGAACGGACTCGCCGCGCCCAGTTCGTCGATGGCGTGCGCAACGTCGACGCGTTCGCGTGCACAGAAATCGGCGATGGCGCGGGCAAACTGCGGATCGGCGATCGCATGCGTCGACCAGGTCGCGACCGGGACGAGGCCACGTGCAAGCTTGTGCGTGCCTTGCGCGCCGCCCTCGAAGCGTGCGATCCGGCGCTCGATGCAGAACTCGATCGCCTGGTAGTAACAGGCTTCGAAATGCAGGCCGGGTAGCGGTTCGGTCGTTCCCCAATAGCGGCCCCACAACGTTTCACGGTCGTAGATGTCGAGCGCCGCGCACAGGGCCTTGCTTCCCCGATGGCCAAGCACCATCAGCACGTTGTCCGGCATCGCGGCGCCGATGCGCTCGAAGAACTCCAGGTTGAGATACGGCGTCGAGTGATGCTCGCGGTAGGTATTTTCGTAGCAGCGGAAGAAGAATGCCCAGTCGGCCGACGTGATCTCGCTGCCGCCCTTGCGCGTGAAAGCGACGCCGGAAGCGGCGACCTTGCGCCGTTCCTGTCTCACCTTCTTTCGCTTGTCGTGATTGAACGTGGCGAGAAAGTCAGTGAAGTTGACGTAGCCCGGATTCTCCCAGCGGAACTGCAGGCCATGGCGCACGACCATGCCCGCAGCTTCGAACAGGCGGGCTTCGACCTCGGTGGGAAAGAGGACGTGCAGCGACGAATAGCGTGGGACACCGACGCCTCGCGCACCCTGGAGCAGTCGCAAGGCGGCTGCGATCAACGCGTCGCACGTTTCGCGGTCCCGAGCGAAAATGCGTTGCCCTGGCGCAGGCGTAAACGGGATGGCGGCCACAAGCTTGGGGTAGTAGCGGCGCCCGAAGCGGCGATAGGCGTCCGCCCACGCCCAGTCGAAGACGTACTCGCCGTACGAATGCGCCTTGGCGTAAAGCGGCAATGCACCGGCGAGCGAGCTGCCACGCCACGCGGTGAGATAACGCGGCGTCCAGCCGGTGGCCGGCGACGCGCATCCCGTCTCGTGCAGCGCCGTGAGAAAGGCGTGCGAAGCGAGTGGCGCCACGCCGCCGATGTCGTTCCAGGAGCCGGCAGCGATCGTCTCGATTGCGACGTCGTCGCGCACGGTCGGCGATGTCGCGGCCGTCGCGGGTCTGGCGGGGCAAGTGGCGTCCATGGGGGCGGATCGAATTGTCGCGTGACCGGCCGCGGCCGGCAACGGCGACATCGCAGGATCGCATGCTTTCACCGTGCTAAGCTTTTCGTCGTGAAGACGGGAAGGTCATGCAGATCGGGATTGCGCAGCTGAATCAGGTACTGGGCGACCTCAAAGGCAACGCGAGGGCAATCCTTGCCGCGGCGGGCGAGGCGGAGCGCGCCGGTGCGCGGCTCGTCGTGACGCCCGAGCTCTCGCTTTGCGGGTACCCGCCAGAGGACCTCGTCCTCCGCCCGGCGTTTCTCGACGCCTGCGCGAGCGAACTCACCGCGCTGGCCGCGGCGGTGCGAAGGATGCCGGTCGTCGTCGGCTTCCCCGAACGCAATGGCGGCCGACGCTACAACGCGCTCGCGGTGCTGCGCGATGGCCGTGTGACCGACATCTACCGCAAGCAGCACCTCCCGAACTACACGGTGTTCGATGAGGAACGCTATTTCGAGCCAGGGCATGCCCCGGGTGTCATCGACGTGGACGGCACGCCGATTGGCCTGCTCGTGTGCGAGGACGTCTGGTTTCCCGGTCCGGCAAAGCAGGTAAGAGACGCCGGTGCGCGCGTCGTCGTCGTTGCCAACGGCTCGCCGTACCACACGCAACAGCAGGCGGCTCGCCGCGCCCAAATCGAGGCCCGCGTGCGCGAGAACGCCCTGCCGTTCATCTACGTGAATCGCGTCGGCGGCCAGGACGAACTCGTTTTCGACGGGGCATCGTTCGCCATGGTGGCGAGCGGTGATGTCGTACAGCAGCTACCGGCGTGGCACGAAACGCTGGCGCTCGCGACCCTTGACGATGGGGTGCCGCGGCCGGTGCGAGGCTCGATCGACCCGCGGCTCGAGTATCACGTGTACGAGGCGCTGGTGATGGGCGTTCGCGATTACGTCGTGAAAAATGGGTTCCCCGGCGTCTTGCTGGGGCTCTCCGGCGGTGTTGATTCTGCGCTCGTCCTCGCCGTTGCCGTCGACGCGCTGGAGCGCGATCGCGTGCGCGCCGTGATGCTGCCGTCGCCCTACACGCGAAAGATCAGCCTCGAGGATGCCCGAGCGATGGCTGCCATCGTCGGTGTCCGATACCGCGAGATGCCGATCGAGCCGGTTTTCACGTCGTTTCTCGCAACCCTCGCGGGCGAATTCGCTGGTGCTGAGCCGGATGCGGCCGAGGAGAACATCCAGGCGCGCATCCGCGGCACGCTGCTGATGGCGCTATCCAACAAATTCGGCTCGATCGTGCTGACCACCGGCAACAAGTCGGAGATGGCGGTGGGCTACGCGACGCTCTATGGCGACATGGCCGGCGGCTTCGCGGTGCTGAAGGACATCAGCAAGACGCTGGTCTACCGGCTTTGCCACTACCGTAACAGCCTGGGCCGCGTGATTCCGGAGCGAATCATCACGCGCGCGCCATCGGCGGAGTTGCGAGCGGACCAGGTCGACCAGGATTCGCTGCCGCCGTACGACGCGCTCGACGGGATCCTCGAAGCCTATGTCGAGCATGACAGGAGTCCGGCCGAAATCGTGGCGATGGGCTACGCGCCGGAGCACGTTCGACGGGTCGTTCGCCTCATCAAGATCAATGAATACAAGCGGCGGCAGGCGGCGGTCGGGATTCGGATCACGCCGCGCGGTTTCGGCCGGGACTGGCGCTATCCGATTACTTCGTCATGGCGCGAATGGGAAGCGATCGCGGATTCCCAAAGACCGTCGTCCTCCTAGGACGGACCTGCGCCATGGTGTAAGCTACTTCGCGAATCGCATCGCTGCCATCGGGTATCCGACGCCATGAAAAAGATCGAAGCCATCATCAAGCCATTCAAGCTCGACGAGGTGCGCGAGGCGCTGTCCGAGATCGGCGTCGCCGGCCTCACGGTGACCGAGGTCAAGGGCTTCGGCCGGCAGAAGGGTCACACCGAACTCTATCGCGGCGCGGAGTATGTCGTGGATTTCCTGCCCAAGGTCAAGGTTGAGCTGATCGTCGGCGACGGCGTCGTCGATCGGGCCATCGAAGCCATCATCAAGGTTGCGCGCACGGGCAAGATCGGCGACGGCAAGATCTTCGTCACGGCGGTCGATCAAGTCGTGCGCATCCGCACCGGCGAAAGTGGCGAAGAAGCCGTCTGAAGACTGCCGGGGCTGTCGGCCGCATTTGCAGGGGGAGAAATCATGTCGATGATGGGAGAGTTCCGCGAATTCGCGGTCAAGGGCAACGTGATCGACCTCGCGGTCGGTGTCATCATCGGCGGCGCCTTCGGCAAGATCGTCGATTCGCTCGTCAAAGATCTCATCATGCCGATAGTCAGCCGCTTTTTCGGTGGCCTCGACTTCACCGCGTGGTTCATCCCGCTCGCCAGCCCGCCTGCGGGGTACACCGGGCCAATGACTGCCGAGGCGCTCGGCAAGGCGGGAGTGCCCGTGTTTGCCTACGGAAACTTCATCACGGTGGCGGTCAACTTTCTGATCCTCGCGTTCGTGATCTTCCTGATGGTCCGGCAAATCAATCGATTGAAGCGCGCCGCGCCGCCGCCGCCCGCGGCGCCGGCCGAAGACGTGCTGTTGCTGCGCGAAATTCGCGATGCGCTGAAAAAATAGTCGGCGCCAGGCCACGCCCGGCGCCGAACCGGCCTGGTTTGCCGAAGCCGTTCCGGACCCCGAACGATTCCCGCAACCACGCCGAGACCCAGGAGAGAACTCGATGCACAACCACAGACTGTCGTCGGCGCTTGTCGTCGCCGTCGCGCTGACCACCGGTGGGATCGCCACGCAGGCGAGTGCCGACATCAACGTCGGCGTTACGCTGTCGGCGACCGGCCCCGCCGCATCGCTCGGCATACCCGAGAAGAACACGTTCGAGCTGATGCCGACGACGATCGGTGGCCAGAAGATCAACTGGATCGTCCTCGACGACGGCTCCGACACGACCAAGGCCGTCACGAACACGAAGAAGCTGATATCCGAGGACAAGGTCGATGTCATCGTCGGGTCGACGATCACTCCGAACTCGCTGGCGATGGTCGATGTGGTCGCCGATGCCGAGACGCCGATGATCTCGATGGCGGCTTCCGCACGGATCGTCGATCCCACCAATGCCAAGACGAAATGGGTATTCAAGACCCCGCAGAGCGACTCGCTGATGGCCGACGCGATCGCCATCCACATGAAAGCCAACGGGGTGAAGACGATGGGTTACATCGGCTTCGCCGACGGCTACGGCGACGGCTGGCTGGCGGAAATGCGGCGCTCGGCACAAACCGCCGGCATCAAAGTCGTCGGCGAAGAGAAGTACAACCGTACGGATGCGTCGGTCACCGGCCAGGTGCTGAAGCTCGTCGCCGCCAATCCGGACGCGATCCTGATCGCGGCCGCTGGTACGCCCGGGGCGACGCCACAGAAGGAGCTCGCCGCACGCAGGTACAAGGGGAAGATCTACCAGACACACGGTATCGCCAATCCCGACTTTCTGCGCGTCGTCGGCAAGGACGGCGACGGTACGATTCTGCCGATCGGCCCGATGCTCGTCTTCGAGCAGCTGCCGGACTCGAATCCGCTCAAGAAGTCGGCTGCCGAGTACATCGGCAAATACGAGGCGAAATACGGCAAGGACTCGAGATCGACATTCGGCGGCCACGCCTGGGATGCCTATGTATTGCTGTCGGTGGCGATTCCCGAGGCGCTGAAGAAAGCGAAGCCGGGGACCAAGGAGTTCCGTCTCGCGCTGCGCGATGCACTCGAGAACGCAAAAGAGGTCGTCGCGACGCACGGCGTGTACACGATGACGGCGCTCGAACACAACGGGCTCGACAACCGGGCGCGGACTATGATCAAGATCGACAACGGCAAGTGGGTCCTCGCCAAGTGAACGGGCGCTGACGCGAGCCGGCTGCGGCGTTCCTCGCAGGCGGCATTTTGTCGAGCGGCGGTTTCGGCATCCCGTCGATGGACCTTCCGATCTTCGCCCTGCTTGCGCAGGATGGCATCACCAACGGCGCCGTCTACGCGTTGCTCGCGTTGGCGCTGGTGCTGGTCTTCGCCGTCACTCGCGTGATCTGGGTGCCATCCGGAGAGTTCGTCGCCTATGGAACGCTGACGCTCGCCGGGCTGCAGCTTGGCAAGCCGCCGGGGACCATCGGGCTGCTCGTGTGCATGGCGGCGATTGCCGGCGCGATGGAGACTGTTGCCTGCGCGCGGCGCGGGGAGTCCCGCCGAATACCACGACAGCTCGCCGTATGGGCCGCCATTCCCGTCGCGATCGCCGGGCTGTCTTGGTGGATGGCGACGCTGGAGCTTCCGTTCTGGGCACAGATTCTCGTCACGCTGGCGCTCGTCACTCCGCTGGGCCCGCTGCTCTATCGCATCGCCTACCAGCCGCTCGCCGAAGCCAGCGTGCTGGTGCTCCTGATCGTGTCCGTCGCCGTGCATTTCACGCTGACGGGGCTCGGGCTCTGGTTCTTCGGGGCGGAAGGGTCGCGGACACCGGCGTTTTCATCGGAATCGTTCGACATTGGTGGTGTGAACGTCAGCGTGCAGAGCCTGCTCGTCGTGACCTCGAGCCTCGCGCTGATCGCCGCGCTGTACCTACTCTTCGGTCGGACGCTCTACGGCAAGGCGCTTCGTGCGACCGCCCTCAACCGCGTCGGCGCGCGACTGGTCGGCATAGCCCCTGACCTCGCGGGCTCGCTCACGTTCACGCTGGCGGCGCTGCTGTGCGCATTCTCGGGCGTGTTGATCGGCCCGATCACGACCGTCTACTACGATTCCGGATTCCTCGTCAGCCTGAAGGGCTTCGTCGGCGCGATCATCGGTGGCCTCGTCAGCTATCCGCTTGCCGCCGCCGGCGCGTTGCTTGTCGGTCTTCTCGAGGCGTTCGCTTCGTATTGGGCGAGCGGCTTCAAGGAGGTGATCGTCTTCACGTTGATCATTCCCGTGCTGCTGTGGCGCAGCGTCACGACGCATCATCACGAGGAGGACGAATGAGCTCGGACCGCAGGCTGCCCTTCGGGGTCTGGGGCTACGCAGGCTTCATCGCCGTGCTCGTCGGCGTGCCGCTGTTCGCGCCGCAATTCTGGGTCACGCTCGGCAACTATGTCGGGCTCTACAGCATCGTTGCGCTCGGCCTCGTCCTGCTGACCGGTGTCGCCGGGCAGACGTCGTTCGGGCAGGCGGCGTTCGTCGGCATCGGCGCCTACACGACGGCGATCCTGTCCACGCATTACGCGATGTCGCCCTGGATCAACGTGGTGGTCGGCCTGGTGCTCACGTTGGCACTGTCGCTGTTCCTGGGCTTCATCACGCTACGGATGAAGGGTCACTACCTGCCGCTCGCCACGATCGCCTGGGGGATCAGCCTTGCCCTGCTGTTCGGCAATCTCGAGTTCCTGGGCGGCCATACCGGGCTGTCCGGGATTCCGGCGCTCGACCTCTTTGGCGTGGAACTCCGCAACGAGCGCTACTTCTATTTTCTGATCTGGGGCTTCGCGATCGTCGCGCTGTGGGCCACGGACAATCTGCTCGACTCGCGGCAGGGTCGCGCGATCAGGGCATTGCGTGGCCAGATCGAGATGGCCGAATCGTTCGGTGTCGACGGCGCGCGGCTGAAGATCGTGGTATTCGTGTACGCGGCGCTGCTCGCCTGCATCTCCGGCTGGCTCTATGCGCACCTGCAGCGCTTCGTGAATCCGACGCCTTTCGGCATCAACCAGGGCATCGAGTACCTGTTCATGGCGGTGGTCGGAGGCGCGGGGAGTGTGTGGGGCGCCGTGGTCGGCGCGTCGCTGATCACGCTCGCGAAGCAGGTACTGCAGGACATCCTTCCGGTGCTGCTCGGCAAGAGCGGCAACTTCGAGCTCGTGGTGTTCGGCGTACTCATGGTCCTGCTGCTGCAGCGCGCACGCGAGGGTGTCTGGCCATGGATCGCCCACCTGTTGCCGCGCCGCGCTCCGCCGCCGGTTCCGGATGCTGCTGCTCTTCCGGCGCGCGACAGCGCAACCGGCGAAGGTCCACTGCTCGAAGTCCGCGGAGCGCGCAAACAGTTCGGTGGCCTCGTTGCGGTAAACAATCTTTCATTCGCGATCGGGCGGGGCGAGATTCTCGGGCTCATCGGACCGAACGGCGCAGGCAAGAGCACGATGTTCAACCTGATTTCGGGCGCGCTCTCATCGACGGCTGGCGATGTCGTGTTCCGGGGCAAGTCGATCGTCGACTGCAAACCGTTCGAGATCGCGCGCCGCGGCATCGGCCGGACGTTTCAGCACGTGAAGCTCGTGCCGCGGATGACGGTTCTCGACAACGTGGCGTTGGGCGGATATCTGCGCGGCCGAGCGGGCGTTGTCGCCGCGGCGCTCCGGCTCGATCGGGCCGAAGAAGCTCGCATGATCGCTGAGGCGGCGCGCGCGATCGGGCGCGTGGGCCTGCTCGCACACATTCACGATGCGGCGGGCAGCCTCCCGCTCGGCAAGCAAAGGATCGTCGAGATTGCGCGTGCGCTCGCCGCGGATCCGCTGCTGTTGCTTCTCGACGAGCCTGCGGCTGGGTTGCGCTATCTCGAAAAGCAGGAGCTAGCTGCACTCCTCCGGCAGCTGAAGAGCCAGGGAATGACCATCCTGCTCGTCGAACACGACATGGATTTCGTGATGGGACTGACGGATCGACTCGTCGTCATGGACTTCGGACAGAAACTTGCCGAGGGACTTCCAGCCGACATTCAGCGCGATCCCGCGGTTCTGGAAGCGTATTTGGGCGGAGTGGCCTGATGGCCGAGAGCGCGAACGCGTCGCTTCTGGAAATCCGCAATCTGCACGTCGCCTACGGCCGGGTCGAGGCGGTACACGGCATCTCGCTCGACGTGAAGCCGGGCACGATCGTCTCGGTCATCGGGCCCAACGGCGCAGGCAAGACGACACTCCTTGCGGCGCTGATGGGGCTCCTGCCGTCCAAGGGCGAGCTCGCCTACCTGGGCACCCGCGCGAATGCGCCTGTCGGTCGAACAGCGTGTTGCCCGCGGGCTCATCCTGGTGCCGGAACGGCGCGAGCTCTTTGCCGCGATGAGCGTCGCCGACAATCTCCTGCTGGGAGGATTTCAGCGAGCGCTTTGCGGCGAGCGCGGCTGGCGGGCGACGGGATGAGGAGGTCTACGCGCGCTTTCCGCGCCTGAAGGAGCGTCGCCACCAGTTCGCCGGCACGCTGTCGGGAGGCGAGCGGCAGATGCTCGCGATGGGTCGCGCGCTGATGGGGAAACCGAAACTCCTGATGCTCGACGAGCCGTCGCTTGGACTTGCCCCGCTGATGGTGCGCGAAATCTTCAGTATCATCGCCGAATTGCGTTCGTCCGGCGTGTCGATCCTGCTGGTCGAACAGAACGCGCGAGCCGCGCTTCAGGTTTCCGACTACGGTTACGTGCTCGAGACGGGCGAGCTCGCCATCGAAGGCCCCAGTTCCGAGCTTGCCGCCAATCCGCGCGTCGCCGCGACCTATCTGGGCAAGGGGGTTGCCGTCCCTGGCTGAATTCCGCCGGCGCAAGTCCCTGCGCGCACCGTGGGCATGTGCTTGCCCCGGCGGGGCAGAACCACCGACAATGCCGAGTTATCACCGGCCGGCGCGCGTAGCTGGGCACGGGCATCCAAAGGAAACAAATGACCGACCTCTCCGTCCCCCGTCCGAAGCACGCTCCTCGCCGAAGCGCGCCGCCTGCTGCTGGAACCGGCGGGCCTCGACGACGCCCAGCTTTCGCGGGTCCTCGCATCCATTCACACGCACGACGTGGATTTCGCCGATCTCTATTTTCAGTACTCGCGGATGGAGAGCTGGAGCCTCGAGGAAGGCATCGTCAAGGCGGGCTCGTTCAACATCGACCGCGGCGTCGGCATTCGCGCCGTGCACGGCGACAAGCAGGCATTCGCGTACTCCGACGACATCACACTCGACGCATTGAACGAGGCGGCCGTCGCCGCGCGCGCGATCGGCCGCCAGGGGCAGTCCGCGGTCGCCCCGCTAGACCGCATCGGGACCGCGCGGTCGCTGTACAGGCCCGAAGACCCGGTCGCCTCGCTGTCGGAAGCGACCAAGGTGGCTCTGCTCGAGCGCCTCGAGCAGATGGCCCGTGCGCGCGACCCGCGCGTCGCGCAAGTGATGGCGTCGCTCGCCGGTGAGTACGAGGCCGTTCTCATCGCGCGCAGCGACGGCCTCGTCGCCGCCGACGTGCGCCCGCTCGTTCGCGTGTCGCTGACGGTGATCGTCGAGGGGGGAGGGCGCCGCGAGCAGGGTTACGCCGGCGGCGGTGGCCGTCTCGATTACGGGTATTTCACCGACGACGTGCTCGAGTCCTATGCGGCGCAGGCCGTTGGCCAGGCGTTGCTCAACCTCGGAGCGCGCGATGCGCCTGCAGGCACGATGACGGTCGTGCTTGGCCATGGCTGGCCCGGGATCCTTCTGCACGAAGCGATCGGCCACGGGCTCGAGGGCGATTTCAACCGCAAGGGCACGAGTGCATTCTCGGGCCGTGTCGGCCAACGCGTCGCGGCGAATGGCATCACCGTCGTCGACGACGGGACGATCGAGCGGCGACGCGGCTCGCTCAACCTCGACGACGAGGGCAATCCGACGCAGCGCAACGTGCTGATCGAGGACGGCATCCTCAAGGGTTACATGCAGGATCGATTGAATGCCCGGCTGATGGGTGTCGAGCCGACCGGCAATGGTCGTCGCGAATCGTTTGCGCATCTGCCGATGCCGAGGATGACGAACACGATCATGCTTGCCGGCAGCCACGATCCGGCCGAGATCATCGCGTCGGTGAAGGACGGGCTGTATGCGGCGAATTTCGGCGGCGGTCAGGTCGACATCACCAGCGGCAAATTCGTGTTTTCGGCGGCGGAAGCGTGGAAGATCGAGAACGGCAAACTCGCGTACCCGGTCAAAGGGGCAACGCTGATCGGAAACGGCCCGGACGCATTGACACGCGTGTCGATGGTGGGCAGCGACATGGAGCTGGACAGCGGAATCGGCACCTGCGGCAAGGACGGCCAGAGCGTGCCGGTGGGCGTCGGACAACCGACGCTCAAGATCGACGGGTTGACGGTTGGCGGTACGGCGTAACGCCCGCGCCGTCCATCACGCAATCCGGACCCTTGGCGCGGAGGCGCGAGCCACATCCTCGGCGTTGGCGGCCGACATCGGGCATCCCAGCAGGTATCCCTGTCCGTGGTCGCAGCCCATCCGGACCAACTGGTCGAGCTGCGGTGTGGTCTCGATGCCTTCGGCGATCACTCGCTTGCCGAGCGAACGCCCCAGCGCGATGATCGCGCGTACCACTTCCTCGCCGTCGCCACCGCCCATGCGGGTCACGAAGGTCCGGTCGACCTTGATTTCAGCGATGGGCAAGTCTTGCAACACGCTCAGTGACGAATAGCCGGTACCAAAATCGTCGATGCTGATCCGGACGCCGAAATCGCGGAGCTGGAGCAGGTTCGGCAGAGCAGCGGACAGCCTTTCGATCAACACGCTTTCGGTCAGCTCAAGCGTCACCTGTCTCGGATCGAGGCCGTAACCGGTGACGATCTGCTTGACGCGGGACGCGTAGCCGGGTCGCGACAGCTGCATGCCCGACACGTTGACGTGCAGTTCCAGCATGCCGGCACCCGGAATGTTTCGCTGCAACTGCGCGTGCTGCCCGCACGCGCGCTCGAGCACCCAGTTGCCGAGTGGCACGATGAGGCCGGTCTCCTCCGCGAGAGCGATGAATTCGCCGGGCCGTATCGAGCCGCGATCGGCGTGTGGCCAGCGCGCCAGCGCCTCGAATCCCGTCAGCCGCCGCGACCGGAGATCGAAGATCGGCTGGAAATCGACGTCGACCACGCCCCCTTCGATGGCCCTGCGCAGTTCTCCTTCCATCCACAGCTGCGACGAGACCTCGGCATGGAGAGCGCTGTCGAACAGCGCGTACTGGGCCTTCCCCTGCGACTTGGCTTTGTACATCGCAATGTCGGCGTCGCGCATCGCCTGTTCCGGAGTCGCGTAGCGAAACGCGCTGGTGGTGATGCCGATGCTCGCGGACGTGGTCACTTCGGCCTCGCCGAGCCGGATCGGTTCGCAAAGCACGCGCTGGATCCGTTCCGCGAGCTCCATGACTTCGCTTTCGGAGCGGACCTCCTCGACCAGAATCGCGAATTCATCGCCTCCGAGCCGGGCGACGAGATCGGTCGGCCGCAGGCATCCCTGCAGTCGCCGCGCCGCCGTCATCAGCAATTCGTCGCCGGCCCGATGGCCGAGGCTGTCGTTGATCACCTTGAAGCGGTCGAAATCCAGGAACAGCACCGCGAAGAGGGCTGCGGGATCCCGTTCGGCCCGGACGATCGCGCGAGTGAGCTGCTCCAGAAAATGGCTGCGGTTTGGAAGATTGGTGAGTCCGTCGTGATAGGCGATATGCTGGAGCCGCGATTCGGCGCGGCGCCGCGCGGTGACATCCTGCATCTGGACGATGAGGCAGCGTTCCCCGGAATCGCCGGCGCTGAAAAAAGAGCCGTTCATCGACACCCAGACGTCGATCCCGTGACTGTGAAGGCACCGCACCTCGGCGGTGAACTTCGAATCGGCGCCGCCCAGGAGCCCGGTGATTTCGGCTTGCAGCACGTCGACGTCGTCGGCATGGACGATGCGTTTGAGCTCGCTTTGCGTGAGCTCGGTCTCGGATCGTCCGAGGAGATGACAGAGCGCAGGGTTGGCCTGGAGGATTCGATATTCCTTCGACACGAGCATCATGCCCACAGCCGCATGTGTGAAGGCGCTGTGAAAGCGGTTCTCGCTTGCCTGCAGCTGGGCCACGTGACGCGCGGTCTCCGCGCCCGCGCGCGCGGCGGCGGCGAACTTTTCCCGCCGCGCTCGCTCGTTGGTCTCGACCTGGCGGAAATAGAAATGGAGTGTCGACAGGAACATGGCGATGATCGGAAAAACCGCCAGCAGCATCGCGGACCCGAAGTCGTCGAAGCTCACGTAGACGAGGCCCGAAATCGATGCGCTCGCGGCAAAAGCGAGTCCGAGCCAACCGTTTGCCTTCAGCAAGCGGATCGGACGCACCGGCTCGCCACGCCTCACCGACGCCAGCGATCCCTTCAGCAGCGTGCTTGCGGCGAAGTAGGCCAGAGCCGCGAGCAGCAACAGGGCGAATAGCGGACCGTTGTCGCTTTCACCCGAATCGCGCAACCAGGGAAGCACGAGCGCGAATGTGCTGCCGCAGACGTACATCGCCAGCGCCGCGATGGCGAACCTGCCAAGACGGCTCGGCCATCGGCTCGACTTCGGCCACGAGCGGACTGCGGCCTCGCTGGCCGCGCCGATCACGGCGGGACCGGGACCGTAGATCACGAGCAGGAGGAAGACAAAGATCTCCGCGCCGGCGATGGAGGCCTTGGCGCCGGGAATGCGCACTGGAAACCTTCCCGAGATCGCGGCGATCGCCACACCGACCACGACCTGCAGAATCGAAGGGTCCGGCAACTTCACCACATCGAGGAGCGCCAACCACAGGGCCGCCATTCCAAGCACGAAGATGGTCCACCAGCAGGCCTTGGCCTGCGGCCTGTAGTCGTGCATCGAAAGCTGCGCTGACTGTTCTGACATGGTTGCGGTGCCGGCGCGTGATTCCCTGTTTGCTACAGTTGGCGATTTGCTCGAGGCGAGCGTTGCGCATGTGACTCGCTTCGATCGCGATGCCTTTTCGGATGCCTTACTTTCGCAAGACGTGTGCCATGGGAGTCGCAACGCAGAACGCGACTTGCATGCGATGTGGTCGCGATGTTGGTGCGGGCGCGCGTGGCATGACCAATCGGCGCTCTCGCATTCACGTCTGGCGCACGCATCGCGTCCACAAGGATCGTCTGTCGCGACGGGAATGACATCGTCATTCCCAGCACCGCAATCGATCGAGTTGATGCGGCGCGCCGCAGCAAAATGGAGCACTGGCTCGATCGCGCGGATAGTGCACATCGGGGCGCGATTTCGACGCGCAGCGTCAGCAATGGCGCGCCGGACGATCGACGTTGTTCAGTGCAGTATGTTCGCCGCGTCGTTCAGCACGCGGCGCCTTCGCGGTCGCCTGGCGGCGACTGCGGATTCTGCGCCACCGGTGTCACTATCAGGTCGTATGTGCGCCAACGCACCGACACCAGTTTCGTAAAGGCCTATCAGTTCTTTTCGACACGGAGAAATGAACTGTAGAAGAGCTTGATCATGTCGGTAACGTTGCAGGATATCGTCGCGGCGCGCAGTCGCATTGCCGGCGGCGTCTATGTGAGCCCATGCGTCGAATCGTTTCCGCTCTCGGAGCTGTGCGGCGCGCGCATCTTCTGCAAGCTGGAGCACATGCAGCGCACCGGGAGCTTCAAAGAGCGGGGTGCTCGCAATGCGCTGTTGCTGCTTTCGCCGGAACAGAAAGAGCGCGGTGCCATCTCCGCTTCCGCGGGCAACCATGCGCTTGGCATGGCCTACCACGGGAAGCAGTTGAAGATCCCGGTTACCGTCGTCATGCCACGCTTCGCGCCGCTGATCAAAGTCGCCAACAGCCGCAAGCTGGGCGCAACGGTGGTCCTGCACGGTGATGACCTGGCCCAGTCGCGCTCCCATGCCGACGAACTCGCGCAGCAGCAAGGCCTCACCTATATCCATGGTTACGACGACGCGGCGATCATCGCAGGACAAGGCACGATGGCGCTCGAGATCCTGGAGCAGGTGCAGGACGTCGAAGCTATCGTAGCGGCCATCGGCGGGGGTGGAATGATTGCGGGAATAGCGCGGGCGGTGAAATCGCTGCGACCCGACACCCGGGTGATTGGCGTCGAGCCAGAGCACGCGGCCTGCTATTCCGCCGCACTTGCGGCCGGCGAGCCGGTCGGTATCAAGCTCCGACCGACTCTGGCCGACGGACTTGCGGTGGCGCGCGTCGGTCCGCGCTCCTTTACGGTGGCGCGCGGTTTGGTCGACAAGGTCGTCACGGTGGACGAAAACGCGCTGGCCACGTCGATTCTGCGCCTCATCGAGCTGGAGAAAAGAGTCGTGGAAGGCGCGGGGGCTGCGCCGCTCGCCGCCTTCATCGCTGAAAAATTGCCGGAACTTGCGGGCAAACGCGTCGTGCTCGTGCTCTCCGGCGGCAATATCGACGTCAACATGCTGGGCCGGGTGATCGAGGTCGGTCTGGTGCGCGACGCGCGCATTTGCCGCTTTACAGCCGTCATCACCGACCGCCCCGGCGGACTTGCCGGGCTCGCCAGCCTGATCGCCTCGAGCGGCGCGAGCATCATGGACATCGCCCACGACCGTGCCTTCTCCGGGCCCGATATGTCGGCTGTGCGTGTGGTGTGCACGGTGGAAACCGCCGACCCTGCTCACCGCGATCACCTGTTGTCGACGTTGCGCGAGTCGGGCGTTCAGCTGGTTCCCGATCAGGGCGCGGCTGAGTGCTGAGTAGCTGCAAGGCAACCCTCTGACTGCTGCGAAGGAAGTGACATCGACGGTCTGCTGACAGTGCCTAGCGATGGATCGCCGGCCTGTCCTTGTTCGTTAGTCACGGCCGTTTCCCCAGCGCTGTGTGGGGCGGCGCACAGACAGCCAGCGCCAAAATGATAACGATAGGACCGTCGTCTGTTCACAACTCAAGGGATTGTGCTTCGTTCGCACAACAAACGACCTCCGGGCAAGTGTTGCTACTGCGCATTTGGCGCCGCCAAACGTAAAGCATCGACCCTCTGGTCACAAATCCGATAATCCGATGTTGCTTAGTGGGTGGAGATCATGAGCTTGTTGAAAACGTATTTGAAGGTATCGCTCGTCACGCGCATTGTCGTGGGCTTCCTGCTGGGCGCCTGCGTTGGCGGCATCCTGTGGTACGTGTCGGTCACCCACGGCATGAAGGAACAAGTGCAGGAGGCGATGCATTACTTCGCACCTTTTGGCAATGTCTTCATCAGCATGCTGAAGATGATTGTGGTGCCGATTATCTTCTTCTCGCTGGTGGGCGGTGCGGCGGCCTTGCCGTTGAAGAAGCTGGGCAAGGCGGGTGGCAAGGTGATTGGCTGGTATTTCGCGACGATGACCTTTGCCGCCATTCTGGGCATTACCTTGGCGCGCTGGGTAAATCCCGGATCCGGCTCGTCGCTGGAGGGCTGGAAGGATCTGGTGAAACAGTTCGGTTCCCAGGTGCAAAGTGTAGCCGCTTCCGACGCACCCAAGTCCCTGGTGGATATTCTGGAAAAGCTATTGCTCGATTTCTTCCAGAACCCGTTTGCTGCGCTGTCACAAGGCAACTTCCTCGGCATCATCGGGTTTGCCATCCTGTTCGGCATCAGCATGCGCCTGGTCATCGAATCGACGGACGACGCGAAGCTGCATGCCAAGATGCAAATGCTGGTCGACTTCTTCGATGCCTGCATGCTGGCGATGAACAAGATCATCGATTTCGTGATGAACTATTCGCCGATTGGCGTGTTCGTCCTGTCGATGGTGATCTTCTCGGTCTATGGCCCGGTGATTATCGGACCGTATGTTACCGTGCTGTTCGGCGTCGCCGCCGGGATTCTCGGATTGATCTTTATCGCCTACCCGATCCTGATCGCCGTGGTGGTGCGCAAGAACCCGTACAAGGTAATCATGGCGGTGCGTGAAGCGATGCTGATGGCCTTTGTGACCCGTTCCAGCGCGGCGACCTTGCCGGTGTCGATCCGGGTCTCGGTGGAAAATCTCAAGGTGAATCGTGAACTGGCCAGCTTCTCGCTGCCGCTGGGGGCGACGATCAATATGGACGGCGTATGCATCCATTTGCCGATGTTCGCGATTCTGGCGGCCAACATGTTTGGTATCGATCTGACTTTCGGTGACATGGCGTTGATGACGATAACCACCGTGCTGGCGGCGGTGGGTGCGGGCGGCGTGCCGGGCGGCAGCTTGATGTTGCTGTTCATCATCCTGGGTGGGATTGGTCTTGATTCGTCCCAGATTGCGGTGATCGTGGCGCTGGCGATCGGCATCAACCCGATCCTCGACATGTTCGAAACCATGTGCAACGTGACAGGCGACATCATGTGCACGTACGCGGTGGGCAACCTGGAAGGCTTGGTGGATGGCGAGATAGAGAGCAGCGCGGATCGCCGGCAACACGCGGCGCTGGCGGGTGGCGTAACAGCCGCTGCGGACTGAATCGGATTCACGCCTATCGGCTATTTCGACCGGCGTGGCTTGCCGCGCCGCTCTTGACCTCAACTTCTCGAACCGCCCGGTGCGGACCCGCATGCCGGGCGGTGCGGGAGGGAAGCGGTCAGCGATGACTGCTCCCTATCCCGTTTTGGTCATACGGGTCTTTGACTCAGTTGATGAACGTTGCCGCTTCCTCAGGAGAACAACAAAATGAAATCACTGAGAGAGCTTTATCGGATCGGTCTGGGGCCATCGAGCAGTCATACGATGGGACCGCGTTTTGCCGCGCTGGCTTTTCGGCGGCGTGCGTTATCGGCGGTCAAGGTGCGCATCACGCTGTATGGCAGTCTGGCTGCCACGGGCAAGGGCCACCTGACCGATTGGGCCGTGGCTGAGCCGTTTCAGCCTACGCCGACCGAAATCGTGTGGGAGCCCGGCAGCCAATTGCCGCGGCATCCGAACGGACTCAAGTTTGAAGCGCTGGATTGCGCCGGGCAGGTGACCGACACCTGGATCGGCTATTCGGTGGGTGGTGGTGCACTGATGGACGAGCAGGGTGTTTCCACGGGCGGGGCGGATGTCTATCCGTTCGCCTCCATGCAGGAAATCCTTGAAAAGTCGGATGGTGATGGGCGCTCGATCTGGGAATATGTGGCAATGCATGAAGGACCCGAAGTCTGGGAATTCCTAGGCAACATCTGGTCGGCGATGCAAGCAGCGATCGAACGTGGTCTGAATGCCGAAGGCGTGTTACCCGGCTCGCTGCATATCGCCCGCAAGGCATCGTCCTTCCGTGCCAAATCGCTCAATATGGCTGGCTATTTCAACCAGACGGCGCTGCTTTTTTCATATGCGCTAGCGGTATCGGAAGAAAATTCCAGCGGCGGCGAGATCGTAACCGCGCCCACCTGCGGTTCCTGTGGCGTCATGCCGGCGGTACTGTATGCGCTGCAACAGCAGTTACTGCTCCCCGATGACAAGATTATCCGGGCTTTGGCCACGGGCGGGCTGATCGGCAATCTAGCCAAGCGCAATGCGTCGATCTCCGGGGCAGAGGTGGGTTGTCAGGGCGAAGTGGGGGTGGCATGCGCCATGGCCGCCGGCTCGGCAGCCCAGTTGCTGGGCGGCACCATTCGCCAGATCGAATACGCGGCAGAAATGGGGCTGGAGCACCACCTGGGACTGACTTGCGATCCGATTGGCGGCTACGTGCAGATTCCTTGTATCGAACGTAATGCGATTGCCGCCGTGCGCGCGGTGGATTGCGCCGCGTATGCGCTGCTTTCTGATGGTCGCCACATCGTGTCTTTCGACGAAGTGGTGGAGACTATGCTGGAAACCGGCAGAGACATGAAATCAGGCTACCGCGAAACCGCGCTGGCCGGGCTGGCCAAGATTCACGTCATGAAAATGACCAGTGGCGTCCGACAGGATTCATGACAAGATGAGTCTGATTGGGGTTGATGGGTGATGTTTCCGATGGCGCCAAACCGGTAAGCAACTGAAACAACGGCGCATTCTCGGACTTCGCGAAGGAGTTGCAGGCCTGGTACGGCGCATACAGGCGCTCGAAATCCAGGTGGCCGCGATCCATCACGTAGAAGAAACAGCGACAGACAAAGCTTGTCTTCCCTCTAATGCAATGGTCCCTTCGGCTCCGTCGACGGCAGCGCCGGAGCGGGCGACGCGTGATGCATCACCAGCCGCCAGCCCGACGGCGTGCGCAGGAAGACGTTGGTGCAGATCGCCGCGCCGCGCGGGCTGCCGTCGCTGCCGAGACTCACGTGCTCGACCGCGCTTTGCATGGCGAGGCCCACGGTTTCGATCATCACGACCTGATCGAGCCGAAATGTCAGGCGCGCGTCACCGGCGAAGAGCTGGTCCCACCCGGCCCGCACGGCATCGTAGCCGACGAGCCGCGTACCTTCCGGATGGACGCAGACGATTTCCTCGTCCTCGGCCCAGGTTGCCATCATCGCGTCCACGTCTTTCGCCTCGAATGCCTCGTAGAAGGCGTGCGCGGCGTCGGTGGGCGTCGTGTAGATCGGCGGCGTGCGGACCTTGACCATGATGTGCGGCGACAGCGGATTCTCAGTTCACCGGGCGGATATCCGCAACCGTAGGCTCCGGGCGCAGCGCCGAGCGCGAGAGATCATACACCGTCGCGGAATGCAGATCCCGCATGCATTTGAAGTGGCCCAGCGGGCACTCGCGCTGGAAGCAGGGGCTGCACGCGATCTCGATCCGCGCAATCTTCGCATCGGCCGACATGGGCGGCGTATACGCGGGCGACGACGATCCGAACAGCGCGACGAGCGGCGCCCCCACGGCTGCAGCCGCGTGCATCAGGCCGGAATCGTTGCTGACGACAATCGACGCGAGCGACATGAGGTCGATGGCCGTGCCGAGGTCCGTACGGCCGGCGAGATCGCGCATCGCGTGCCCCGGTTCGCCCGCTGCATCCCGGATGCCTTCGGCGGCAGCCTTGTCGTTCGGCGATCCGACGATCCAGACGGCGAGACCATCGGCCAGGAATTTCAGCGCAAGTTCGGCAAAGTGGCCGGGCGGCCAGCGCTTTGCCGGTCCGAATTCGGCACCCGGACAAAGGATCGCCACGCCACCGGCGGTTTCGAGCCGCAGTGCCGCGACGGCTGCGTCACGGTTCGGGACATCAGGAACGAGAATCGGCGCCGTCGCGATCGGCGCACGCTCCCCACGGGGTGCGCCAAGCGCGGCATAGCGGTCGACGAGCCGGGGAAGCGCTTTGCGGTCGAGCCGCCGCGCGTCATTGACGAGCCCCCAGCGCATTTCGCCGAGATAGCCGGTTCGGAGCGGAATGCGCGCAAGCCATGGGACGAGCGCCGATTTCCACGAATTCGGCAGGATCACCGCGTGCGCATAGCCCTGCGTGGCCAACATTCGGGCCAGGACCCGCCGTTGCGACCAGTCGACACGGCCGTGACCGATCGTCGACTCGATGACGCGGCCGATGCCGCGCATCCGCGCATAGACGGACGCGCACCACGCGGGCGACAGCACGTCGACATCGGAGGATCCATTCTCCGCGCGGAGCCGGGCGATCAGTGGCTCGGAAAGAATGGCGTCGCCAACCCACGAAGGTGCGACGACCAGCACGCGGCCGCTCATCGTTCCGCAACCCGGGTTCGTCCCGGCGTCTCCGCGTGTCTCTTCATGATCCGCGGAACGCGTCGCTTGCTGCGTCGCGGCGTCAGTGGCCGCCGCCCGCGAGCGGCCCGCCGACAAGCCGGTACCGCGTTCCGCAGTACGGGCATAGCGCATTGCCGGTTTCGGCGATGTCGAGAAACACGCGCGGGTGGCTCGACCAGAGCGGCATCTGCGGATTCGGGCAGAACACCGGAAGGTCCTTCGGATGCACGTCGACCGCGGCAAGTTCCCTGGTCTCGGCCATCGTCACACCGCGGTAAGCCAGGACTTCTTCGAGGGATTGCGGCCATTGACCGTGTCGAAGAAGAGAGACTGCAACCGGGTGGTGATCGGTCCCCGCCTGCCTTCGCCGATCGTGCGGTTGTCGTACTGGCAGATGGGCGTCACCTCCGCAGCGGTGCCCGTGAAGAACGCCTCATCGGCGATATAGACCTCGTCGCGGGTGATGCGCCGCTCGAGAACCGGAATCCCGAGCTCGTTCGCGAACGTGATGATCGTGCCACGCGTGATCCCGTTGAGCGCACCGCCGGACAGGTCGGGCGTGTGCAGCTTGCCGTCGCGCACGATGAAAACGTTTTCGCCGGAACCCTGGCAGACGAATCCCTGCGGGTCGAGCAGCATCGCCTCCTCGTAGCCGTCGTGCGTGGCTTCCTGGTTCGCCATGATCGAGACGGCGTAATTGCACACCGCCTTGGCATTGCACATCGTGATGTTGGGGTGATGATGCGTGAACGACGAGGTCTTGACCCGGATCCCCTTCTCGAGAGCTTCGGGTCCAAGATACGCGCCCCATGGCCAGGCCGCGACCGCGACCAGCACCGGATTCGATTTGGCCGCCACCCCCATTGCATGCGAACCGTAGAAGGCGATCGGACGAATGTAGCCGGACTCGAGCTTGTTGTCGCGCAGGCAGGTGAGCTGCGCGGCGTTGATCGCGTCCTTCGTGAAGGGAATCTTCATGCCGAAGATCTGCGCCGATCGGAAGAACCGGTCCGTGTGGTCGGCGAGACGGAAGATCGCCGGCCCCACGGGGGTCTTGTACGCGCGCACGCCCTCGAAAACGCCCAACCCGTAATGCAGCGTGTGCGTCAGCACGTGGGTCGTGGCATCGCGCCACGGCACCATCTTGCCGTCGTACCAGATCCATCCGTCGCGGTCTGCCATCGACATGGCGGCGTCCCCCTTTGCCAAAAAGGACAATTTTAGCCGATTCCGGCTATGCCGCCCGCAGCGGATGTAGAAGTCGTTCGGAAATCGCGCTTGGATGCGAATCGTTCGCGAACCGTTACGACTGGGAACTCGATCGCAATCACGGCCACGGTGCGCCGAACACGCTCGTCCATAGCGCCGTGACCGCGGCGCGGCGGTCGGCCTGCGCCGCGGCATCGACGCGTGCGTGCGCGGCGCCCGTCAGCCGGATCTTGTGCTGGAGCCGGCGATAATCCCGATACGCGTCAGCCGCGGCGACGGCGACGGACATCGGCAGCAGGCGGAGGCCGGCCGCGATCCCAAGCAGTGCGATGTTGCCCAGATTCCCGGTCAGCGCGGCGTGATCGATCGCGTAGGCGAGCACGAGGTACTGGACGGCGAACTCGACGTCGACCATGCCGCCCGGGTCGTGCTTCAGGTCAAACCCGGTCGTCCGGTTCGGGTGACCCGAGTACATCCTGCGGCGCATCTCGACGATTTCGCCTTTGAGCTTGTCACGGTCGCGCGGAAGACGAAGGATCGCGTTTCGCTCTTCCTCGAACGCCGCACCGATCGTGGGGTCACCGGCGACGAACCGTGCCCGCGTGAGCGCCTGGTGCTCCCAGGTCCACGCCTGTTCGCGCTCGTAGCGCCGGAATCCGGCAAGGGACGACGAAACCAGTCCCTTCTCGCCGTCGGGCCGCAACCGGAGATCGACATCGTACAGCTGGCCGGCCGGGGTCGCGCTCGCGAGCCACGTGACGAGCCGGCGCGAGAGCCGCGTGTAGCGTTCTTCCGCCGATTCATCCGCGTCGTCGAAGAGGAAAACGAGATCGAGATCGGACGCGTAGCCGAGCTCCTTCCCGCCGAGCTTTCCGTAACCGATGATCGCAAATTTCGGTGGCGGTGCTTCCGGGCCCTGAAGGTGATCCCACACGCGGGCGAGTGTTGCAGCGAGGATGACGTCGGCGAGCGCGGACAGGTGATCGGCAAGGCGCTCGACGGTCAGGGTTCCCGCAAGATCCTGCGCAAGCAGCCGAAACGACTGCGCGTGCTGGAAATGGCGCAGCACGTCCATCTGTCGTTCCGCGTCGCGGGGATGGCTGCCCAGGAGGCGCGAGAGTTCGATGCGCCATGCCGCCCAGTCGGGTTCGGCGAGCAGCGCGCGCGCGTCGAGCAGCTCGTCGAGGAGAATCGGGTGGCGCGTCAGATAGTCTGCCGCCCACTGCGAAGCGCCCATCAGGTGTGCGAGCCGCGGCAGGATCGGAGGATGCTCGGTCAGAAGCGCGAGGTAGGCGCTTCGCCGGCTCACCGCCTCGAGCAAGCCGAACAGGCGCTGGAAGACGGTCTGCGGGTCGGTGCCGCTTTCGCGCTGAGTCGACGCAACCAGCAGGAGCTGAGGCACGAGAAGGTCGACTCGCCGCCTCGAGAGCGCCGGAAGCTGCACATAGCGCGCGCTCGAACGAAGGCGATCGAGGCTCGCGAGCAGCCCCGACGGATCCGCGAATCCCGCCGCGGCCAGTGTTTCGCGGGCAGTGTCGGCGGTGACGTCGCCTGCCCAGACGGCGGCAAGTGCCGCCACCGCCGGACCCGAGTCGGCGTCGCCATCGCTCGCCATTGCTGCCGGTGCCGCGTCAACTGCCGGTAACGATCCCGCGCCGAAAAGGTCCGCGAATTGCGCGGCCACCGCTGCGCGATGCGCACGCAGAGCATCGTCGAATGCGTGTACGCTGCCGTATCCCGTTGCTCGTGCCAACGCACCGCGCTCGGCCGCGTCGGAGGGCAATGTCTGCGTCTGCCGATCATCGCGATACTGCAATCGGTGCTCGACGTTGCGAAGGAAGACGTAAGCCTCGCGCAAGGCGATGATCCCGGTGTCCGGAAGCAGGCCCCGCTGGCCGATGGCGGCAAGCGCAGGCAGCGTCCCGCGGACCCGCAGCTCCGGTTCGCGCCCGCCGCGGACGAGCTGCAGCGCCTGAACGACGAACTCGACCTCGCGGATTCCTCCCGGCCCGAGCTTGATGTTGGGACCGTAGTCGTCGCGCTTCCGCTGTTCGCCTATCTGGCGGTGTATGTCGCGGAGACCTTCGTAGGCATCGAAGTCCAGGTACTTGCGAAACACGAACGGCGCGACGAGTGCATACAAATCGTCGTGCCGTGCGCCGGTGACTGCCCGCGCCTTCAGCCACGCGTAACGCTCCCATGCGCGCCCCTGCGTGATCAAATAGAGCTCGAGTGCCGAATAGGGCACTGCGAGCGGACCGCTGTCGCCATAAGGGCGCAGCCGCATGTCGACGCGGAAAACGTATCCCTCGGGAGTCATGTCGTTGAGCGCGCCGATGACGCGCCGGCCCAGCCGTTCGAAAAAATCGCGGGACGGCAACCTTCGCGCGCCGTCCGTTTCACCGTCCTCCGGGTAGACGAAGACCAAGTCCACGTCGGACGAAACGTTGAGTTCGGAGCCGCCGAGCTTGCCCATGCCGATCACGACGAGGCATTGCGCTTCACCATTTTCGTCGCGCGGTTCGCCGAATTCCGCCGCGAGCGCGCGGTGGTGGAGGGTAACCGCCGAACGCAACGCGGATTCGGCAAGCCTGGTCATGTTCGAGCAGACCTCGCCGAGATCGGCCCGTCCGGTCAGGTCGCGGATGAGCGTTCGGATGAACACCTGTCGCCGCAAATTGCGCAACGATGCCGCGAGCGCGGTCGGATCGCCGGCGCGGAGGCACCTGGCGATCGCGCTTTCGCCGGCCCTCCAGTCGAATGGCGCATCGACGGTCGCCACGACTTCGGCATGCTCGTCCGGACGCACGGCCAGCGCGGCGGTCGCGTACCGGCTGTAGGCAAGGGCTGCGGCGACTTCGGTGGTGATCGGCATCGGGAGGAGGTCGTGGTCACGCGCGGACGTCGCGCCGGTGATCGCAGCCGCGAGGGTTCGCGCAGCGTGAGCTTCCGCTACAATGCGCCAGCACCGCCATTATGCCTTCCGTGCGCGCCTTCCTCCGCGCTCCCCGCGCGTTCTCCGCCGCGCTGTTCCGCATTGTCCGGACAGTCGTCGTCGCCGGATTCGCGGTGTTCGCGCTCGTGCTTCTGGCCGTGCGTTTTGCCATCTTTCCGCAGGTCGAGTCCTACCGCGACACGCTGGCTTCGTCGCTGACCCGACAGCTCGGGCACCCGGTCGAGATCGCGGCGTTGACCACCGGCTGGGACGGATGGAATCCGAAGCTCGTCGTCCGTGGCTTCCGCGTGCTGGACGCCGCGCGCTCCGGTGCGGTGCCGCTCCTCGATCTGCCCGAGATCGAGATGATCATCGCGTGGACGTCGCTTCCGCTCCTGGAGCTGCGGCTGAAGGAACTCGTGATCGATCGACCGCGCCTTGCGATCCGGCGCGATCGCGATGGGATGGTGCATGTGGCGGGAATCGAAATCGATCCCGAACAGGTACGGGACGAATCGCCGCTCACCGACTGGATGCTTCGCCAACACCAAATCATCATTCGCGACGCGTTGATCACGTGGGATGACGATCAGCGCAACGCCCCTCAGCTTGTCCTGGACCGGGTCCAATTCCGACTCGAGAATCATTTCGGCCGCCACTTGTTCGGGTTGAAGGGAACCCCGCCGGCCGAGCTTGCGGCACCCCTCGATCTGCGCGGCGACATCCAGGGCATATCGGCGAGAGACTGGGAGCATGCCGAGGGCCGGATGTTCGTGCGGCTCGACTATGCAGATGTCGCGGCGTGGCGCGAGTGGCTCCCGTTGCCGGCGCAGATTTCGGGTGGCAAGGGTGCGATGCGGATCTGGTTCCAGTTCGCTCGCGGCGAACTCCGCGAGATCGTCGCCGACCTCGAACTCGCCGATGTCAAGGCGAGGCTCGCTGAACAACTGCCGGAACTCGACGTTGCGCACCTGTCCGGCCGCGCAGGCTGGCGGAGCTCGGTCTATCAGCGCGATATCTTCGCGCGCGGCCTTGCATTCACCACGGTGAGCGGCGAGCGTCTCGATCCCATGGATTTCACGCTCACGCTCCGCGAGGATGCCCGCGACCGGCAGGCGTCGGGACAACTCGATTTCGACCACCTTCAGCTGGAGCCGCTCGTCGCACTGGGCGCGCACCTGCCGTTCTCGGCGCGGGTCCGGGCCGAGTTGGCCCGCTATGCGCCGCACGGGACGCTTGCCCAGGGTCGCGTGCGCTGGGAGGGAACGACGGAGGCGCCGACCACCTATTCCGCGTCCGCCGAGTTCACGAAGCTCGGATTCAGTGCGCAGGATGCGCTGCCTGGTGTCACCGGACTGAACGGGCGGGTGAATCTGACGCAAGCCCTGGGGGAGATCAAGATAGCGGGAAGCAGTGTGACGCTCGACCTCCCGCGAGTCTTTCACGAACCGATTGCGCTCGACAGCGTGCAGAGCGGCGTGAAATGGGAGCGCCGTGACGGCAAGACGGCCGTTCGGATCGAACAGCTCGAGTTTGCCAATGCGGACGCGACGGGCGGCGCGTCGGGGACCTACCGCACGACTGCGCAAGGGCCCGGGGAGATTGACATCATCGCCCATGCTTCGCGCGTCGATGCCCGGCAGGTTCACCGATACCTGCCGCGCTCGATCAACGATGTGACGCGCAATTGGCTGCGGGCGGCTCTCGCCGCAGGTGCCGCTTCCGAGGCGCGATTGAAGGTTGCCGGCAACGTCGCCGAATTTCCGTTCGCGAACGGCAAGGGTGGTCAGCTTGTCATCACCGCAAAGGCGAAGGGCGTGACGCTCGCCTACGCAGAAGGATGGCCGGCGATCGAGACCATCGATGGCGAGGTTCGCATCGAGGGAACGCGACTGAAGATCGACGCGGTGCGCGGCCACGTCCTTGGCGTGGACATCGGCAAGACACGAGCCGAGATCGACAATCTCGCGGCGGATTACCCGCTGCTCAAGATCGACGGTGATGCGTCGGGCCCGGCCGCGGGATTCCTGCGATTCGTCAACGAGAGCCCGGTTGCCGCGCGGATCGGCAGTAACACCACGGGCGCGGAAGCGTCGGGCAACGGACGTCTTGCGCTCAAGCTCGCGCTTCCGCTTGGACGATTCGAGGATACGAAGGTCGCCGGGGATTTCTCGCTCGTCGACGCACATGCGCGGTTCGCGGGTATGCCCGAATTGTCCAGGATCAACGGCAAGCTTTCGTTCAGCGAGCGCGATATCAGGGCGCGCGAGGTCGCGATGGAGGTCATGGGCGGGCCGGCGAAGCTCGCGATCGCAGGCGCTGACGGTGGGACGCGCATTTCCGGGAGTGGAACCCTGGCGCTTGCGGCGTTGCGGCGCGAGTATCCGAACGGATTCCTCGACCGCGTGTCGGGGACGGCCGATTGGACGGTCAACGCGAGCGTCCGCCCTGGCGCATCGTCGTGGATACTCGAGAGCACGATGAAGGGTGCGGCCGTCGATCTCCCTGCGCCGATTGGCAAGGCCGCGTCCGATCCCATGCCGTTGCGGATCGAGCGGCGCGACGACCCGCTGCAGGCAGGCACGGATTTCGTCACGGCGTCGTACGGAGGCGTGGCGCGGTTTGCCGTCCACCGAAAGGTGGCCGCGGGGGGCGCCGTTACCGATCGCGCGATTCTTTCTCTCGGCCGGGCGATCGAGCGTCCCGATTCCGGCGCCGCCGAACGTCCGGGTCTGTGGATTCGCGCCGAGTTGCCGGAGCTCAATGTCGACGACTGGGTCGCCCTGATGCGTCGCGAGGGTACGGCTGTTGCCGATCGAAAGGAGCAGGGATTCGGATTTTCCGGTGCCGACCTCGACGTCGGGCAGCTCGAAGCGCTCGGTGTCAGATTCAGCGACCTAAAGGTTGCAATGCGTGAAGCGAAGGGCGGATGGATGCTCGACCTCAACGGCCGCGAAATTGCCGGGACCGCGACGTGGACGACTGCCGATGCAGGTGCGCCGAACGGCCGCATCGTCGCGAGGCTTGCCAGACTCTCCATTCCGCGTCGCGGCAGCCTCGCGTCGTGGCGTGGCGCCGACGGCAAGGACGGAACCGGCGAGTCGAAGCCGGACACGGCTGCTCAGCAACGCCTGGCCGGAGATCGATGTCGCCGCAGAGTCGATGATTTCGAAGGATCGCGATCTCGGGCGTCTCGAGTTCGCCGCGCGCCCGCGCGGTGCCGATTGGCAGATCGACAGGCTGGTGCTCGTCAACGACAACGGGCGCATCGACGCCGAGGGTGCGTGGCTCGTCGCGGGTCGGCAGCAGCAGACCAAACTCGATATCGCCGCTCGATGCGAAAGAGGCCGGTGGCTTTCTCGCGCGATTCGGATACGTGGACGCGATCAAGGGGCGCGCCGACCAAGATCAATGGCCAACTCGCGTGGTCCGGCGCGCCGCACGAGTTCGACTATCCATCGCTTGCCGGCACGTTCCGCTTGGCGTCGGGGCCGGGCCGTTTCACGAAGATCGAGCCGGGACCCGCCGGCAAGCTCCTCGGCGTGCTGTCGCTGCAGGCACTGCCTCGCCGCGTCACGCTCGACTTCCGCGACGTGTTCAGCGACGGCTTCACGTTCGACGAAATCACCGGTGACCGTGCGAATCGCCAGCGGGGTGATGACGACGACGAACCTCCGCCTTCTGGGCCCCGCGGCCAAGGTCGACATTGCCGGCGACGCCGATCTCGCGAAGGAAACACAGCGCCTTTCCGTCCGTGTGCAGCCGGCGCTGTCGACGAGCGTATCGGCGGGCGCCGCTCTCCTGTTCATCGCCAATCCGCTGGTCGGCGCGGCCGTCGGGGCAGGATCGCTTCTCGCGCAGACGATGCTCAAGGATCCCATCGAGAAGATGTTCACCTACGAATACGTGGTCACCGGAGGCTGGGCGGATCCGGTCGTCACGCCCAGCGCGCACGCGACGGCGACGGTCGCGGGCACGCCTGCGCTCCCCGCGCCCACTGCAGGGACACTGCGGTGACGAGCACCACGGGCGGTTTCCGTGTCGCTGCCGTGCAGACGGTGTCCGGTGGCGATGTCGCAGTGAACCTCGCGCAGGCGGAGCCGCTGATCGTCGAGGCCGTTGCCGAAGGTGCGCGTCTCGTCGTGCTGCCCGAGTACTTCGGGATCTTCGGCGCGCGGGCAACGGACAAGCTCGCGGTGCGCGAGACCGATGGTGATGGGCCGCAGCAGGCTTTTTTGGCCGAGCGTGCAGTGAAGCATGGCATCTGGCTCGTCGGCGGTACGGTGCCGCTCGCCTGCGGCGATCCGGCACGGGTGCGGAGCGCATGCCTCGTCTACGGTCCCGATGGACGGCGCGCCGGCCGCTACGACAAGATTCACCTGTTTGCGTTCAGCCGTGGCGACGAACGCTACGACGAAGGCAAGACCATCGAACCCGGCACCGAAGTCGTGACGATCGACCTGCCGTGCGGCCGCGTCGGACTGTCGGTGTGCTACGACCTGCGCTTTCCGGAGCTCTATCGCGGGATGGGCGAACTCGCGCTGATCATCGTGCCGTCGGCGTTCACCGCGACGACCGGTGCTGCGCACTGGCATCTGCTGTTGCGCGCCCGCGCCGTCGAAAACCAGTGTTACGTGCTCGCCGCGGCGCAAGGCGGCGTACATCCGGGAGGACGCCGAACGTACGGCCACTCGCTGCTGATCGATCCTTGGGGAGCGATCGTCGCCGAGCACGAGCTTGGCCCTGGGGTGGTCGTCGGCGATGTCGATCCGGCACGGCTTGCGAAGGTGCGCGAAGAGCTACCCGCACTCGCGCATCGCGTGCTCCAATAACCTGTCGGACTTGCGCCGATTTCTGACTCAGTGACTAGCTCTAGCGGCCACGGAGCAGTATCAACACCGCGCCGCCGCCCCCTGAGTTCGCAGGCGCTTCGCAATACGCGAGCACCTCGCCCCAGCGCGCGAGCCACGCACGGACTCTTCCCTTGAGGACCGGCTCCCGGTTCGGCGAGGTCAACCCCTTGCCGTGGATCACCCGCACGCAACGGTAGCCGTGCTGCAGCGCATCGTCGAGGAAATCGGCCAGCGCCTCGTGCGCTTCGTCGATGGTGTGGCCGTGCAAATCGATCTCGCCCTGCACCGACCATTCGCCGCGCCGAAGCTTCTTCAGGATGTCGGTGCCAAGCCCCCGGCGCAAGAAAGTCTGACCGGCTTCGTGCTCCTGTCCGACCTCCCAGGAATCGGGCGTTGGCTCGGCGCCGTACTTCGACGCCAGCAGCGCTTCCGCGTCATCGGCTATGCGCTGCCTGGCGATCGGCGCCGGGCGGCGCGGCACGTGCTTCACGCGCGTGCCGGGTGGGAGCTTGCGCACGTCCGCGAACACCTGCGCGAGGTCGATATCGGTGTCGGCATCCGACAGGATCGCTGGCGCCTTAATGAATGGCGGGGCCGACTCTTTCGTTGCGCGTGCCGGTCGCGGCGCCGGCGTTTTCGACGCGCGCCTCATCGACGAGCTTTTTCAAGTCGGACAGTTTTGCCATATGCATCCGACCGGCTGCGGCGCCGACCGCGATCAGTGGTGCGATTCGAGATAGGCCTCGGCGTCGAGCGCCGCCATGCACCCGGTACCGGCCGACGTGACGGCCTGCCGGTAGACGTGGTCGGCGACATCGCCTGCCGCGAACACGCCGGGAACGCTCGTTGCCGTCGCGTCGCCCTCGGCGCCGCCCTTGACCTTGATGTAGCCGCCGGCCATCGCGAGCTGGCCCTCGAAGATGCCGGTGTTCGGCGTGTGACCGATCGCGATGAAAACGCCCATCACGGCAAGATCGCGGGTGGCGGAAGTCTTGACGTTCTTGATCCGCGCGCCCGTGACCCCCGTCTGATCTCCGAGGACCTCGTCGAGCGTCTGGTTCCAAAGAACGCGGATGTTGCCGCCGTGCTTCGTCTTCGCCATCAGCTTGTCGATCAGGATTGCCTCGGCGCGGAACTTGTCGCGGCGATGGATCACGGTGACGGTGCTCGCGATGTTCGAAAGATAAAGTGCCTCCTCGACCGCGGTATTCCCGCCGCCGACGACCGCGACGTCCTGCGCCTTGTAGAAGAATCCGTCGCAGGTCGCGCAGGCCGAAACGCCCTTGCCCATGAACGCGTGCTCCGAAGGGAGGCCAAGGTAGCGTGCCGACGCGCCCGTCGCGATAACGAGCGCATCGCACGTGTACTCGCCGTTGTCGCCGATCAGCCGGATCGGCTTGCTCGCCGAGCTTTGCCGTGTGAATCTGGTCGAAAATGAGTTCGGTGTCGAATCGCTCGGCGTGCTTCTGAAAACGGGTCATCAGCTCGGGACCTTGCACGCCATTCGCATCGGCAGGCCAGTTGTCGACATCGGTCGTCGTCATCAGTTGTCCGCCCTGTGCGAGGCCGGTGATCACCACCGGCTTCAGGTTGGCGCGTGCCGCGTATACTGCGGCCGTGTAGCCGGCAGGGCCGGAACCCAGGATCAGCAGGCGGGCGTGTCGGGTGGACATGCGTGTATCTCGCTTCGCAAAACGGTTGAGTTTACTTGATGTGGGGGCAGGGCCCGTCACTGCAACTACAGATCGGCGCGCTGCGTTCGCATCGTTGTGCAGCCGGCGAGTATTCGCGGGATTCGCGCCGCCTCATGTCCTGGCATCGATCGCTAGCTTGCCCAGCAACGCGTGCGTGAGTGCCCATCCGACAGGCTCCCGTTAGTGTATAATTTGCCGCGTGAAGTCAGTACGGCAAACATATGTTTTTAAATAAGAAAGAGGCTGTCATCCGCCGCCGGCAATCAGTCGCCGCGGCCCCGACCGCTGCACTGTCGCCCCGGTTCGCCCGTCTGGTGCGCGAATCGTGGTGGCTCGTGGTCGTTGCTGCGTTTGTCTGGCTCGCGTTGATCCTCGCCACGTACTCGAGGAACGATCCGGGATGGTCGTTCTCCGGCGTCGGGGGGCCAATCGTCAACAAGGGCGGCATTGTCGGCGCCTGGCTCTCCGATCTCCTGCTCTACCTGTTCGGATTTTCCGCCTGGTGGTGGGTAGTCGCGGGGGTGGTGCTGGTCGTTGCCGGATACCGACGGATCGGCCACCCCGAACTCGCGACCGATCATCCGCTGTCGCTCGGCGTCCTGGGCTTCGTGCTCGTCCTGATTGCGAGTTCTGCGCTCGAGGGGCTGCGGCTCTACCACCTGCCCGCGACGCTGCCGCAATCCGCGGGCGGCGCGCTCGGCGACGTCATCGGCCGTTGGCTTTCGAAGCTCATCGGATTCAACGGGGCGACTCTCTTGCTGCTGGCGCTGTTCGCGGCCGGCAGCTCGCTGTTTTTCGGGATGTCGTGGCTGCGTCTGATGGAGCGCGTCGGCGCGTTTTTCGAGGGCATCGGCGCGCGTGTCAAGCGACGGGCGGAGGAGCGCAAGGATCGCGAGCTCGGTGCGCAGGCGCTGGCCGTGCGCGAGGCGGTCGTTCTTTCGAAGCACGACGTCGTCGAGCGTGATCCCGTGGTGGTCGTGCCGCAGGTCGTCGAATTGCCGAAATCCGAGCGCGTCGCGAAGGAGAAGCAAAGGCCGCTCTTCTTCGACATGCCGGACTCGCCGCTGCCGCCGCTCGCCCTGCTCGACGATGCGCCCTCGGCGCAGGAAATGGTCAGCGCGGAGACGCTCGAGTTCACGTCGCGACTCATCGAGCGCAAGCTCGCGGATTTCGGCGTCGCGGTGAGGGTGCTGGCGGCCTACCCAGGGCCAGTCATCACCCGTTACGAGATCGAGCCGGCGGTCGGCGTCAAGGGCGCGCAGATCGTAAACCTGATGAAGGACCTTGCGCGCGCGCTGTCGGTGGTTTCGATCCGCGTCGTCGAAACCATTCCCGGCAAGTCATGCATGGGCCTCGAGCTGCCCAATCCGAAGCGGCAGATCGTGAAGCTGGTCGAAATCCTGTCGTCGGCGACATACAACGACAACGCGAGCCCATTGACGCTGGCCTTGGGCAAAGACATCGCGGGCAAGGCGGTGATCGCCGACCTCGCGAAGATGCCGCATCTGCTCGTCGCGGGCACGACCGGCTCCGGCAAGTCGGTTGCGGTCAACGCGATGATCCTGTCGCTCCTGTACAAGGCCGAGCCGAAGCAGGTGCGACTCATCTTCATTGACCCGAAGATGCTGGAGCTCTCGGTATACGAGGGCATCCCGCACTTGCTGTCACCCGTGGTCACCGACATGAAGCTCGCCGGCAATGCGCTCAACTGGTGCGTCGGCGAAATGGAGCGGCGCTACCGGCTGATGTCCGCGCTCGGCGTCCGCAACCTCGGGGGCTACAACGCGAAGGTCGCCGAGGCGAAAAAGGCCGGCAAGCCGTTGGCGAACCCGTTCACCCTGACGCCCGACGCGCCCGAACCCATCGAGGAAATGCCGCTGATCGTCGTGGTCATCGACGAGCTCGCCGACATGATGATGGTGACGGGCAAGAAGATCGAGGAATTGATCGCGCGGATTGCGCAGAAGGCGCGCGCGGCCGGCATTCATCTGATCCTGGCGACGCAGCGGCCCTCGGTCGACGTGATCACCGGGCTCATCAAAGCCAATATCCCGTCGCGAATCGCCTTCCAGGTGGCAAGCAAGGTCGACTCGCGGACGATCCTCGATCACATGGGGGCCGAAACGCTGTTGGGCCAGGGCGACATGCTGTTCCAGCCCCCTGGGGTCGGGTATCCGCTGCGGGTGCACGGTGCCTTCGTCTCGGATGCCGAGGTGCACAAAGTCGTCGAGCACCTGAAAGCCCAGGGCGGGCCACAGTATCTCGAGGGCATTCTCGAAGGCGGCACGAATGGCGGTGGCGAGGAGAACCTCAGCATCGAAGGCGCGGACGCTGAGTCCGACCCGATGTACGACCAGGCCGTTGCGCTGGTGTTGCAGACCCGGCGCCCGTCGATCTCGCTCGTGCAGCGTCATCTGCGGATCGGCTATAACCGTGCCGCGCGGCTGATCGAGCAGATGGAACGCGCTGGCCTCGTGACGCCGATGCAGACGAACGGCAATCGCGACGTGCTCGTTCCGGCGGGCAAGGGCGACGGGTGAGATTGCGCGCGGCGGCGATGTTCGCGGCTCTGGTGTTCGTGGGCGTGGCCACCGCGGAGGCCGGAGGACTCGAGCAGCTGAAATCGTTCCACGCGTCGACGAAGAGCGGCAAGGTGGCGTTCCGCCAGGCCGTCGTCGGCAAGGGGCAGCAGGTCGCTCGCGAATCGACGGGGACATTCGCGTTCCAGCGGCCGGGAAGATTTCGCTGGGCGTACGCGACGCCGTTCGAGCAGCTTATCGTCGGCGACGGCGAAAGGGTCTGGATCTACGATCGCGATCTCAACCAGGTCGTCGTGCGCAAGCTCGACCTCGCCCTGGGTTCGACGCCCGCAGCGCTGCTCGCGGGCGACAGCTCGCTCGAACAGAATTTCGATCTTGTCGACGCCGGCACGGGCGACGGTCTCGAATATGTCGAAGCAAAACCCAAGTCGTCCGACACCGGCTTTGAACGCGTGCGCATCGGGTTCGCCGACAGTTTGCCGCGAACGATGGAATTGAAGGACACCTTCGGCAACGTGACGATACTGACCTTCGGCACCTTCGAGCGCAATTCGGCGCAGGATGCGGGTCAATTCAGGTTCGTTCCGCCCAAGGGAGCCGACGTCGTCGGCGAGCCCCGTTGATGCCAGGGAGCCGGCGTCGTTGGCGGGTCGCGTTGTTGCCCGAACGCGCGCCGTGGGCTCCGGCATGATCACGTCATTAGGGCGCGGACCCGCGGATGGTCCAGAACCTCCCGGTTGACGACGAATTCGGGGCGGCGTCCTGCGAATGCGTCGACGATGCTCGCGAGGCCGGTCGCGGCCATGTTGTGAAAGCATTCGTCGGTCCAGCACAGCGAGTGGGGCGTGACGATGACGTTGTCCATCGTCAACAGCGGGTTGTCCGAGGCGACCGGTTCCTGCTCGAACACGTCGAGCGCCGCTCCGGCGATCCGCCGCGCGCGGAGCACCTCGATCAACGCGACCTCGTCGACGATGGGGCCGCGCGCAACGTTGATGAAATAGCCCGTCGGTTTCATCAGCGCGAACTGCGGCACGCCGACCAGATGGCGCGTCTCGTCGTTGAGCAGGCAGCAGACGACGACGAAATCCGACTCGCGCATCGCCGTGTCGAGAGCCACCTTTCGCGCGCCGAGGTAGGCTAGCTCGATCGCATTCACATACGGATCGGCGGCGAGAAGCTCGAGGTCGAACGCGCGTGCCATCCGCAAGAGTTCCTTGCCGATACGGCCGGCGCCGACGACGCCGAGCGTGCGTCCCGTGAGGCCCATGCCCATGTTGTCCATCCGCTCGTGCCAGCGGCCGGCGCGCGTGATGCGATCCTTGAGCATCAGGCGGCCCGCCAGCGCCAGCACGAAGGTCAGCGCGATGGTCGCCACCGGGCGCGGCATCGAACTCGGCGTGTGCGTAACAATGACGCCGGCGCGCGTCATCGCCGCAACGTCGACCGTATCGTAGCCGACGCCGTGGCGTGCCACGACTCGCAGTCGGCAATCGTTGCGCGACACGGCGCCTTCCCGAACGCGCGGCAGGTTGACGTAGAGAGCGTCGTAGCGCGCCGCGTGGTCCGCGGTGATTTCCGGAACGATCGCAGGCAGGTATTCCCATTCGATGCCGGGCGCGCGCTCGAGGATGTCGAGCGCGGCCTTGCCGAACGCCGGTTCGCCGCGCGAATCGAGGATGTCACGGGTGAGGCCCACACGGTATTTCGTTGTCATGCCCGAGCGTCCTTTGCTCTTATTGCCTTGCGCATCACGTTGAGGCCGTCGCCCAGCGCGCGCTGAAGCATCATCTGGTCGACACCGTACGCCATCAGTCGGAATCCCTTGGCCACGTAGTCGCGTGCCCAGTCGTCGTCGGTCGCGAGGAACGCCGCGGCCTTTCCTCGCGTCTCGCATGCGGCGACGATCCGGTCGACGCCCGCCAGATAGGCCGGGTGCCGGAACTCCCCCGGAATGCCCATGAAATTGGTGAGATCGAAGTGCCCCAGCCAGAGTGCGTCGACCCCCGGCACGGCGGCGATGGCGTCCGCGTTGGCGAGGCCCTCGACGGTCTCGATCTGGGGGATCACCATCGTGCGTCGGTGCAGTGCCGCGATCTTCGCCACGACCTCGCCGCTCTCGTAGTCGTCATGCGCGAACCCGAACGCGGCACCGCGACGGCCCTCCGGAGGGTAACGTGCGCAGCCCACGATGTACCGAGCCTCTTCCGCGGTGTTGACCATCGGCACCATCAGCCCCATTGCGCCGACGTCGAGCGCACGTGCGATGAAGTGATATTCGCCGCGGGGCACGCGCACCATGGGCACGATGCCGAGGCCTCGGCAGAGCGCAAACTGGGTCTTCAGCGTCTCGAACCCCAGGCCCGTGTGCTCCATGTCGAAGAGCACGAACTCGGCGCCGGCATTGCGGCAGATCTGGGGCATACCGGGCGAGAAGAACTCGAAGATCATCGCGCCGAACGCGCAACCGCCGGAGGCGAGCGTCGCCTTGACCGGATTGTCACGCATTCGCGACCTTCGCGAGATAGGCGCGGACACGGCTTGCATTCACGCCGAGGTCGCTCTTGCCCACGCGCGACACCGAGCGGACGTCGATCCTGCTGCCCGCCGTCGTCGGCGTCACTCGCACCACGACATCGTCGCGAAATCCGAACCAGGGTGTCGTCGCCGTCGCTTCGATGCGGCCGGTGGCCGCGTCGGCGGCGTCGATCTCCCAACCGGTACTCTTCGCCACGTCGAGCGCGCGTGCGAATGCAGCCGCCGGCGGCAGCGCGAGCAGGAGCGGCTGAATGTCCGGATAGGCGCGCCTTTGCGCCGTTGCCGTTTCGCTTCCGGGATAAGTCGTGGAAACGGGCGCGCCCTCGCGCAACGGCATGACTGCCACGAACGCAGGTGGATTCTCGGTGTCGGTCGTGATGTCGTTGATCGCCGGCACGGATCGCCCGACCTGACTCCAGTGCCACGGAAAATACGCGACGCCCGCGCCGACCGCGAGCGCCGTCAAGAGAGTCGGAACCCGGCCCGCGCGCGCGCGCGGGAGCGACAGTGCCAACAGCGCCAGTGCGGCAGTCGCAAGGCCGGTGTAGAGGCTCCAGCGAATGAGCTGAAAGCCGAAGCGATAGTTCCAGATACCGAATCGTGCGCCGTAGCCCGAGGAAACCAGGATCGCGGCCGAGACCAGCGCGAGCGTCAGCGGAATCCTTGCAACTTTCATTCGGACCTTCGAAATGCCGGATAATGCGGACTCTACGCCGTGCCAATTGAACGGGTCAACGCGATGCCGTGGAACGGCACGCGATGCTTGCGGACGCCGCGACGCACGGCGTGACGGCATCCTGCTCCGGAATTTCGTATCTCCGTGACCGACCTCTTCGCCTCCGCCAATCCCGCCGCGCCGCTCGCCGACAGGCTGCGCCCGAAATCGATCGACGAAGTGATCGGTCAGCGCCAGCTGCTTGCGCCGGGCAAGCCGCTGGCGGTCGCGTTTGCCTCGGGCAAGCCGCATTCGATGATCCTGTGGGGACCGCCTGGCGTCGGCAAAACGACCCTCGCGCGGCTCATGGCCGACGCGTTCAATGCGGAGTTCATCGCGCTATCGGCAGTGCTTGCCGGTGTGAAGGACATCCGCGATGCCGTGGCACGGGCCGAAGCGACGCTCGCGCAGTCGGGAAGGCACACGATCCTGTTCGTCGACGAGGTGCATCGCTTCAACAAGGCGCAGCAGGACGCGTTCCTGCCGTTCGTGGAACGTGGACTCGTCACGTTCATCGGCGCGACGACCGAGAACCCTTCGTTCGAGGTCAACAGCGCGCTTCTGTCGCGGGCCGCGGTGTATGTGCTGGAGCCGCTGTCGCCCGAGGAACTCGGCCGGCTGCTCGATCGCGCGCTCACGGTCGGTGCACCCGGGCTTGTCGTCGGCGCCGAGGCGCGCGAAACGTTGATCGCATATGCGGACGGCGATGGCCGCAGGCTCATCAATCTCGTCGAGTATCTCGCTACGGCCGCGGGGGAAGGGCGCCGCGAACCGGTCGACGTCGCATTCGTCGAAGCAACGATTGCGAGGAGCCTCCGCCGCTTCGACAAGGGTGGCGAGGCGTTCTACGACCAGATCTCCGCTCTTCACAAGTCCGTTCGCGGATCCAATCCCGACGCGTCGTTGTACTGGATGTGCCGGATGCTGGACGGTGGGGCTGACCCCCTCTATGTCGGCCGGCGCCTGATCCGGATGGCGACCGAGGACATCGGCCTTGCGGATCCGCGGGCGCTGGCGCTGACGACGGCGGCCGTGGAGACCTACGAACGGCTTGGGACGCCGGAGGGTGAACTCGCGCTGGCCGAGGCGGTCATCTACCTCGCGTGCGCGGCGAAGTCGAACGCAGTCTACACGGCGTACAGCGCGGCGCGCGCATTCATCGCCGAGGATGGGTCGAGGCCGGTGCCGATGCGTCTCCGCAATGCGCCGACGAAGCTGATGAAGGGTCTCGGTTACGGCAAGGGTTACCGCTACGCGCACGACGAGGACGACGCGTACGCCGCCGGCGAACATTACTTTCCCGACAACATGCCCGAGGTCTCGTGGTACCAGCCGACCGATCGCGGATTGGAAGCGAAGATCCGCGAGAAGCTCGAGTGGCTGCGCGCGCAGGACGAGAAATTCAGAGACGGCAAGTCGTAGCCCCTCTGTTAAGATTTGCGCATGCTCGATATCAACCTCATCCGCAACGATCTTCCCGGCGTCGCCGCAGCGCTTGCGCGACGCGGCGTCACGCTCGATGCCGCTCGGTTCGAGGCGCTGGAGCGCGAGCGCCGGGACCTCCAGATGCGCACGCAGGATTTGCAGGCCAGGCGCAACACATTGTCGAAACAGATAGGCGCCGCCAAGGCCGGGGGTGAAGATGCATCGGTACTGCTGACCGAAGTCGCGGGTATCGGCAACGAGACGAGGCGTCTCGAAGGCGAGCTCGACCGCGTCCAGGGCGAGCTCCGCGATTTCCTGTTGAATCTGCCCAACGTCACGCATTCCAGCGTGCCGATTGGCAGGAGCTCCGACGACAACGTCGAGATCCGGCGCTGGGGCACGCCGCGGTCCTTCGACTTTCCCGTGCGCGACCATACCGACATCGGAGAGGGCCTGGGACTGCTCGACTTCGCGACCGCAGCGAAACTCTCCGGCGCGCGATTCACGTTCCTGCGCGGCGGACTCGCCCGGCTGCACCGTGCGCTCGCGCAATTCATGCTCGACGTGCAGACGACCGAGCACGGCTATACCGAGTGCTACACGCCCTATATCGTCAATGCCGATGCGCTGATCGGCACGACGCAATTACCGAAATTCGAAGCTGACATGTTCTCGGTCAGGAAGGGTGGCGTCGAGGCGGGTGACGCGATGGCTGGCGAGCGGCAATACCTGATATCGACGTCCGAGATCACGCTGACGAACTCGGTGCGCGACGAGATCCTGCCGGCCGGAGCGCTACCGATCAGGCTCACCGCGCATTCCCCCTGCTTTCGATCGGAGGCCGGGAGCTACGGCAAGGACACCCGAGGCATGATCCGCCAGCACCAGTTCGACAAGGTCGAGATGGTGCAGGTCGTGCATCCCGAGAAGTCGTACGAGGCGCTCGAGGAGATGACCGGTCACGCCGAGGCGATACTGCAGCGGCTCGAATTGCCCTATCGGATCGTGGCGCTGTGCACCGGCGACATCGGTTTCGCCGCCGCCAAGACCTACGATCTCGAGGTGTGGCTGCCCGCGCAGAACACCTACCGCGAGATCTCGTCGTGTTCGAACTGCGAGGCGTTCCAGGCGCGGCGGATGCAGGCGCGGTTCCGCAATGCGCAGGGCAAGCCGGAGCTTGTCCACACGTTGAACGGGTCGGGGCTCGCCGTCGGACGTGCGCTCGTCGCGGTCATGGAGAACTGGCAGCGCGCCGACGGCGGCATCGATATCCCCGCGGCCTTGCGCGGGTACATGGGTGGGACCACGGTCATCGCGCCCGGCTGAGAGACTCGGCCATCGTCGGCGGTTGATGGGGGAGCTATTGCGATTTTCCCTAGCGCAAGTTCCCCGTGTGGCCGAGCGAATATCGACCGGGTTGCGGCCACACCGTGAGACCGTGTGGCTCCTTTCCGACGGGAATGACTTGTACCGCGCCACTCGTAGTGTCGATCGCATAGACGACGTTGTCGTAACGACCCGACAACCAGAGAAGCTTTCCGTCAGCACTCACGTTGCCCATGTCGGGGCTGCCGCCGCCAGGGATCGGCCAGTTGGCGTCGACCTTGCGCGTCGCGAAGTCGACCACCGACACGCTGCCCTTGCCGTGAACCGGCCCGTGAATCTTGTTGGAACCGCGATTGGCGACATAGAGCTTCTTGCCGTCGCGGCTGGGATAGAGACCGTGCGTTCCCTTGCCGGTCTCGATGAAGCCAACCTGCTTGAACGTGTCGCCGTCCACGACATGCACGCCGTCGGCCATCATGTCGGCGACGAAGAAGAGCTTGCCGTCGGGCGAAGCGCGAATGTCCTGCGGCATGCCCTTCCAGGTCGTGCAGATGACCTCGTCCTTGCCATCCGGTCCCTTGACTACGGTGGTCGGCCGGCCGGGCTGGATCACCTGCGTGTATCCCAGCACCTTCCGGTTGACGAGGTCGATCTTGGCAACGGTGCCCGTGAACTCGCAGGTGAAGATCGCGTACCGGCCGTCGATCGAGAAGTCGGCATGGTTGATGCCCTTGCATTGCGGCACTTCCAGCGAAGATTGCATCGCCATCGTATGCGGGTCACGGAAATCGAGCCGCTTGTAGGCTTCGGCGACGACGATCGCCGACTTGCCGTCCGGGGTGAAATACATGTTGTAGGGATCGTCGACGGCGATCGACTTTCCGGGCTTGCCCGTCTTCGGATCCACGGGCGTCAGGCTGCCGCGCTTCGTGTTCTCCGCGTTGTTGGCCACCCACAACGTACGCAGGTCGTATGACGGAACGACGTGCTGCGGATTGAGGCCGACCTTGAACTTGTCGACCACCCTCATCGTCGCCGGATCGATCACGTAGACGTCGTTCGTCTGCAGGTTGGGGACATAGACGCGCGAAAGGTCGCCGGCCACGGCCGGGCTCAGCTTGCCGGCGGCGGTCTCACTATAGAGATTGCCGGGGTCGATCACGGCGGGCATCCCTGGAACCGTCGCAATCGCCGGTGGTACCCCGGGCTTCGGAGGCGCGGCCGGAACCTGCGCCGAACAGAGTGCGCTCGGGACGAGCAAGAACCAGAGCATGCGCGTCAGTGAACGCGTCGAGCGCGGAAACTTCATTGACTCTCCTTGTTGATGCAGGTTGACAAGACGTGCACGTCAGCGTCGGGCGACGGAACGCTTGATCGCATCCACGGAGGCTGCGACGATCGCGTCGACGCCCAGCTGTCCGAGCGCGGCACTCGACCGGCGAGGGTCGCCGTACACGCCTTCGGCGCGTTCCGGCTTTCCACCGGATTGCAGGCGATCGGTCCGAACCAGGTGGGGATCGATGGCGAGCGCCAGCGACGTGTCGGCGAGCCCGGCGTGGGTCCCGATCTCGTCTTCGCCGAAACCACGGCTCCTGAGCGCTTGCACATAAGTCGTCTCGACGACGCGGTAATACTCGTCGATCGCATAGACGCGGACTGGCGTCGCCTCCCATTCGCGATCGAGCCGGCCGGCAACGGCCCTCAGGCTCTTCTGGTATCCCCCGTGATCACCGAGGAAGACGATATTGCGGAAGCCATGGAGCTTGAAGCTTCGCGCCGCATATTCCAGGACCTTCTCGAACGTTGCTTCGGGGACAGTAATGGTTCCCGCAAATCGCATGTGTGCGCTCGGCGGGTTGACGCTGCCTTCCGGCACATACGACAGGGTCGGCGCGACGAGCGCGTTTCCGAGCGCGAGTGCGATCTTCTCGGACAGCGCCTTCGCACGCACGTTGTGCTTGCCAAGCGCCATGTGCGGGCCGTTCTGCTCCGTTCCGCCGATGGGGACGATGACCGTCGTCTTCCCTGCGCCGATCTGGTCGCGGAGCTCGGTCGACGTCAGTTCGTCGACGAACACGGTGACTGGCGCTGCCGCGAGCACCCAGGTCGCGGCGAAAAGCGGAAGGCAAGCGAGGACGCGCAGCGCGATGAAAGACATAACCGCTCATTATGACCGAAGAGCCGCGTAATCGTTGGTCCGCATCGCGATCGTGCGCCGTCTCCGGGTCAATTCTCCTCGAGCTCCTTGCGCAGCTTGATCGGCTGGCGGACCTTGCGCAGCCGGAGGTTCAGCATTTCCACGCCGATGGAAAACGCCATCGCGAAGTAGATATATCCCTTCGGAATGTGGAATGTCAGCCCTTCGCCGACCAGCGCCACGCCGACCAGGATCAGGAACGACAGCGCAAGCATCTTGAGGGTCGGATGCGCGTCGACGAAGTCGCCGATCGGCTTCGCGGCAAACATCATGATGCCGACGGCGATGACGATGGCGAGGATCATGACCGGGACTTCGCTCACCATGCCGACCGCCGTGATCACAGAATCCAGCGAGAAGATGATGTCGATGACGGCGATCTGCGCGAGCGTGGCGTAGAAGCCGGCGCCGTGCGGCGCCTCGGACCCCTCGTGACCTTCGCCCTCCAGCGAGTTGTGGATCTCCATCACTGATTTGGCGAGCAGGAAGAGGCCGCCGCCAATGAGGATCAGGTCACGTCCCGAAACCTCGCGCGAAAGGACCGAGAACAGCGGGTCGGTCAGGCGCATCATCCACGCCAGCGAAAGCAGCAGGGCGATCCGCATCGCCATCGCCAGCGCGAGGCCGATCACGCGCGCCCGCTGGCGCTGCTCGGGCGCGAGGCGTCCCACCAGGATCGAGATGAAGATGATGTTGTCCACGCCGAGCACGATCTCGAGCGCCGTCAGGCTGAGGAGCGCGATCCACGCCTCGGGGGAAGCTAGCCATGCCATGAGATCTCCTTGGTCACTTGTCAAGTCTTCTTGCGATTTCGTTCTTCATCTTGGCCAAGCCGCGTTCCGGCTCGTCCGCGAACATGCGCAGCCGCGGCTGGTGCGATGGCTGTTGCGCCAGCAGGACGTCGTAGTAGCTGCGCACGCGATCGACGAAGGCAACGGGCATTCCGCCACGCGCATAGCCGAGCTTCGCCTGTTCGTAATATTCCGGCAGCGCGAGCATCGGAAGCACTTTCTTCACGTCGCTCCATAAGTTGGGGTCGAGCTTCTGCTTCTGGGCGAGGATCCGCGCATCTTCGAGGTGGCCGAAGCCGATGTTGAATGCCGCGAGCGCAAGCCAGGTCCGCTCCGGTTCGTGGATGCGCGCGGGCAGCTTCTCCTTGAGGTTGCGCAGATAGCGCGCGGCACCGAGAACGCTCTGCGCCGGATCGAGCAGGTTGCTGATGCCCAGGTGCTTCGCCGTATCCTCGGTGATCTGCATGAAGCCGCGCACGCCGGTTTCGCTGGTTGCCGTCGGATCCCATTGCGACTCCTGATAGGCGATGGCCGCGAGAAGGCGCCACTCGATGCCGGTCTTTTCCTGCGCGTCCTGGAACAGCACCCGGTATTGCGGCAGCAACGTCCGAACGCGTTCCTGGAACACGCCCGCGTCGATCCGCGGTATCTGGCGCGCGTCGGGAATATAGCGGTCGGCAAGCCTCGCGAGCGTTCCGTCGCGCTTGAGACGGGCGAAAAAGGCGTCGAGTTCCTGGCGCAAGTCCGCGAAGCGCGGCGACACGGCCCAGGCGACCTCGCGTTTGCCGCCGGCGGGAAACGCGACCTCGAAGTCGAGATAGATGTTCCGCGCGCACCGCAGCGGCGATCGAGCCGATGATCGCGTAGCTGACGGTGCCGTCGGAGACCTGTGAGATCAATCCGGTGACCGACGGAAACGAAATGCGTTGCCAGTCGATTCCAGGATGGGCATTCCGAGCGGCGGCGATCTCGGGATCGAAGCCAGTGTCCTCGATGTAAGCAACCGTCTCGCCGTCGAGATCCTTCCAGCTCGTCGGCTTGTACCCATCGCGGTTGTAGATGATCACCGGCTCCACGGTGGTCAAGCCCGTTGTCCACAACACGTCGGGCGCCTTCGCGCCGGCGTTTCCGGGCGATTCGGACGGTGGAGCGGGCGCCTTTCCCACGGGAGGTGGTGGAGCGGGCGCCTTTCCCGCCGAAGGCGGTGGAGCGGACGCCTTTCCCGCGGAAGGCGATGAAGGCGGCGCTCTTACCGCAGGGGGCGAAGGCAACGGGCGGAAGAGACCGCCGGCGCCGATATGCGCTTCGCCCTTGGCAACGGAGGCGATCAACTGCGCTGTCGAGTTGACCAGCGCGATCCGCAGTCGAACCTTCTTCTCCGCAGCGAATCGCCGCGCGAGGTCGACGTCGAATCCGGTCACGTTGCCATCGGGACCGGGGAAGTAGACGGCCGGGCCGGGCCGGATCAGCACGACGAGTTCGCGCGTCGCGTCGGGTGGCAGCAACGGCGCAGGTTTGTGCAATGTCAGATAGACGGCGAGACCGGCCGTGACGGCAAGGCCCGCGACGAAGACAAACGGATGGCGCAACGGACGCACTGTCGAGGTGATTGCGATAGCGGCAGGCACGTGGCGGACAATGATGCGAGCGATTATAGCGACCGCGCATGCCCGATCCGCTTCCGGTCGCTGCGACCGCGACAATCTCGCGCTGGGTGCGGTGCCGCCGGCACATGCTTGCGAACCTTCGCTTGCCGCGTCGGCGCCGTTGGCCGATAATGCGAACTCTGCGAAGACTGCGCAATCGATCAACGGCGGGTCGCCCCGCATTGCAGCGTCGTGAACCTGGTCAGGTCCGGAAGGAAGCAGCCACAGCGACTCACTGCAAGTGCCGGGGGAACGGCTCGCCACCCACTTTGCTCGCCATTTCGGCGTGATGCTTCGTTACTCCTCGGTTGCGGCCGCTTGTGTACTCATCATGTACACGGCGCGTCCGCAACCTTCGTCGCGCCTCGCCTGACGCCGAAATGACGGCAAATTGCTGCGCCGCGTCTATCCGCGAGATATCCGCCCGATGAGCTATCAGGTTCTCGCCCGCAAGTGGCGACCGAGGACGTTTTCCGAACTCGCCGGTCAGGAGCACGTCGTGACGGCGCTGACCAACGCGCTCACCCGCGGCCGGCTGCATCACGCGTACCTGCTCACCGGGACGCGCGGCGTCGGCAAGACCACGATCGCGCGCATCCTGGCGAAGAGCCTCAACTGCATCACGAACGGCATCACTGCCACGCCGTGCGGCACCTGTGCGGCGTGCACCGACATCGACGCCGGCCGCTTCGTCGACCTGCTCGAGCTCGACGCCGCCTCGAACACCGGCATCGACAACATGCGCGAGATTCTCGACAACGCGCGATACGCTCCGACGATCGGCCGCTTCAAGGTCTACCTGATCGACGAAGTGCACATGCTGTCGAAGGCGGCGTTCAATTCGATGCTGAAGACGCTCGAGGAGCCGCCGGAGCACGTCAAGTTCGTGCTGGCGACGACCGACCCGCAAAAGATCCCAGTCACCGTGCTGTCGCGCTGCCTGCAATTCAACCTGAAGCAGCTTCCGCTGGCCCTTATCGTGGATCGACTCGCCGCGATCCTCGCGGCGGAGGACATCGCCGCCGATACGGGCGCGCTCGCCTTGATCGCGCGTGCGGCGCACGGTTCGATGCGCGACGCGCTTTCGCTGCTCGATCAGGCGATCGCTTACGGCGACGGGGAAGTCCGGGAAGGTGTCGTTCGGACCATGCTGGGCACGGTCGACACCGAGTACGTTTACCGGATCGTCGACGCGCTCGATGGGCACGATGGTCCGGCGTTGCTTGCCGAAGTCGATGCGATGGCGTTGCGAAGCATTGCCTTCGGACCGGCGCTCGAGGAGCTCGCATCGCTGTTCCATCGCATCGCCATCGTCCAGACCGTGCCATCCGCGGCGGCGACGATGGACGATGGCGAACAGGTGGCGAAGCTTGCGGGCAGATTCACGCCGGAAACGGTACAGCTCGCCTACCAGATCTGCGTTCAGGGCCGGACCGATCTCCCTCTGGCACCCGACGAGGCGACCGGATTTTCGATGACCATGCTCCGGCTGCTTGCCTTCGAGCCATCCGGCCTAGCCGCGAAGGCGCCGGACGGTGGCGGAGCGAAACGCGGCAATGCGCGAGCCGCAACCGAAAGGGCAAGCGCGCCGCAGATCCCCGGCAATGTCGCCTCGATCCACTCGGCCATGACGCCACTGCACGAGGTTGCGCTCACGCCGACATTGGATCCGTCCGCGACCGTGAAGCCCAGTGAACTCCCGCAGAATCCGGCGGATTGGCCGATGTTCGTGGCGGGTCTTCGCCTGGCGCCCATGGCCGCGCAACTTGCGGCCCAGACCGAACTCAAATCGATACAAGGCAACGTGCTGACGCTGGCGTTGCCGGCAGCGTACAAGCATCTCGCCGACAAGGCCTACGCGGACAAGCTCAAGGCGGCGCTCGAGCAGGCGAGCGGACGCAAATGGATGCTCGCGTTCGAGGTAGGGTCTCCGGCCGAGGCCTCGCTTGCCGCACAGAAGAATCGCGACCAGGCCGAGCAGAAGGCGAAAGCCGAGGCGGCTTTTCGCAACGAGCCCTTCGTGCAGGACGCGCTCGCCCGCTTTGATGCGAAAATAAGGCCGGACTCGATCAAGCCCGTGTCCTAGTGGCACCGCCGCACGGCGGAGCGTGCACCGATGAGGAATATTACGCGATGATGAAGAACCAGCTCGCCGGTCTCATGAAGCAGGCGCAGCAGATGCAGGAAAACATGAAGAAGGCGCAGGACGAGCTCGCCCAAACCGAGGTCGAAGGACAGTCGGGGGCAGGGCTCGTGAAGGTCGTGATGACCTGCCGTCACGACGTCAAACGCGTCACGATCGATCCTTCGCTCCTGGGCGAGGACAAGGACATGCTGGAAGATCTTGTCGCCGCCGCCATCAACGACGCGGTGCGCCGCGTCGAAGCGACGACGCAGGAGAAGATGTCCGGGTTAACGATGGGTTTGCCGATGCCGCCTGGCTTCAAGCTGCCGTTCTAGAGCCTGTTTGCAGTTGAACAGGCCTGGGAAGCGTGACTTCGATGACAAGGGCGACGGAACGCACGCCGGCGCGGCCGGTGCCGGCAGGCGAGACGTTGTCGGGGATGGACGAGCTCGCACGTGCGTTGCGTTCGCTGCCCGGTATCGGGCCCAAAGCGGCGCAGCGGATGGCGCTCCATCTGCTCCAGCACGACCGCGAAGGGGCGGTGAGGCTCGCCAAGGCGCTGATGCATGCGGCCGAGACCGTCCGTCATTGCGAACGCTGCAACACGTTTACTGAAGACGAGATATGCCCGCTCTGCCGATCCGGCAAACGTGACACAACACTGCTTTGCGTCGTCGAAACGCCGGCCGACCTGCTGATGGTCGAGCAGACGCAGGCCTACTCCGGGCTCTATTTCGTCCTGATGGGGCGGCTGTCGCCGCTCGACGGGATCGGCCCCAAGGAAATCCGCCTCGACCGGCTCATCAAGCGCGCCACTGACGGCGTTGTCAAGGAAGTTGTGCTCGCAACCAATTTCACCAACGAAGGCGAGGCCACCGCCCATTACATAGGCGAACTGCTGACTGCCCGGGGGCTGAAGGTCAGCCGCCTTGCCCGCGGCGTGCCCGTCGGCGGCGAGCTCGAGTACGTCGACAGCGGGACGCTCGCGCAGGCGCTGCGGGAGCGACGGACGTTCGGATCATGACGGTTGCATTTCCGGCCACCGCGGACGCCGGGACGCCTTTGGGTCGGCGGAAATCATGGACTTTCACGAAGGGCCGGGTATAGACTCAGGTCAGAAAAAGCGGGGCGGCGGGGATTGTTTTGGCACGCCGCCGAAGGACGATTCGGGGTCAATTCGTCGCAATCCCTAATACGGCGCAACGACGCCATCTCTTTGGAGGAGTCGCATGAAACAGAAATCATCCGTTTCGGTACTGCCGAAAGTCCCGGCCGAGGCCGGCTCGCGCCGCAAGTTCCTGAAGGCCGCAACCGGAGTAGCCGCGACCGGCGCGACGCTTGGCTTTCCGATGATCTCCAAAGGACAAGCCGGCCCGATCTCGATGCGCTGGCAAAGCACGTGGCCGTCGAAGGACATCTTCCACGAATTCGCCCTCGACTACGCGAAGAAGGTCAACGACATGACGGGCGGCGACCTCAAGATCGAGGTGTTGCCTTCGGGTGCTGTCGTCCCGGCGTTCGGTCTGCTCGATGCCGTGTCGAAGGGTACGCTCGATGGCGGCCATGGCGTGCTCGCCTATCACTATGGCAAACAGAACGCGCTTGCCCTTTGGGGCTCCGGCCCGGCGTTCGGGATGGACGGCAACATGCTGCTGTCGTGGCACAAGTACGGTGGCGGCAAGGAACTGTTGAACAAGCTCTATGCGTCCATCGGCGCGAACGTGGTGTCCTTTCCCTACGGGCCGCACCCCACGCAGCCGCTTGGTTGGTACAAGAAGCCGATCACCAAGGTCGACGACTTCAAGGGCATGAAATTCCGAACCGTGGGCATCTCGATCGACCTGTTTACGGGGATGGGCGCCGCGGTGAACGCGCTCCCCGGCGGCGAGATCATCCCGGCGATGGACCGCGGCCTGCTGGACGGGGCGGAATTCAATAACGCCAGCTCCGACCGCCTTCTCGGGTTCCCCGACGTGTCCAAGGTGTGCATGCTGCAGAGCTACCACCAGAATGCCGAGCAGTTCGAGGTCATTTTCAACAAGACGAAATACGACGCGCTGCCGGAGAAGATGAGGGCGACCATTGCCAACGCCACCGAAGCGGCCTCCGCCGACATGATGTGGAAGGCGATCGACCGGTACTCGAAGGACTACGTCGAGTTGCAGACGAAGGACAAGGTCAAGTTCTACAAGACGCCGGATGTGATCCTGCAGAAACAACTCGAGATCTTCGACCAGGTCATGGCGAAAAGGGCGGACAACGCCATTTTCCAGGAGATCATCGCATCGCAGAAGGCGTTCGCCGAACGCGTGGTACGCTGGGATTTCGATGTCTACGTGAACCGGCGCATGGCGTACAACTATTACTTCGGCCCCAAGAAGCAGGAGCCGAAGAAGGCCTGACGGCGGGGTTGTTCGAAGCGAAGACACCATCCGGGTCCGCCGGATGGTGTTTTTTTGTTCTGCGCCGCGAATGGTGGTGCGCGGGTGGCAAGATAGCGTCCCGGCCCGCTGCCAGATCGCTGGAGGCCCTCCACATGCAGAAATTGCTGCTGTTCGTCGACAAGGTGAGCACCTGGGTCGGCCAGACGTTCTCCTGGTTGATCGTCGGCCTGACCTTGCTCATCTCCTGGGAGGTGTACTCGCGCTATGCGCTCGATCACCCGCATGCGTGGGCGTTCGACGCGATGATCATGATGTACGGGACGCTGTTCATGATGGCCGGCGCCTACACCCTTGCGAAGAACAGCCACGTGCGCGGGGACGTCCTATACGGCTTCTTCCCACCGCGGGTACAGGCGGGCCTCGACCTCACGCTGTACATCCTGTTCTTCATTCCCGGGATCGTCGCGTTCGTCTGGGCGGGTTACACCTATGCCGCCGAGTCCTGGGCGATCAACGAGCATTCGAACATTACCGCTGAGGGTCCGCCAATCTACCCGTTCAAGACCGTCATCCCGGTCGCCGGGGCGCTGATCCTGGTGCAAGGCATCGTCGAGATCATCCGCTGCGTCATCTGCCTGAAGCAAGGTGACTGGCCCTCTCGCGCGGAAGACATCGAGGAAGTGGACGTCGACAAGCTGAAACAGATGGTCCACGTCAAGGACGAAGACATCGCGAAGCTCGACAAGTTCGTGGTCGCGCAGGAACACCAGGAGTCCCGCAAATGAGAAAGGAAGTCTGGTTCGGGCTCACGCTCATGGCCGCGGTGGTGGCCCTGGTGTTCGTGCTGATGCCGGCACCGTCGCAGATGACGAACGGCCACCTCGGCCTGCTGATGCTCGCGATGATCTGTGTGGGCATCATGCTCGGGTTCCCCACGGCCTTTACGCTGATGGGGATGGGCGTGTTCTTCGCCTGGCTTGCCTATCGCAGCGTCGATCCGGCGACAGCGGAGCGGCGGGTGCTGGACCTCTTCGTCCAGCGCACCTACGGCGTGATGTCGAATGACGTTCTGATCGCGATTCCGCTGTTCCTGTTCATGGGCTACCTGGTCGAGCGGGCGCAGCTCATCGACCGGCTGTTCAGGAGCCTGCATCTCGCCACGGCGCGGATACCCGGGGCGCTCGCGGTGGCGACGATCGTGACATGCGCCATCTTCGCGACCGCCACCGGCATCGTTGGCGCGGTCGTCACCCTGATGGGTCTGCTCGCCTTTCCGGCGATGCTCAAGGCCGGATACAACATCAAGGTGGCGGCCGGGGCGATCACCGCCGGAGGGTGTCTCGGCATCCTGATCCCGCCGTCGGTATTGCTGATCGTCTACGGCGCAGTCGCGGGCGTGTCGGTCGTCCAACTCTACGCCGGCGCCTTCCTGCCAGGATTCATGCTTGCCGGGCTGTACATCGGTTACATCATCGTACTCGCAACGTGGAAGCCCAACCTCATGCCTCCACTCCCCGCAAATGAACGACGCGTGGAGCTTGCGCCGTGGGCCAACGCACAGGCGAGTCATGGCAGCAACGCGTTGGCGGGAATGTTTCGGATTCTGCGCGGAGCGGAAAAGCACCGGTGTCGCAAGACGAACCGTGCTGGGACAGCTGTTCGTCACGCTGGTCCCGGCGCTGTTCATTGCCGCAGCGCTGGGTGTCACCTATCGCGTGGCAACCGCGCCCGAGGTCGAGGCCAGCGCGGCCGGGCTGATCGAGGCGGGGGGGCTCGTCGCAGCACCCGAACCGGAGCGTGAAGCGTCGACCGATCTTATCGGCACGCCCGACGCGGAGGAAAAGGAGACAGGTATCAAGGAACCACCGGCCGAAGGAGCGGACAAGGCATTGCCCGCCGAGGCGAAGACCGAAAAGAGTACAGGGGAGACTCCGGAAACGACGCGGGCCGTCGGATCGATGCCCGCGGAGACTACCATCGCGGCCGTTGAGCACGCGCGCCTTCCCGTACCCCTGTGGTTATGGATCGCGCTTGCTGTCGGCATCGTGTTCACTGCCGTCCTCTATCGCCTCTGGAACTGGGAGCGGCTGGAGGTTTTCAAGATGCTGTTGAGCTCGTTCTTTCCGCTGGCCTTACTGATCCTGGCGGTGCTCGGCTCGATCGTGTTCGGGCTCGCAACGCCCTCCGAGGCGGCGGCGGTCGGCGGATTCGGCGGATTCGTGCTGGCGGCCGTCTATCGCTTCGTCGGTAACTGGCGCGAGACACAATCCGGCGGCGGGGGGCGCGCCGGCGTCATTTGGAAGACGACGAAGCAGCTCGGGAATATCGTCAAGGAATCGTCCTTTCTTACCGCCAAAACGAGCGCGATGGTCTGTTGGCTGTTTGTCGGCTCCGGCATTTTCTCGGCCGCGTTCGCGTTGCTCGGTGGGCAGGAGGTCATCGAGAAATGGGTGCTTTCGCTCGATATGACCCCGGTGCAGTTCATGATTCTGGCGCAGTTCATCATCTTCCTGCTCGGCTGGCCGCTCGAGTGGACGGAGATCATCATCATCTTCATGCCGATCTTCATCCCGCTGCTGCCGCACTTCAACATCGACCCGCTGTTCTTCGGGCTGCTCGTGGCGCTCAACCTGCAGACCGCGTTTTTGTCGCCGCCGGTGGCGATGGCCGCGTTCTACCTCAAGGGGGTATCACCGCCGCACGTGTCGCTGAACGCGATCTTCGCGGGGATGTTGCCGTTCATGGCGATCCAGGTGATCGCGCTGGTCCTCCTGTACGTGTTCCCCGAGATCGGTCTCTGGATCCCGCACACGATTTACAAGTAGTTGCCTTCTCCGTTGCGCATCACCGCCCGGCGGGAGTAACCTGACCGGCGGGCGAAAGTCTCGACGCCGAACCTCCGGAGGAGGGGCCATGCTGGTCAGCGAAATCCTGCGCATCAAGGGAACCGTGCTTTTCACGACGCCGCCGGACGCACCGGTGCTGGACGCGGTCAAGGTCATGGCGCAGAACGACATCGGCTCGCTGGTCGTGATGGATCACGGCCGGATGGCCGGCATCGTCACCTTTGCCGAAGTTCTCCGGGCTCTCGACGATCGCGGCGGCACGCTCGGCGACGTGAAGATCAGCGCCATCACCGAGCGCAATCCATTGACCGCCGCGCCGTCGATCGACGTGATGGAACTGCGTCGAAGTATGCTGGAACGGCACGCGCGGTACGTGCCTGTGATGGACGGAACCACGTTGCTTGGCGTCGTTTCCTTCCACGACGTGGCCAAGGCGGTCTACGAAGAACAGAGCTTCGAAAACCAAATGCTCAAGAGCTACATCCAGGATTCGCCGGGCTAGCCGATCCCGCCTTTCACGCCTGCAGCACGAAGATCGCCGGTCGCTTCGCGTACCGCGCAAGGTCCGCGCCGCGCCACGCCCGGATTGGCTGCGACACCACGGATTCCGTATCCGTAGTCAGATCGACCGCGACACAGAGCCGTGTCGCGGGCCTGCACGTCGTCGTAAGCGCTTCGAGCAGCGCACCGTTGCGGTACGGCGTCTCGATGAACAGTTGCGCGTAGCCGGTCCGTTGCGACTCCGATTCGACGCGGCGAACGGCTTCGGCGCGCGCGTCCGTCTTCACGGGCAGATACCCGTGGAACGCGAATCCCTGGCCATTCATTCCCGACGCCATCAGCGCGAGCACGATCGATGACGGACCGACCAGCGGAATGACACGGATTCCTTCACGATGCGCCTCACCAACGAGGAGCGCGCCCGGATCGGCGATCGCCGGGCAGCCGGCGTCGGACAGGAGCCCGATGTCATGGCCCGCGCGGGCGGGCGCCAGCAACTCCGCGCACCGTTGCGGCCGCGGTTCCACGCCCAATTCCAGAATGCCGATTTGCTGCATCGGTAAATTCGGCGCCAGCGATTTCAGGAAGGCCCGCGTCGGCTTGGCGTTTTCGACGACGTAGTGGGCAAGCCGACGGGCGACGGCAATCGTTCGGGCCGGCAACACGTGGTCCGGTGCGACCACGCCCAGCAGGTTCGGCACGACGTAAAGGCACCCGTGCATCACAGCGGCTTCGCAAGCACCGGCACTCCGGCGGCAAGCAACATGCCGGTCAGCCGGATGAGCGGGAGCCCGATCAGCGCCGTCGGATCGTCACTCTCGATGCTTTCGAACAGCGCGATGCCGAGCGCCTCAGAGCGTACGGCACCGGCGCAGTCGTAAGGCCGCTCGCGCCGCAGGTAGGCTTCGATTTCCGCGCCAGTGAGCCGGCGGAACGTGCTGCGGACATCGATCATAGCCGTCTGGCATTCGCCGGTTGTCGCGTCAAGCAGCGCGAGCCCCGTATGAAAGACCACCGATTGGCCGGAGAGTCCCGTGAGCTGCGCTACTGCCCGCTCGTGGGTACCCGGCTTGCCGATCGGGTGGCCCTGGCGGTCGGCGACCTGATCCGATCCGATGATCAGCGCGTCGGGATTCGCGCCCGCGACGCTGCGCGCCTTGGCTTCCGCGAGCCTCAACGCCGTCGCCGCGGGCATTTCCCCGGCGAGCGGGGTTTCGTCGGCGTCCGGCGCGACCGCGACGAAGGGGAGACCGAGGCGCTCGAGCAACATTCGGCGGTAGCGCGACGTTGACGCGAGCACCAGCCGCGGCCGGGCGCGCTCCGGGCCGGGGCGAGTTGCGTTGATTGTTGTTTTTGTGGGCATTTTTGACAGGTCTTGAGGATCACGCTATTATCCAACGTTTTCGGTCGGGCCGCCCGCAGGTGCGATGGGGCGTGACCGATTGACGCCATGGTAGTTCGGCGCGATGGAGGAACGGATGGCCGGGCGACAGGAAGCCGCGGGACGTCGCAGCGGTGTATTCGATGCCTACGACGTCGCGCTCCGGCATGCGAGCTTCTCGGGCAAGGTTGACGCGGCGGGGCTGCCGCGTGTCGCCGATCTGCTCGCGCCGGACGGGGGCGCCGCCGATGTTTCGTGGCAGATCGCCGGAACCGTCGACGCGTTGGGGCGTCCTGCGCTGGAAATCAGCTTGGACGGAGTCCTTCCGCTCGTCTGCCAGCGCTGCTTGTCGAGTTTTGCCTGGCACGTCGCTCAGCGCACGGTTGTGCTGCTGGCGCGCGATGAACGCGAGCTCGAGCGGCTCGACGAAGAGGATGAGCACGAGGTCGTGTTGGCGGCGGCGCCGCTCGACGCGACGACACTCACCGAGGACGAATTGTTGTTGACGGTGCCGTACGTACCGCGCTGCGAACGCCCGGCCTGCGCGGCGGCGACAATGGCTGCGGGCTGCGAAGCCGCAGCATCCGCGACCGCCTCGCCGTTCGCCGTGCTCGCCAATGCGAAAGCGAGCGTAGCGAAGAAGGCGAAGGATTGAGGGTGCGCCGGCAACGCGCGCACTGGATGAATCACGATAGGAGACGCTCATGGCTGTCCAGCAGAACAAGAAATCGCCGTCGAAACGCGGCATGCACCGCGCCCACAGTTCATTGACCCATCCGCCGCTGGCGGTCGAACCGGTCACGGGCGAGGCGCACCGTCGTCATCACATCAGCCCGAACGGTTTCTACCGGGGAAAGAAAGTTCTCAAGACCAAGGCGGACGAGTAGCCGCGACGCCGTCGAGATCGCGCGCGTGGGGCCGGCACGGCAGTCGCCCGCCGCGTGCGCATGACCCGCACGCGAGCGGGTAAACTGTCAGGTCACGCGCGACGCGCGTGCGTTGACCTCCCATCAGCCTGCCAAACCCTTCCGACATGCCGGTTACGGTAGCCGTTGACGCGATGGGGGGCGACCACGGCCCTTCGATCACCTTGGCCGCGGCGCTCAAGTTTCTGGAAGAGACGCCCGACGCGCGCGTCATCGCCGTCGGTCTCGCCGCGCCGCTCAAGGCCGCACTCGCCAAGCAGAAGTCGCCCGCGATCGAACGCCTCACGCTCCGCGAAGCCAGCGAGGTCGTCGAGATGCACGAGCCACCGGCGGATGCGCTGCGCCGGAAAAAGACTCGTCGATGCGCGTCGCGATCAATCTCGTCAAGGATGACACCGCCCAGGCTTGCGTCTCGGCCGGCAATACCGGCGCGCTGATGGCGATCTCGCGTTTCGTGTTGAAAACGCTTCCCGGTATCGATCGGCCGGCGATCGCCGCGCAATTGCCCACCCGGCTTGGCGGCGTGGTCACCGTGCTCGACCTCGGTGCCAACGTCAACTGCTCGCCCGAGCAACTCGTCCAGTTCGCGGTGATGGGAACGGCGCTGGTCGCCGCCGTCGACGGCATCGAACGGCCGACGATCGGGCTTCTCAATGTCGGCGAGGAGGAGATCAAGGGCAACGAGCTCGCGAAACAGACGGGAGAGCTCCTCCGCGCGTCCGGCCTCAATTTCTACGGCAACGTCGAAGGCAACGACATCTACAAGGGCACGACCGAAGTCGTCGTCTGCGATGGCTTCGTCGGGAACGTCGCGTTGAAGGCATCCGAAGGCATCGCGATGCTGCTCTACGAAGTCCTGAAGCAGGAGTTCACCCGCAACCTGATGACACGGGCGGCGGCGCTCTTCGCCTATCCGATGCTCCTGGCGTTCAAGCGCAGGATCGATCCGCGGCGCTACAACGGAGCGACGCTCATCGGACTCAAGGGTGTAGTCGTCAAGAGCCATGGTCACGCCGATGCGCTGGCGTTCAAGTACGCGCTCCACAAGGCCTATGCCGAGGCCGCGCATGGCGTGCTCGACAAGATCGCGCAACGGATGGCGGCGATGCCGGCGATGTCCTCGATGACGGCGCCCGCAACTCCGGACGCCGACGCCGAGGCTTCGGTCAGCGATGCATAGCCGCGTCGTGGGGACCGGCAGCTATCTGCCGGCGCAGATCCTCACCAATCACGATCTCGCGCGACGCATCGATACGAGCGACGCCTGGATCCGCGCACGCACCGGCATTCGCGAGCGCCGCGTCGCTGCACCCTCGGAGGCGACCAGCGATCTCGCCGTGCACGCCGGCCGTGCCGCGCTCGCCGCCGCCGGAATCCCGGCTGCCGATGTCGGACTCATCATCGTGGCGACCACCACGCCCGACATGATATTTCCTTCGACCGCTTGCACTGTCCAGGCGAAACTCGGCGTGCACGGCTGTCCGGCATTCGACATCCAGGCCGTCTGCAGCGGGTTCGTCTATGCGCTCGCCGTCGCAGACCGCATGGTTGCCGCGGGCATGGCACGCAATGCGCTCGTGGTGGGCGCCGAGATCTATTCGCGCATCCTCGACTGGAACGATCGCGGCACCTGCGTGCTGTTCGGCGATGGCGCCGGCGCGGTCGTGCTGGTGCCGTCGCGCGCGCCCGGAATCCATTCGGCGCACCTGCATGCGGATGGCCACTATCGCGACATTCTCTGCGTCCCCGGGTCGCTGCAAGGCGGCGAGGTCACGGGGTCGCCCTTCGTGCACATGGACGGGCCGGCAGTATTCAAATTCGCGGTCAACGTGATGACGCACGTCGCCAACGAGGCGCTCGTTGCGAACGGTGTGGATGCGAGCGCCGTCGATTGGCTGATCCCGCACCAGGCCAATATCCGGATCATCGATGCGACGGCAAAACGTCTCGGCGTGCCCCCGGAGCGCGTGATCGCAACGGTCGAGCGTCACGCCAATACATCGGCGGCGTCGATCCCTCTCGCTCTGGACGAAGCCGTGCGTGACGGGCGGATTGTCGCCGGTCATCGGCTGCTGCTGATTGGCGTCGGCGGCGGGTTCACCTGGGGCTCCGTCTACCTGACGTGGTGACGGCTACTATCGGACAACCTCCAAGTCGCCGAGAATGAAAATTGCCTTCGTATTTCCAGGTCAGGGGTCGCAATCGGTCGGGATGATGGCGGGCTTCGACGCGCATCCTGCGATCCGCCAGACGTTCGACGAGGCATCCGACGTCCTCGGGCAGGACCTGTGGGCGCTCGTGACCGCGGGTCCGGAGGCCGACCTCAATCAGACGGTCAACACGCAGCCTGTGATGCTGACCGCCGGCGTCGCCGTTTGGCGCGCCTGGCAGGCCGCAGGTGGATCGGTGCCCGCGATCCTCGCCGGACACAGCCTCGGCGAGTACACGGCACTCGTCGCCGCCGGCGCACTCGGATTTCGCGATGCGGTGCCGCTCGTCCGCTTCCGTGCGCAGGCGATGCAGGAGGCAGTGCCGGCGGGCGTCGGCGCCATGGCGGCGATCCTCGGCCTGGACGCGACTGCGGTTGCGGCGGTGTGCGTGGAGGCGGCCGGCGTTTCCGGCTCCGGCATGGTCGTGGAGCCGGTCAATTTCAACGGGCCCGAGCAGGTCGTGATCGCGGGCCACAGGCAAGCCGTCGAGCAGGCGATCGCGGTGGCGACGGAACGCGGCGCCAAGCGGGGCGTGTTGCTGCCCGTCTCTGCGCCGTTTCACAGTTCGCTGCTCAAACCCGCAGCGGAACGCCTTGCCGCGAAGCTCGCAAGCGTTTCCATCAACGCGCCGTCGATTCCCGTGCTGCACAACGTCGACGTCGGCGAACGGCCGTCGGCGGATGCGATCCGAGCGGCGCTGGCACAGCAGGCGGCAAGCCCGGTGCGCTGGGTCGAAACGATCCAGGCCTTCGCGGCGCGAGGCGTAACGCATGTCGTCGAGTGCGGACCGGGAAGGGTGCTGGCGGGGCTCAACAAGCGGATCGCACGCGATCTCAAGAGCTTCGCGCTGACCGACGGAACTGACATCGATACGACGAAAGCGGCGCTGGCCGGTTGAAACGCTGCCAACGGGAGAAGCGATGACCCATGCAACGCTCACCGGTCAAGTCGCATTCGTGACGGGTGCCACCCGAGGCATCGGCCGCGCGATCGCGCTTGCGCTCGGCGCGGCGGGTGCAACGGTCGTCGGTACCGCGACGACCGATGAGGGTGCCGCGACGATCACCAATTACCTTGCAGACGCCGGCAACGCCGGAACCGGCATCAGGCTCGACGTGACCGATGGCCCGGCCGTCGATGCCGCGCTCGCCGATATCGACGCACGTTTCGGTCCGATCACCATTCTCGTCAACAATGCGGGCATCACACGCGACAACCTGCTGCTGCGGATGAAGGATGACGAATGGGAAGGCATCATGGCGACCAATCTCAAGCCGGCGTTCCGGCTTGCCAAGGGCGTCTTGCGCGGAATGATGAAAGCGCGCCAGGGCCGGATCATCCAGATCGGCTCGGTCGTCGGCGCGAGCGGCAATGCCGGTCAGGCAAACTACGCCGCCGCCAAGGCTGCGCTGGTGGGGTTCACCAAGTCGCTCGCGCAGGAGGTGGGGAGCCGCAACATCACGATCAATTGCGTGGCCCCCGGGTTTGTCGACACCGACATGACCAAGGCCTTGCCGGAGGCCCAGCGGGAAAAGCTCCTGGAAAAGATTCCGCTTGGACGGCTGGGTACACCCGAAGATATCGCGCACGCAGTGGCGTTCCTGGCTTCGCCGCAGGCGGGCTACATCACCGGCGCGACACTGCATGTCAACGGCGGAATGTATATGGCGTAGACGTTCGGAGTCCTGGGGCGGGCGGAGGCCCGCGGCATAAGGTCAGAACCGAAACGAAAGCCAGGCCATCCCGCCCGACTTGGCAACAAATCAGCAATTTCCACCGAATACCCCATGGGTCACATCTGGTAAAATCGCGCAGTTTCGAATTGGACACGCCCGCAACGGGAGGGAGAAACATGGAAAACGTTGAACAACGAGTGAAGAAGATCGTCGCCGAACAGCTCGGCGCAAACGAGGCCGAGATCAAGAACGAGTCCTCGTTCGTCGAGGACTTGGGCGCCGATTCGCTCGACACGGTCGAACTCGTGATGGCGCTCGAGGAGGAATTCGAGACGGAAATTCCGGACGAAGAAGCCGAGAAGATCACGACGGTCCAACAGGCGATCGACTACATCGGGTCGCACGTCAAGAAGTGACCGGTAACGCGGCGGTTAACCGGACCGCCGCCGGCCCGGTCGATAAGTGCGCACACCGCGCCCGACCCGTTGATGCGGGTGCCCGTGCTACCGCTTCGCGCCAACGGTTGCCGCTGTCCATAGGCAGCCACCATCGCAAATTGCCGCCATGACCCGCCGTCGCGTCGTCGTCACTGGATTGGGGATCGTTTCGCCGGTCGGCGTCGGCCTCGTCCCGGCGTGGGATTCGATCCGCAGCGCACGCTCCGGTGTTGGCCCGATTTCGCGCTTCGACAGCTCGACGTTTCCGACGCGTATCGCCGCCGAGGTCAAGGATTTCGACGTCGGCAAGTTCCTGTCGGCGAAGGAAGCACGTCGGTACGACACGTTCATCCACTACGGCCTTGTCGCGACGATGGAGGCGGTGAGCGATGCCGGGCTCGACGACTACCGCGGCGACAAGGAGCGTGTCGGCGTTTGCATCGGATCCGGAATCGGTGGCTTGCCCCTGATCGAGGATACGAAAAAGGCCTATCTCGCCGGCGGCGTGCGCAAGATCAGCCCGTTCTTCGTGCCAGGCTCGATCATCAACATGGTTGCGGGCCTCGTTTCGATCCGCTACGGCTATCAAGGTCCGAATCTTGCGATCGTCAGCGCCTGCTCGACGGCGAACCACAGCCTCGGCGAGGCCGGACGGCTGATCGAATACGGCGATGCCGACGTGATGATCGCCGGAGGCGCCGAAGCTACGGTGAGCGCGCTCGGCGTCGGCGGGTTCTGTATCGTCAAGGCGCTTTCCACGAGAAATGACGACCCGGCGACGGCCAGCCGCCCTTGGGATATCGATCGCGACGGCTTCGTCCTGGGCGAAGGTGCCGGAATTCTGGTCCTCGAGGAATACGAGCACGCGAAGTCGCGCGGCGCGCGAGTCTATTGCGAGTTGGCCGGCTACGGCATGAGCGCCGACGCACATCACATCACGGCGCCGCCCGAGGATGGGCGCGGCGCATCGCGCAGCATGATCAACGCGCTGCGAAACGCGCAGCTCAATGTCGACGAGATCGATTACATCAACGCGCATGGAACGTCGACGCCGCTCGGGGACATCGCCGAATGCGTCGCCGTCAAGCGTGCCTTTGGCGGGCACGCGGGGAAGCTCGCCGTCAGCTCGACCAAGTCGATGACAGGCCACCTCCTTGGCGCCGCCGGCGGCATCGAAGCGGTCTTCACGGTGCTGGCGCTTCGCGACCAGGTCGCGCCGCCTACCGCAAATCTGTTCAATCAGGATCCCCAGTGCGACCTCGACTTCGTGCCCCGCGTCGCACGCGACATGAAAATCCGCGCGGCCCTTTCGAATTCGTTCGGATTCGGGGGCACCAACGCGACGCTCGCGTTTCGCCTGATTTGAAGCGTCGCGCCGGAGTCGCATTTTCGCGCAAGTGGAGCGGAGTTCGCGTGCTCGATGCAATTTCGGAGCTGACTCGGCCTTCTTGCAATGTCGAGTCCAAGCCTGACCTTCCTCTCTCCAACATGGCCCTGATCGTTCAAAAATACGGCGGCACGTCGGTCGGAAGCGTCGACCGCATCAGAAACGTTGCCCGGCGGGTCGCGCGCTTCCACCGCGAAGGTCACCAGCTCGTCATCGTGGTGTCGGCGATGAGCGGCGAGACGAACCGGCTGCTCGCGCTGGCAAACGAGCTGACACCAAACCCGAATCCGCGCGAACTCGACGTCGTTGCCGCCACGGGCGAACAGGTGACGATCGGCCTCCTCGCGATAGCATTGGAAGCTATGGGCTTCAAGGCCAAGAGCTACACCGGCGGCCAGATCCGCATGTTGACCGACAGCGCGTTCACGAAGGCGCGCATCCTCGCGATCGACGAAGAAAAGATCCGGGCCGATCTCGATGTCGGCACGATCGTCGTTGTCGCCGGGTTTCAGGGCGTGGACAGCAATGGCAACATCACGACGCTTGGCCGCGGCGGATCGGATACGTCGGGCGTTGCGCTCGCCGCGGCGCTCAAGGCCGACGAATGCCAGATCTACACCGACGTCGACGGCGTCTATACGACGGATCCACGAATCGTGCCGGAAGCGCGGCGGCTCGACACGGTCACCTTCGAGGAAATGCTGGAGATGGCTAGCCTCGGCTCGAAAGTGCTGCAGATCCGCTCGGTCGAGTTCGCCGGCAAGTACAACGTCAAGCTGCGCGTGCTGTCGTCATTCGAGGACCCCGAGACTACGTCGAGGGGCACGCTGATCACGTACGAGGAAGACGAAACCATGGAACAGGCGATCATTTCGGGCATCGCGTTCAACCGTGACGAAGCGAAGATTTCGGTGATGGGTGTCGAAGACAGGCCCGGCATCGCCTACACGATCGTCGGGTCGATTGCCGCGGCCAACGTCGACGTCGACATGATCGTCCAGAACATCGGCGCGTCGGGGCACACCGATTTCTCGTTCACCGTGAATCGCACCGAGTATCAGAAGGCGCTGGACGTCCTCGCGGCCGAGCGCGGCAAGACGTTCAAGGCGCGCGAGATCATCGGCGACAACCGCATCTGCAAGGTGTCGGTCGTCGGCATCGGCATGCGCTCGCACGTCGGCATCGCCAGCAGGATGTTCAAGGCGCTTGCCGACGAGGGCATCAACATCCAGATGATTTCCACTTCGGAGATCAAGATCTCGGTGGTCATCGACGAGAAGTACCTCGAGCTCGCCGTGCGCGTCCTGCATCGCGCGTTCGAATTGGACAAGGCGCCGGAAGAGGCCTAACCGTCGGTTTTTCCATCCATTTTCGCGGCTTGCGGTTTGACGCGGTACGACGCGCACCGATACAATCGAGCAGTTTCCCGGAGACGTGGCCGAGTGGTCGAAGGCACTCCCCTGCTAAGGGAGCATACGGGCCAAAACCTGTATCCAGGGTTCGAATCCCTGCGTCTCCGCCAGCATAGCCCTGCGATATCAACCTGTTGTAATGTCGACCCGCCGCGCTGTGCACAAATCGTGCACAAATGCGGCATTGAGCTTCGCGCATTCACGCGCGTTGTCCGCCCCATCGATCCACTTCGAGTAGACCTTGAATAGCATGCCGGTGTTCGCATGCCCGAGTTGTCTCGCAACATAGCCAGGACGCGCACCGGCGAGGTGTAACGCCAGCGTGGCGTACGTGTGTCGCGTCTGATACGGCACGCGGTAACGCAGCTTGCAGCGGCGCAAGCAAACGTTCCAGATCTCCCGTTGCATTTGAATGTCGGCCCACGGCTTGCCCGTCGCCGGGTTGTTGAATACCTGCCCGCCGAGCAGCTGCGTGTGCTTACGCTGGGCTTCGAACGCCGCGAGCGCTCGATCATTGAGATCGACGTCGCGCACGGTGTTCGTCTTCGTCGTTGGCTTCGCCTTGCCGCGGACGATGGCGCGCTGGATACGAACGTTACGGCGATGGAAATCGATGTCCGACCACCGGATTGCGATCAATTCGGACGGACGGACGCCCGTGAAAAACGCAGCGGTGAAGTAATTCACGACTGGCTCTGGTGTGTGTACGGCCAGGTCAGCCAGAATCTGCTCGACCTCGTGCAGCTCGAAGGGATCAGGTTCGGGCACTTGGACCTTCGAGTTCTCGAGCTCCGCCGCCGGGTCGTCGTTGATGGCGTGATCCTTCTTCGCAAGCGCAAAGACACCGCGCAACGGAATCAGATTGTTGTTGCGCGTCTTGCCGGTCATCGCGGGAAAGTCCGATAAGACCGCCAACAGGTCACTGAAGCGTATTGACGCGATTGGTCGGTCGCGAAGAGCGGGCAACCACACGCGGTCCAAGATCTTGCAATAGTCTTCCCTGGTGGCCGCCGCCTTCTCGTTTATCGAGGCTTGCCACAGCTCGGCGTAATCGGCGAAGGTCTTCGCCCCCGGACTGGTGATGGCGACCGCCATCCGCTTGAGCCCCGCGTAGTCCGGGAAATATTCACCTGGGTCGAACACGCCGTGTGCGATCTTCGCCCGGACGATTTCCATCATCTTTTGCGCGGCGCGAACGTTGCGGGCGTTGTATTCCAGATCGAGCACCGGCTGATACCGTTGCCCTTCGTACTTGAAGTCCGACACGGCACTTGCCGCGAAAGTTTGTCACCCCGCCAGAAGTCGCTTTTCGACCCATTGCTCGTATCCCTTCATGTCGATAAGGACATGGCCGTCGGGCGCTCGCTTGAACTCGCGCCCCTCCATCCATGTTCCGGATGCGATCTTACGCTCGACGGCCTTTGCACTGTAACCGGTCAGCGCCTCGAACAGATGAACGCGCACATACCGAGCGGGCATCAGCACGGCCGCAACCGGTCTGTCGCGAATATCCAGTCTCTCTGCACTCATGACTTCATTTCAGCCCGTCGCGTGATCGAGTCCACATTGCCCCAACCGATCGCGGCCACTGCACGCTAGCGACCTAGGTAAACCGACGTCACCTGCTCGCGACCGTGGCCCATCTCGTGGCTGATGACCTCCCGCGCCTCGCGATCGCGCTCCTTCTGCTTCTTGGTGAGCTGCTTCGACGTCGGCCCGCCCCGCGCGGGGCATTCCCAACCGGTGAACTCGTGGTAGCGCCGCTGCGCGTAGCGATGGCGATGGCCGTGCACGCCGTGAATGCCGACTCGCTCGCACTCGTGGCGAAAGTGCAGCAGATAGTCCCGAGTAGGTGGCGTAGCCAGGGGCGACCAGGCTCTTCCCCTTCGCGAGCGCTTTGGCTTCGTCAAGGAGCTGCCGCTGTTCCGCGGTACGGATAGGAATGCGGATTTCGCGGCCGCCCTTGTTCCAGGAGGCCTTGAGCACCAGCGTGTCGCCCTTGATCGGCCCGCGCAGGGACGATCTTGATCGAGGCCTCCCGCCGCAGCCCGAAAGCCGTCCTCCAGGCGAAGCGACATCCGGGTGTACGGGCAGCGGATTTGTTCAAGCTGTTGCCTATCGAGGTCCTTGCCTTTGATCGACGTTGGTGACGTACACCCGATCCGGAATGCCGTAGGCAGCATTCGTGCGTTCGACGATGTTCTCCTTGCCGATCTTCTGCGCGAGCCAGCGCAGATGACTCATGCGATTCTTGATGGTGCCGGAAGCGAGCTGTTCGGCGAGCCAGCGCTCGACCAGCTTCTCGACGTGCTTGGGCTTGAACCCCTGCGCGCGCAAGCCCCGGAAGCCCATCTCGTAGAGCTGATCGGCGACGAGATCGAGGATGTTCTGCCGGTCGGCTTGGGTGGCGTAGCTGCCGTCGCGGTTATGGCGGCAGATCTGTTTGAAGTCGTAGTTCAAGTCGCGCACGGCTTCCTCTTGCGGGGTCGGTGAGCGGGGACTAGCGGGAGTGCATCCATGGCTCGCGATCTGTTCGCAGCACCGCCGCCAGGCGGGCGAGCGACGGATCCACTTTCGGCTTGCCGCTTGTGGCGCGCGATTCGTTTCCTCGGCATGCTTCGATCTCCTTCGCAGAACGTTGTACAAAGGCGCCAGAGCGCCGTTCTTTGCTGCCGTGGTGTCAATCGAGTCAGGTAAGTGTTACTGCTCGCCTGGAGCGCCGTAGCGACTCCAGTGGTAGATGCGAGCCACGGGAGACACCCTCCCGTTGTGTGCGGTTGCTGTGCTGCTCGCCGGCGCCGCACGGCGCTTTCTTGGCGTCGCGATCGCGCTCCCCGGGGGAGCGCTTCATCGCGAGAGTCATTGACCCAAGACTCGCGGAGTGCCGTTAAGGCACGTCTTCCTTCCGATCCGTTACGCGAATCATTCGGCGAGGAGCGTTGCGCTCCTCGCGGCAGAAGACGTGGCGGCCTCGCGAGAGGCCGTCACGTGGGTTTGAGCCCTTCGTCATGCGAAGGAACGCCCGTTGACAGCGCGCGCCGATCGTGGTATGCGCGCGTACGTCACTGGCGGTGACCCGCTAGTAACGACGCGCGCGCGGCAGCGCCGTGCGTGCGCGCTACGGCCTCACGCCACGTCGCGTCGCGAGCTCGATGGCTCGCGGCACACGAGCGGCGCGAAGGCCTCGCGCAGCACGCACCGCCGGTGGCGGCGATCTCGGGGTAGGGCTCAGGGGAAGGCCGGCGACGCCTGCGATGTCTCTGCAGGCGTCCCGCCTACGGTGGCAACGCTCAAGGCCGCGGGGGACGCGATGGTCCCCGTCGGCTGACGAGGACGCGCGGTGAAACGCAGCCGCGCACGGACACCGCGCCGCTCCCGCTACCCTGAGGTTGCACCGGACGTACCGATCCGCGTCAAGCGCAGAACCGGTACGTCGCTTCAGACGCTTTAGCGTCCACGACCGAGGCAACCAGACAACCTTGCTCGGTCTTCTCTCGAAGAACCCGGTGCTCACGTCTGGCGCGAACACCGGGCCACCCCTCGCGGGATGTCTCCTGACAGGCCGTCTCGAGGACGGCCGACTACGACTCCACCGTCTCGAGGACGGCGAAACTTCTCTCCGACCGTCTCGGGGACGGCCATTGCTACTCTCTCAGCGTCTCGCGACGCCCGCGCAGTCATGAGACTCACTGCGCCTTGCTCACCCGCAACGCCTTGACGGCGCGTACGAAGCAATACGGGTTGACTTCGCGCTCTCGGTCCGAAGACCTGTGCTCTATGGATGCTCGCCTTGTTCAACGCGGCCAGCTCACGTGCTTGCCTTTCGCGCCCGCGACGGGCGACCAGGACGGCAAGCTCCCTGCACAAAGTGAGGACGATCATCTCGCTGTCTCCGATTGCCGTCCAGTCGAAATGGTCGAACAAGAGGGGGGGCTTTCGGCATCGAGCATACGGCCCCATGGTGCTCCGATCGACCCGCGTAGCAAACCCGAAAAGCCCCGCAAAACGGATGGCTTAACTCGGCAAGAGTCCAAAGCATGGGCACATTTTTTGCGGGCGGCGCGGCCGGCCGTAGACGTCTGCTGCGCTATCTATCGGGAGTGGAGTTGGCCAGCTTCCGAGTTGAACGGTCCGAGAATCGGGTAAGATATCTTGGAATGGGAGCCGACATTCTTGCCGACATTCTTCGCCTACCGGCGGAGGAGCGTTCACGGCTGGCGCTCGAGCTGATCCGCAGCCTCGACGGTGAACCGGAGGCCGGCGCCGCGCAAGCGTGGGATGCCGAGATCGAGCGTCGCGGTACTGAGGTCGACCGAGGCGCTGCCGATACGATGACGCTCGACGAGTATCGCGCGCATGTCCGTCGACGCCGCGCAGCGCGCGCCAATCGTTGAAGCTTCGGATCCATCGACTCGCGGTCGATGAGATTGATCACGAGATCGACTACTACGAGTCGTGCAGCGCCGGGCTCGGAGTCGAGCTGGAAGACGAGATCGACGCGGTTCTCGAGACGATCCTCCAGTTTCCATACGCAGCGCCTCACTGGAAAGATCGGCGAGACCGCCGGGTAGCGGTGCTCAATCGCTTCCCGTTTACACTCGTCTATCAACTCAAAGCGGACGAGATCGTGATCCTGGCGCTTGCGCACATGAGCCGCAAGCCCGGACCACTGGTCGCGTCGACGCTGAGGCGCCTTGACCTGTAGACGGGTCCGGTTGCAGCCCCGCGCTACCCCACAAGGTTGTGCACAAATCCGTGCACAAATCAGGGGGAATGAGGGGGCTATAGGGTATTTTTACGCCCCTGCTTTCACTCTGTAGCCTTTTGGGGTGCACGGGTTCGAATCCCTGCGTCTCCGCCAGATAAGTATTTGATTGCGCGAATTTGTTCGCTTCCGCAATCAATTCCGTGGCCAAATCGTGGCCAAATCCGACGTTGAGCTTCTCGCGCTCGCGTGATTTGTCGGCGCCGTCGATCCACTTCGAATACACGCGAAAGAGCATGTTCGCGTTGGTGTGGCCGAGCTGTCGCGCGATGTAGGAAGGGTTCGCGCCCGCCATGAGCGCGAGCGTCGCAAACGTGTGCCGCGCCTGATACGGTTCGCGGTAGCGTAGCCCCAGCCGCTTCACGCAGCGTTGCCAGATTCTCAGCTGCGATCGAATATCAGCCCATGGCGCCGCCGGTGGCCGGATTCCAGAAGATCTCTTTGCCGGCGAGCTGCGTGTGCGTCCGTTGGGCCTCGATGGCGGCCCAGGCGCGGTCGCTGCAGCTCGACATCGCGCACCAGATACGTCTTGGTACTGCTCTTCGCCTGGCCTCGCACCACGGCCCTCTGCACGCGTACCGTGCGTTGCCCGAAATCGACGTCCGACCAGCGCAGTGCAATCTGTTCGGACGGCCGGAAGCCGGCGAAGAACGCGGCCGCGAAGTAGTTGACGATCTGCGCGTCTTCCCGCTCAGCCAGGCTTTGGATAATCGCTTCGACCTCGGGCAGGGTGAAGGGATGGGGCGCGGGTCTCTGCACCGGCCCGTTCTCGATCGCGGCGGCCGGATTGTTGTCGATTGCGCCGTCGCGTCGTGCGAACTCGAACACTCCACGTAGCGGGAACACGGTAGTTGTTGAGGGTCTTCCCGGCGACCACAAGGTTGCCGATGAGCGTGACGAGTTCGCTGTAGCGGATCGCTCTGATAGGGCGCTCGCCGAGATCGTCGAGCCACACGCGATCCAACGCTTTCTCATAGTCGTCGCGCGTCGCCGCCGCCTTTTGGCCGAGTGAGCGCAGCCACGCCTGCGCGTAATCGCGAAACGTGCAAGGGGTAGCGGGCGCGGCCAGGGTCTCGAGGCCGCTGTAGTTAAGAAAGTAGTCCGCGGGATCGAACAGGCCGTGGCGAATCTTTTCGCGGATCTCGCCGACCATGCGCAATGCCACCCGCCGATTGCGCTCGTTCCACTCCATGTCGAGCACCGGGCGCATCCGCCTGCCGCGGTACCAGACATCGAGTCTGATCTTGCCGTGGTGCTCGGCTACACGCCGGAGGCTGATTTCGACCCAACGTTCGTACCCCTGAAGATCAACAAGTATATGCCCGTCAGGTGCACGCCGGTATTCGCGACCCTCCCTCCATGCGCCAGTCTCGATCTTGCGTGCGATGGCTTTCACCGTGTAGCCGGTGACTTCCTCGAACTTCGGTATGCGGATGTAGCGGGTCATCGCAGCGAGTGCTATAGACCCAGGTACACCGCGGTGATCTGCTCGCGGCCGTGGCCCATCTCATGGCTGATGGTCTCCCGCACCTCGCGATCGAGGGCCTTCTGCTTCGGGCGTCAGCTGCCTGGACGTCGGACCGCCGCGCGCCGGACACTGCCAGCCCGTCATTTCCCGGTATCGCTCTTGGGCATACAAATGGCGATGCCCGTGGAAGGCGTGGATGCCGGCCCGTCCCGCACTCGTAGCGAAAGTGCTGCAGGTAGTCGCGGTAGGTGGCGTAGCCCGATGCGACCAGACTCTTGCCCATGGCCAGCGCCTTGGCCTCATCGAGGAGCTGCCGCTGCTCCGCGGTGCGGATGGGAATCCGGATCTCGCGGCCCCCCTTGTTCCAGGACGCCTTGAGCACCAGCGTATCGCCCCGATCGGCCCACGCCGGGACGATCTTGATCGAGGCCTCCCGGCGCAGGCCGAAAGCGGCCTGCAAGCGGAGCGACATCCGGGCACAGGGGGTGCGGATGCCCTCGAGCTGCTCCCTGCCAAGCTCCTTTGCTTTGGAGATGTTGGTGACGTACACCCGATCCGGGATGCCGTAGGCGGCATTGGTGCGTTCGACAATGTTGTCCTTGCCGATCTTCTGCGCGAGCCAGCGCAGCTGGCTCATCCGGTTTATATGGACGCCTCCCGTTTGCCAAGGTCGATTTTGGTGTGTTGGGACAGATAGGCTGCAGTTTTATATCCGGCCTGTTTTGCAGGTCGAAACCTGCTGGCCCTGATGGAATCCGCTGACCCGCGCCTCATTTCCCTAAGGACTCGAAGTCCTCGAACGACATTCAGGCTTGGCGGGTCACGGTCTGACCTGTTTGCCATCACACGTTGTCGACCTTGCGCAACCTTTACGGCGTGCCTTCCTTTCGTTCAAAGTGGTTGATACACGTTGTGCCGTCAGCCCTACGCGGGCTGACTCACGAACCCGTTCTGGTACGCCCGCTCATGGGCCAGCAGTGCCCAGATCGTGCGCGCCATCTTGTTGGCCAGCGCCACGACCGCGACATTCAGCGGTCGGCGTTGGCGTAATTCGGTCACCCACGGGGCGGTTCCTTGGCGTGCGTCAGTACCGAGCGTGCGCCATGGATCAGCAGCGTGCGCAGATAGGTGTCGCCCCGCTTGCTGATGCCCAGCAGCCGAATCCGACCACCCGTGCCGGTCTGCTCGGGCACCAAACCCAGCCAGGCAGCAAACTCGCGTCCCGACTTGAAGGCCTTGGCATCGCCCATCGTGGCGACCGCCGCCGTGGCGGTCAGCAGACCCACCCCGGGAATCTCGGCGATGCGCTGGCAGGCTTCATCTTCCTTGAGCCACACCTTGAGTCGCCGCTCGATCTCACCGATCTGCTTCATCCAGCTTCCCGATCCGTGCCCATTGCTCGCGCAGGGTGTCGATCACCATCGCCGGCAACCGATCCGACAGGCGCTGCAGTGCTTCGGCGATGCCTTTCTTGACGCCGGCCTTACCCTGCGGCATGACTTCACCGTATTCGGTCAGCAGCCCCCGTAGGCCGTTGATCTGGGCGGTGCGGAACTTCACCAACTGGCTGCGCATGCGGTGCAGCGCCAGAATGGCTTGCTGCTCCTTCGCTCTTGATCGCCACCGCCTTGAGTCCCGGTTGCTGCACCGCCGTCCAGATCGCACGGGCATCATGCACGATCATTCTTGTTGCCGACGACGAACGGCTTGACCACCTTGGCCGGCAGCAGCTTGACCTGGTGACCCATTGCCTGAGCTTTCGTGCCCAGTGCTGCGCGCCCCCACAGGCTTCCATGCCGATCAGGCACGGCTGCCCGATTGGCAAAGTGCTCCAAGAACTTCTCGCGCTTGAGCTGCAGTCTCACGATCTCGCCCGTCTCGATCTCGATCCAGTGCAGCTGAAACACCCGCTTGGCGATATCGACGCCGACCACTGTTTTGCTACCATTCATCTCGGACCCTCCGGTTTGCCTGTGAAGATCTTCGTATCTTCCACCTTGGGCACTTTGATGCCGTCGGCCCTTCTTGATCGTTCCCGGGGCGAGCTTCTCTGCGA
>CAWJMQ010000002.1:0-85279 GCA_963844005.1 uncultured beta proteobacterium | reverse complement strand
CCGCCATCAACGGGTGGCGAGCCACGCCCGTTCGCCTCGTCGCGGCGGGTACACCACGGTTGCGACACTGCCGGCGGCGCATCGCGCGCATCGGGAATGGACTCCGGCACGGCTGCTGCATTGGGCGACCACGATCGGCGTCGCGACCGGGCACTTGGTCAATCACCTGCTCGAATCCAAGCCGCATCCCGAGCAAGGCTACCGCGCCTGCCTCGGCTTGCTGGGTATCTGTCCGGGCTTTCCCACCTTCCTTGAGCTGACCCGTTGACCGAGACTACCGCTTTGGCTTGCGGAGGGCGACGTCATGGCGGGAAGGCAACAGCGGCGCCAGCAGTGGGAGCGGCGGATCGCGGGATGGCGAGCAAGCGGTCTGTCGATGGCTGCGTACTGCCGCGAGCACGGGCTGAGTTACTGGATGTTCGTACGGTGGCGCCAACGGATCGAACCGACGGTCAAGCCGGTCTCGCCATTGACGTTGATCCCGGTGGTGGCCGCGACGCCGAGCGGCGGGGCGATCACGATCCGTTTGCCGGACGGCATCGGCATCGAAGTCGAGCCGGGCTTTGATGCCGGGGTGTTGAGCACGGTGGTGCGCGCGCTTCAGGCGTTGTCGTCGTGCTGATCGGCGGCCAGTCAGTCGCGGTGTGGCTGGTGAGCGAGGCCGTCGATATGAGGAAAGCGATCGACGGCCTCGCCCAAGCGGTGGTGGATACGCTGCAGCGGCAACCATTGTCGGGCGAAGTCTTCGTGTTCGGCAATCGTGGCCGCGATAAAGTGAAATTGCTCTGGTATGACCGGCACGGTTTCTGGCTGGCGTACAAGCGGCTTGAGCGCGGGCACTTTCGGTGGCCGGCCAGCGGTGGGGCGATCGGCGTGACCGAGTTGACGCTGTTGCTCGAAGGCATCGATCTGCGCGTGCCGCGATTGCGGCGCGTCGAGTTGCAGCGTGTGGACTGAATGCAACAGCGCGAGATGTGACGCACGATAATTCGCGGGCGAGCGCACACGCTCCGTGTGCTGCTCGCTATCATGCGCGTCATGTCCGAGGTGGTGAGCGAATCCGCAGACGTGGCGCAGCTCGCGCAAGAGAACGCCGCCCTCAAAGCCACGGTGCTGCACCTGGAAACGTTGGTGGAGAAACTGCGCTTCCAGCTCGGGCAACTGGCCCGTCGTCAGTTTGGCGTGTCGGCCGAAGGGCTGGCGCAACTCGGTCTGTGGTCCCTCGCCGAAACGCCAGCAAGCGAACCGCCGCGCATCCCCACCACCGTGGTGCCGCCGCATGAGCGGGCGAAGCCGGTACGCCGCCCGCTGCCGGACGACTTGCCGCGCGAGGTGATCGAAGTTGATCTCGCCCCTGAGCAGCAGCCGTGTCCGTGCTGCGGGGGTGCGCGGCACGTGATCGGCGAGGAGGTCTCCGAGAAGCTCGACATCGAGCCGGCGCGCATGACGGTGCTGCAGTACCGGCGCAAGAAATACGCTTGCCGTGCCTGCGCTGGCGAAGTGCAGGCCGCGCCGCTGCCGGCGCAGGTGATCGAGCAAGGGTTGGCCACGCCCGGCCTGCTCGCTCACGTGGCGGTGCAGAAGTTCTGCGATCACATGCCGCTCGCGCGGCAGTCGAAGTTCTTCGCCCGCCACGGCATCGAGCTGCCGCGCAGCACGCTCACCGACTGGATGCTGGCACTCGGCTTGGTGACGCAACCGCTGGTCGAGCGCCTGGGCGTGTGGCTCAAGACCCTCGACCTCCTGGGCAGCGACGACACGCCGCTGCCATGGCAGAACGAGCGCGTCGGCAAGACCACCACCGCGCGGCTGTGGGTGTGGCGCGGCCTGATCGACGGGAACAAGCCGTTGCTGCTCTATCAGTTCACCCCGGATCGTTCGGGTGAGCATGCTGCCGCCTTCCTCGCGGGCTGGCGTGGCTATCTGCAAGCCGACGCTTACTCGGGCTACGATCGCAACTTCGTCGGCGGCCAGATCATCGAAGTTGGTTGTATGGCCCACGCGCGGCGACGCTACTTCGACATCGCGAAGAACGCTAAGACCCCGGGCTTCGCCCACGACATCGTGCAGCGCATCGCCGAGATCTACGCCATCGAGCGCGAGGCCAAGGAACGCAACCTCGGACCCCCGGAACGGCAACAGCTGCGGCAGGAACGCGCGCCGCCGCTGCTCACCGCCCTCAAAGAGCGGCTCGAAGGACATCTACCCAAGGTGCCGCCCAAGGGTCCGCTCGCTGAAGCGATCGGCTACAGCCTCAACCACTGGACCGCGCTCACGCGCTATCTGGAGGACGGTCGGCTTGAGATCGACAACAATGCCGTCGAGCGCGCAATCCGCCCGGTCGCTCAGGGCAGGGCCAACTGGCTGTTCGTTGCGAGCGAGCGCGGCGGCCACGCCGCCGCCGCGCTCTATAGCCTGATCGAGAGCGCCAAGGCCAACGGCCACAACCCCTACGCCTACCTGCGCGACGTGCTGACCCGGCTGCCGATCACCAAAGCCAAAGACATCGACGCGCTGCTGCCGCACCTCTGGCGCCCTCAAGCCTGAGGGCCGCGAATTCCTACGGGATCGCAGTCACGCGCCCAGCGTGGGGCGCACCGGACAGATACCTTGCTGGCGCTGGCGCGCAAGTACGGCGACGCCCGACTCGAAGCGGGTTGTGCGCGTGCTCTGACACTCGGCGCCCGCACCCGTAAGTCGGTCGCTTCCATCCTCGCCGCCGGGCTCGATCGCCAGCCGGCCACCGCCACCCTGTTCGCCGACACCGTTCTGCCCGCACACGCCAACGTGCGCGGTCCTGAGTACTACCACTGACCCCGTTGAAGGAGACCATTCGATGTTGACTCAACAAACCGTGACGCACCTGCGCACTCTGCGCCTCGATGGCATGGCGCGCGCCTTCGAGGAACAACTCACCCAGCCGGTGGCCACCGGCCTCGCCTTCGAAGATCGCTTCGGCCTCCTGGTCGACCGCGAACTCGCCTGGCGCGATACCCGGCGCTTGGAACGCCTGCTCAAAGGGGCCAAGCTCAAGTATCCCGACGCCTGCATCGAGGATCTCGACACGCGCAGTGCCCGCGGTCTCGATCCGCGCCAACTCGCGAGCCTTGCCGGTGCCGACTGGATTCGCGCCGGAAACAACGTCCTCATCACCGGCGCTACCGGTCTCGGCAAGACTTGGCTCGCCTGTGCGCTGGGCCAAGCCGCCTGTCGTCAGGGCTTTGCCGTCCTCTATACCCGCTTCAGCCGCCTGCTCGAAGAACTGCGCATCGCCCATGGCGACGGCAGCTTCAGTCGCCGTCTGCAGCAACTCGCCCGCACAAGCTGGCTCAACCAGATCGAAATCTACTTCTCCATCATCCAGCGCAAGGTCCTTACACCCAATGACTTCCCGTCGTTGGCCGCGGTCAAACAACGCCTGCTCGCATTTTAGACCCACTACGAGGCCATGGCCCAACCGTTCGAGTGGAAATTCACACGTCACGATCTTGCCAGGCTTCTCAACAAGTTCCGGCCCCATTCCGACCCGTTGCTGCGCATAGCTGCATGACCCAAGATACGTGCGCGGACTTATGAACCAGAGTACTTAGTCAACGCACTGTTCTAATTGAGTTCGACAGCGTCGCACAGGCGATCGCAGCGCATGATAGTCCCGCGTATCAGGAGGCACTCCGCGTATCGGGCAAGCCCGTTGATCGGGACATGCGCATTATCGAGAGTAGCGAATGAGGCCGAATGGATTGGAACCGGAAGTCCCAAACGACGGTGATGCATTGATTCGTATGCCGCCTAACCCGGCGGTGAACCGGACGCACCGGTTCATGCCATCTACTTGGCGAGCGTCGTCCCGGCGCGCCGGTTACCTTACTCGTTGGGCGTCACGCGAGTAAGCAATGGCATCTGAGAGCGATAAACAGCGCCGTGCCAAAGAGGGCGTGACCAAAGGCCAGAGGTCCGCGGGCAAAGTCGGACAATCCGCCGCAACCAAGGGCAAGGGATCCGGGGCAACCGCCACAGCAGACGCATGTGCCTTTGCGAAGGATAAGCCGGTGAAACTCCTAACAGGTGGTAATCCGCAGATCGCGAAGGCCGACGGCGACGCGCCCGTGCAGGCCTACGTCGCGGCGATGCCCGGCTGGAAGCGCGACGTCGGACGTCGCCTCGACGCGCTCATCATCCGCACCGTCCCCGGCGTGCGCAAGGCCGTGAAGTGGAACTCGCCCATGTACGGCATCGAGGGCCAGGGCTGGTTCCTCTCGTTCCACGTCTTCACCCACTACGTCAAGGTGACCTTTTTCCGGGGCACGTCGCTGCGACCTGTTCCACCCGGAGGCACGGGCAAGGACGCGCGCTGGATCGACATCCACGAGGACGATCTCGCCGAGGCGCAGATCGCCACGTGGGTCCGGCAGGCGGCGGCCTTGCCCGGCTGGGTCCCGTAGCGCCGACGAAGAGTCGCTCCAAGTGCCGCCAAGTATCATGGCTGTGCGTTACCGGCAAATGATCCAAGAGGAGTGGAGTGCGTCCAGTCCATTGCGTAGCCAAGGATTGCCGTTGAACGCGCGCCGCAATTTCGTCCTGGCGCTTGGGGCCGCCTCAACAGTGGCGCCCCTGGGTTCTTTCGCTCAGCAGCAGGGCAAAGTCTGGCGGATCGGTTTCCTGTCTCCACGCCGCCGTCCGCCTTCTCTCGATTCGGACTACTACGGCGCGTTCCCGCGACGAATTAGCGAGCTCGGCTATATCGAGGGGAAGAATCTGATCATCGAATGGCGATTCGCCAACGGTGAGTACGAACGTCTTCCCGGCATGGCAGGAGTTGGTTCGGCTGAAAGTGGACGCCATCATGGCGCTGGGACCGCCCGGAGTGATCGGAGCACAGAAAGCTACCAACACCATTCCCATTAGGCCACTCTCGAAGAACGAGGCAAGCGTTGAGCACTTGGGCGCAAGCGCAAATGGCGGTAGCCACAGCGACGAGAACTGCATCGCCTGCTGCAAGTCGATCAATGCCCTTCTGGGGAGTATGTCGCTGAAGGAAAAAGGTTCAGGTCGTCCTGAACCAACGTGAGGTCGGATAGTGGAGTTCCCTCGGCGTCCGATACCTTGCGCAGTGTGCTTTCATGAAAAAATCATTGCGATTGGCTATTTCCGCGCATTTACGCCCGCCGTAACATTGCTCTGAAGTCTTACATGACTATCCTCCACTGTCTTGCAAATGAAATATATCTGGAACTTCTAGGATGAGAACATGAAAAAGTCGGGCGCGAGCCAAGGCCAGTCGGCATCGGAGCTCATCTCGAAAAGAATCGCCGAACTCGGGGACTGGCGCGGGGAAACCCTCAGCAGAATGCGCAAGCTCATCAAGGAAGCAGACCCGGACGTCGTCGAGGAGTGGAAGTGGATGGGCACTCCGATTTGGTCGCACGACGGCATCATCTGCACTGGCGAATCCTACAAGAATGTCGTGAAGCTTACCTTCTCCAAGGGCGCGTCTCTGAAGGATCCGGCCCGTCTCTTCAACTCGAGTCTCGACGGAAACACACGCCGCGCGATCGACATCCACGAAGGAGAAGAAGTTGACGAGTCCGCCTTCAAGGCGCTCATTCGCCAAGCGGTCGCCCTCAACAGTTCTGGCAAGGCGAAACCCTCGAAGAAAGCGAAGTCCTAAGGGCCATGATGCGCGGATCGTGTCCAAGCTTGCGCAGTTCAGGCGCCCAATGCTGCGCTTCCGCACACGCTTCCATGCCCACCACGCACGTCGGCAATTGCGCAAACAGTGCGAGCACCTTGGCGCGGCGCACCGTCTTGCGCAGCGCCGCGTTGCCGTGCTCGTCCACCTTATGCACCGTGAACACCCTCTTTGCCAAATCGAGACCGACGGTAGTAACCTTCATGGCGCCTCCTCCTCTCAGCGATTGGACTTGAAACCACTTCCAATCTGGCACAACCGATGCCGTTCGAGCAGGAGGAGGCCATTCCATTCGGTCAACCGGACGCGCCGATTCATGCCTTCAATTTGGCGTACGTCTTGCCGGCGCGCCGGTTACCTTACTCGTTAGGCGGCCAGCCAGCGTCGAAGGCGATGACACGGCCTTTCTACATAGTCGACGTCTTCGCGGAACGCCCCTACGCCGGGAATCAGCTTGCCGTTGTACTGGACGCAGGCGGGCTGCCCGAGGAGGCAATGCGCTGCATCGCCGCCGAGGCGAACTACTCGGAAACCGCATTTGTGACTTCCACGCCAGAGCGCGATGGAGCGTTCCGCGTTCGACTCTTCACTCCAGCGCGAGAGATCGACTTCGCTGGGCACCCACTCCTGGGCAGCGGCTGGGTGGTCCGGCACCACCTACTACCCAACGCATCCGGTCACGTCTGTCTTAGAATCGCCGCAGGGGATATCTCCGTCTCCTTCGAATCGTCAGCCGACGGTCGAGAAGTAGCTTGGTTTCGTGCACCGCCAGTGTCGCTTGGACAAACGTGTCCTCCCGCGCGGATCGCAGCGGCGGTTGGAGTATCGCCAGAAGACATCGCAACCGACGCCCCCGTTCAGGTGCTTTCGGCGGGCACATCCGCCATGATCGTGCCAATGCGTAGTCAGCGAGCGCTTCGACAGAGCCACCTTGATCTTGAAGCCTTCGCACCTCTCGCCGCCGAAGGATTCCCGCCACTCCTCTACCTCTATTGCCATGAGACGCATGACGCCCTTAATCACGTTTGCGCGAGGTTCTTCTTCGAAGCACATGGGGTACGTGAAGATCCGGCCACCGGGAACGGGGCGGCTTTCCTCGGTGCGTACCTCCTAGAGCATCGAGTGTTCCCCCGAACTGACTTGGATTTGCGGATCGAGCAAGGATTCGAGATTCGTCGTCCCTCGCTAGTGTTGTTGCGTGCTCGCATGGTCGGGAGCTACCGAGAGGTGAGTGTGGGTGGGCGCGTCATTCCAATTGTTCGAGGGAAACTTCTGTGACTTGGGGCGTCCGGCCGCCTAACCCGGCGGTCAAGGCGGCCCCACCCGGCGGGCCTTCGGCCGCGCGGGTGGGGCCCGTTAACTCGTCTCGTTAGGCCCCTCCCGCGACGAAACGCATTGCATCGACAAAAATGTTCCCTCCACTCGGCGCCCGCGTAGTGCTGCTCGCCGTCATCGTGCTCTGCTCGATCCACGCGCAGTCGGACACGGCGGGTCCGCGAATCGGATTTCTGAGCCCCGGCACACCGGAAAGTACTGCGATGGTGTTCGTGGGCTTGCGCCAAGGGTTGCGCGAGCACGGGGATGTGGAGGGGACGAACATCGCGCTTGATTCCCGCTTCGCAAACGAGCGATTTGACCGGCTCCCGGAGCTTGCCCGTGAACTGATCAATTTGCCGGTCGATATACTTGTCACGTTTGTGACCCAAGCCTCCATTGCGGCCAAGGAGAATACGAAGACGATTCCGATCGTCATGATCGGGGTTTCGGAGGCCTCATGACCTATGGTCCAAGTTTCCCTGAACTGGCCCGCAGCGCAGGTGGCTACCTCGCGAAGATTCTCAAGGGCGCGAAGCCCGCGGAACTTCCCGTCGAGCGACCTACGAAATTCGAGTTCGTTATCAACATGAAGTCAGCGAAGCAACTTGGTCTGACGATACCCCAGTCGCTGCAGGTCCGTGCGGACCGGGTGATCGAGTGAGGGGGGCCGAACCGGGCCATCGAGCGGACGCGCCGGTTCAGGCTTTCTGCTTGGCCCATGTTTATGCGGCGCGCCGGTCGCGAGCCGCCGCTTAGCTTGTAACGTTGGGCGTCAACCCAGGTGTGACGCACACGAATGCGCCTCATTTCAGGAGCAATACATGGACCAGCCGAACTGTACAGCTGTCAAAGCCGAGCTTGATCGCCTGACCACGGAATTCTTTCGTGCGGTATCTTTCGAGGCGGGTGAAACGCCTCCGTACGATAACATCTACGCGCTCTTTATCGAGGCCGGTCTTCTCGTCAAGAACACCGCATCGGTGCCCGAGATATCGACCACTCGACAATTTATAGAGCCCCGCCAGGCGATAGTGCGTTCTGGCGAGCTGACGCGTTTCAACGAAGTGGAGTTGTCCGAAACCACGCAAATCTTCGGCAACGTGGCTCATCGCTTCAGCGCATATGCTAAGTCCGGTACGATGAAGGGTGTTCCCTTCAACGCCCGAGGAATGATCTCAACGCAGTTCGTCCTGACCCCTGCTGGTTGGAAGATGAGCGCTATGGCTTGGGACGACGAGCGGCCTGGCCTTTGCATACCCGATCGCTATGAGCCGAGCAAGGTCGGCGCCTCATCGTAGCCGTCTGCGCCTCCGCATGATCCTGCCCAACCCGGCGCTCAACCGGACGGGCCGACGCGCAACCTGGCAGGCGATGGTACGGCCCGCCGGTTCACTGGTCTCGTTAGCCAGCTTGGGGGACTGATGGCACTCGAAACATGGTTAGCGTTCGCTGCCGCTTCGGCGGTGTTGCTAGTCATTCCCGGCCCCACCATCCTCACCGTAATCAGCTATTCCCTCGCGCATGGTCGCCGCGCCAATTTGCCGCTGGTGCTCGCGGTTGCTCTTGGTGATTCGACCGCCTTGTTCCTGTCATTGGTTGGGCTTGGCGCGCTGTTGGCCACCTCGGCATTCCTGTTCACCCTAGTGAAGTGGATTGGCGGCTCGTATCTGATCTATCTTGGGATCAAGCTGTTGCGTTCCAGCGCATCGGTTCCCGGCCTGGCCGGGCCGCCAACACCCAGGTCAACCTGGTGGGTCTTTTTCAACACCTACCTGGTCACCGCGCTCAATCCCAAAGGCATCATCTTTTTCATCGCGTTCCTGCCTCAGTTTCTGCAACCCGAGCGAAATCTCGGCGTGCAACTTTGGACACTTGCGGTTACGTTCGTGGTGTTGGCCACGCTCAACGCTTCGCTGTACGCACTGTTTGCCGCATCTGCGCGCCGACTTCTTTCGTCAACTCCCGCGCAGCGCCGCTTCAATCTTCTTGGTGGCTGTCTGCTCTCCGGGGCGGGAGTTTGGGCGCTACTAGCAAAGCGCAATGTGTAAGCTGTCTAACCCGGCGTCCACGAGGACCCCAAAGCCGGGCCTTCAACCGAGCCGGTGGAGCCGGTCAGCTGGTTTCGCCAGGCATTGCTACGTGGATGTTGTTTTCGCTGCGAAGCAGGGGTCCGGGTCACAGTAAGGAGGACCTATGATTCCCTCGAACGCTACTGTCATTCGCAATGCATGCGACGACTTTGCTAAGGGCGACATCCCCGCGGTCATTGAGGCATTCGACGCATCGCTCACCTGGCATGTGCCAGGTCACAGCCCGTTGTCGCGTGATTCAAGGGCCACAACGAGGTTGTCGGATTTTTCAAACGCAGATGGAACTTTCCGGTGGCATCTTCAGCATCGAGGTTCATCATGTCCCATCAAGCAGCCGACCAAGTTCGAGTTGGTCATCAACCTCAAGACCTCCAAGAGCCCCGGCCCAAACGTGCGTACTTGGGTCTATCGTTCCTCGGGGGCAATTCTTGAGTCGCACCATTTCCGCAACGGCGTCGTGCAGCCGTTCGGGCTTCCCTTCCCACCATCGCCATTCGATGACGGCAGTGCGACCCTCGACATAGCCCAGCTCCCGCAACCCCTGGCGCAAGACCTCCGTGCCAGTGCCCGTATTCCCACCAAAAAGTACGCCGATTCGCGGCAAGCGGGCTGCTTGCTGCGCCACGGAGGCGAGGGCAGCCATCGCAATTCCCCCGCCAGCCGCGCGAATGAATGCGCGTCGATCAATCATGATATCGATGGGGACCTTGGGGCCGCCCGGGAATCGGCAAACGTCTACGGTGGCGGCATACTACGCCACCGCAACAGATTAGCCGGGCCGTCGGGCGACCGCTTTGGCTGAATTCGGACCTTGGACATGTGAGGCGGCTCGCGATGGCCACATACACAGCCACAATCCGTTGGGAGCGCGGCGACCAGCCCTTTACCGACAACCGCTATAGTCGTGGTCATATGTGGCTCTTTGATGGTGGTGTCGAGGTTCCTGGATCGTCATCGCCGCATACTGTGCCCCTGCCTTATTCGCGGTCGAATGCGGTTGACCCTGAGGAAGCGTTTGTCGCTTCCCTATCAAGCTGTCACATGCTCTGGTTTCTCTCCATCGCGGCGAAGCGTGGGTTCTGCGTTGACCGCTATGTTGACGATGCCGAAGGTGTCATGGCCAGGAATGCATCGGGCAAAATGGCAATGACGCGGGTCACACTCCATCCGAAGGCGGTGTTCGCCGGAAACCCGGTACCGACGAGAAGTGACATCAAGTCGATGCATCACAAAGCTCACGCCGAATGCTTTATTGCCAATTCGGTGAAGACTGAGGTCAGTCTTGAGCCAGTCTACGTTCCCCAATCCTGCGCTTGACCGGACGGGTTGGCACGCACTTCTCAACGGTTAGCGTGGACGCGGCCCACCAGTTAGCTGGATACGTCATGTATCGGAATGTCGATCGTGAATGGCAATTCGAAGTCCATCGCTTTTCTGCGACCCCAGCACCTCCTCAGTGATCGTGCTGGCTAACATCCTGGGCGACGCGGACGGCGACCGGGGCCGTTGGGCGCCACGTGATGAATTCGCCGCCGATCCTCGACTCCGTCCATGATGCGCGTAAGTCTTGACCACATCCACATCTTCTCCACGAACCTCTCGGTTACCGTTGAGTTCTTCGAGAAAATGTTTGGCGCCACATTGGTCTGGGATGAAGACGCCGCGGGTGTTCGCAATGTACGGCTTCGGCTAGGGAACGCGTTCGTTCAGGTATACGAGCAACCGCCGAAGGCGCAACGAGGGGGCGCAATGCATCATGTCGGGATCGAGACTGATGATCTCGATGAACTTGTTGCCCGAATGCGGGCGAACGGACACGAGTTTCGCAACACGATTCGGGAGCAACCAAAGTTTAGGTATGTAATGACTGCCGGCCCCGATGATCTCTTGATTGAACTCTTTCAGTGCCATGAGCCACAGCGGTGGCAGCTGAAGCCGTGACCGCGGAAGATGTTGGAGTCGGCGAAAAGGCGCCTAACCATTCCTTCGACACGAACACCCGCCGGCGGGGCTCCGCCCCCCCGCGGCGAGCACCGGTTAACTTGTGTCGATAGACGGCGGAAAGGAGGTCACATGTCGACAACAGTCGCTGAGGGAGGTTGCATTTGCGCTGCAATTCGCTATCGCGTCAGTGGCCAACCGACGAACAGTATGATTTGTCACTGCCAGACTTGCCGGCGAGCCGCAGCTTCACCGGTCGTCGCGTGGGTAACGTTCCCGATAGCGCAGTTTGGGCTCCTTCAAGGGCATCTGTCTGAATATCATTCGTCGCCCCCCGTGCGCCGCACCTTTTGCGCGACCTGCGGAACTCCCCTTACGTATGAGCACACGAATTCCGTCGGATTCATCGACGTCACCACGTGTAGCCTCGATAATCCAGGATCATTTCCGCCAACCCATCACTCGTGGCTGAGTCATGACATCGCGTGGGTACGATTCGGCGATGGCTTGCCCACATTTCAACAATGGCGACACGAGTCCACAGGCTAACCCGGTGTTCAACATGGTCGCCTTGCGGAGGGAGACTATGTCATCTTGCATTGTCACCAGCATTGGCCTACCGACAATCTGCGGCGGGGATAGCCCTCGGGTTCGCGGGCAACCCCCGTTGGCTGGTCGCGCAACGGTACATCATGGGCTGTGTGTTGGCGGCGCTGGCGATACGGTTGGCGATTGGTGACCGTCGTGGCGCCCAACCTTCAGCTCAACGCGACGGGCTGGTATGCGGCTTCCCTGCCGGCGGCGTCATCGCCACCCGCTGGTAAGCGATCCATTAGGCATCGGGCACGCGTAGTAGTCCACTTACCAGCCCCGTAATCCGAGAAAGGTCCGCAAGTGACTATCGAACTGGATCACGTCATCGTATCCGCGCAAAATCAAGGCGTTTCGGCCAAGCGTCTAGCGGACCTGCTTGGTGTTCGCTGGGCGGAATCCGGTGCCGGACCGTTCTCGCCTGTATACGTCAATGACGGGTTGACTCTCGACTTCATCACTGACAACGGACCGTTTCCCATCCAGCATTTCTGCTTCCGTGTCGATGAGAAGGAATTTGATGCGATTCTCCAGCGCATCGAGGCAGCCGGCGTCAAGTACCGCAGTGCGGTGCGTGGTCCAGAGGACATGCAAGTCAACACGCAACACGGCGGCCGCATGGTCTATTGGAACGAGCCCGACGGCCATCAATGGGAGATGCTCACGGTGAGCTATGCGCGGCCGGCGACTTGACTCTTTCGCTGATTGGCTTGCAGCTTTGCGCAGGGTACGAGAGTGTTGCGGGGGCGCGACAACTGCCCCGTTCATCATCGAAGGAGTCGATATGGACGATTGCTCAAGCATGCGCTACGGAACCGTCGCCCAAGCTTTCCATTGGACCACGGCAATCTTCGTCCTGGTCGCGTTCATCTACGGGCCGGGAGGTTCCGAGCAGCGTGTGTATTCGCCTGCCCGCGACTTCGACCGGCAATTGCACGAGTCGCTTGGGTTGTGTGTGTTCGCGCTTGTTGTGATGCGGACATTTTGGCGTCTCGTTGACATCCAACCGGAACTTCCCCGACTTCCGAGATGGATGGACGTCTCTTCGAAGGCGGTCCACGGGGCGCTCTACGGGCTTCTCTTCGCTATCCCGCTAACCGCCATTGCGGGCGCGTGGCTCGAAGGGCATCCGCTGACACTCCTCGCCGGGGTGCAAATTCACCCTCTCGTCCAAACCTCACATGACGCGGGCGCTACCATTGCGAGCATTCACGCTTGGCTTGGTGATGTGATCCTGTGGCTTGCCGGATTGCATGCGTTGGCGGGACTCTGCCATCACTTTGTCCTCAAGGACGGCGTTCTTGCCTCGATGCTGCCGCACCGGCTCGCCTCGCGGTACCTGAACGAAGATTGACAAACCTGTACATTAGGCATCCCAGGAGAACCCCTATGCTCTCGGTCGAGTCAGTTCAACAGATCCTCGATCCCCTGTTTCCTGGCCTCATGGGCGTACGCGTCGTTGAGGTGGCGCCCGAGCGCGTTGTTGCCGAACTCGCTGTGCGCCCGGACCTTTGCACCGCCGGTGGCATCTTGCACGGCGGCGCCTACATGGCCTTCGCTGACACCCTCGGAGGCGTAGGCACCGCTCTGAACATGGCGCAAGGCAAGAGAACGACAACCACCGACTCAAGCACCAAGTTCACGGGCGCGGCGCGCGTCAACACAATCGTCGTTGGCGAGTGCGTTGCGCTCCACCGTGGCAGAACCACCATGGTGTGGCAAACCACAGTCAAGTCCGCGGAAGGAAAGCCGTGCGCAATCGTCACCCAAACTCAGCTCGTACTGGACGCCTAACCCGGCGCGCACACCGAATTGGCGGGCGAAGCACACCGGCCCCGTAGGAGATGACATGGCCACCGATCCAAGTAGTCCACCGACTTTCTCCTGGAACGCCGGTGGCTGGTTCGGGTCGCAGGTGGGCTGCACGTTGTGGTTGCTGATTCTCGGCTTCGTCCTGCTGGCGAAGGACCCACCCTCGGGATGGTTGTGCCTCACCGGTTTCGTCCTCTTGAATGCATGGGGCCTATATCTTTGGCGATGTCGTGAACGCTTGAGCCCCTATGCCGGATTTCAGCGTTTTCTTGCCGTGGCATCCATGATCATCGCTTTGGTCGTCGTGGTGGCAAATAACCGCGGCGTCTCTGCACCTCCGAATCCTGGATCTTTGGTGTCAACGTACCTTCCCTATTGGGTCATTGGGCTCGCGCCCGCACTGATGTTCCTGTTCTTCCTGCGGCAGCGGCACTCCCATCGGAGCCAGGTGTGAGGTGCCTTAACCTGGCATTGATCGCGGTCCCCAACCGGCGGGGCTTCGACCCGGCAGATTGGGCCAGTTAACCTGTATCGTTGCGCGTCGCGGCTGCGCTGGAGACCGGCATGTTCATCACTGGCAAATGTCATTGCGGCAATATCGCCATGGGGCTGGAATGGGATGGCGACGCGCCTGAGATTCCAGCGCGCGCATGCGGGTGTTCGTTCTGCGTCAAGCATGGCGGTGTCTGGACATCAAACCCAAAATCGACTCTCGAAGTTGCGATTCGTGATCCTTCGCTCGTGTCAAAGTACGCCTTTGGTTCTCAGACAGCCACGTTTTACGTCTGCTCGAACTGCGGCACCGTGCCACTGGTTACCAGCGAGATAGCGAATCACCTCTATGCAGTCGTCAATGTCAACGTGTTGGAGAATGTCGATCCATCGTGGCTGCGCCGAGCAACCGCCAACTTCGAAGGCGAAAATGTTGAATCTCGTCTCGCGCGGAGGGAGCGCAACTGGATCGCCGATGTTCACATTGTCGAAGGGGGCGCCTAACCCGGTGTCGACACGGGCGTCCGCCGGCGAGCCTTCGCGTCGGTTGTCAGTGTGGCGCGCCGTTCACAGCATTAACCCGGCCGGAGGAGCGGCTAACTTGCGTCGTCATGCGTCTCGAAAAGGAGGCCGCTGTGCTGGAACTTCGTCCGTCTTGCGAGCACTGCAACAAATCCCTGCCACCGAACTCGCTGGAGGCGCGCATCTGCAGCTTCGAATGCACATTCTGTGCAACATGCGCGGATGAAATTCTTGGCAATGTCTGTCCCAATTGTGGCGGTGGGTTTGTTCAGCGACCCATTCGTCCGTCGAAGAACTGGAAGGGCGACAACTTTCTTGGCAAGTACCCGGCCAGTACGAAGGTCAAGCGCCGGCCAGTCGATTGCGAGGCCCACGCAGCGCTCAGGGCATCCTTGAACAACCGGTCACCCGAACTAAGATAATGCGCGTAAATGTCGCCAGCGCGACACCCGTCGTCGCACCGCACCCGCGCAAGCTTCGCCTGTGCGCCGATTGCCCGCGGGCCTTTGGCAGGACCGCGGCGACGGGTTGTCTCGCTTTCTGAGAAGGCAAGAACCCATGAGGGCACGAGTATGTGCAGAAATATCAGAATCCTCTTCAATTTCGAGCCGCCGGTCACCGAGGACGAGATTCACGCGGCCTCGCTGCAATTCGTGCGGAAGATCAGCGGTTTCCACAAACCATCGAAAGCAAACGAAGCGGCATTCCTTGCTGCCGTCGACGAGATTGCGGCAGTCTCGAGTAACCTGTTGAGGTCGCTCGAGTCGAACGCGCCACCGAAGAATCGGGCGGAAGAAGCTGCGAAGGCGCGCGCACGTGCGGCTCAGAGGTTTTCGACGTGACAGCCTTTCTGCTGGCAGAGGGGGCGGCGACTACGGCATGAACACTCCTGACCATTCGTTCCGGCGGACGACCTCGCCCGCCGAACTCAAGCGTTAGGCGCGACGCGATGGCAAGGATTCTCCCGTCCTACGCGATCGTCGTGGAAGCCCTGACGCCAATCATGCGAGGCCTCCCGGGCGTCCTTGTCACCATCGACGGGCGTGACGGTGTCGGAAAGACCACACTGGGACGGTATCTTGCGTGGCATTTCAATGTGACGTTGATCGAGACGGATTTGTTCCTCATCCCCGCGCAGAACCATCTCATTCATCTTGACGACCAGGTAAATCGAATCATCGAACGGCGGATTACCACACCTCTTCCGGTAATCGTCGAAGGAATTTCGATACTTCAATTGATGATGAGGATCAATCGTGTTCCGGATTTCTCCATCTACGTCACGAATCCGCAGCGACCTGGCAGCGAGCTATTGGAGCGGCGTCTGTCCGCATACGAGGCCGCCTTTGCGCCAGCTGCGAAGGCGAATGTCGTGGTGGCAATCGAGGTTTGATTTAGGGCCTAAGGAACCTAAGTACCCGGGTCCTTGACGGCGTCGACCTTGTCGAACTCGATACTCCAGTAGTGGCCGTCGCGCATCTCGACTTTGCGGATGTAGACGGTCTGCACCACGTCGCGGGTCGCCGGGTCGATCGACATCGGGCCGCGCGGGCTCGTCCACGACATCCCCTTCATCGCAGCGACGAGTTGTTCGCCGTCACTGGAGCCTCCGGTCTTCTTTACCGCCTCGTAGATCAGGTGCATGCCGTCATAGCCACCCAGCGAATGAAAGTTGGGCCGCATGCCCTTGTTGGCCTTCATGAACGCATCGACATACGCCTTGTTTTCCGGCGAGTCATGTGCGGCGGAATAGTGAAAGGAGGTCACGACGCCGAGCGCAGGTGCTACCGATCGTATCGAGGAGGTCGTCGTCGACGACGTCGCCCGTGCCGATGAGCGCGATCCCCACCGCGCCGAGACCTCGCTCGTCGAACTGCTTCATTACAGCGGTGCCCTCGCCTGACGGAACGAACACGAACAGTGCTTCGGGCTTCGCATCCTTGACCCGCTGCAGGAACGGCGCATAGTCGGGGTTGCGCAGCGGCGTTCGCAGCGACTCGACGACGGTCCCGCCGGCGTCGGTGAAACGCTTGACGAAGGTCTTTTCCGCATCGAGCCCGGGACCGTAGTCGGTGACCAGTGTCACGACGCGCTTGATGTTGTTCTTCGCCGCCCAATCGGCAATCGGCCCCGTGACCTGTGGCAGCGTGAAACCGGTGCGCACGATGAACGGCGAGCGCGTCGGAATGATCGACGTGGCCGCGGCCATCACGACCATCGGCACCCTGGCTTCGGTGGCGACCGGAGCCGCCGCGAGCGCGAGCGGGGTCAGGCCGAAACCAGCCAGCACGATGACGTGCTCCTGGACGATCAGCTCCTGTGCGATGCGCTTGGTCGTTTCCGGCGCAAGTCCGGTGTCGTCCTTCACGATCAATTCGACCTTGCGCCCCGCGACGCTGTCGCCGTAGCGGTCGATGTAGAGCCGGCACGCCGCCTCGATCTGCTTGCCCGTCGACGCAAACGGCCCGGTCAACGGAAGGATGAGGCCGATCTTGAGCGGATCGGCGGCGAATGCGAGGTTCGGGGCCGACCCGGCGGCGGCGATGCCGGCGGCAAGGCCACAGAGGACACGACGACGGGTGAGCACGATCTGTTGTTTCATGCATTTCCTCCTGCGGCCAGGATTGCCGTTGCCCGACAGTTTGCCCGACATGTCTCGCGCAGGGGCCCGCATGGCGGGGGGCCGCCGAGGCGGAATCCGCGCGCGACCGGTCGTCGAATTTTGTATTATGAACGCAGCCCTGCCGCGACGGGCCGCTGGCGACAAGGGCGGCGCGGCGGGGCGCGGCCCCTCGCCTTCCGGCAAACCCAGCCGGATATCCCGATCGAGGGAGGAGGTTCGATGACCGTCCGCACTACGCCCCCTTTTCGCGCCGACCACGTCGGTAGCTTCCTGCGTCCGGCAGCATTGCTCGACGCGCGGGAGCAGTTCCGCACCGGCAAGCTTTCGCGAGTTCAACTGCGAGAGGCCGAAGACGCCGCCATCCGCGATGTCGTGCGCCTCCAGGAAGACGTCGGGCTCCAGGGCATCACCGACGGCGAATACCGCCGCACCTATTTCCATATCGACTTCCTCGAGCAGCTTTCGGGAGTCGAGACGAAGGGCGGCATCGCGGTGAGCTTTCACAGCGCGCAGGGCAACGTCGATTTCGCGCCGCCCGTCATGCGTGTCACGGGACCGGTGCGGCACGCAAAGCCGATCCAGGTCGACGACTTCAATTTCCTGAAGTCGGTGACCCGGCGCACACCGAAAGTTACGATCCCTTCCCCCACGATGCTGCATTTTCGCGGCGGCCGCGACGCGATCAGCCGCGACGCCTATCCGGACCTCGAAGCGTTCTATGCCGACGTCGCGGCCGCCTACCGCGCGGAAATCGCCGCATTGGGCGCGGCGGGCTGTCGCTACCTGCAGCTCGACGACACGAACCTCGCGTATCTCTGCGATGCAAAGATGCGCGAGGGTGCGCGCCAGCGCGGTGACGACCCCGACCTGCTGCCGCGGCGGTACGCCAGCCTGATCAATGCTGCGATAGCAGACCGGCCCGCCGGAATGACGGTCTGCGTCCACCTGTGCCGCGGCAATTTCAAGAGCGCGTGGGTGGCCGAAGGTGGCTACGAGCCGGTCGCCGAAGTGCTGTTCAACGAGCTCGCGGTCGATGGCTACTTCCTCGAATACGACGACGCGCGGTCCGGCGATTTTGCGCCGCTGCGGCATGTCCCGCGCGGCAAGATCGTCGTGCTCGGTCTCGTCACGACAAAGCTTTCCGAACTGGAGTCGAAAGACCACCTGAAGCGAAAGATCGACGAGGCCGCGAAGCTCGTGCCGCTACCGCAGCTCTGCCTGTCGCCGCAATGCGGATTCTCGAGTACCGTCCACGGAAACGTGATCGCGCGCGACGCGCAGGCCGCGAAGCTTCGCCTCGTGGTCGAGACGGCGCAGGAGGTCTGGGGCGCGACCTGATGGAGCACCCGTGGCGCCGCCGGGGCGACCGTGACATGACCGGATTGCTTCGTAGGCGTCGCCATGAGCTTTGCACACATCGATCGCAGTACATCGAATACGAATCGAGTCCCGATGGCAACCGACACTTCGACCCCCGGAGCAACGACCGTTCATGTCGCCGTAGTGCAAGCGGCGTCCGTGCCGTTCGACACCGAAGCCTGTGTCGACAAGGCGGTTCGCCTGATCGCGGAGGCCGCCGCCAGCGGGGCGAAAGTGATCGTCTTCCCCGAGGCGTTCATCGTCGGATACCCGAAAGGGCTGGGTTACGGGGCTGTGGTCGGCGCGCGCGATGCGGCGGGCCGAGAGGAGTTCCGGAAGTATCTCGATGCGGCGATCGAGGTGCCGGGGCCGCAAACGCAGCGGCTCGGAAAGGCCGCCGCAGAGCATGGCAGCTACGTCGTGATGGGTGTGATCGAGCGCGAAATGGGAACCTGCTACTGCACGGCAATTTTCCTCGGCCCGGATGGCCGGCTGCTCGGCAAGCACCGCAAGCTCATGCCCACCGCGATGGAGCGTCTGATCTGGGGATTCGGCGACGGCTCGACGCTGACGGTCGTCGACACTCCCTACGGACGGATCGGCGCGGTGATCTGTTGGGAGAACTACATGCCGATGTTGCGAATGTCGATGTATTCGAAGAACGTCGCGCTCTATTGCGCCCCCACCGCCGACGACAGGGATACCTGGTTACCGTCGATGCAGCACGTCGCGCTCGAAGGACGCTGCTTCGTGCTGACGGCCTGTCAGTTCCTGCGCAAGAGGGAATTTCCGGACACCGTGCGCGTCTCGCTCGGCGATGCGCCGGACGCGGTGTTGATGCGCGGCGGCAGCGCCATCATCAGCCCTTCGGGCAAGGTGCTCGCCGGACCCCGTTTTGACGACGAAACGATCTTGACGGCAGCGCTCGATCTCGGCGAGATCGGACGCGGGAAGTTCGACTTCGACGTTGTCGGCCACTACAGCCGGCCTGACGTCTTTCAGCTGAACGTCAATGAGGCGCCGATGCGTCCGGTTGCGATAAGGAAGGTTGAGTGAGGTTGCCGTAGCGACTTGCCCGCGATCAGCGCGGTCTCGCTGATGGCACTTGCGGGACCGGTTGAGTTGCTTGGTAGAAATCTCTCTGATGAACGGAGGCGCGATTGAAAATCTCAGCCCAAATGGGCATGATCTTTGCCGCTATCTTCGCGGTCGTCTGTCTTGGTGTCGCACTCAAAGGCTTCACCTCGCTTGCAGATATTGCGGACCCGATCCAGGCATCCGATGCGAAGGGATTCGCATGGTTCTGGACGTTTCTCGGGTGCGTGGCAGGTGCGTTTGGACTGCTGTCATGGTGGATCGTGCGCACAGAAAAGGAAGGTGGTGAACGCTGACGCCCTTCACGCCCGGTCGTCCCGGGATCGGGTCGCGTCCGCGCATGCGTGGACGCCGAGTTGTGGCGTTCCGATATGCTCGTTGAGATCATGGTAACCGCAGCCAAATAGGCAGTCCCATGTTGAAACGCGTGGTCGCGGGAGACTTGGACGTCGCCTACGAGGAAGCGGGACGCGCCGACGGCGCGGCAGTGCTGCTTCTGCATGGTTTCCCGTACGACGTTCGCGCATACGACGAGGTTATCCCGTTTCTCGTTTCAGCCGGCTGCAGGGTGATCGCGCCCTACTTGCGCGGATTCGGTGAGACGCGGTTTCTCGCGACGAGTACTCCGCGCTCCGGTCAACAAGCTGTACTCGCGCACGACCTCCTGGCTTTCATGGATTCACTCGCCATCCCGCGCGCAGTACTGGCGGGCTACGATTGGGGAGGTCGCGCCGCTTGCATCGTGGCGGCCCTATGGCCCCAGCGGGTTGTCGGGTTGGTCTCTGGCGTCGGCTACAACGTACAGGACATCCCTGGGTCGGTCCGGCCACAAACGCCAGAAAACGAGTTCCGCTACTGGTACCAGTATTACTTTCATGGCGAGCGCGGCCGCGCCGGACTCGCCCAGAATCGGCGAGCGTTCTGCAAGCTCTTGTGGCGGCTGTGGTCACCCAATTGGCGATTCGATGACGCCACGTACGAGCGTACCGCGGCGTCGTTCGACAATCCGAGATTTTGTGGATGTGGTCATACATTCGTACCGCCATCGCTATGGATTGGTCCCGGGAAACCCGACGGTCGAGCCGACGGAGCGCAAACTGGAAGCTCAGCCGCGAATTACCGTGCCCACCATCGCCATTGACGGGGCTGGCGATGGCGTGATCCCGACAGGCGGATCCGAAGGGCATGCTCCGTTCTTTACCGGCGGATACGAAAGGCGGGTCATTCCCTTGGTGGGCCACAACTTGCCCCAGGAGGCCCCTGCCCAGTTCGCGGCAGCTGTGTTGTCATTCGTTTGACGCTTTGCATGGTGCTGTCGACGGAGGCTTGGCGATCAATCGGGATTTCAAGGGCCCGGGCAAGCATCGGGCCATCTTCGAGAAGGTGTTGTGATGGGCCCGCGACCCAGCAAAGGGCAGCATCCTGACCCGTTGCCCATGTTGCCGATCCCGACGGTTGCGAAATTGAAATCTGGTGCGAAAAGCTCACAATGGTGCCTGGCCGAGCGTTCGGGTGGTCACCTTCCGACATGGAACCATTGCTAGTCCTCGTCGTAGTGCCGGTGCTTATCGGAATCGCGTCGGAGCTCGCATTTCGCGACGCGAGAAATGCAACGCTGGCTGCAACCCTTGGCGCTGCGTTGATCGTCTGCCTTTCCGTGCAGGCTCTCGATTCCGGCGCCTCGTGGACCTGGCTCGCGGCGCTCTTGGTATCTCCGCTCCCGATCGCATTGGCCGTGGCCACGGCGTTGTTCTTGTACGGACACTTGCAGACGCGACGGCGAACCAAGCGGAATCGGGCCTGACCGGGCGGCAAGCCGTGACCGGAAGACACGGCTTTGCGGCAACCGAGCACAACCCATGTCCACGGAGATCCATGTCAAGGGAAAGCGCGTCGAGCGCTGCAGCGAGCTGCGCGCGCGCGGTGATCGCCACCCGCTGTCTTTGCGTCGCAATTGCGCTAGGTGTATCCAGTAGTGCACGGCCGGCCGAAGAACGGGCCAACTACTTTGGCGATCCGTTCCTTCAAGTGACCAGCGCAATTTCGGACTGCCCGCCGCAATACGGACCGATGATCACCCAGGCTGAAATGCGCGCGGAGGCTCACGTGCGCGCCGAGCGGGGAACGCGCTGCTTTCAGTCCGGTCGCTGCCGCCTTCCAAACTCGTATCTCTATGACAAGGAGATCATTCCGCGCGTCAAATTGGCGATTGTTGCCGATGGCCGCTTTTCCGAGACGAGCCTATGGATCGAAGGTCAGCGCCGATGGGTCTGGTTGAAGGGCTGTGTTCGCACGCGGGCCGAGGCCGAAGCCCTGGAACGCCTGGTCCGCAGCATCGACGACGTCGAGGCCGTCATCAATGAGCTTGTCGTGAAGCACCGTTGAGTGAGAATCCGCCCGGCGGTCAGGCTTTTGGCCGCATCGTGCATGAAACCATTGCCGGGTTTTTCCCCGCGAATCCGCCGAACTTCTACCAGGTGCCGTTCGGATTTCACGATCCTGACGCAATGCGGCGCATGTTGGCGGCCAGCGGATTCGGCGAGGTCGAGGTCGAGCGTGTGACCCTTGCGGCTACCAGCCGCTCCGCGCAATCGTTCGCGGAGGGCCTTGTCAAAGGCAACCCCGTCAGCATTACGATCCAAGAGCGCGGCTCCGCACTCGACCCAATCGTCGAGGCCGTCGCCAATGCTCTCGCTCGTGTCGGCGGGGACAGTCCGTTTCGTTCGACGATGCAGGCGCTGGTGGTGACCGCGCGTGCGGGCGCCGCCTGAAAGGGAGGCTTCACGTGTATTCAAAGACGCTGTTCGCCGGTTGGGGCGATATGGACTTCAATTCGCACATGAGGAACACGGCGTTCCTTGACAAGTCGGCCGATGTGCGCATGATGTTCTTCGCGGAGAATGGATTCTCGACAGGAGAATTCTCAAGGCTCAAGCTCGGTCCGGTCGTGATGAAGGATGAAATCGAGTACATGAAGGAAGTCGGGTTATTGCAGGAGATCAAGGTCACCCTGGCGATTGCCGGAATGTCACCGGACGGAAGCCGCTTCGTCATGCGGAACGAGATATTCAGGCCCGACGGCAAGCTATGTGCCAGGGTCACGAGTGCGGGAGGGTGGTTGGACCTTTCCGCCAGAAAACTCGTGGCGCCACCGGACGCCTTGCTTGTTGCGCTGCGTGCGCTCCCGCAAACGAGCGATTACGTGGCGTTGCCTTCGAGTGTCAAGACGGTGTCCGGCCGTTGATTACAGTGACCGCCTTCGCGAGTGGGACGAGAAGGCCGTCGCTCGATTTGCCTACTAGGAAGCGTTACGCCGGCATGAGGCGATGCGGCTCGACGTTGCAACCGAGGTCGGCGAGGCGCTTGAGGAGTCGCCGAATCGTTTGGTCTTTGTCGCGGCGGTCGAAGTGATCAGCGCCGAGGTCTTCGTACTCCACGCCGTCGCGCAGCATGAAGTAGGCGGCGGTGAGCATCGAGGCCGCCACGGCGAGGATGGCTTTCTTGGCGCCGCGGCGGGACTTCAGACGCAGAAACTGGGCATGGAGATAGCTGTTCTTACGCGTACCGCGGCCCAGGCGGCGGTCACCAAGGCGGTTTTGAGCCAGGTGCCGCTTTTGCGCACGCGCGTAGAGCGACGCTTTGCCCGCGCTCTCGTCGTTGCGCGGGCACAGCCCGGCCCAAGACACGAGATTGACCGGAGCTGGGGAAGCGCGTCATATCGACGCCGATCTCGGCCACCATGACCTGCGCGGTCAGGTCACTGATCCCCGGGATCGTGGTCAGCAGGCGCGCGCCCTGCCGGATCGGCGTCAAGGCTTTTCCCACCGCGGCATCGAGTTCGCCCAGCGTGCGCTCCAGGGCGCTCATCGACGTCGAGGTGCAGCTTGAGCAGCGTACGGTGATGCGGCGGTGATCCGCCCGCGCAGAGGCTTCCCGCAGCTCGGCCGTCTTTTTGCGGGCGTTGCCCAGCGCGAGCTCCGCCAGCCGTTGCGGGTCGCTCTCGCCGGCGATGATCGCCTCGAGCATCGCCCGCCCGCTGCGCCCGAGCACATCGGAGAGCACGCTGCCCAGCTTGAGATTGGCGTCCTCCAGCACCTTCTGGATGCGCAGGCTGTGCTGGGAGATCTCGCGCACCAGCTGCTTGCGGGTGCGCGTCAAGATCCCGCAGCTCCTGGATCGCCGCCGGCGGCACGAAGCTGGAGCGGATCAAGCCCGTGCGCCAGCAGGTCGGCGATCCACATCGCGTCGTTGACGTCGGTCTTGCGCCCGGCACGTTGCGAATGTGCTGCGCGTTGGCCAACACCAGTTCGAAGCCGTCTTCGAGCACGTGCCATACCGGCTTCCAGTACACGCCGGTGGCTTCCATCGCCACGTGCGTGCAGCCGTGCGCAGCCAGCCAGTCGGCCAAGTCCAGCAAGCCCCGCGTGGTGCTGTCGAAACTGCGTACTTCATGGTGCGCCGGCGGCGAGACGCAACGCACGCAGGCCACGATCGTGTCCTTGTGCACGTCCAGCCCGGCGCAGCGCGGATAGAGCGCTTGCATAGGGCCTCCTGCCTTCGTGAGCGGCGTCGGCAGCAGCCCTCGTCATCGAAATCTACTAGGCGTGCTCTCGGGCGTTGCCGCCCGTCGTCACAATTCGGGGTGCTCGCAGGGCTGCGGGTCCAACTACTGAACGGGCTCGTGGCACCAAGGAGAGACCGACCTCGTTGCCGGCACCGCCTTCCATGCTACCCCGTCAAACCAGCCCTTCGGATACACGCTCGCCCGCTTCATGCCTCGGGGTCGGGCGCGCCCGATGGAAAACTACTGACGCACCCCCCGTGATGCGGTATGGCCCTGGGCGGCCTGCAGCAATGCCTTGACGCTTGTCGCTTCGTGCCGCTCGAAAGGATTGACCCGATGGATTCCGGCAAACCACTGACGTTCGAAGGCAGGTGTACTTGCGGCACCGTCCGCTATCGGATGACGAGCAGCCCGATGTTTGTCCACTGCTGCCATTGTCGGTGGTGCCAGCGCGAATCGGGAGCGGCCTTCGCCCTGAACGCGCTGATCGAGGCTGATCGCGTCGTCTTGCTGGACGGCGAGCCCGAAGTGGTGAACACGCCATCGAACAGCGGAAAGGGGCAGAAGATCGCCCGCTGCCCGAATTGTCACATCGCTCTCTGGAGCAACTACGCCGGGGCGGGCGATGCCGTGCGCTTCGTGCGCGTGGGAACGCTTGAGGAACCGGACCGTCTGCCGCCCGACATCCACATCTTCACCTCATCGAAGCAACCGTGGGTCGTCCTTCCTGCGAACACTCCCGCTGTCGCCGAGTATTACGAGCGCGACAGGTATTGGCCGAAGGACAGCCTCGAGCGTCGCCGCGCCTTGCTGGCGCAAGACGGACGTCGATAGCGGCCCGCCACCAGAACCACGCGGAGGTGAAGCGCATGGCGGTACGAATTGTTCGGCTCGGCTCCGACAGAGCGATTGGCGAGGGTCTGCGCATTGGTACCGTTCGACGCCCTCCCCGCGGCGTTCCCAAGACCGAGTACTCGGCGCAAAATTGGTACGATGTCTGGTTCCCCAATCTTGCGCCAAGCGCGGAAGCAGTCGCGATGGCGCGGGAAGCCGCCACGGGCCGCGATTGGACCGCTTTCGTCAGGAAGTACCGAGCCGAAATGGCGACGCCCGACAACCGCAGGACGCTGGACCTTCTTGCCGCGCTGTCGCACCATGCCGATTTTTCGGTCGGGTGCTACTGTGCCGAGGAAGCCCGTTGCCATCGCTCGGTGCTCCGGGCATTGCTGACGGAGAGAGGCGCAAGCATCCGATGATGGATCGAGGACGGGATCCGCGCCGCGCAATGCGGGGCGCGCATGCGGAGCGCACGACGTTCCAATGACCAGTCAGTCGAGACGAGCCGAGACGTTCATGCGGTTGCACGCCCGGCCGGGCCTGTTTGCCATCCCGAACCCCTGGGACGCCGGTTCGGCCAGGATGCTGGAGGCGCTCGGCTTCGAAGCGCTGGCGACGACGAGCGCAGGCTTCGCCTTCTCGCTGGGAAAGCCGGACGCCGAAGCTGCCGTGGACAGGGAAAGCACGCTGGCGAATGTGCGCGCCATCGTCGACGCGACCGACCTGCCGGTCTCCGCCGATCTGGAGAACGGCTTTGGCGATACCCCGGCTACCTGCGCCGAAACCATCATGTTGGCGGCAGGTGCGGGGCTCGTCGGAGGCTCGATCGAGGACGCGACGGGGCGCGCAGATGATCCGATCTATCCTTTCCCGTTGGCGGTCGAGCGCGTTGCCGCCGCCGTGGACGCGGCGCGAGACCTGCCGTTCCCGTTCGTGCTGACGGCGCGCGCCGAGAATTTCCTCAATGGCCGTTTCGACCTCGAGGATACGATCCGGCGATTGCAGGCCTTCGCCGATGCAGGCGCGGATGTGCTCTATGCCCCGGGCCTCAAGACGCGCGGCGACATCGAAGCCGTCGTCAAGGCAGTGGCACCCAAACCGGTGAACGTCGTCATGGGGCTATCCGGAGCGCGGTTCTCACTCGAGGAACTCGCCACCCTCGGCGTGAAGCGCGTGAGCCTCGGATCGTCGCTTGCGCGTGCCGCGTATGGGGCGTTCCTCCGCGCGGCACGCGAGGTCCGCGATGTCGGTTCATTCGACTTTTGCGAACAGGCCGTGCCGTACGCCGAAATCAATGCGATGTTCAAGCGCCGACATGCAGGTAGGTGAACGTAGCCGATCACGAGGCCCCCGGTGACGGAGCAACCAGCGACGGTCCCGTCGCCCAAAGCGACGACGAAGATCGATCTCGACCAGGATATCTGCGTCCACATCTTTACCGTATCCGCGGGAATGGTGGGTGTCTGCCTCACGGTCATCGGCCTCATCCGGATCGTCATCTCCATTCAGAAGATCGATACGGTAGCCGACGACCTGATCGCGCTCAACGCACTGGTGTTTCTGGCATCGTGCTTCCTCGCGTACTGGGCGCTGCGCACCCGAAGCAGCCGTCGGATGCATCGATTGGAGCGGCTTGCCGACGGGGTCTTTCTCTTCGGGCTCGGCCTCATGACCGGCATCTGCGGTTTCATGACCTATGCAATGGCGGCGCTCTAGCGACTCCCCATGAGCATCAGGCCCGTCTGCACGACCGGTAACGCCCGCAAGCACGTGGCGGGACCGCCCATTTGATTCGTCACTCCACGAGGAGACTCGCATGCCGCTAGTGACCATCACCGTTCGCCCGGGCAAGTCAGCCGAGTTCAAATCCGCAGTCCTCGATGCCGTGCACCGTGCGTTGATCACGTCGGGCGTACCGGAAAAGGACCGGTTCCAGCGGGTACTGGAGCTCGGACCCGACGACTTCCGCTTCGATCCCGAGTATCCCGACCTTGGCGCCCCTCGAACGGCCGATTTCGTCCTGATCGAGATACTGTTTTCGGTAGGGCGCAGCGTCAAGGTGAAGAGGAAAATTCTCGCCGACATCATGGGCGGCCTGGTCAAAGCTCCCGGGCTAGTTCCCGACAATGTGATGGTCTGTTTCAAGGAGACCGCGTGGGAAAACTGGTCGTTCGCCGGCGGACGAATCATTCACGCCTGACCGTTGGAGACTTCTCCGCATGGACGAGCGCTGCGAACACTTCAGCGAGATTCGGCAGGTGACCGCGCGCGCCAACGGATGCGAAGAATGCCTCGTGCTGCGCGAAACGTGGACCGAGCTTCGCGTGTGCCTCACCTGCGGCCACGTCGGGTGCTGCGAGGATTCGACGCACGCGCACGCGCTTCAGCATTTCAATGCGACAGGCCATCCGTTGATCGCGCCCCTCGATCGCGGCGAAACCTGGGGTTGGTGCTATGTACATCGCCGCTATTTCGATCCGATGCCGCCATCCTTCAAGAGACGCTCCGCGCTCGCGGCCTTTCTCAGTCGCTTCGTCGACCGGTGATTGCGTCCAATTCGCGCTCGCGATGCTCACATTCCACCGCTCGCTTGCCAAACCTTGTCCGCCGAGGGCAATTGGCGGCATAGTTGCACCTCGACCGCACGCACGGAGATTCGAATGGACGAAGAGACCCTCAACCTCAGCATCCGCAAATTCCTCAAGATGGTGGGCATCCGTTCCCAACGCGAGATCGAGCAGGCCGTCGCCAAAGCCGTTGCGGAGGGGCGCATCGCCGGCACCGAGTCCTTTCCCGCGAACGTAACGCTCGAAGTTGCGGGATTGAAACTCGACGTCAAGTTCGATGGCGAGATCAAGCTGCAGTAATTCGGGGCGGCGAATCCTGTATCGGAGATTCTCGCAGGGGCGACGGACGTCAGTGGTCGCGCCTCAACTAACCGCTTGGGGGGTTCACGCATGCTCGTGATCTGGGGAAGGAACAATTCGGTCAACGTCCAGAAGGTCCTCTGGTGCTGCGACGAGATGGCGGTACCGTACGACCGCATCGACGCCGGTATGGCGTTCGGAGTCGTTGACACGCCGGCCTACCGAAAACTCAATCCGAACGGCCTCGTGCCGACGATCGACGACGACGGCTTTGTCCTTTGGGAATCCCATGCCATTGTCAGGTATCTCGCCGCGAAGCACGCGGCCGGCAGCCTCTGGCCCCACGATCTCCGGACGCGGGCGGAAGCCGACAAATGGATGGACTGGAGCAACACCATCTTCTGGCCGGCCATACGCGCGCTGTTCATGGGTTTGATCCGTACGCCGGCCGAGCGGCGCGACCCGCAGGCGATCGAGGATTCCCGCCTCAAGACCGCCCAAGTTCTCGGCATCGTGGACGCCCACCTCGCAACACGTGCGTTTCTGGCCGGTGATGCGTTCACGATGGGCGACATCGCGCTCGGCTGCGGCATATGGCGCTGGATGGCCCTGTCGATCGAACGTCCCGACCTGCCGAACGTGCAGCGGTGGTTCGACACGCTCTCGCGGCGACCCGCGTACCGGAAGGTCGTTATGCTGCCGCTCAGCTGACGCCGGAATCCGGCAGCATCCGCCATCGTGACGCACGCCGCCTTCTCCCTTCGTCAGGCCCGTCCAAGCGATGTCCCGATCCTCGAGCGATTGATCGCCGAATCCGCGCGCGGACTGAGCCGCGACGATTATGCCGATGTGCAGATCGAGGCCGCGCTCGGAACGGCGTGGGGTGTCGACAGCGAGCTCATCCGCGATGGAACTTACTTTGCGATCGAGGCGGCCGGAGACGTCGTCGCCTGCGGGGGATGGAGCCGGAGGAGAACGCTTTTCGGCGGCGATCGACAGGCCGGACGACATTCCGGGCTCCTCGAGCCGTTTCGTGACGCAGCACGGATTCGTGCATTTTTTGTCCGGCCCGACTGGGCGCGACATGGCATAGGCCGAATCCTGCTCGAACGCTGCGAGGCCGAGGCGCTTGCCCATGGCTTTCGGTCGGCGGAATTGCTGGCGACCTTGCCAGGCCGAAGGTTCTACGCGGCCTTCGGCTATCTGGGTGATGAACGCGTTGCCTATCCTCTGCCGGGCGGAATTTCCATCGATTTCGTACCGATGAAGAAGGCGTTTGCGCCGATCGATCCTTTGCGCTAGCCGTCGCTATCGCATGCGCGCTATTCTCGCGGAGGCCGATATCGGGCTTCGCCGGCACGTCTTTCACATGAGGGAGAATCATCATGGCCGCACAGAAGATCATCGCGGTGGTGGGCGCCTCCGGCGCGCAGGGCGGGGGCCTGGTCCGCGCCATCCTCGACGACCCGGGCGGAGGCTTCGCCGCACGTGCGATCACGCGGGATCCCGACTCCGACATCGCTAGGAAACTCGCCGGGAAGGGTTCCGAGATCGCCGCCGCCGATATCGATGACGAGGATAGTGTCACGCGCGCGCTCGAGGGTGCGCACGGTGCTTTCTTCGTCACTTTCTACTGGGCGCACTTCTCGCCCGACAAGGAGATGGCCGAAGCCCGCAACATGGCGCGCGCGGCGAAGACCGCAGGTGTCCAGCACGTGATCTGGTCCACGCTCGAGGATACGCGCCGCTGGGTGCCACTTTCGGACAACCGGATGCCGACCTTGATGGGGCGCTACAAGGTGCCGCATTTCGATGCCAAGGGCGAGTCGGACAGGGTGTTCACCGAGCTTGGAGTCCCGACCACGTTCCTGCTGACGTCGTTCTACTGGGACAACCTGGTTTCGTTCGGCATGGGTCCGAAGACAGGCCCCGACGGCAAGCTCGCGTTCGCGCTGCCGATGGATGACAAGAAGCTCCCGGGCATTGCCGCAGACGACATCGGCAAATGCGCGTACGGAATATTCAGGAAGGGCCGCGAGTTCATCGGCAAGACGGTCGGGATTGCCGGCGGCCACCTGACTGGCACAGAGATGGCGCAGGAGCTCACCAAGGCGCTGGGCCGGGAAGTGCGCTACAACGCCGTTACACCGGAGCAGTATCGCGCCTTTGGATTCCCGGGCGCCGACGATCTCGGCAACATGTTCCAGTTCAATCGGGATTTCGCAGACTACTTCTGCGGAGCGCGGAATCTGGATATTGCCCGTGCCCTCAATCCCTCGCTGCGGACGTTCGATCGCTGGCTCGCCGAAAACAGAAACCGCATTCCGATCGACTGATTCCCCACCTGAAAGGTTGCCATGGGAAAGGGCCGGCTCGAGGCGTTCAGCGACGGCGTCGTCGCCATCATCATCACGATCCTGGTGCTCGAGATGAAGATTCCGCATGGAGACGATCTTGCAGCGCTGCAGCCGCTGATCCCGGTGTTCGGCTGCTATGTGCTGAGCTTCGTCCACATCGGCATCTACTGGAACAATCACCACCACATGCTTCACGCCGTCCGGAAGGTGCACGGACCCGTTCTGTGGGCCAACCTGCATCTCCTATTCTGGCTTTCGCTCTTTCCATTCGTCACCGGCTGGATGGGCGAGAATCATTTCGCCGAGACGACGGTCGCGCTGTACGGTGCAGTTCTGCTGATGGCCGCCGTTGCCTACACGATCCTGAGTCGATTGCTGATCAAGCACGATGGGGCGAATTCGACGCTCGCGACCGCCGTCGGAAGTGACCTCAAGGGCAAGATTTCGCTGTTGATCTACGTTGCGGCGATCCCGCTTTCGTTTGTCAATCGATGGATGGCCCTCGGCCTCTACATCCTCGTGGCGGTCCAGTGGTTCATCCCGGATCGCCGAATAGAACGAGTGCTCGACGATTGACCGCGCGGCGCTGGTGCTTCGAACTGCGATCAACGATGGGAAGGCCATGATCACCCCTCCACCGACGATCTCCGATCTCAACCGCGTCCTCGCAGATACGCCGTTCCTGCAGGCCTACGGGTTCCGGGTCGAGTCCGTCGCGCCGGGGGAATGCACGTTGGTCGTTCCCTTTCGGCGGTCACTCGAGCGGCCCGGTGGCATTGTCAGCGGGATGACGCTGATGGGCGCGGCCGACGTCGCTTTGTGGCTCGCGATCATGACGCTGCGCGGTGTGTCCGAGCGCTGGGTTACCTCCGACATGAAGACGGCGTTCCTGCGCAGCGCGCGCGAAGAGGACATTTCGTGCAGCGCCCGCATTCTCAAGCCCGGTAAGCGATCGATTTACGGCGACGCGGAATGCCGCGGCGCGAGCGCGGGGCTCGTCGCACACCATGTCATCACCTATACGCGCGTGGAGGTATGATTGACGGAGGGCCTTGCGCTGCCGCGCAACGGGCAAGGCGTGTCGGACCGGATGGAGAGTCGACGATGACCTGCCAAGACACGAGGAGTACCCGACGGAATGAGTGTTGAGGATCCGGATCCGGGCCGCAGTCGATTCGCTCCGCCGCCTTGCAGGGTGGCAGTTGCCTTTGCGGCAAGATCAGGTACGAGATCCGGGGCGAGCTCGGCCGGATCGTTCTCTGCCACTGCGTCCAGTGCCGGAAGGCGCAGGGTTCCGCGTTTGGCGCCAACGCTCCCGTAAGGACGGCGGATTTCGCGATCGTCGCGGGCAGCGAGTCTCTTGCCGCCTACGAATCGTCGCCCGGAAAGAAGCGCCATTTCTGCCGGGATTGCGGGTCGCCCATCATCAGCACCCGCGACTCCGCTCCGGACTTTGTCCGCCTGCGCATCGGCACGCTGGACGCCCCGGTCCACGCCCGGCCGACCGCACACATCTTCGCTGCATCGAAGGCCGAGTGGTACGAGATTCGCGACGGCCTTCCGCAGCACGCGAGTTTCGAGCCTGCACGGCCCCCGACGAAAGGAACAAAGGAATGAACGGATCGGCGCGCGCGAGGCGCGCTTGCACCGAGGGCTAGTCACTAGACGCATGCCAAGCAAACCACCGGATACCGCGAGGCTCGACCGCGTCGTCGCCGAGGCACGGCGCGCCCGGGAAGAGCGAGCGAAAACCTATCGCGAGCGGGCGCTGAAGCTCTTCCCGTGGATTTGCGGGCGATGCGCGCGCGAGTTCGATCGGTCCAATGTGCAGCAGCTCACCGTCCATCACAAGGACCACAATCACGACAACAATCCTCCCGACGGAAGCAACTGGGAGCTTCTCTGCGTCTACTGCCACGACAATGAGCACTCGCGCGAGCTCGAAGCCGCCGCAAACGTCGGGCCGCCGTCGGGCGAAGGAACGTCGGCCGCGACCCACCGTCCTTTCGCCAATCTCGCGGATCTGCTGAAAAGGAGCGGCCGCCGCGATGCCTGACGCGGACGCGACCCAGCGCCATCCACGCGCGCATCGGCATTGCGCTGCAGCGTCCGACACGAGCAACGGGGCCGCCCCATGACCGCTCGCCTGCTCGCGGACACTGTCGTTGCCGCGCATCTTGCGTTCATTGCATTCGTTGTCGGAGGCGGCCTGCTCGCGTTCAAGCGCCGCGGGTGGGCCGCTGTCCACCTCCCCGCTGTCGCATGGGGCGCCTGGACCGAGTTCACCGGGGGCCTGTGCCCGTTGACTCCGTTGGAAATCTCACTGCGGCGGCAGGCCGGCGACGCCGGTTACGCCGGGGGATTCATCGATCATTACCTAATTCCGTTGATCTATCCCGAAGCGCTCACGACGCGTGTCCAGGTCTTCCTCGGCATCGTCGTCATCGCGCTCAATGCCGCCATCTACGCACTTGCATGGCGACGGTGGCGGCGCGATCGCCGCCTCGCCGGAGAACCGTCGGCGTGAAAGAAGCCCGCGACGTACCGGGCGCAAAGGTCATGCGCTGGCGCTCCTTCGGCGGACGCGCGGGGTGCTCGTGGCCGGCGGCAGCGGGCTCTACTGCGACACCTGCCTCGATGCTGCCAGCGGAACGGGAAATCGGGACCTCTACATGACGCCGGACGAGCAAAGGCGTACCCTTGCCGACTCGGGATTCGATCGGATAGCGCTGATCCGCGATCGGGGCGGGATGGTTCGCTATTCCGCCAGGGCGCCCGCCGCCCGTATCCGCCACGAAGGAGACACCGCATGACGCTCTGCCCGATTGCCATCGCCGTTGGTTGCAGGAAATGCCCGATCTTCGCCGCCTGTCCGGTGAAAGGCATCATCGGTGACTACAAGAAGGAAGACGACGCCCCGGCGAAGCCCGCGCCCAGCAGTGGGAAGGGCGGCGCAAAGCGGCGCAAGTAACGGCAGCGCAGCGAATCCGATGACCCACGCAGCCATCACGGGCTGGGGCAAGTGCATGCCCCCGGCCGTCCTGACCAACGCCGACCTCGCGTTGCTCATGGAGACCGACGACGAGTGGATCACGTCGCGCACCGGAATCAAGGAGCGTCGCGTATCGCATGTCACCGGGATCGAACTCTCGCACGTCGCTTCGGTGCGCGCGCTCGCCTGCGCCGGCCTCGATGCCGCGGATGTCGAGCTCATCGTCTATGGCAGCTGCTCCAACGACGAAGTCATCCCCAACTCGGCATCGGGCGTACAGCTCAGGCTCGGCGCCGCACGCGCAGCGTCGATGGACGTCAACACCGCGTGCACGAGCTTCATGTACGGACTCTCCACGGCAACCGCCCTGATTCGCACCGGTGTCGTCAAGAACGCGTTGGTGATAGGCGTCGATCTGATCTCGCAGTTCATGGACTGGACGAATCGCGGCGTCGCCGTACTGTTCGGCGACGGCGCGGCAGCGGTGGTGCTGCAGGCGACCGACCGCGAGGAAGGACTGATCGGGGAGAAGCTCGGTTGCGATGCCGACGTACGCGGGATCCTTCGTATCCGTGGCATGGGTATGGCGTACGCGCATCATGGCGTCATGCAAGGGGACACCACCTGGAATTTCGACGGCCAGGAGATCTTCAAGCGCGCGGTTGTCGCAATGGCCCGGGCCTCGCAGGATGTCCTGGCGGGGACCGGTCACGCGGTCGACGACATCGGCCTCGTCATCCCGCACCAGGCAAACCTCCGGATCATCGAATCCGTTGCCAGGCGCGTTGGCGCGCCGATGGAGCGCGTTTACGTCAACGTGCAGCGCTACGGCAACATGTCGTCGGCGACGGTGCCGGTCGCCCTCGTGGAAGCGCTGGACGAGGGCCGCATCAAACCGGGCACGCTGATCCTCATGCCGGCGTTCGGCGCGGGCCTCACGTGGTCTTCGCACCTCGTCCGCTGGGGAACCCGCACGACTCCCCTGGCAACCTCGGGCCTCGAGCTTCCACCTTGCACGCAGACGGCGCTCGAACGCGTGCGGGAGCTGATCGCGATCAAGCAGCCGCCCAACCGCTCCGATGCGGGTCTTGCCGCAGCAAACATCGGGGATAATCTCTAGTCTAGTCGCGGTTGTCGTGGTGCCGCGGCGGGAGCCGACGTGTCCGCGAGCCCAATCGCCCTACGTGTTGATGAGCTTCCGGTGCGCCTGCACGCTCATCAGGATGCCAAGGCCGATGAAGAGCGAAATCAGCGCGGTGCCGCCGTAGGACACGAGCGGCAGCGGCACGCCGACTACCGGCAGCACTCCGCTCACCATCCCCATGTTGACGAACGCGTACGTGAAGAACATCAGCGTGACCGCGCCTGCGATGAGCCGCGCAAAAAGTGTCGACGCGTTCGCGGTGATCATCATCCCGCGGCCAATCAGCAGCAGGTAAAGGGCGAGCAGGACGAGCGTCCCGATCAGCCCGAACTCCTCGCCGAAGACCGCAAAGATGAAGTCGGTGTGGCGCTCGGGCAGAAAATCGAGATGCGTCTGCGTGCCATTCAGCCAGCCCTTGCCGATCACGCCGCCCGAGCCCAGCGCGATCGACGCCTGCGACGAGTGATAACCGGTGCCAAGCGGGTCGCGGGTCGGATCGAGGAACGTCAGGATCCGCTCGCGCTGATAATCGTGTAGGTGCTGCCAGACCAACGGCGCGGCAGCGCCGCCGACCGCAACGAGGCCGACGATGATCTTCCACGAGAGTCCGGCGAGATAGAGGACGTAGAAACCGGATGCGGCGATCAGCAGCGCCGTGCCGAGGTCGGGCTGTCGTTTGATCAGGTACACGGGAACCGCGATCAACACCGCGGCGAGCGCGAAGTCCTTCCAGCCGATGCGGCCCTCGAACTTCTGGAAATACCACGCGAGCATCAGCGGAAGCGCGATCTTCATGAGCTCGGAGGGCTGGAAGCGCCCGAAACCGAGATTCAGCCAGCGCCGCGAGCCGTTGACGCTGACGCCCCAGAGGGAGACGCCGACGAGCAGTACGACGGCAAGTACATAGAGGGGCACCGCCGCACGCGCGATGGTCTGCGGCGGGATGTTGGCGACGATCCACATCAAGGCCAGTGCGAAGGCGAGACTGATCGCCTGGCTGGAGAGGCGCTGGATGCTCTGGTCGGACGCGGAGAACAACGTGATGAGCCCGACACCGGCGATCGTCAGCGCGACACCGAACAGGAAGCTGTCGACCCGCCTCGTCAGCAACTCCCACAATTGGGTCAGCAATTGCGCCATCAGTCGCTCTGGTCTTCCCCGCTGATGGCGCCAACGGCCGGCGCCGGACCGGCCTTCGTTTCGCCGACGAGGACGTAGTCGAATATCTGCCGCGCGATCGGCGCCGCTGCCTGAGCGCCGAATCCGCCGTTCTCGACGAGCACCGCAAGCGCAATCCGCGGGTTGTCGGCCGGTGCGTAGGCGATGTACCACGCATGGTCGCGCAGCCGCTCGTCGACCCGGCCTGCCGAGTATTTCTCTCCTTTCAGCGAATACAACTGCGCCGTGCCCGTCTTGCCGGCGCTCACGTACGCGGTCTTGACGAACGCGGCAGCGCTCGTCCCTTCGCGGGCCACGCCCACCAGCGCATTCTTGACAGTTGCGAGGTGCTCCGGTTTGAGCTGCACCGTGCTCGTGGACTGCGGGACCATCTCACGGACGTCACCGGAGCCGGCATTGCGGATCGACTTCACGAGGTGCGGCGCATACACGGCGCCATCGCTCGCCACCGTGGCGATCGCGTGCGCGAGCTGGAGCGGTGTGAAAGCGTTGTAGCCTTGACCGATGCCGGCGGAAATGCTGTCACCGAGATACCATTTCCGGTGTTCTTCGCGGTACTCCTTGCCGGAAAACCGCTGCCGCTTCCACTCCCGCGACGGCAGCGTGCCGGAGAGCTCGCCTTCGATGTCGATGCCGGTCTTCCGGCCGAAACCCAGCTGCGACATGAAGCGATAGGTATCGTCGATATCGGTCTCGCTCGCCAGAATGTAGTAATACGTGTCGCAAGACGCGACGATCGACTTGTACATGTCCACGGTTCCGTGGCCGCCGGGCTTGTCGTCGTTGAACCGATGCGTGGCACCCGGAAGCTGAAAATAACCGGGGTCGAAGATCGTCTGCGCCGGCGTGCGACGCCCGGACGACAGCGCGGAGAGCGCGAGAAACGGCTTGATCGTGGAACCGGGCGGATACGCGCCGCGCAGCGGCCGGTTCAGGAGCGGCTTGTCGGGCGATTCGTTGAGCAATTCCCAATTCGCCGAATCGATGCCGTCGACGAACAGGTTGGGATCGAACCCCGGCTTCGAGACGAACGCAAGCACCTCGCCGCTGCCCGGGTCGATCGCAACCAGCGCGCCGCGGCGGTCGCCGAACGCCGCCTCGGCGATCTCCTGCAGCTTGATGTCGAGCGAGAGCGTGAGATCGTTGCCCGACATCGGGGCGGCGCGGGACAGCGTGCGCACCGCGCGTCCCCCCGCGTCCACTTCGACTTCCTCGACGCCGGTCGTGCCGTGCAGCTCGCGCTCGTAGGAGAGCTCGATCCCGATCTTGCCGATGTAGTCCGAGCCCTTGTAGTTCGCCGTTTCGTCCCACTCCTCGATGCGAGTGACATCGCGGTCGTTGATGCGGCCGATGTATCCGACCACGTGCGACGCGATCTCGCCGTAGGGGTACTGACGAAAGAGGCGCGCCTTGATCTCGACACCCGGAAACCGGTAGCGGTTGACCGCGAAGCGCGCAACCTCGTTGTCGGTGAGGCGCGTGCGCAGCGGCAGGCTCTCGAAGTTCTTCGATTCGTCGAGCAGCTTGCGAAACCGTTTCCGGTCGCGCGGCTGGATGTCGACGATTTCCGCCAGTGCATCGATCGTCTCGTCGAGCTTCTTCACGCGGGCCGGCTGAATCTCGAGCGTATACGCCGAGTAACTCTGCGCGAGCACGACACCGTTGCGGTCGCGGATCACACCGCGATTGGGGACGATCGGCACGATCGCGATGCGATTGGTCTCGGCCAGTGTCTGATAATGGCGGTGCTCGATGACCTGCAGGTAGAAAAACCGGACGAAGAGTCCGACCAGCGAGAGTGCGACCAGCGCACCCGCGATCGACAGCCGCCTCCGGAACAGAAAGACCTCGCGCTCGGGATTCTTGAGCTCCGGGGAGCCGAGCGTCCCACCGTCGCCGTGGCTGCGTCCGCGGGAGGTGAAGAGGAAACGCGCCATGTCAGGTCAGCCGCGTTAAAGCACTGTCGAAGAAGGCTGCGGTCGCTGGGACCACTGCAGCACGAGTGTCAGGACGGGCCACAGAAGCGCCCCGACGAGCGGCGGCACGCCGTACGTCCAGCGCGGCAGCGGCGCGCCACCGACGTAGCGTACCAGCAGCACCAGCACCGCGCACAGTCCGAGCAGCACCGCGACCTGCGCCGCCTGCTGCCATAGCGGAAACCGCAGAACGCGCCGGCGGAAATACTCCGCCGCGTAGGCGAGAAAGGCGTACGCGAGGGCGTGCTGCCCGAACAGCGTGCCATCGCCGACATCCATCACGAGGCCAATCGACCAGGCAATCCCGACGCCGACATAGCGCGGTTCCTGGATGCACCAGTAGAGCAGCACGAGCGCGACGAAGTCGGGCTTCAACACGAGCCCAACGCCCGATGCCGGCAGCAGATTCCCGAAGAGCGCAAGCGCGAGCGTCACCCCGATGAACCACGGCCGCACGGGCCGAAGGATTTCTTCCGGCCCCGCGGTCGAAAGGTGCGTGATATTCGGGAGCGCCATCACGGATTACCCGCGCCCCGGCGCTTGCCCTTGGAGGACTTCCTCGCCGTTTCCGACTCGGCGGGCTCGTCGGGGCGCTGTTGCGCCGCGGCGGACCGGCCAAGGACCAGCAGGTGCTCGCTCCGGTCGACCCCCGCGAGCGGCGTGCAGGTGATCCGCGCGAAGATCTGCCCGGTCTCGCGCTCCAGGGTCGCGACGCGGGCCACGGCGAGACCCGATGGATACGCGCCGTCGAGGCCCGACGTGACGAGGACGTCGCCGACCTGAATGTCGGCGCTTGGCGCCATGAAGCGCAGCTCGGGCGCATGCCCGGCACCCGCGCCGTAGAGCACCGACCGGACGCCGCTGCGCTGGACCTTCACCGGCACCGCGTGGTCCTTGTCGGTGACTAGAGTGACCTCGGCCATGTGGGGAAACACGCGCGTCACCTGCCCGACGACACCGTCCGCGTCGATCACCGCCTCGCCGGGCTGAATGTCGGCATCGAGGCCCTTGCCGACGAACAGCTTCTGTGCGAACGGATCGCGGCTCGTGTATATCACCTCGACGGCGATGGCTGCCGCGCCGTAGCGCGTCCCCAGGTCGAGCAATGTACGCAGTCGCGCGTTCTCCTGTTGCGCCGTGGAGTACGCCTGCGCCGTTGCCGAGCGCTCGACCAGCAGTCGCTTGAGCGCGCCATTCTCTTCGTTAAGCGTGCGCAACGACGCGAAGTAGTTGCCCACTTCCGACAACATATCGCCCGGCAGCTGCGCGGCGCGTTGGAGCGGATAGAGGATCACCGCCGCCACACGGCGAATGTCCTCGAGATAGTGGTAGCGCGTATCGACGAACAGCAGCGCGATCGAGACGAGTCCCAAGAAAGCGAGCCGTGCGATCGGCGACGGGCCGCGGGGGAAAAACGCGGGGGGCTCGACCGGGATGTGACGCATCGCGAAACCGATCACGCCGGCATTGGTGCCGGTTCAGTCCGAGGTGAAGATCGTCTGCAGCTTGTCCATGTTCTCGAGCGCCCTGCCGCAGCCGCGCACCACACAAGTGAGCGGATCGTCGGCGACAATCACCGGAAGTCCCGTCTCTTCCATCAGAAGGCGGTCGACATCCCTGAGCAGCGCGCCGCCGCCGGTCAGCACCATCCCGCGCTCCGCGATGTCGGCGCCGAGTTCGGGCGGCGTGCGCTCGAGCGCGCTCTTCACCGCGGACACGATGCTGTTCAAGGGATCCGTCAGCGCCTCGAGAATTTCGTTCGACGACACGGTAAAGCTGCGCGGAATACCCTCCGCCAGATTGCGGCCCTTGACTTCCATCTCCTTCACCTCGGAGCCCGGAAACGCGGAGCCTATCGTCTTCTTGATCAATTCAGCGGTCGTCTCGCCGATCAGCATGCCGTAGTTGCGTCGGATGTAGTTGACGATCGCCTCGTCGAATTTGTCGCCGCCGACGCGCACGCTGCCCGAGTACACCATCCCGCCCAGCGAGATCACACCGACTTCGGTCGTGCCACCGCCGATGTCGACGACCATCGAGCCCGTCGCATCCGAGATCGGAAGGTCCGCGCCGATCGCCGCGGCCATCGGCTCCTCGATCAGATAGACCTTCGAGGCGCCCGCGCCCAGCGCGGACTCGCGGATCGCGCGGCGTTCCACCTGCGTCGATCCGCACGGCACGCAGATGATGATCCGCGGAGACGGCGAAAAAAGCCGCGACTCGAGCACACGCTTGATGAATTGCTTCAGCATCTGCTCGGTCACGGTGAAGTCGGCGATCACGCCGTCCTTCATCGGCCGGATCGCCGTGATGTTGCCCGGCGTGCGGCCCAGCATCTGCTTTGCGGCGAGACCGACTTCCTGGATGACGCGCTTGCCGTTGGGACCGCCTTCCTGGCGGATCGCGACGACCGACGGCTCGTTCAGGACGATGCCCTTGCCGCGGACGTAGATCAGCGTATTTGCGGTGCCGAGGTCGATCGCGAGATCGCTGGAAAAATAGCCCTTGAAAGACTCGAACATGTAAGCGGTGGCCTGCGGCGGTGCGGGACGCGGATAAGAGGCGGCGGCCCGGGGGTCAAAGGTGCGGTAGCTGCCCGGAAATATGACATTATGATAACCTATTGTGCATTGCTCCAGCACTGATTTCGTGCGGAAATCCGGCCAAATCGGGGCGCGCCCCCGACCCGATCCGATCCGCGCAATTGTCCAGGATCGGGTTCGGCCCGGCCCTGCCGCCCGAGCCGCAACTCGACCGCCATGCCGATCTCCCTCGCCGACGTCCACCGGATCGCTCTGTTGGCGCGAATCGAAATCGACGCCGGCCAGGCCGAAGAGGTGCGCGCGAAGCTCGACGCGATCTTCGGCCTGATCAACGATCTCGTCGCGGTGGACACAACCGGGGTTCGGCCGATGGCGCACGCGCAGGACGTGATGCTGCCGCTGCGCGCGGACAGTGTCACCGAGACCGATCGCCGCGACCTCTACCAACACGTCGCACCGGCGGTCGAGGACGGGTTGTATCTGGTGCCGAAGGTCATCGAGTGACCGCGATTACCGCCCCCATCGTCGATCTTGCCGAGGCGCTTCGCGCGAAACGCATTTCCAGCGTCGAGTTGACGCGGGGGCTCCTCGACCGGATCGCGAGGCTCGATCCGGTGCTGAACGCGTTCATCACCGTCGATCGCGAGCGGGCGCTCTCGGATGCGAGCGCGGCCGACGTTGCGATCACCGCCGGCAACGCGGGCCCGCTCGCCGGGATCCCGATTGCACACAAGGACATCCTGGTCACCGCGGGCATGCGGACCACCTGCGGGTCGCGCATGCTGGCGAACTACACGTCGCCCTATGACGCGCACGTGGTCGAGGGCCTGAAGCGTGCGGGGACTGTCCTCGTCGGCAAGACGAACATGGACGAGTTCGCCATGGGGTCGTCGAGCGAGACCTCGCACTTCGGCCCGGTGAAGAACCCCTGGGACCTCCGGTGCGTTCCCGGCGGCAGCTCCGGCGGTTCGGCCGCCGCTGTCGCGGCAAGGCTGGTGCCTGGGGGCACCGGCACCGACACGGGCGGCTCGATCCGCCAGCCGGCAGCGCTGTCCGGCATCTGCGGAATGAAACCCACGTACGGTGTCTGCTCACGCTACGGGCTGGTCGCGTTCGCGTCGAGCCTCGATCAGGCCGGACCTTTCGCGCAAACGGCACAGGATTTGGCGCTGCTGCTGACCGCGATGGCTGGCCACGATTCGCGCGACTCGACATCGCTCGACCGCCCTGCCGAAGACTACTCACGTACGCTCCGGGAAGGACGCGGTGCGAAGCCACTCGGCGGCCTCCGAATCGGCTTGCCCCGCGAGTATTTCGGCGACGGCATCGACCGTGACACCGCAAAGGCCATCGACGCAGCGCTCGCCGAGCTCCGCACGCTTGGCGCGGAGACGGTCGAACTTGCGCTTCCGAACGTGAAGTTGTCGGTGCCAGTGTACTACGTGATCGCGCCGGCGGAAGCGTCGTCGAATCTGTCGCGCTTCGACGGCGTGCGCTACGGCCACAGGGCGGCGAAGTACGACGACCTCACCGACATGTACCGGAAGACACGCGCCGAGGGCTTCGGCGCCGAGGTCAAGCGCCGGATCCTCGTCGGTACCTATGTGTTGTCGCACGGCTATTACGATGCGTATTACCTCAAGGCGCAGCAGGTGCGGAACCTCATTGCCGACGATTTTCGCCGCGCATATCAGTCGTGCGACGTAATCGCGGGTCCAACCGCGCCGACCGCCGCGTTCCGGATCGGCGCGAAGACCGACGATCCCGTTCAGATGTACCTGAACGACATCTTCACCGTCGCGGCAAATCTCACCGGGGCGCCTGCGTTGTCGATCCCTTGCGGATTCGACACGAGCGGACTGCCGATCGGTCTGCAACTGCAAGGCGACTATTTCACCGAAGCAAGGATGCTCGACATCGCGCACCGGTTCCAGCAGGCGACGGACTGGCACAGGCGCATTCCCGCGCTGGCAGCAGCATGAAGTGGGAAGTCGTCATCGGGCTCGAGACCCACGCCCAGCTATCGACCGCGTCGAAGATCTTCTCGGGGGCCTCGACCGCGTTCGGCGCAGCGCCGAACACACAGGCGTCTGCGGTGGATATCGCGTTGCCGGGCGTTCTGCCGGTGCTCAATCGCGGCGCTGTCGAGCGGGCGATCCGTTTCGGCTTGGCCGTCGGTGCCACGATCAACCGCCGCAGCGTGTTCGCGCGCAAGAATTACTTCTATCCGGATCTGCCGAAGGGCTACCAGATCAGCCAGTTCGAGATTCCGGTCGTGCTGGGCGGTGTGCTGACCATCGCCACGCCGCAGGGCGAGAAAGTCGTCCGACTCACCCGTGCGCATCTCGAAGAGGACGCCGGCAAGTCCTTGCACGAGGACTACCACGGCATGACCGGCATCGACCTCAATCGCGCCGGCACGCCGCTCCTCGAGATCGTGTCCGAGCCGGACATGCGGAGCTCCGTCGAGGCGGTCACGTACGCGAAGACGCTGCACGCGCTGGTGCGCTGGATCGGCATCTGCGACGGCAACATGCAGGAAGGCAGCTTTCGTTGTGACGCAAACGTCTCGGTGCGGCCCGCCGGCGAGACGAAGCTCGGTACCCGCTGCGAAATCAAGAACCTCAACAGCTTCCGCTTCCTCGAGCAAGCGATCGAGTTCGAGATCCGACGGCAGATCGAGTTGATCGAAGATGGCGGCACGGTCACCCAGCAGACGCGGCTCTACGATCCCGACAAGCACGAAACGCGCGCGATGCGCAGCAAGGAGGACGCGCAGGATTATCGGTACTTCCCCGATCCCGACCTGCCGCCGCTTGCGATCGACGATGCCTGGATCGAACGCGTGAAGGCGGCATTGCCTGAGTTGCCGAAAGCGATGCGCGCGCGCTTCGAGGCAGAGTACGGACTGGCACCTCAAGACACCGCGGCGCTGACCGCGAGCCGCGAGCTTGCCGCGTATTACGAGGCGACGGCCATCGCACCTATCGAGGCAAAACTGGCGGCGAACTGGGTGCTGGGCGAAGTCTCGGCTGCGCTCAACAGGGCGGATTTGGACATCGCGCGGGCCCCGGTTTCCGCTGTCGGGCTCGCCAGCCTGCTGCAGCGGATCCAGGACGGCACGATTTCCGGCAAGATCGCCAAAGACGTGTTCGAGGCGATGTGGGCCGGCGACGGCGATGCCGATGCGATCATCGCGGCGAAGGGCTTGAAGCAAATTTCTGACGCCGGGGCGATCGGAAAGATCGTCGATGAAGTGATCGCAGCGAATCCTGCGATCGTCGCCGAGTTCCGCGCGGGCAAGGAGAAGGCGTTCAACTCGCTCGTCGGCAAGGCGATGCAGGCCACGAAGGGCAAGGCGAATCCGGCGCAGGTCAACGCGCTGCTGAAGGAGAAGCTCGGCTGACGCGCTGCGCCAGTGCTGCGAGTCGGGCTGGGCGTCAACGTTCCTCTCGGGGCGATGGAAACGATCGAGACGACGCTGGGCGCGTCAGCCGCCACCACCGCAACGTACCGGCTGCGGCCGCATGCGCCGGGTGACCTCGGGTGGATCGTGTCGCGCCACGGCGCGCTCTATGCGCAGGAATACGGCTGGGACACGACGTTCGAGGCGCTGGTATCGGAGATCGCGGCCCGATTCCTGCGCAATTTCGATCCCGAGCGCGAACGCTGCTGGATCGCCGAGCACAACACCGAGCGCGCCGGCTCGATATTGGTGGTCAAGCAGTCGAACGCCGTCGCGAGGCTGCGGTTGCTGCTCGTCGAGCCGAGCGCCCGCGGGCTTGGCATCGGTCGGGCATTGGTCGCCGAATGCGTCGCGTTTGCGCGCGTCGCAGGTTATCGCAAGCTCGTGCTGTGGACCAACGACATCCTGCACGGCGCTCGACGTCTGTATGTCGACGCCGGATTCGTCCTCGTGAAGGAGGAAAGCCACCGCAGCTTTGGTCACGACCTCGTCGGGCAGAACTGGGAGCGCGATCTGGGTTAGGACCGGGATCGCGCGGCCCCCCCGCGTCACGCCATCAACGCCTTGTAGCGGATCCGGTGCGGCCGAGCACCCTCCTCGCCGAGGCGCCGCTTCTTGTCCGCCTCGTACTCCTGATAGTTGCCTTCGAAGAACGCGACCTGCGAGTCGCCTTCGAACGAAAGGATATGTGTCGCGATGCGGTCGAGAAACCAGCGGTCGTGCGAGATCACCAGCACGCTGCCGGCAAATTCCGCGAGCGCGTCCTCGAGCGCACGCAGCGTTTCCACGTCGAGGTCGTTCGACGGCTCGTCCAACAGAAGCACGTTGCCGCCCTTTAGCAGCGTCGCGGCGAGATGCAATCGGCCACGTTCGCCCCCGGATAACGTTCCGACGATCTTCTGCTGGTCCACTCCCTTGAAATTGAAACGCCCGAGGTACGCGCGCGAAGGCATCTCGAACCGTCCGACGGTCAGGATGTCCTGCCCGCCGGAGATCGCGTGCCAAACCGTCTTGTCGTTGGGCAGTGACTCGCGGGTCTGATCGACGACGGCGAGCCTTGCCGTCGGTCCGATCGCGATTTCGCCCTGGTCCGGCTTCTCCTTGCCGGCGATCATCCGGAAGAGCGTCGTCTTGCCCGCGCCGTTAGGCCCGATGATCCCGACGATCGCGCCCGCGGGGACGCTGAACGATAGCTTGTCGATGAGAAGGCGATCGGCGTATCCCTTGCTCACGTTCCTGAACTCGATGACCGAATCGCCGAGACGCTCCGCGACCGGGATGAAGATCTCCTGCGTCTCGTTGCGTTGCTGATGCTCGTACGACGAGAGCTCCTCGAAGCGCGCGATCCGCGCCTTGCCCTTCGCCTGCCGGCCCTTCGCATTCTGTCGCACCCACTCGAGCTCCTTCTGCATCGCCTTGATTCGTGCCACTTCCTGTTTCGCCTCCGTTTGCAGCCGCGCTTCTTTCTGTTCGAGCCACGAGCTGTAATTTCCCTTCCACGGGATGCCGTGGCCGCGGTCGAGCTCGAGGATCCACTCGGCCGCGTTGTCGAGGAAGTAGCGGTCGTGCGTGACCGCGATCACGGTGCCGGGGAAACGCTGCAGGAACTGCTCGAGCCAGTCGACACTCTCGGCATCGAGATGGTTGGTCGGCTCGTCCAGGAGCAGCATGTCGGGCTTCGACAGCAGCAGCCGGCACAGCGCGACGCGCCGCTTTTCGCCGCCCGAAAGATTGGCGACCTGTGCGTCCCACGGAGGGAGGCGCAGGGCGTCCGCCGCGATTTCCATCTGCACGTCCGTGCTGCCGCCGGCGGCGGCGATGACGGCCTCGTATTTCGCCTGCTCGGAGGCGAGCTTGTCAAAATCGGCGTCGGGCTCCGCATACGCCGCGTAGATCGCGTCGAGCTTCGACTTTGCGTCGAGAATCTCGGACAAGCCCTCCTCGACCGTCTCCCGTACCGTCTTGTCGGGGTCGAGCTGAGGCTCCTGCGGCAGGAAACCGATGCGCATGTTCGGCATCGGTATCGCTTCGCCTTCGAATTCCCTGTCCTCGCCGGCCATGATGCGCAGCAGGCTCGACTTGCCCGAGCCGTTCAGTCCGAGCACGCCGATCTTGGCGCCGGGAAAAAACGACAGCGAGATGTCCTTGAGGATGACGCGTTTGGGCGGAACGACCTTGCCCACGCGATTCATCGTATAAACGTATTGAGCCATCGGTGCCTGCAATGCGTGAAAAAGTCGGGGGCCGCAATTATCGCAGGCGCGGCGGGGATCCGGTCGGCCGGCAGCGCCGGTCGGACGCGGTCACTTCTTGGCGGGAGCGGGGGAGTTGCTGCCGCCAGCCACGCTCGCGGACTTGGCGGGTTCGGCGGCAACTTTCGCGTTGGCGGGTTCGGCGACGACTTTCGCGCTGACGAGTTCGCGCCAGCGCTGCTTGTCGGCGTCGTATTTTGCGACGATCGCCGTCGATTCGCGTTTCTTCTGCGCGATCAGGTCCGCCTGCCGCGCCAGCTCGGCGTCGATGCTCTCGAGCTCGCGGTCGAGCGTCACGGTCGCCGGCTTGCCTTTGAGCTCGCCCTTCTTGGCCTCGGCATCGGCCTTGCGCTTGTTCAGCTGTTCGCTGAACGCCTGCGTCGACGTGATCACGTTGTTGATGGTCTGAAGCGACCGGTTGCGCGCGAGGTCGATCTCGGCCTCGCTCGTGTACGTGGACAAGAGCGCGCGATCCCGCCGGGCAATCTCTTCCTGCTGCTTCGCGACCTGGCGCTGGCGTTCCTGGTCGTCGGCAATCGCGCGGCGCTGTTCGGGCGTCAGCGCCCTGTCGGTCTTCTTGAGCGGAACGCCCTGCGAGTTGAGTTCGACGCTCGCTTTGTCGACAGCCTCCGGCGGCATCTTGTCGGTGTAGTGGGTCACGCCTTTTTCGTCGACCCATTTGTACAACACCGCTTGCGCCGGATTCGTGCCGGCCAGGAGAACCGCTGATGCAAAGAGCAGCGCGGTGAGCGCACCAGCCGCGCGCAACCGTTCGCCGCGGTCATCACACCGCACCGTCACTGACCGGCCTGCTCTCATCTTCGGCACAACCGTCTCCTGCTCCTTCGATCCATATGCGCGCGGCGGGTTCCCGCGCGCCCGCGGGGCGGCGCGGGGTTCAGCTGACGCCGTACTGCGCCCGATAGGCCGTCACCGCCGGCCCGTACGTCGTCAATGCCTGCCTTCCTGCGATGAACCGCATCAAATCGTCGAGCGTCGCAATGGCAATCACCGGGATCCCGTAGAGTTCGCGCACTTCCTGCACCGCGGACGTCCCTCCCTGCCCCCGCTCCATCCGGTCCAAGGCAATTAGCACGCCTGCCGGCGCCGCGCCATTCGCGCGGATCAGCTCCACCGATTCGCGCACGGACGTCCCGGCGGTAATCACGTCGTCGACGATCAACACGCGCCCGGCGAGAGGCGCGCCGACGATCTTCCCGCCCTCGCCATGATCCTTGGCTTCCTTCCGGTTGAAGCTGAACGGCAAATTGTGCCCTTTTTGGGCAAGGGCAATCGCAACCGCCGCGGCGAGGGCGATCCCCTTGTACGCCGGTCCGAAAAGCTGGTCGCAGGTGAGGCCCGCGGCAAGCAACGCATCGGCATAGAAGCGCCCCAGGCGTCCGAGACTTTCGCCGTCGTTGAACAATCCCGCGTTGAAGAAGTACGGTGTCTTACGTCCCGCCTTGGTGACAAAGTCACCGAACTGCAGGACGTCACGCGCCAGTGCAAACGCAAGAAAATCCTGGCGAAAATCGGTCAAGACACACTCGTTGTCCCAGGGGCTTGCAGCGATTATACGCCGCCGTCCAGAGTGGTCCTGGACTCGCGCCAGCCCGCCGCGTTCGTTATCCAGCGCTGCGCCCGCGCAATTGGGCGGACGTGTAAACTCGCCGCTTTTCGCGATCGCGGAGCGCCCGCCGCGCTTCCTGACGAGCGTGCGTGTCATCACCCTCAATGTCAACGGCATCCGTTCGTCCGAGCGCCGCGGCTTCGCACGCTGGCTCGCGCGCGCCGAGCCTTGGGACATCGTGTGCCTGCAGGAGATCAAGGCCGCTCGGGAGGACGTTCCGCGTGCGCTCATGGCACCCCGGCGGTCGCACGCGGCGTTTCTCCCGGCCGAACGCAGGGGATATGGCGGCGTCGCCGTCTACGCGAAGCATCCCGCCGCGGATTGTCGCCGGATTTGGCAGTCGCGAGTTCGACGCCGAGGGCCGCTATCTCGAAGCCCATTTCTCGGATCTGACGGTCATCAGCGTCTACCTGCCCTCGGGTTCCAGCGGGCCGCACCGGCAGGAATCCAAGTTCCGTTTCCTGGACGAGTTCCTTCCGCATCTCGCGAAGTTGAGAAAGGCCAAGCGCGAAATCATCCTCTGCGGCGATTGGAACATCGCGCACAAGGAGATCGACCTCAAGAACTGGCGCAGCAACCGGAAGAACTCGGGATTCCTGCCCGAGGAACGGGCGTGGCTTACCCGAGTGTTCGACGAACTGGGCTTCGTCGACGTGTTCCGACGTCTCGATCCGCGGCCCGACAGGTACACGTGGTGGTCGAACCGAGGCGAAGCGTGGGCAAAGAACGTCGGCTGGCGTATCGACTACCAGATCGCAACGGCTGGCATCGCGGCCAAAGCCACGGTCGCCAGTATCTACACGAACCGGCGATTCTCCGACCACGCGCCGCTCACCATCGACTACGACTACGAACTCGTGTGAGAGGCCATTGCTGCGCGTAACCAACCTTGTCCTCGCCCGCGGCGCGAAGCGGTTGCTCGACGGTGCGAGCATCACGGTCTATCCCGGCCACAAGGTCGGATTGATCGGGCCGAACGGCTGCGGCAAGTCGAGTCTGTTCGCGCTGGTGCTGGGCCAGTTGCATCAGGACGCCGGCAGCGTCGAGCTGCCTCCCGGATGGACGATCGCGCACGTCGCGCAGGAAACGGCGGCGATCGAAACGCCGGCCATCGAGTTCGTGCTGGACGGCGACGCCGAATTGCGCGACGTCGAGCGAGGCCTCGCGGCGACCCAGGCTGCGGGCGCCATCGATCCCGAGCGCGAAGGCGAGGCGCTCGCGCTCCTGCATCACCGTTACGAGGATATCGGCGGGTACGCGGCACGTGCGCGCGCGGCGACCCTGCTCTCCGGCCTGGGGTTTCCGATCGCGCGCCACGGCGATCCGGTCGCACGATTTTCCGGCGGCTGGCGAATGCGGCTCAACCTGGCGCAGGCGCTGATGTGCCGGTCGGACCTGCTGCTGCTCGACGAGCCCACCAATCACCTCGATCTCGACGCAGTACTCTGGCTCGAGGACTGGCTCGGCCGCTATCCGGGGACACTGCTCCTCATCACTCACGACCGCGATTTCCTCGATAGCGTGGTCACCACGATCGTCCATGTCGACCAGCAAAAACTGAAGCCATACACGGGCAACTACTCGCAGTTCGAGCGCGAGCGCGCGCAGCAGCTCTCGCTTCAGCAGGCGACGTACGCGAAGCAGCAGCGGCAGATAGCGCATCTGCAGGCGTTCGTCGACCGCTTCCGCGCCAAGGCGACGAAGGCGAAGCAGGCGCAGAGCCGGATCAAGACGCTGGAGCGGATGGAGCGGATCGCGGCAGCACACGTCGACAGCCCGTTCGAATTCACGTTCGCGCCGGTGAACGTCGCGGCACAGCAGCTTCTCCGACTCGAGCACGTCACGCTCGGATACCAAGGGTCCGCCCATCCTCGCGGACCTCGACTGGGGAATCCTCAACGGCGACCGCATCGGCTCGCTCGGACCCAATGGCGCCGGCAAGTCGACGCTGCTGAAGGCGGTCGCCGGGACGCTGGCGCCGCTGGCGGGCGAGCGACACACCGCGCAGACGCTCGCGATCGGCTACTTCGCGCAGCACCAGGTCGAGCAACTGCGCGCACGACGAATCACCGCTATGGCACCTGTCGAAAGTCGACGCCGCCGCGCGCGAGCAGGAGCTGCGCGACTTCCTCGGCGGATTCGACTTTCGCGGCGACATGGTGACGCATCCGGTCGGGCCGCTTCTCCGGCGGCGAAAAGGCGCGCTTGACGCTCGCGCTCCTCGTGCGGCAGAAGCCGAACCTGCTGCTCCTCGACGAACCGACCAACCACCTCGACATCGAGATGCGCGAGGCGCTCGCCGAAGCGCTGCAGGACTACGACGGCGCGCTGGTCGTCGTCGCGCACGATCGCCATCTGCTGCGCGCGACGACCGATGCCCTGTGGCTCGTCGCCGACGGCGCCGTCGTGCCGTTCGACGGCGACCTCGACGACTATCGCGACTGGGTGCTCGCGCGGAGCCGGCGCTTCGGGCGGAGCCGCGGACGCGGGCGTCCGCGAGCAACCGCAAGGCGCAGAAACGCGCCGAGGCCGAATCGCGGCAGCGCGAATACGCGAAGCGCAAGCCGCTACATCGGCAAGCTCGCGAAGCTCGAGCGCGAGATGGACGCGCTCAACGCGGAGAAGAAGCGCGATCGAGGACTGGCTCGCGTCACCCGACGCGTACGCCGACGCCGCCAAGGAGGCGCTGAAGGAACGGATCGCGCCGGCAGGGCGACCTCACCTGGCAGCTCGCCCGGCTCGAAGCGGAATGGCTCGAAGTCTCCGAAGCCGTCGAGAAGCTGGAACGCGGCAGCTGCCCTAACGGTCACGGCGGCGATCGCAGCAGGTCGGCTGCGGCCGCAATCCCGACGGTCGCGCGCGCCGACTGCGATCTCATCCAGCCGAGGCGCGGTGCCCGGTCGATGGAAGAGATACACCGCGAAGCCGAGCGTGTCGCGGCCCCACCGGAGGTAGCCGTCGCGCCAACGCCGGATCCGGTCGAGCATCGCCGGGCACGTCGGGATCGTCCGGCTGCTCGCGCGCATAGCGCTCGATCGAGCGGGAGTATTTCCATTCGTAGTCGTCCCATTCGTCGGTCGAGGCCGTCACCGCGTGCATCGGGATGAGCCCGGCGTCGACGCCCGCCTGAACGTTGCCGCGGTGATCGAGGTATTGGTCTTCGCCTCCGCCGAGAAATTCGACGATAGTCCGGGTGGGGCTTCTTCTGCCAGTAGCCTTCGCCGATCAGGATGTAGCCGCCTTCCTTGGTCCAGCCCTTGAGCCGGTTGCAGATCCCGGCCATACCGCCGTCGATGCCGCCCGCACCGAGCATCACCGACAGATGGAAGGTTTCCGGGTCCGCCTCGAAGTTCCGGATGTCGGTGTCGTCGAGGTGCAGCTTCGTGCAGCGCCCCGGTCCACTGGGCGCGCTCGCGCGCGGCGTCGAGCATCAGCTCCGAATGGTCGACCGCGATCGACCGTCGAGCCGAAGCGTTCGATGATCCGCAGCGCGAGCTCGGCGCGACCGCAACCGAGGTCGAGCACGCGCGACGTCTGCCGTCGAGCGGAAGCAGGTCGAGCACCTGCTCGATCTTCGCGGTCGAGATCGGGTTGCAGTAATCGTGATCGCGGTGGGCGATGCTGCTGAACTTCAGGGGGTTCATCGCGAAGCCTCGCCCTGCGTTCGAGCCGCGGGTCCCGGACGTCTCCGGCAGCGGCATCGTATCGCCGCGAGTCAGCATGCGCCGCACCCACGGCAGGAGAAGATAGGCGGGGGCGGCGAGGAAGAACGTGAGCAGAAACCAGTTTCCATAACCCATCGACTGCGCGCCCAGCCCGCCCACCCAGCCCGCGACGGAGCGCGACAGCGCGAACACCGACGACAGCAATGCGTACTCGGTCGCCGCGCGCTCCTTCTCCACGATCGCCATCAGGAACGCGAGGAACGCCGCGGTGCCGAGCCCGCCGGTGAACGACTCCGTCGCGCTCGCGGCATAGAGGATCGCCATGTGCTCGAAGGGCACGCTCGCGCCCGGCGCCGCGAGCGGGATGACGCTCGCCGCCAGCCAGTAGCCGAGGTTCGACACCGCCTGCGCGAGGCCGAGCATCCAGAGGCCGCTGAAGATGCCGATCCGGTCGGTGATCCAGCCGCCGACGATGCCGCCCGCGATCGACAGCGCGAGTCCGATGTTCACCGAAACGAGGCCGATCTGCGCGGCCGAGAACCCGACGTCGACCCAGAACGGCTTGACCATGAAGCCCATCGCCGCGTCCGGCAGCTTGAAGACGAGGATGAACAGCAGCACCGGCAGGATCGCCGGCCGGCGCAGGAGCTCCATCAGCGCCCCGAACACCGGGCCCCGAACGAGATCCTCCGCCGAAGGAGTCGCCAGCGCGCGAAGGGACCGCGGCGGCGGTCGCCCGACCCGCCGAACGACCCGTCAGGATGCGACGAGCGCCACTGCGAGCGCCGCGCCGGCGACGGCATAGACCCAGAACCCCGCGATGCGCGCGGACCACTTCGTCGTTCCGTCGATCAGCCACAGCACGCCGAGCACGAAGCCCGCGAGCACGGCGAGCGCGTACGGCGATCGTGCGAGCGCCGCGAGCTCGGCGTGCACGCTGCCGCGCGGCGTCGTACGCAGCCGCTCGCGCGGCGCGATCAGGCAGGCGGCGGCGAGCACGAAGAACACGCCGGCCGCCAGCACGAACGCGCCGTGCCAGCCGAGCCATTCCGAGGCCATCAGCACGAAGCCGGAAGCGAGCATGCCGACGCGATACAGGCCGATCCGTATGCCGTTCGCGAGCCCGAGCTCGTCCTTGTCCAGATACTCGATCGTATAGCCGTCGATCGCGACGTCGTTCGTCGCCGACAGCGCGGTGAACAGCGCCGATCGCCACCCAGACCATCGGGCCGAAGCCGGCCTGCGTCGCGAAGTACAGCATCGCGCAACCCATCGCGACATCCACCGCAGCCATCCAGCGGCGGTGATGCCGCCAGTAGTCGATCGCCGGAGCCCAGAGGAACTTGAGCGTCCACGCGAGACCGAGCAGCGAGAGCACGCCGATCTGGCGCAGCTCGACCCCCTGCTGGCGGAAGTAGACCGGAAAGATCTCGTAGAAGACGCCGAGCGGGTATCCTTCCGCGAAGTAGAGCAGGCCCACCCAGAAGAGCTTGTTCGAAAGGAGGGGCTGGGTCGTCGAGAGGGAATCGCGCACGCGGACGTGGTCGGTCATCGCGCGATTCTAAAGGGTTAACGTGGCGACCGCTGCCGGATTCGGTTTGCCCGCGCGGATCACGCGCGCCGAAAGCGGTAGATCGCAAGCTCGCCGCAGCAGATTCGGCAGCATCGTCACGCGCACTCCGCCGGCCAGCACGACGCGGTTGGCGACGTGAAATCGTCGTTCGGCGAGAAACGCGTCGAAATCGGCGACCGTGCACAGGTGTATGTTCGGCGTGTCGTACCACTGGTAGGGCAACGACTTCGAAACAGGCATCCGGCCCTTCACGATCTGCCAGCGGTGCGTCCAGTGACCGAAGTTCGGAAACGTCACGATCGCCTCGCGCCCGACGCGCAGCATCTCGACGACGATGTCCTCGGTATGCCGCATCGCCTGCAGTGTCTGCGAAAGGATCACGCAATCGAACGATGCATCATCGAATCCCGCGAGGCCCGATTCGAGATCGCTCTGCAGCACGTTGATGCCGTTGGCAACACTCGCCAGCATGCCGGCGTCGTCGATCTCGATGCCGTAACCGGTCGCGCTTCGCTCGCGCGCGAGATAGGTAAGGAGGCTCCCATCGCCGCAGCCCAGGTCCAGGACCCGCGCGTCCCGCGCTATCCACGAAGCGATGGTCGCGAAGTCGGCGCGACCGGCGGTCGCGGCGGCGGAGGGGACGTAGCGGGCGGGAACGGGGCCGGGATCGGCCCTTGCCGCAACCTGGTCGGTTGCGCCGGCCAATGGGTCAGGCTCGCTTTCCGCGAGAGCCGGATTGGACAACTTCACCGACGCCGGGCATTCGAGGTCGACCCGGCTTTCGGCGGCAATCCGCTCGTAGTAGGCGCGAACGACGGCCATGTACTGCGGATCGTCGAGCAGAAACGCATCGTGGCCATGCGCCGCGATGATTTCCGCGTACGACACGTCACGTCGATTGTCGACGAGCGCCTTGACGATCTCGCGCGATCGTGGCGGCGCGAAGCGCCAGTCCGTCGTGAACGATACGACGAGAAAGCGGCACTTCGCTGGCGCGAGAGCGCGCGCGAGGTCGCCGCCGGTCGCAATCGCCGGATCGAAATAGTCGAGCGCCTTGGTGATGCGCAAGTACGTATTCGCGTCGTAGTACTCCGCGAATTTCTCGCCCTGGTGGCGCAGATAGGACTCGATCTGGAACTCCGGGGCGAACGAGAACTTGAGTCCATCGCGGAGCGTGCGACCGAACTTCGTCTCCATCTGTTCGTCGGAGAGATAGGTAATGTGGCCGATCATCCTGGCAACGACGAGTCCACGGCGCGGCTTGGTACCGTGCTCGTCGAAGCGGCCGTCGTGGAAATCCGGGTCCGTGAGGATCGCCTGCCGCGCGACCTCGTTGAACGCGATGTTCTGCGCGGACAGGTTCGGCGCGGCCGCGATCACAAGCGCGTTGCGTATGCGGTCCGGATAGCGCGTCGCCCACGCGAGCGCCTGCATGCCACCGAGGCTGCCGCCCATCACCGCCGCCCATTGCCGGACCCCGAGATGATCGGCGAGCCGCGCCTGCGCGTCGACCCAATCCTCGACGGTGACGAGGGGAAAGTCGGCACCCCACGGTCTTCCTGTCGCCGGGTTCGACGACATCGGACCCGTCGAACCGAAGCAGCTACCGAGGTTGTTGACGCCGACGACGAAGAAGCGATCGGTGTCGAGTGGCCTGCCCGGGCCAACCATGTTGTCCCACCAGCCGACGTTATCCGGTTCGTCGGCGTAGAACCCGGCCACGTGGTGTGACGCATTGAGCGCATGGCAGACGAGTACCGCATTGGACGCCGTTGGCATCGAGCGTCCCATATGTTTCGTACGCAAGCTCGTACTGCGGCAACGCCCTGCCGCAGGCAAGCGGGAGCGGCGAGTCGAAGCGGGCGCGCTGCGCGACAACGGGCCCGACCGATCGGCCGGAAACGGGGGCATCGGCGCTGCCGCCGGTCGTCGCAGAGAAGGAAGGCATCCGGGGGATTCCACTTCAACAGGAAACCGGCCCGCTTGCTCGCTAACCGGGTTGGTGTCGGGGAGCCCCCTTGCCGCTCCGCTTTAGCCGTATTTGTTCGGAGGCCCGAATCCACGAGACCCCCTGCGCCCGCAAGCTGGCTCAAATCGGCGCAAGCCGCGAAGTGTAGCGGGTTGGGTCGCTCTTTGGAATCCTTGTGGGTCGACACCCCGATGGGGACACGGCGGAATTGGACTTCGGTCCAAACGCCCCGGCGGCCTGTGCCAGGAATACGGTATTGCGCCGAGGTGTTTGCGCGTCAAGGCAAACGGCATGGGTAACGTGCCGTACCCATTGTGGAGATGCCGATGAAACGCCGGCTGGACTTCTGCATTGCGATGGCGTCCCTCCTCGCGGCGTCCGTCGCTTTCGCATCGTTCCACACGTTCAGAATCGAGCAGATCTATTCGAACGCCGATGGCACCGTGCAATTCGTCGTGATGCACGAATCGATGAATGTCAACGGTGAAAATCTTTGGGCTGGCCAGACATTGACCAGCACGCATCCAGGAGGCGTCCCCAAGGTATACCAGTTCCCGAACAATCTGCCCGCCGGTGCGAGCGGCGGCGACGACGGCTACGGGTACGGCTACTACCCCATGCCCAGTCCGACCGCGAACAAGCGCGTGCTGATTGCGACGCAAGGTTTCGCCGCGCTCGGAATCGTCACGCCGGACTTCGTGATTTCGAACGGCTTTCTGCCGACGGACGGCGGCACGGTCAACTACGCCGGCGTCGACTCCGTGACGTACTCGTCGCTGCCCACCGATGGCGTGAAAGCGATCGATCGCAACGGTGCCATCATCCAGAATCTCGCCACCAATTTCGCCGGGACGACGGGGTCGGTATCACCCCCGCCCACCGCGCTGAATTTCCAGGGCCTGTGGTACAAGGCACCCGCGGAATCCGAGTCCGGCTGGGGCATCAACTTCGCCCACCAGGGCGATGTCATCTTCGTCACCTGGTTCACCTACGACCTCACCGGCAAGGCCTGGTGGCTGACCATGACCGCCACCAAAACCGCCGCGAACACGTACACGGGCGACCTGCTGGAGACCCGCGGCCCCGCGTTCAACGCGGTGCCGTTCGTGCCGTCGGCCGTGACGCGGCACGGGGTCGGGTCCGGCACGCTGACTTTCAGCGATGCCAACAACGGCAGCTTCGCGTACACGGTAAACGGCGTGGCGCAGACCAAGGCCATCACCCGTCAGGTGTTCGGCGTGCTGCCCGTCTGCACCTTCGGCACGCAACCGAATCTGACCCTCGCCACCAACTACCAGGATCTCTGGTATGCAGCGCCGGCCGAGTCGGAGTCGGGCTGGGGGGTGAACTTCACCCATCAGGGCGACACCATCTTCGCCACCTGGTTCACCTACGACCTCGATGGCACGCCGCTGTGGCTGTCGGTGACCGCCACGAAGACCGGGCCTGGGGTGTACACGGGTACGCTGGTCCGGACCACGGGACCCGCGTTCAGCGCGGTGCCGTTCGATCCGATGGCGGTGGGGCGCAATTCGGTGGGGTCGCTGACCATCACCTTCGCCAACGGCAACAGCGCTGCCTATGCCTACACGGCGACGGTCGGCACCCCCTCAGTCACCGTCACCCAGACCAAGACCATCACGCGACAGGTCTTCGTCGCGCCCGGCACGGGTTGCCACTAGGAGCCTATCCAAACCCGATTCGAGTCCCGCGGCGTCGAGAGATACGTGGTTTGGCGCAATTGCGAAGTCGGGATGGAAAGCGAATCGCCGGAAGCCGTTCTTGCGTCCGTGCGCCCTACGCCGAATCCGCGGTGGGGCCGTGCACCACGCCGCCCGAATCGACGGCGATATAGCGCAAACCCTGCTCACGCAGAAACGCTTCACCCTCGCGCTCGAGCAGCATCGCGATCGTCGCGAAGCTCCCGGCGACGACACAAAGCGGCGCGACAACGCTGACCGATTGCCAGTGCGCGACCGGGTGCCCGGTTCTGGGATCGAGAATGTGGCTGTAGCGCTGCCCCTCGATTTCGAAAAAACGCTCGTAGTCACCGCTCGTCGCGACCGCTCCGGATTCGAGCAGCACCGTCGCGATCGCCGCTCCCTCGTGGCGCGGATGCCGGATGCCTACTCGCCACGGTTCACCATGGGGCTGAGGTCCCGTCACCCGCACGTCGCCCCCCAGATTCACGAGACCGTGTTCGATGCCCTGCTCCATGGCGACCGTTGCGGCGCGGTCTGCCGCGTACTCCTTGCCAATGCCGCCGAAATCGATTTCCATTTCCGCGTCGGGAAGTCGCACCGAGTCCCCGTCCCATTCGACGCGGTCCCAGCCGATCAGCGCGGTCACGGCGGCGAGCGTGGCGGCATCGGGGACTCGCGGCGGCGAGCGCCGGAAATCCCAGGCGCGACGCAGCACGCCGGAGGTGAGGTCGAAGCGCCCGCCGCTGATGCGGTGGCACTGATCGGCGTAGCGCAGGAGCGCCGCAGTTTCGGCATCGATGGCCACCGCATCGCCGCCCGCGGTTCGATTGATTCGTGTCGTGATGCTGTCGTCACGGTAGCGCGAATATTTCGCCTCGATGCGACGCACGTCGGCAACCACGGCCTCGGCGGCAAGGGCGGCACGGGCTTCATCGTCGGACCAAAGCAGGAGCTCATGCTCCGACGCCATCGCCCTGAACACCGTGCGGAAGAGGCGCATCACCGCGGCAATATGCCGCTGTCAGAACGATTTTGAAATGCCCGCCTCGATCCACCGCGCAGAAAAAGGCTCGAGCCCCGGGCTGCCGTTGCCCGCGAACTGCCAGCTCGCGCGCTGCCGGTAGAAGGCGAATTTCAGCTCGGCGCTCCACCCTTCGGGGAATGCCTTCGCGATCGAAACGGCAGGAGTGAATGCGCCGAACGCGGAGAGCCGCGTGTCCGCCGTATAGTCCTGTCCCGGGCTGTAGCCCTGTGGGAAAGGGGGATTGAAGTAGAAATGGGCGGCAGTCTGCGTGTAGTAACGGAGGCTCGGCGCGACACTCCAGCCGGCGGGCAGCGGCTGGAACCACGTGGCCTCAAGCGCGTTCGACTGGGAGCCGAACGAATCGTGCAGATAGCGATAGGATAGCCGCAGGGTCGCGTCAGTCGTCGGGAAGTACTCGTTGTACCGGGTAAGCCAGGCGAACACGGTCCGGTGATCGGGCCGCGCGTCGAGCGGCTTGTACGGGTCCGAATAGTAGCCGTGACCGCTCGAATAGGTGAGATTCGATTGTACGATGGACGTCGGCGATAACGCCTGCGTCACCCCGACGAGGAGGTCGATGGTGTTGCGCGGCGCATTCACGACCAAGCCGTTGACGGGATTGATCCGGTCGTTGGCGCCACCGACGACGAACGCCCAGGTGCGATTGCGATCGTCGGAAAAGACGCGGACCTCGAGCGAGCCGGCGCGGGAAAGGTAGTCGCGTTCCGACGACACCGCCGCCACCGACGGCGATCGCCATCCCGTTGAGGTACTTGGTCACTTTGACGTCGCCGGCCGTCCGGTAGTCGGTCACGCCGAGCCCGGATGCGCCCGAAAGGGTGTTGTAGTAAAGCGGCGAGGCTCCGGACATGCTGTCGTAGACGACGGATCCCTCGACGACGAGCGTGTCAGAGATCGGCACCACCGCGTAGACCGATGGACTCTTGACCGACATCCGGTTGGCACCCGGCTGCCAGTCGCGATAATCGAGAACCTTGAGTTCGACCGATCCACGATCGGGCGCGGATTGCGCGAGAGCTTCGTCGGCGACCATCCCAGGCAATGCAAGTGCGGCGGCGAGAAGCGCGCCGGCCTGTGAGGCCGGCACCGCGGGCGCGATCGGCGGAGCCGGGACATTCGGGATCGCGGAGGGTGCGCGTCGCCCGCCTCCGTGATCAGTTGCAGCCACAACCGCCCCCGCCGGCGCCGTAGCCCCCGGTCGCGGCCTCCTTGCTTGTGTAGATGTGTTGCGTGATCTTCGTGTCGAGCGGGTCGGGATCGAACTGCATTTCGGGACGCGCGAGCGTTCCCTTCTCCCAGGGTTGCGGCGGCGCCAACGTCGCGCACCCCGTGACCGCCGTCGCAAGCAGGATCGCCGCGGCGGCAAGGCGCAGCCGACGCGGGATGCGGATAGCCGGAATGCAACCGTCCGCCATCAGCGGGCCACGATCAGTGAGCGAATCTTGTCCTCGATCGCGGCGCGACGCTCATCGAGGAAACCTTGCTCGACCCCGGCGATCCTGCCCTGCGGATCGATGAGGTAGGAGCTTGGCATCGCTTTCACCGCATACGCGCCCGGCGTCGCGCCCGTATCGTCGTACACCACGGCGAAGGTTGCGGGATACTGCCGCAGGAAGCGATCGGCATCCGCGCGTTTCGCATCGACGTTGATCGCGACGATGGTGACGCCGCGACCACCATAGCGCTGCTGCAACTCATTCATCCACGGAAACGACCGGCGGCACGGCCCGCACCACGAGGCCCAGAAGTCGACGTAGACGACTTGCCCGCGGAGTGCCCCGAGCGAGATCGTCCCGCCCCCGGATGTCGGCAGCGCAAATGCCGGCGCGACGTCGCCGATCGCCGCCGCCCGCGCCCAGACAGCCGCCAGCCATAACGCGGCGATCGCTGCCGTGCGAAGCCCGCGCCGGAAGAATGCCGAATTCATGTTCATTTCGCTTCGAGCCCACCGACCGGAGCGTTGCGCCAACCGGACGCGAACACGAACATCCTCCGGCATGCTGCTATTCCCGTGCGGCACGACGTTATTGCGAGCCTGCCGGGTCCGTCATCCTCCTAGACGTTGAGCTTTTCGAGCAAAGCGACGAGTTTTGCCGGATCGTCCGTCTTGCGCATCCGGGCGACGAATTGCGCCAGCGCGGCGACCTCGGTCGTCAGGACCCGCTGCTTGATCGTCAGCAGATGCGCGGGATGCATCGAGAAATTCCGGAGACCGAGACCCAGCAGCAAACGCGTCAGTTGCGGATCGCCGGCCATTTCGCCGCAGACCGCGACGGGCACCCGGGCTTTGTTGGCGCTGGCGATCGCCATCGCGATGAGCCTCAGCACGGCGGGGTGCAGCGGGTCGTAGAGATGAGAGACGGCGTCGTCGGAGCGATCGACCGCAAGCGTGTACTGGATCAGATCGTTGGTGCCTATCGACACGAAGTCGAGCTTGGTGAGGAACGCCGAGATCGCCAGCACCGCCGCCGGAATCTCGATCATGCCGCCGACCTCGACGTCCGAATCGAATGCGAGTCCCTGCTCGCGCAGTGTCTCCTTGGCCTGCGCGATAAGGTCCAGCGTCTGATCGATCTCGCTGACCGAGGCCAACATCGGCACAAGGATCCGCACGCGGCCATAGTGCGATGCGCGAAGGATCGCGCGGAGCTGCGTCAAGAACAGCCGCGGCTCGGCGAGACAGAAGCGCACGGCGCGCAGGCCGAGCGCCGGGTTCGGCGCGACACGCGCGAGCCCGTCGAGCCCCTCTTTCTGCTTGTCGGCGCCGAGGTCGAAGGTGCGGATCGTCACCGGCTTGCCTTCCATTCCGGCCGCCACGCTGCGATACGCTTCGAACTGCTCGTCCTCCGATGGAAGTCCCTCGCGGTTGAGGAACAGGAACTCCGACCGGAAAAGGCCCACCCCCATCGCCCCGTTGTCGAGCGCCTGCGCGAGGTCACCGGGAAGTTCGATGTTGGCCTCGAGTTCGACCGTGTGCCCGTCGAGCGTCGTCGCAGGCTTGGTCTTGAGGCGCCGCAGCCTGGCACGCCCGAGTTCGAGCTCACCCTGTTTCAGTCGGTACTCGGCGAGCACCGACTTGTCCGGGTTGACGATGACGACGTGGTTGGTCCCGTCGAGAATCAGGAGCTCGTTCTCGCGGATCAGCGCGCGTCCATTGTGTGTCGCCGCGACGGCCGGCACCGCGAGGCTTCGCGCGACGATCGCCGTATGCGACGTCACGCCACCCAAGTCGGTGATGAATCCGGCGTAGCGGTGTGTCTTGAACTGGATGACGTCGGCCGGCGAGAGGTCGTGCGCGACCAGGATCGTGTGCTGCTCCGCGCCCGCCGGGGCGAGCGCGCCGGGCTTACCTAGCAGCCGCTTCAGCACGCGCTCGACGACCTGGACGACGTCCGCCTTGCGCTCGCGCAGGTACGCATCCTCGATCTGGTCGAATTGTTCGACCAGTATGTTCATCTGCTGCGTCAGCGCCCATTCGGCATTGCAGTGCTGCTCGGCGATGATCCGCTTCGGCGCCTCCGCGAGCGTCGGGTCCGAAAGGATCATCGCGTGGACATCGAGGAATGCGCCGAATTCGGCGGGCGCATCGCCCGCCGTCATCGCGCCGTGCAGACCCTCGAGTTCGGCGCGGACTTCAGCCAACGCGTTGTCCAGGCGCGCGATCTCGCCTTCGACGCGGCCCGAAGGTATCGTGTAGTGCGCGACTTCGAGGGTGGCGTGCGAGACAAGTTGCGCCCGCCCGATGGCGATCCCGCCCGAGACGCCGATGCCGTGGAGTGCGAAGCTCGGCACGCCGCTATTGACCCTCGCCGAAGTAGTCGTTGACCAGCGCCACGATCGCGTCCATCGCCTCGGTTTCGTCCGGGCCGCTGGTCTCGAAGGTCACTTTCGCCCCTTTGCCCGCGGCGAGCATCATCACCCCCATGATGCTCTTGGCGTTCACCTTGCGATTGTTCCGCGACATCACGACGTCGCACTGGTACTTTGCTGCAAGCTGCGTGAGCTTGGCCGAGGCGCGCGCGTGCAACCCCAGGTTGTTGATGATCTCAACCTCGCGTTGCGGCATAGGCTGGGTCCATCTCCATGTGCAGCACTCCCTCGCAGCCGCCGGAAATGGCCTTCTTGACCATCGTCTCCATGCCCCGGCCACGATAAGTGATCGCCCGCACCAGCATCGGCAGATTGACGCCTGCGACGCCCTCGACTCTCCCAGTCTTCAACAGCTTGCCGACGAGATTGCACGGCGATGCCCCGAAGATGTCGGAAAAGATCAGCACGCCCGCGCCGGTGTCGAGCTTCGCGACGAGCTCCCGCGCCGCCGGCAGCAATGCGAGCGGGTCGTCGGTCGCGGCAATCGACAACACCTCGAACTGCGGAGGCCGGCTGCCCAGCACGTGCGTGACCGCGCGCGCGAGGCCTTCGCCGAGGCTGTCGTGCGCAATGATCAGAATGCCGATCATCGTGGGTACCGGTGGCTCCATCGCTGGCGCATGCGGCTCCGGCCGCGCGCTCTTCAGGCGCCGCCGGGAGGGCCGACGTTCATGTTAGCACGCGCCCCCACTCGCGACCGATCGTGGCCGGGGGACACGGCAAGAGACGGCGGGCTTAACCACCCCATGGGCCCACCTTGTCTTGCTGTGCCCCCGCGATTCTGCCCAGCCCTGGGCGGCGTCCCAGCTAAATTGTCTGTTCGGCCCATCAGCAGGCGACCTTCTCCAGTGCGGTGGCGAACATCGCCCCGACATCGCATCCAGTCTGCTGCGTGATCTCGACGAAGCACGTGGGGCTCGTCACGTTGACTTCGGTCAGCCATTCGCCGATCACGTCGAGGCCAACGACGAGCAATCCCTGCGCCCACAGTTTCGGCCCCAACGCCGCTGCGATCTCGCGGTCGCGTGCGGTGAGCGGTCGCGCCACACCCCGGCCACCGGCCGCGAGATTGCCGCGCGTCTCGCCCGGCCTGGGGATGCGTGCGAGCGCGTAGGGAACGGGCTCGCCGGCGATCAGCAGCACGCGCTTGTCGCCATCGGCGATTTCGGGAATGAAACGCTGGGCCATCACCGTCCGCGCGCCGTGCTGGCCCACGGTTTCGACGATCACGTTGCGGTTGGGGTCGTCCGCGCGCACGCGGAACACCGACGTCCCGCCCATGCCATCGAGTGGTTTGACGATCGTGTCGCGGTGGCCGTCGATGAATGCGTCGAGCCGCGCGGCGTCGCGCGTGACGAGCGTAGGCACGATGAACTCCGCGAAGGCACCGATAGCAAACTTCTCGTTGTGGTCGCGAATCGCCCGCGGACGGTTGAAGACGCAGGCTCCCTCGCGCTCGGCGGCTTCGAGCAGGTATGTCGAGTACACGTACTCCATGTCGAACGGTGGATCCTTGCGCATCAATACCGCGCGGAAATCCTTGAGGGCGCGCTCCTCCGATTCGCCCGCGGTGTACCAATCGTGATCGTCGGCGTGAAGGGTCAGCGGCACGGCGCTCGCTCGGGTACCGCGCGCGTCCCAGAAGACGTCGGACTGCTCGAGAGCGAAGATCCGGTGTCCGCGGGCTGCCAGCGCGCGCATCATCGCGACGCTCGAGTCCTTGTACGCCTTGAGGTCGGGCAGCGGGTCGAGAACGAACGCGTAGTCCATGGATCCTGGTCGCAGGGGTGGGGCCGCCATGCTACCGCATGTGGCCGGCGATGATCGCCGGTTCAAGCGGCACGCGGGCCGTCGAGCCGCAAAGGGCGCTCGTGGCAGGGACCCGGTCTACAGATCGAACGTCATGCCCTCCCGGCCGGGCGTGACCCGATAGGCGGGTTTTGCTTCGGCGATGGCCTCCGCCATCATTCGATCGAGGTCCGCATCGGAGTGATCGGGATCGTGGTGAAACGGGACGAGGTGCTTGACGTCGGTCAGCGTCGCGAAATCCAGCACTTGCTTGAGCGAGCTGTGGCCCCAGCCGACGCGGGCGGAATACTCGTGCGCGGCGTACTGGCTATCGTGGATCAGCAGGTCCGCTTCCGCGGCAAGGATTCCTCCCGAGGTCCACATGCGCGGGACGGACGGAAAAGCCCGTGGGCCCAGAGCAGGTTCGTGATCGGGCAAGTATGTCAACACCCGTCCGGACGCTTCCGAAATGCGGTAACCCACGGTGGGACCAGGATGACAGACCAGCGCGGAGGCGACGCGGAACTCGCCGATGTCGACGTCCGCACACGGAACTTCGTGCAGGATCAATTTGCACGGCAATTCGCGAAGGCCGACCGGAAACAGCGGCGGCGAAAGATACCGCATGAGCCGCGTCAGCAAGGTGAGCTGCGTGCTGGCCGGCCCCCAGATGTGGACCTCGGCGTCGGGCCGGTAAAGGGGAGCGAAGAATCCCAACCCCTGAATGTGGTCCATGTGGAGATGCGTCAGCAGCACATCCACGCGCCGCACCGAAGCGCCGATCGTCGTCGCCATGCGCCGGATGCCCGTCCCGGCGTCCAGCACCAGCACGGTCCCCTCGCGTCCGCGGACCGCCACGCACGACGTATTGCCGCCGTAGCGGGCCGTGTCCGGGCCGGGCGTCGCAAGCGAGCCGCGCGTGCCCCACAGCGTCACCTGCATTCAGATCTCCCAGAAGATGTTCATCACGCCTAACAGCTGGTTGCCCTCACCGACCAACGGAAACGCGGTGACCTGCAAGTGTCGCCAGTCGCTCCCCCCGCTGCGCGTCCATATCGTTCGGGAGACGGGGCGGCGCTGGAGCAGCGCCGACCTCATCGGCCGATCTTCGGCTCGGAGAGGGTTGCGATACTCGTCGGTGACGGTGACGAGTCTGCTCCACTCGTCCGCGGGGATCTCGCCGGTCTCTTCGAATCGCTGATTGATAAGCGCCTCGGCCGGCTCGTTGTAGAAAATGAGCGTTCCTTCGGCGTCGACGAGAAGGATCGGCATGGCCACGCAACTCGCCAACTGCCTGGCCAGGATGATCTGGATTGCTTTGGAGGTCGACATCGCCCTGCCTCCTGCGTCAAGCCGCAAATTGGCGTTTCTGGGATTGGATCGCGGAGCGCGCCGGCGGACCGTGTCGCGGCGACCATTGCTGGCCCCAAGCGACGGCGCGGCGAATTCCCTCCTCCAACGGCACCTTTGGCGAGAAGTCGAGAAGCGCTCGCGCCTTGTCCAGATTGGCGACATAGCGGATCACTTCGCCTCTCCGCGGACGCGCATGGATGACCTCCGGCTCCCGGTCCAGAACGCGTCGCACGCAGTCGATCAGCTCCGAGAGCGACCGGCCTTCGCCGTAGGCCAAGTTGAACGTCTCGTTTCTTACACGCCCGTCGAGAAGGTGTTCGATCCCGCTTACGATGCCATCGATACAGTCGTCCACGTACGTGAAATCGATCACCTTCTCGGCACCGAAGACCGTGATCGGCTCGCTCATCCGAACGCTCCTGATGAATAGCGGTACGACCCTTTGCATCCGGCGAAGGTCGTTGTCGTATCGGCCATGGACATTGCTCAACCGAAACACGATATACGGGACATCGTAGCATCGCGCGTACGCGTAGACCATGGACTCGCCGGCAATCTTGCTTGGGGCGATCCTGTGCTGACAGCCGAGCTGCTGAAACCGGGCCCGCTCCCGGGCGAGCTCGTCCTCTACACCGGCGATCTCTGCAAGCAGGACGAGGATGGGTATCTCTATTTTATCGCGCGGATGGACGACGTCATCAAATCGCGCGGCGAAAAGGTCCCGCCGCGGGAGGTCGAAAGCGCGCTCATCGGCATTCGCGGAGTGAAGGAAGCCGCGGTGATCGGCGTCCCGGACGAGATTATCGGGCAGGCGATCAAGGCGTTCGTCGTGCCTGAAATCGGTGTGCTGTTGTCGGAGACGGAGGTCCAGGCCGCATGCCGGCAAAAGCTCGCGCCCGCGATGGTTCCGAAGTACGTGCGGTTTCTGTCCGAGTTGCCCAAGACTGCGACGGGCAAGGTCGACAAGACCGCGCTCTCGTGACTCCTGCCGGGGCCGCCCCGGTCCGTGCGACGGTCAGACGATATCTCGCGCCGCGTCGTCGGACGCGCCGACTCCCCGACGCGAAACGAGCCGGTCCGCGCGCACGAGATCGGGAAAGAGCCGGATCCAGAGAAACACCACAACCAGCGTACCGATGCCGCCGATGACTACGGACGGCACGACGCCGAACCACGCGGCAGTCAGCCCGGACTCGAACTCGCCGAGCTGATTGGACGAGCCGATGAAGACGGAATTGACCGCGCTCACCCGCCCGCGCATGTCGTCGGGCGTTTGCAGCTGAACGAGCGACGAGCGGATGACGACGCTCACCATGTCCGAGGCACCGAGCAGGACAAGGGATGCGAGCGAGACCGGAAACGACGCCGAAAGCGCGAAAATGATCGTCGCGCAACCGAAGACGCTGACCGCCGCGAACATCGTCCGCCCGACGCCCCGCCCGAGCGGATGGCGTGCGAGATAGATCGACATCGTCAGTGCGCCCACGGCCGGTGCCGCACGCAGGATGCCGAGGCCGGTCGGCCCGATGTGGAGGATGTCCCTGGCGTAGATCGGCAGCAGCGCCGTGGCGCCTCCGAGCAGCACGGCGAAAAGATCGAGCGAGATCGCGCCCAGCAATACCGGATTCCCGCGGATGTAATGAATGCCCGCGAGCAGTGAAGCGAGGCTGATCGATTCGCGCTCACGCGCGACGCGGCCGGTGCGAATGCGCCCGATGCACAACGCGCAGAGCAGGAACGAGACGCCACATGTTGCGTAGGCGAATGCCGGGCTTGCCGCATAGAGAAGGCCGCCGAGCGCGGGGCCGCCGATCGTTGCAGCCTGGTTGGCCGACGCGGATCCGGCAATTGCGCGTGGCAGCACGGCCTCGGGCACGAGTCCGGGCAGAAGTGCCTGCAGCGTGGGCATTTCGAATGCGCGCGCCGCTCCGAATACGAAGACGACGGCAAGAATCGCCCCGCGCGGCAGACCTCCATAAAGGCTTCCCAGACCGAGCGCTCCCGCCGTCAGCAGCTTGACGATCTGGCAAGCGATGATGACCTTCCGTCGATCGTACCGGTCGGCCACGTGACCGGTGACGAGCGCCAGCAACAACATCGGCACGAACTGGGCGAGGCCGACCAGCCCGAGATCGAACGCGCTGTTCGTCAGCTCGTAGACCTGCCATCCGACGGCGACCGACTGCATCTGATACCCGGCAGTCGCCAGCACGCGGGCGCTGAAGAAGAGGGCAAACGGACGATGCGCGAGGATCGATGTCTGCACGTGAGGTCAGTAGGGTTGCCGTGCGTCCGAGAAGAATTCGCGCATCATGAATTCCTCGAGTCCCGCGTTGTCGCCCGGGCGAGCGGACAACACGATCTCGCGACCCAGGCGCTGCGATATCCAAACGAAGTCGCCCGGCTGCTGTTCGCGAATGATTGCGATCATCCTGCGGATCATCGCAATGCGGATGTCGCTGTTGTCGCCTCTGCGGACCTCGATCACCTGCCTCGCCTTGCGTCCAATGTCCTTGCTCCAGCCGTTGAAGTAGAACTCGCCGTCGTCGTAGCCCAGGCGCTTGATCTGGAATATGCCGCCGCCGATTCTCGCGTCCTGGCCGAATGTCGGCGCGTTGATCGACGCGAGGTTTGCGGCGACGACCCGGTTCCTGCGTTCGTTGTCATCTTCACCCTGCGCCATGGCTGGTATGCCGCCCTGAGATGCAGCCGCTGTCGGTTCGCCGCGGGCGCGGCGCCTTGCTTCGATGTACGACGCAAGATCACCTTCGGGCGGCGCGCGCGTCGGCGCCGGAAGCGATGGCGGCGCTACGGACGGGACTGTCGGCGGCAACGGAAATTCGGGCGCTCGCGCGCTCGGTTCGACGGGCGGCGGGGCGGGCCGCGGGCGCGTGGGCGCGGGGGGCGGCGTCGCCCGGCGCGCAGGGGATGGCTGGGCCTGAAGCGGCCGCGCAGGTGGCCGCGCGGGCGGCGAACTTTCCGGCGGCGTCGGCCGAGGTGCCAACCGCGCCACCAATGAGCCGGGCTTGTCACCGTGCTCGACATCCGCGATCGACAGCGCGCGCATCTTCGGGAGCCACGTCCACATCATTGCGCCGTGGAAGAGCAGGGACAACACGAACGCCACCCAGATGACCGGAATCGTCACCACGTCGTGCCGCCTGATCACGTCCGTTTGGAAGTTGGCCATCCGTCAAGGCTCGAGCGCTGGGCGACGTCGATCACGCGCCGGCGCCGTCGCATGAAGGCTCTCGCCCAACTCGAGCCTCGTCCTGACCTCGTGTCGATTGCAGCCAAATGCCCGCAGTTGACCCGCGCGCCCGAACCCCGAATACTCAGGCTCGCGTAACAAGAATTTTATGGCCGCGATGTACATTTCGTGCAGCGACAAGCATTGGCGATGGTCCGATGGCAGACAGCGCCATTGCGCCGCGCGTGATTCGCCTGTATGGAATCGGTTCCATGATAACGCCGGGCGGGTGCAATTCGTCGTTAGGCGACAGACGCGCGTGGTCGATCACGGATCGGCTTGAAGGGTCGTGAAATGGGCTTGTTCGACAGATTTCGCCCCGCCGCACGCGCCATCGAGGCTGCGAGCGATAACGATCCGGACGAGAAGAATGCGTTGCGCTTGATCGACGAAGGGAACGCCCTCGAAGTCGATGGGCAGATCGCGGAAGCGCTGCAACGCTACGAAGCCGCCGTACGGCTGGCGCCGAACCTGGCGCGCGCACACCTCAACGTAGGCAACGTGCTGCTGGAAATGGGCGATCCGGATGCGGCCATCAGAGCTTACGCGACGGCCGTGGCCAAGAACCCTGATTATGCTGCCGGCCACTACAACACGGGCAACGCTTACGCGCGGTCGGGCCGGCCCGAAGACGCGGTCGTCGCCTATCGCAAGGCAATCGCACTGAAGCCGGATTTTGCCGATGCGGAAGTCGCGCTGGGAAGCACGCTCGAGGATCTGGGTCGGCTCGACGACGCCGTCGCAAGCTATCGCCGCGCGCTCACCATCAAGCCCGACTATGCCGAGGTCCACGCCAACCTTGGCAACACGCTCATCAAGCTTGGACGACTCGACGATGCGGTCACGAGCTACCGCCAGGCGCTCGCGCTCGTTCCGTACCGTGCCGAGGTGCACAACGGTCTGGGCTGCGCGCTGCAAGCGCAGGGGCGGTTCGATGATGCCGTGGCGAGCTTTCGCCGGGCGGTCGAGCTAGAACCGGAGTACGTGTTGGCGCACAGCAATCTCGGCAATGCACTGAGAGATCACGGGCAACCGGAGGCCGCCGCCGCGAGTTACCGGCAGGCACTCGCTTTCAGCCCCAACTCCGCCGAATTGCACAACAACCTTGGCAACGCGCTGAGAGACATGGGTCGGCTCGATGAAGCGGTTGCCAGTCTTCGGCGCGCGCTGGAGATCAGACCCGACATCGCCGCCGTGCATTTCAATCTGGGCAATGTGCTTCAAGATCGCGAGCAGCTTCATGACGCGGCCAAGGTCTTTCGGCGGGCGCTCGAGATCGACCCCGACCTTGCCGACGCGCACTGCAACCTCGGCAATGCCCTCTTCGGCATCGGGCGACTGCACGACGCACTCGCGTGTTACCGCCGAACGCTGGAACTCGATCCCGGCCACGTGCTGGCGCACAACAACCTCGGCAACTCACTGAAAGACCTCGGGAGAAGCGACGATGCGGTCGCAAGCTATCGCGAGGCGCTGCGGATCGATCCGGATTTCAGCATGGCGCAGAGCAACCTGCTGTTCAGCCTCAACTACCGGTCCGACCAGGGTGCCGCGACAATGCTGGAAGAGGCCCGGCGCTATGGCGATTTGGTGGCGCGGCACGCACGCTCTTTCACGGTCTGGCCCAACATTCCCGATCCGGCCCGACGCTTGCGCGTGGGCTTCGTGTCCGGGGACCTGCGCAATCACGCGGTGGGCTATTTCACCGAAGGCATGCTGGCGGCATTCGCATCCACGGTTGGCGACCAGGTGGAAATCTTTGGCTACCCCACGCACTTCGTCGCCGACGCGGTCACCGAAAGGATCAGGGCATCCTGCAGTGGCTGGCAATCGGCGGTCCGGCTATCCGACGACGCGTTCGCCCAGCGGATTCGCGACGACAGGATTGACATCCTGATCGATCTCTCGGGCCACACCGCCCACAACCGACTGCCCATGTTCGCGTGGAAGCCGGCACCGGTACAGGCCACGTGGCTGGGTTATCTGGCGACGACCGGGGTGGCAGCGATCGATTACCTCATCGCCGATCAGTGGACTCTACCGGGATCGGACGAGGCCAACTTCACCGAAAAGATCTGGCGTCTGCCGGAATCCTACCTCTGCTTCACGCCACCGGACGCGCATGCGCAAGTCACCCCGCTTCCGGCGCTGACGCATCGCCGCATCACCTTCGGAAGTTTCAACAACCTGACCAAGATCAACGACGATGTCGTCGCGCTTTGGGCCCGCGTGCTGACAGCCGTGCCGGACAGCCGGCTTTTCCTCAAAGCGAAACAATTCGAGGAAGCGCAAGCTCGGCAAAGTATCGTCGAACGATTTGGCGCCCATGGCGTCGACGCCGGACGACTCAAGCTTGCGGGCTTTGCTGCGATGAAGGATTACCTGGCCCCATACCAGGAAGTGGATATAGCCCTCGATCCGTTTCCCTACACCGGCATTACCACCAGCGTCGAGAGCCTGTGGATGGGTGTGCCCGTGCTGACCCTGGCGGGGTCGACCTTCCTGTCCCGACAGGGCGTCGGCCTCCTGATGAATGTCGGACTTCCCGAATGGATCGCCGCCGATGCCGACGACTACGTGGCCCGCGCGGCGAGGCACGCCGGCGACCTGCAACGACTGGCATCGCTGCGCAGCGGCTTGCGAAAACAGGTGCTGGCATCGCCCATCCTGGACACGACGCGCTTTGCCAATCATTTTGCCGTTGCGTTGCGCGGCATGTGGCACGAGTGGTGCCGCCAGTCACTCCACGGTCACTGATTTCGCGAGGTTGCGAGGTTTGTCCACATCGGTGCCGCGCATCACTGCCGCGTGGTAGGCGAGGAGCTGCAGCGGAATCGTGTGCAGGATCGGCGACAGGTGGCCTGCGTGCTGCGGCAACCGGATCACATGGATGCCCTCGCTCGACACGAGATGGCTGTCGAGGTCGGCGACGACGTAGAGTTCGCCGCCGCGCGCGCGCACTTCCTGCAAGTTCGATTTCAGCTTCTCGAGAAGCGCGTCGTTCGGGGCGATGGCGACGACCGGCATGTCGGCGTCGACGAGAGCGAGCGGCCCGTGCTTCAGCTCGCCGGCCGGATACGCCTCGGCATGGATGTACGAGATCTCCTTAAGCTTCAGCGCCCCTTCGAGCGCGATCGGGTAATGGGGGCCGCGGCCGAGGAACAGCGCGTGCTGCTTCTTTGCGAAGAGCCCCGCCCAGGCGATCAATTGCGGCTCCAGCGCGAGCGCGGCCTGCAGAGCCGCCGGCAAGTGGCGCAACCCGCGCAGCCAGTGCGCCTCTTCCTCGGCGGTGAGCCGGTTGCGCAGCTTGGCGAGCGTGAGCGCAAGCAGGAAGTGCGAGACGAGCTGCGTCGTGAACGCCTTGGTCGATGCGACGCCGATCTCCGTGCCGGCGCGCGTCAGGTATGTGAGCGCCGTCTGTCGCACCATCGAGCTCGTCGCGACGTTGCAGATCGCGAGCGTATGCGCATGACCGAGCTCTTTCGCGTGCTTGAGCGCCGCCAGCGTATCGGCGGTTTCGCCCGACTGTGAAACGACGACCACCAGCATGTTCGGATTCGGCACGCTGTCCCGATAGCGGTATTCGCTTGCGACCTCGACCTGGCAGGGGATCCGGGCCAGCGATTCGATCCATTGCCTCGCGACGAGGCCCGAGTAGTAGCTGGTGCCGCAGGCGAGCACCAGCACGCTATCCACGTGCGCGAGAACGCGTTCCGCGTCCGCGCCGAACAGGCGGGCGTCGACGGCTTCGACGCCTTCGAGCGTATCGGCAACAGCGCGAGGTTGCTCGAAGATCTCCTTCTGCATGAAATGGCGGTACGGGCCAAGCTCCACCGAATCACCGGAAGCTTCGACGGCAACCACGGCGCGTTCGACACGCTCGCCGCGCGCGTCGTAGAGCGCATAGGACTCGCGGCGAACGTCGGCCACGTCCCCTTCCTCGAGATAGACGATGCGGCGCGTGACCGAGAGCAACGCTGCGGCATCGGACGCGAGAAAGTGGTCATCCTGGCCGATGCCGACGACCAGCGGGCTCCCGGCCCTCGCCCCGACGATGCGGCCGGGTTCGCGCGTCGACAGCACGGCAATGGCGAACGCACCATGAAATTCGGCGGTAGCCGCCTTCACCGCGTGCAGGAGGTCCCCGCCGCTCGCGCCATGCCAATGCGAATGGACGAGATGCGCGATCACTTCGGTGTCGGTCTGCGTCGCGAAAACGTAACCCTGCGCCTTGAGCTTGTCGCGGAGCGTCTCGTAGTTTTCGATGATGCCGTTGTGCACGACGGCGATCTCGCCGCCGGATACGTGCGGATGCGCATTCACGGGCGTCGGGGCGCCGTGGGTCGCCCAGCGCGTATGCGATATGCCGGTGAAGCCCGTGAGCTCGGTCGCCTCGGCCTGCGCCTCGAGATCCGCGACGCGCGCAGTGCTGACGAGCCGTTCGAGCCGGGACGGGTCGCCTCCGCCGATGATCGCGAGGCCGGTCGAATCGTAGCCGCGGTACTCGAGCCGGCGCACTCCATCGATCAAGACCGGGACGACGTTGCGCGGCGAGACCGCGCCGACGATTCCGCACATGGCGTCAGCCTTTCCGGAGGTTCGGTTTTTTCACGGGCCGCACCCACCCCGGAACGCTCACCTGCCGGGCGCGCGCCACGGTCAGCGCATCGGCCGGGGCCTCCTTGGCGATCGTGCTGCCCCCGCCGATCGTCGCCCCGTGGCCAATCCTGACCGGCGCGACGAGAACGCAATTCGATCCGATGCTGGCGCCGTCTTCGATGACGGTCGGATGCTTGTTGCGCCGTCGTAGTTCGCTGTGATCGCCCCAGCGCCGAAATTGACGTTGCGGCCGATCGTCGTGTCGCCGATGTACGCGAGGTGATTGGCTTTCGAGCCGCGTCCGATCGAACTTGCCTTCACCTCGACGAAATTCCCGATATGGACATCGGCGTCGAGGGCCGCACCCGGCCGCAGGCGCGCGTACGGGCCGACCCGGCAGTTCGCGCCGACCGTCGCGCTCTCGAGGCACGAGAACGGCGCAATCTGCGAGCCCGTGCCAACGGTGACGTCTTTCAGCACGCAGTTTGGGCCGATCGTGACTCCGTCGGCGAGTCGCACCGCCCCTTCGAATACACAGCCCACATCGATCGCTACGTCGGCTCCGCATTCCAGCGTGCCGCGAATGTCGATGCGATCCGGGTCGGCCAGCGTTACGCCGGCGTCCAGCAGCGCGTCCGCCTGCGCGCGCTGGTAGAGCCGCTCGAGGAGTGCTAACTCGCGCATCGTGTTGACACCCAGCGTTTCGATGACGTTGGCGGCGCTCGTCGTACGGACCGGTACACCCTCCTTGGTCGCCAGAGCAATCACGTCGGTCAGGTAGTACTCGCCGCTCGCGTTGCGGTTGTCGATCGTCTTCAACCAGCGGGCGAAGCATTCGGTCGGCGCCGCCATCACGCCGGAATTGATCTCGCGGATCGCACGTTGCTCCGGCGTCGCGTCCTTGTGCTCGACGATGGCCTCGACCTCGCCATCGGGACGACGGACGATCCGGCCGTAGCCGCTCGGATCGTCGAGTTCGACAGTGAGCAGCGACAACGCGCCCCGCCGTGCATGACGCACAACGGACTCGAGCGTCGCGACGCGCGCCAGCGGATCCGCGCCGAACAACACAGAGCGTCACACCCCCCGCGGCGAGTTGCGGCAGCGCCTGCGCAAGCGCGTGACCGGTGCCAAGTTGAGGATCCTGCAGCGCCCACGCGAGGTCGGGATCGGGAAAGGCCTTGCGCACCGCTTCGCCGCCGTGCCCGTAGACAACACAGATTCGATCTGCCGCGAGCTTGCGGGCAGTATCCAGTACGTGGGCGAGCAGCGGGCGTCCGGCGAGCGTATGCAGGACCTTCGGCATGCTGGAACGCATCCGCTTGCCCACGCCGGCGGCGAGGATCGCGATGTTGAGGGTTAAGGGCCGAGGGGTCGCCATGTGTCGCCAGGATTTTACGCGAATCTCCTGCGTCGCCCCAGCGAAGCCGCACCGATGCGTCGCGGACGCGTTAATGCTAGAGTCCTCGGCGTCGCGGCCGCGAGGGCCAAGAGCCAAAGCCTGCCGGCCCATTCTTCAGGAGGAATCATGATCACCGTTCGCCGTCTCCTTGTGCACCTTGTTGCGGGCTTCGCACTGGCTGCGCTCGCGCTGCCCGCCTTCGCCGCCGACGCCTGCAAGACGCGCGGCGAACTCGACACGATGTATTGCGACGACAACGGGGACATGGTCGCCGACGTTCCCGGCGACTCGAAGAAGCTGAAGAATCCTTCGACGATCGTGTTCACGTACACGCCGGTCGAAGACCCGGCGGTCTACGAGAACATTTTCAAGCCGTTCACGACGCACCTCGCCGCGTGTCTCAACAAGAAGGTCGTGTTCTACCAGGTGCAGTCGAATGCCGCAGAGATCGAGGCGATGCGCTCGGGCCGGCTCCATGTCGGTGGATTCTCGACGGGTCCGACCGCCTTTGCCGTGAATCTCGCCGGCGCGGTGCCTTTCGCGGTCAAGGGAACGGCGAAGGAATTCCAGGGATACAACCTGATCGTGATCGTCAAGGCGAGCTCGCCTTATCAGAAGCTCGCCGATTTGAAAGGCAAGAAGGTCGCGCATACGTCGCCTTCGTCGAACTCCGGTCATCTCGCGCCGCTTTCGCTGTTCCCCGCGCAGGGACTGACGCCGGACAAGGACTACAAGATCATCTTCTCCGGCAAACACGACCAGTCGGTGATGGGTGTGAATTCCGGCGACTACGACGCGGGGGCCGTCGCTTCGGACGTCTTCCACCGGATGGCGGAGCGTGGGCAGGTCAAGGAGAGCGACTTCCGGATCATCTACCGCAGCCAGAAATTCCCCACATCGTCGTTCGCCTACGCGCACGACCTCGACCCGAAGCTCGTCGACAAGATGCTCGGCTGCTTCTACGACTACCGCTTTCCGCTGGAGATGCAGAAGGCGTTCGATGGCGCCGACCGCTTCTTCCCGATCAATTACAAGACGACGTGGGAGGTCGTGCGCGCGGTCGCCAAAGGCTCGGGCCAGGCGTTCGACAAAGCCACCTACGAGAAGGAATCGGCGCGCGAGGCGGCCGAAGCCGCAAAGAAGAAATAGCGGGTTACGCTCAAGACGGGGCGTGCGGCGCCCCGCGTTTTTTACTTTATGCTGACGCTCAAGCACCTCTCCAAGAGCTACGTCGCGGGCACGCCCGTGTTACAGGACGTTTCCGTCGAGATCGCGGCGCGCGGCATCACGGCGATTATCGGCGCGTCGGGTACCGGCAAGTCGACGCTGATCCGGTGCATCAACCGGCTGGTCGAGCCCTCTTCCGGCGAGATCGTGTTCGAGGGCGAGGACCTCGCCCGACTATCCAGGCAGCCGTTGCGACACGCGCGTCGCCACATCGGCATGGTGTTCCAGGAATACAACCTGGTCGAGCGGTTGACCGTGATGGAAAACCTGCTGTCGGGGCGGCTTGGCTATGTTTCGGCATGGAATGCCTGGCGACGCAAGTTCCCGGAAGAGGATATCCGCCGTGCCTACGAATTGCTCGGCGTCGTCGGCCTCGCCGGGCTCGCCCATCAGCGTGCCGATGCGTTGTCCGGCGGCCAACGTCAGCGCGTCGGCATCGCCCGCGCCGTGATGCAGGAACCGAAGCTCTTGCTGGCCGACGAGCCGACGTCGTCGCTGGACCCGAAGACCTCGGTCGAGATCATGGAACTACTGGTCGAGATCGCGCATTCGCGGGGAATCCCGGTGCTCGTCAATATGCACGATGTCGAACTCGCCAAGCGCTTCGCCGACCGTATCATCGGCATGAAGGAGGGCCGCGTCGTGTTCGACGGCCCGCCGGCGAAGCTCACCGACGAGACGCTGAAGACCATCTACGGCGGCGAGGGCTGGCTTCAATGACGTGGACCACGCGGCGCCGCTGCGCGGGCCGACCGCGGTTCGTCGACGCCGCGGCATGACCGCCCCGGCGGCCCCGGCCGCGCCGATTCCCGACAATCCGTTCCCACGAAGCGTCTGGCCGCGCATCATCGCGGTGGCGCTCGTCGTCTACGTCGATCTACGCGTGCGCGCAGCTCGAGGTGTCGTGGGAGCGCGTCGGGACGGGCCTCGAGAATGCGGCGAAATTCTTTTCGCGGTTGTTTCCGCCGAACTTCAAGCGCTGGGACCTGCTGGTCAAGGGCCTCGCGGAGAGCCTGCAGATCGCCGTGCTCGCATCGACGCTCGGCATCGCGCTCGCGCTGCCGGTCGGCCTCTGCGCCGCGCGCAACCTGATGCCTGCGTGGGTGACGTGGCCCGCGAAGCTCATCATCGTGCTCGCGCGTTCGTTCCACCCGGTGATCGTCGCGATCCTGTTCGTCAAGGCCGTGGGCTTCGGCGCCCTTGCCGGCGCACTCGCGCTCACCGTCGCATCGATCGGCTTCATCGGCAAATTGTTCACCGAGGCCATCGAGGAGATTTCGCTGAAGCAGGTCGAGGCGATCCGCGCGACCGGCGCGCCATTCGGTTCGGTTCTCGCATTCGGCGTGGTACCGCAGGTGTTTTCGCGCTTCATCGGGTTCGCGACCTACCAGCTCGATTCGAACTTGCGCAACTCGACGATGGTCGGCATCGTCGGGGCCGGAGGCATCGGCGGTACGCTGTTCGCGGCGTTCCAGCGCTTCGACTACGATTTCGTCTGCGCAATCCTGATCGCGATCATCACGCTGATCATGATCGGCGAAATTCTCGCCACCACGGTACGCGCGATCTTCATCGAGAATGCGACGTTTCGCGACCTCTTCCGACGCGGCGCCATGCGCCGTGTCCGGCATGCCGAGGACAACTGATGGTTGGCCCCGGCTCCTCGGCCGCGCAAGTGCCCGCCCGCGATGGAGGCGACCGGATCTGGCGGCGCTTCACGCGGGGGCAGCGGCTCGCGCGCTTCGCCGTCTATCTCGTTCTTGTGGCGGCGATCGCGGTGTCGATCCAGACGGTCGAGGTGATTCCCGAGTTTCTCGCGGATGCGCCGGAGCAGGTCGCCGACTTGTTCTCCCGGATGTGGCCGGTCGACTTCGCGCATTATCCCGGCACCGTGCACGAAGCGCTGATGGAGACCATCCACATCGCTACACTCGGCACGCTCTTGGCGCTCATCCTCGCGCTCCCTGTCGGCATTCTCGCCGCGCACAACCTCGTACCGGCGACATCGGTAAACCTGGCCGCCAAGCTGATCCTGGTCTCCTCGCGATCGGTGAATTCGCTGGTCTGGGCGCTGCTTTTCGTCGGGATCTTCGGTCCCGGCGCGCTTGCCGGCACGCTGGCGATCGCGTTCCGGTCGATTGGCTTCGTCGGCAAGCTGTTCGGCGAGGCGCTGGAGGAAACGCAGGCAGGGCCGATCGAGGCGCTGACCGCCGCCGGCGCCCCGTGGGCCTCGCGGATGACATTCGGGTATCGGCCCCAGGTGAAACCGGCGTTCTGGTCCATCGCCCTTTTCCGATGGGACATCAATGTCCGCGAGTCCGCGGTGCTTGGGCTGGTCGGCGCCGGCGGCATCGGGATGACGCTCGACTCCGCGTTGAACCTCTTTCAGTGGAATCGCGTGGCAGTGATCCTGCTCGCGATCTTCGCCGTGGTGATCCTGGCCGAGGTCGCCGTGACGCAGATCCGCCGTCGGCTCCTCTAGGAAACCTCTTCGAGGTATTCTCCCCGCGATGGCCATAATCGCGGTGTTCAATCAGAAGGGCGGCGTCGGAAAGACGACCACTGCGCTGAACCTGCTCGCGACCATCGCGCAGCGAGGCCGGCGCCCGTTGGGCATCGATCTCGATCCGCAGGCGCATCTGTCGCACATCTTCGGCGTGCATCCGAAATTCGCCGACGACTCCGTCTACAGCTTCTTCGTCCGCCAGCGCCCGCTCCCCGACGTGGCGCAGATCACGAAGAGCGGAGTCGTGCTCTGTCCGGCGCACCTCGAGCTCTCGAAGATCGACTCGCTGCTGGGCAAGGGCGTCAACGTCGTCACGAAACTTCGGCACGCGTTGCACGAGCCCGACGCGATGCCGGGACCGGTCGTCATCGACTGCTGCCCGTTGCTCAACGTGCTCTCGCTCAACGCTGTCTTCGCCTGCGATGTTCTGCTGGTGCCGGTTTCCTGCGACTTTCTGTCGCTGCGCGGCGCGATGCAGGTCGAGCGGGCACTGAACGCGCTCGAACCCGTCTTCAAGCGTCGGCTTCCGCGCCGGTATGTGCTCACGCGCTTCGATGTGCGGCGCAAGATGAGCTACGAAGTCGTCGCGCGCATGGCCACGGCCTTCCGTCCGGACGAGATCTGCGCGACGAAGATCCGGGAGAGCGTGAAGCTGGCCGAGAGTCCGGAGCTCGAACTCGATGTCTTTCGACACGCGGCCGGCAGCAAGGGCGCGGAGGACTACAGAGCGCTCGGCGAAGAGTTAGTGAGTGCTGGCTTTATGACCTGACGGCGAGGCGCTGATCATTCCGATCACGCCTTCGATATCGAGCGAGTCCACTCGGCGCGCCACCGGCACCGACTGCTCTCGGCAATCGACGATTTGGCAGTTAACGTACATCTGACGCAGGCGGCGCTCGGCCTCCATCAGATTCGCTGCCATGATCTGGATGTTGTCCACGCGTTGTCCGGATTTGGTGCGGATGCTGAATCCGTATCGGATCATCGTTAGCGCCTCCTGTTTGATGCTGCGCCGGGCCGGGACAACGCGTCCCTGTATTGTGTCAGGGGTTTAGCGTCGACGGTTGTTATGATAGATCAGGTCTCATGCGCAAATATACTGATCATTGCTGTTTTTCCCGATGATGAGTCCAAGGCCACCCGCGGAGGCAGCTCCGAAGGGCGGAGACCCGGACGGGAGCCTTGCCCGTGCACTGGTGCGGATGGCGATAGTAAGCGCTGACTCTAAAGTTAGTTTCGTGCCTCTGGCCGGTGGCGTGTCGTCGGATATCTACCGCGTCGACCTGCCAACCGGTGCCATCTGCATCAAGCGGGCTTTGGCAAGGCTCAAGGTCGCCGCGGAATGGCGGGCACCGGTCGCGCGCAACCACTGGGAAGTCGAGTGGATGCGCATCGCTGGTGCCATCGTCCCGGCCGCTGTTCCCGCGATTCTCGGCGAAGACCGCGAGCTCGGGTGCTTCGCGATGGCATTCTTCGCGCCCGACCGGCACCCGGTATGGAAAGACCAGCTCCGGGAAGGGACTGTCGAGCTGTCGACGGCGGCGGCGATCGGCAACGTGCTTGGCCTGATTCACGCGGCCACGGCGGACCGGATGGCAATCAGCCGGCTATTTCCGACCGACGAAATCTTCTACGCCATCCGCCTCGAACCGTACCTCGTCGCCACCGGGCGCGCGCACCCCGACCTGGCCGAACGGCTCGCCACGCTTCTGGAGAAGACGCGGACGACGAAACGCGTGCTGGTCCACGGCGATTTCAGCCCGAAGAACCTGCTTGTCGGGCCCGGAGGGCCGGTCATCCTCGACGCCGAGTGCGCGTGGTACGGAGACCCTGCCTTCGATCTTGCGTTCGTGCTGAACCACCTGTTACTCAAGGGTGCCTTGCGGCCGCAATGGCGCGCGCGTTATGCAGCCGCGTACACGGCGCTTGCGAGCGCTTACTTCGAGCGCGTCGCCTGGGAGGCGCCGGCGAGCTGCGAAGAGCGAACCGCGGCGCTCCTTCCGGGCCTGATGCTGGCGCGCATCGACGGCAAATCGCCCGTCGAATACCTGACCGACGATCGATCCAGGGACGAGGTCCGTGCATTCGCGCGGGCGTTGCTCCGCGAGCCCGTCTCCGGGCTTGCCGAAATCGCGCGCCGATGGAGTGCTGGAGGATCCCGGTGAACAGCGCAATTGCCAGCGTCCGTTCGCGGCGCGTGTGGGACTCGCGCGGTCGACCGACGGTCGAGGCTCAAGTCGAGCTGGTGAATGGTGCCATCGGCCGTGCCATCGCGCCCGCCGGCGCGTCCCGCGGTTCGCTCGAAGCCGTCGACCTCCGCGATGGCGGAACGCGATTCGGAGGCATGGACGTCATGCGCGCGATCGCGAACATCGATGGACCCGTGGCGCAGGCACTCGCGGGTCATGACGGATTCGATCAGGCCGGCGTCGATGCGCGCCTCATCGCGCTGGACGGCACGCCGAACAAGGCGAAGCTGGGCGGCAACGCAACGGTCGCGGTCTCGCTGGCCGTCGCGCACGCGGCGGCGGCGGCGCGCGGATGGCCGCTGTGGCGCCAGCTCGCGGGTGACAATCCGGTTACGCTGCCGCTGCCGGAAATCCAGATCTTCGGCGGTGGCGCGCACGCCGGCAGGCGGATCGACATCCAGGACTTGATGGTGCTGCCGCTTTCCGCGACGTCGTTCGCCCATGCGCTCGAAACGACGGCGGAGGTGTACCGTGCCGCCGGCGAACTCATGCGCGGTGCTGGCAAGCTTGCGGGCGTTGCCGATGAAGGCGGATGGTGGCCCGTATTCGACACCAACGAGGAGGCGCTCGCGATGCTCGTTCGTGCGATCGAGCGCGCGGGATTCGCGCCCGGAACCGACGTCGCGATCGCGATCGACGTCGCCGCCTCGGAACTTGGCCGCAACGGCCGCTATCGCCTCGGGCTCGAGCGCTGGGAACTCGACCGTGACGGCATGATCGAGCTCCTTCTCGGCTGGCTCGACCGCTATCCGATCGTGTCGATCGAGGATCCGTTCGCCGAAGACGACCGCGACGGCTGGATCGCCTTCGCTCGCGCCGCAGGAACGCGCGTGGAGATCGTCGGCGACGACTTCCTGACGACCAATGCGGCGCGCGTCGCGGCGGCCGCCGCGGATGCGGCATGCAACGCCGTTCTCATCAAGCCAAACCAGGCGGGCACCATCACCGAAACGCTCGCGGCCATGACGGCGGCACGGGAGGCGGGTTTTTCCACTATCGTTTCCGCGCGTTCCGGCGAGACCGAGGACACGTCGATCGTTCACCTTGCGGTCGGCTGGAACGCGGGCAGGATCAAGGTCGGCTCCTTCGCCCGTTCCGAGCGAATGGCGAAATGGAACGAAGCTCTGCGGATCGAGGAGGCACTGGGCGCTTCCGCACGGTACGCCGGACCTGCGGCGCTGGTCCGGTTCCGGTCCGATGCACACTGACATGCGCGGGAGGCCGAGGCCATGCGCTACCGCGCCGGTGGATCGGGCGTCTCGCGCCCGGCGATCAGGAAATCCGCGAGTTCGGCGAACCCGGCACCGGCCGCGCGCTGCGTGATGTAAGCAGGCAACGTCGCAATGCGGTCGGCGAATTGCCGGACGTTGGCGACCCCGACCGAGTTCGGAAAGTAAGCGAACATCGGCGCGTCGTTCGGCGAATCGCCGATGAAGACGAAGCGCTCACGCTCCGCGTCGATGTCCGTCCCGAGGACCTCGGCAAACAACGTCCTCGTCATCGACAGCTTGTCGTAGCTGCCGAACCAGCCGTTGACGTGGATCGAGCTCACCTTGGCTGTCATGCCCTCGGCCTCCATCATCGCGACGATGCGGTCCACGGCCTCGCGGGGAAGCGGCGGCACGTCCTCGCGAAAATCGATGGCGAGATCGGCTTCGCGATAACGTTGATCCGACGCAAGCGCGCAGCCGGGCACCGCAGCCACGATCTTCTCGGCGATCGTCGCGAGCCGGGCGCGATCCTGGCGTCGCGTCTGCTCGTCGGTCGCGAATCGTCGAACGAGCCGGCCCGCGAGATCGTCGTGACACATGTACAGCGCGCCGTTTTCGCCGACGACCGCGTCGACCGGCCACATCCGGGCGATGTGGTCGCACCAGCCCGCCGGCCGACCGGTGATCGGGATCACGAGGTAACCCGCGTTGCGCAGCCGTTCCATCGCCGCGTACGCATCGGCTGAAAGCCGGCCGTGTGTCGACAGCGTGTCGTCGAGGTCGGTGAGCACGCCTCGGACCGCGCGCCGCGCGTTCTCCGGCATCACGGCCAGCGGGCGCAACGTCGTTTGCCGGGTCACGCGAGCGTCACCGCCATGGCCTGCGCCACACAAATCGCCACGCGTTCGCGCGCGGCGGGGCTCATCCCGAGGCCGCACTTGGTTCGTCGCCACAGCACGTCGTCGGCCGTGCGCGCCCACTCGTTTCGGACGAGATAGTCGACCTCGGCCGCCGTTAGCCCCTGTCCGAAGTCATCGCCAAGGTCCGCCGGCGCTTTGGCATTGCCAAGAATCGCGAGCGCGAGCGTGCCGTGCCGCCGTGCGACACCGCGCAGGATTTCCATCGGTAGTGCAGGAAACCGCCGCGCAAGCTCCGTGGACCACGACGTTGCTCCGCCTACAGGCAGATCGCCGCCCGGGAGCACCGCGCGTTCCGTCCACCGCGGCTTCATCGGTTTCAGAAACGGAGCGAGCTCGTCGAGCGCATGCTCGGCGAGCTTGCGATAGGTCGTGATCTTGCCGCCATAGATCGACAATGCCGGCGGACTCCCACCATCGCCCGTATCGAGCTTGAACACGTAATCCCTCGTGATCGCGGAGGGATCGGAGGCACCGTCGTCATAGAGGGGGCGCACGCCGCTGTAGCTCCACACGATATCCTCGCGGGCAAGCGCGCGCTCGAGGTACGTGTTCGCGATCCGGAGCAGATAATCAGCCTCGCCGCTAGTGATCTCCGGCTTCTCAAAGGCCTCCACCGGCACGTCGGTCGTGCCGATCAGCGAGTAGCGATCCTGGTAGGGAATCACGAAGACAATTCGGTTGTCGGCATTCTGCAGGATGTAAGCATGCTCGCCGCCGTGTACGCGCGGGACGACGATATGGCTGCCTTTGACGTGGCGGACGCTCTCAGTCGACGATGCGCCGCTGATGACATCGCGGACCCGCTGCACCCAGGGTCCGGTCGCGTTGACGAGTGCCCTTGCGGTAACGTGCAGCGTCCCGCCCGCATTCTCTTCGAGCTTCACATGCCATGACGTTCCCGTCGCGTCCCGCTCGCGCTTCGCAGCAACGAACCGGGTTTGCACGCGTACGTCGGCGCCGCGCGTGTGGGCGTCCATCACGTTGAAGACGACGAGCCGCGCGTCGTCGACCCTGGCATCCGAATAGACGAAACCCGTCCTGAACTTGGGCTTCAAACCGGCGCCCCACTTCGTGGCCGAGAGGTCGACGCCGAACGATCCCGGCAGCGTCTCGCGCCGCTCGAGATGGTCGTAGAGGAAGAGTCCGACGCGGATCATCCACGCGGGCCGCAGGTGCGGCTCATGCGGCAGGACGAATGCCAGCGGCTCGACGATATGCGGAGCCTGGCGCAGCAGGATTTCGCGCTCGGCGAGCGATTCGCGGACGAGCCGGAATTCGAAATGCTCGAGGTAACGCAATCCGCCGTGAATGAGCTTTGTGCTCCACTGCGACGTTGCCGCCGCCAGGTCACCTCGCTCGACCAGAAGCACCTTCAGTCCGCGGCCGGCAGCGTCGCGGGCGATTCCCGCGCCATTGATGCCGGCGCCCACGATCACGAGGTCGTACTGCGGGTCGGGGAATGGACATCGCGAGCGGATCGTCGGCCTTTCGTTCATTCTAGCGCAGCGCCTGCGTATCCTCTTCGCCAGGCGCCGCGCTATCGGGCTGGCTTCGTGTCAGGCGATCTGCCGCAAAGTACTGGTCAAGCTCGTTGCCGAAATCACCGCGCTCGTTCCGCAGATGAAAGCGTGGGGCACCACCGACGCGCACACGCCGAGACCGCTTTCACGGGCAGCGTCAGGGCTTTCCAAGCAGCTTATCGCGCCGGTCGTGCGCGACGAGCTTCAGCACCGCCGCGGAAACGAGACGCGTGCGCACGTTGTCGGCGCGCGAGGTGAGGACGATCGGCACGCGCGTCCCACACACGATGCCCGCCAAGTCGGCGCCCGCGAGATACTGGAGCTGCTTCGCCAGCATGTTCCCCGCCTCGAGATCCGGCACCAGCAGGATGTCCGCTTCGCCTGCGACGCTGGAGTGGATGCCCTTGGTTCGAGCGGCTTCGACCGATATCGCATTGTCGAACGCCAATGGCCCGTCGAGCAGGGCGCCGCGGATCTGTCCGCGGTCGGCCATCTGCACAACGCCGCCGCGTCGAGCGTGCCCGGAATCTTCGGGTTGATCGTCTCGACCGCCGAGAGAATCGCGACCTTCGGTCGGGCGATCCCGAGAATGTGCGCGAGATCAATCGCGTTCTGGCAGATGTCGACCTTGTCCTCGAGCGTCGGGTAAAGGTTGATCGCCGCGTCGGTGACCATCAGGAGCCGCGGATATGTCGGCACGTCGAGGACGAACACGTGCGATATGCGCCGCGCCGTGCGCAGACCGCTCGCCGCGGGTACCACCGCGCTCATCAATTCGTCGGTGTGAAGGCTGCCCTTCATCAGCGCCTCGACGTTGCCGGCGCGAGCCAGTTCGACGGCCTTTTCCGCAGCGGCGTGGCTGTGTTCGACGCTCACGATCTGGTAAGGCGAGAGGTCGACACCCTCGGCCCGCGCCACGGCGCGCATTTTGGCCTCCGGACCCACCAGGACCGGAACGATCAGACCCCGGTGCGCGGCCTCGAGCGCTCCCAGCATCGAATCCGCATCGCAAGGATGGACCACCGCGCAGGTGACCGGCGGCAGCGCCGTACATCGCTTGAACAGCTTGACGAAGCCGTCGTTGCGGCGAAGGATCATCTCCGGCGTCGAAACGTTCGCGTAGGCGATGCGTTGCGTCGGCGCCGCGACGGTGGCGATTCCATCGACGAGAACGTCGCCGCTCTGGTTCACGCAGCGGCAGGCGAATTCGACGCGATGTCCTTCCGCGTGTTTGCGCAATGCGGTCACGGTGACCGTCAACGTGTCGCCGACGTAGCACGTGCCCGCGTAGCGAAAATGCGTTCCGACGATGGCGGTGCCGGGACCCGGAAGGCGGCGATTCAGAAGACCCGCGACCATCGCAACGGCCGCCGCCCCCTGCGCCGACAGCCGTTCGTCGGCGTTGCCACCTTCGACGTGGAATCCTTCGACATCGCCGGCGGCGATGGCAAGCGCCTCGACGTCGGTCGCGGTCAACGTGCGCGACACCGACGCAGCAGCATTGACTTCGATTTCTTCGAAGGTTCTGTTGGTGAAGTCGCTCATGGTGGGAGGCGAACGCGCCGATACATGGCGATTCTAGATTTGGCGCCGCCCGCTCGCGCCTTGAGCGCGGACAAGGTTGGTGTGCAGCGCGATATCGTGCGTCAGGCGCGGTGCCGCATCTTGCGAATCGCTTCGAGCTGAGCGACGGCGATGGAGAGCTCGGCCTCCGCCTGCGCGATTTCCTCGCGCGACGTCTTGTTCTGCATCGCCTCCTCGGCAGCCTTTTTCGCCGCCGCCGCGGACGCCTCGTCGAGGTCCTTTGCGCGGATCGCGGTGTCCGCCAGGACGGTCACGCGCGTAGGCTGCACTTCGAGAAAACCGCCCTGGACGAATACCAGCTCGTCGTCGGTGCGGCCTGGAAGTCGTATCCGGACGGCGCCCGGCTTGATCTGGGTCAGGAGCGGCGCGTGCCGAGGGTAAATGCCGAGCTCGCCCATCGCGCCGGGGAGCACGACGAATTCCGCCTCGCCGGAGAAGATCTGCTCTTCAGCGCTGACGACGTCGACGTGGATCGTGTTGGCCATGGTTTGCCCAGTCACTGCAATG
>CAWJMQ010000001.1:0-73518 GCA_963844005.1 uncultured beta proteobacterium | reverse complement strand
TTGCGGCGTGCCTTCCGTGCGCAACTGCACAACCCCATCCGCCATCATGCCCGCTACAGATACCGCCGAATCAGGGTCAGGACTCGTGCATCGCCAATCTTCCTCGCCAGCTTGCTCATCAAAGTCGTGGTTACCGGTCGAAGAACTTCTCCAGATCGATATCCACCACCCACGTTTGCCTTGCGCCAGACCGCCGCGCTGGCGTAGCGCCGACGCGCACCTCCCCGGTCGAAAGCCGTAGCTCGCGTCGAGAAGGTCGGCTCGAACATCGGTCGTAGCACTTAATGCAACGCCTGCTGCAGGAGCCGATCCACCACCGTCGGGACGCCGAGTGTACGGACCCCGCCTTGCGGCTTGGGATGTCGACCCGACGCACCGGTTCGGCCGAGGTCCCCGCCGTAGTCTGGCTCGAATCGTCGGCCAGTGTCGCTTCAGATGGTCTTCGAGTTCGGAGACGGCGAGCTGGTCTACCCCCGCCGCGCCCTTGTTGTCAACCTCCCGTGATACGCGAGCTTCAAGTGCCGCGTTCGACGACGGCTTCCATCAGACTCGTTGCGCACCTCCGCTTTCGTCCGCGAACGGGTCGTCATCGCCTCGGCGCAGTTGCAGCGTCGCCCGAATTCCGTCCGGTTCCGTCGCCCCCGCCTGATCAGCCCGATCAGCTTCCGCCTTCATCGGCTTCCTTGAGAGTCCCGCCGCCTACCCGCGGCCTTTCACGTCGGCCCTTCGGCTCATCCTGACGCCTACTATGGCCCGGCTGACTTCTGGCGAGCTGCATCCCGACACCTCTCGATGTCAGAAGCACTGGCACACCGCCAGTCTCCCCGGGTATCGCGCACGCACCTTCACGCTCATGCCTGTCGGATCTACGACGCAGCGTTCCGTGCAAGTATCGGGCTTCGCATGATATTGGCCTGCTCACCCCGCTACGCCGCCTCTATCCGCTTCCTGTTCGTCGGGCCAGCGCTTTGCCTTCAGCTTCCTCCGGATTCGCAGTCGCCCGCGACACCCTTGCCGTTCGGCTAACACTTCCTCCTTGCCGAGTGTGTAGAGGACTTCCACCTCCAAGTACGTGCGCCCTGCCGGGCGCACCAAGAAAAAGCCCCGCGCGAGGCGGGGCTTGCGAGGTCGTGCTTGCGAGGTGACTACTTCCTCGTCTCGCCCTTGACCTCGACGTCCACGCGACGGTTCGGCTGCAGGCAGTCGATCAGCGCCTTCATGTTCTTCTGATCGCACTGCACCACCGGCTGCTTCTCGCCCATGCCGATCGACTGGATCTTGGCCCTGTCGACGCCCTTTGCTGATGAGGTAGTTGCGCACCGCATCCGCGCGCTCCGTCGACAGTTTCTGGTTGTAAGCCTCCGAACCCAGACGGTCGGTGTGGCCCGTCACCAGCACGACTTCGAGCGTCTGCACCTGCGCGAGCTTGCCCACGACCTGGCTGTCGATCGCTGCCTTGCCCTCGGGCTTCAATACCGCCTTGTCGAATTCGAACAGCACCTTCGAGTCAAGCGTGATCTTCTGCACCTGCGGCGCAGGAGGCGGGGGTGGCGGCGGTGGGGGCGGCGGTGGGGGCGGCGGCGCCGCGACCGGCGCTTGCGCCACTCTCGCGGGCGCCGCGGGCAGCGGCGGCGGGTCGAACTTGTAGCTCATCAGCAGATAGAAGATGTTCTGGCTGCCGTTGGTGAATGCGTCGTAGCCGTTCAGGTAGCTCAAGCTCGTGTTCGAGGCAACGGCCGGATACGGCAGAAAGTACTGGTAGCCGTCCGTGCCGATATCGTTGTGCTCATATTTCTCGTACGCGTAACCGGCGGTGAACGTCCAGTTCCTGTCGTACGTGTAAATGGCCTTCAGGTTGAAATACTGTTGCTTGGAGTCGTCGAAGTTACCGATGTTGAGCGGGTTGCCGAAGCCGGCCGGGCCACCAACCGTCTGGCCTGTAGCGTCTTGCGACGAGAACGTGGCCTGCCCGTCGTTCTCCACGTACAGGTACGACGCCTTCACCATCCATTGTGGATGGACCGGCCAATCGACCCCGACTCCGATCATGTAGCTCGTGTCCTTCGTCTCCGAGCTCCAGTTGTACGAACCGGAATTTGGCGCGGCGGTCGGGCTGTAGCAATTCGGGATCGCTGCCGTGCAATATCCCGGCGGCGGCGTCGGGCCGCCCGCGACCGTTCCGATATAACGGTGATCCGACGGATACTTCGTTTCCTCCCAGCTGCCAAAGACGTTGAGCATCAACCTCTGGCGTCGCCCCAGTTGCCGCTCAAAAAGTAACCCTGTTGGTCGGTGTTCCCGCGACCATAGGTGTGGTCGTCGAAGTCCTGCTTGGCCCACTTGCCCTCGAACGAGAGGCCCAGCATCGGCATCGGGCTCCAATCGAGGATCAGCTTGACCTCGTTGGTCGTGCTGCTCTGCATGTCGAACGCCGACGTGTAGGGCAACAGGTAGTTCGGGTCGTTCGCGCTCAGGCCCGCATTGCTGTAGTTCGACGTCGCATCCCGCTTCAGGTACTGGTACTTGAGACGGGCGGACAGCGTGTCGAGCATCGTGTTCTTGTACTCGACCCAAAGCTTGTTCCAGTGCATCTTGTCGTAGTCGACGCGCTGCTGGTCGAGATCCAGGTAGTCCTATCCGAAGCCGAGCCGCTGGCCCTTGGTGAAGCGCCACCACACGTCGAACCCGACGTTGTTCTTGCGGTACGAGAAGAGCTCGTTCTCGCAGTTGCCGACCTGATACGGCGGCGTCGGGAGCGTTCCGCACCCCAAGCCGCTCGCCAGCGGCTGCGTCGGCGCGTTGCCGTAATCGACGATGTCGGAGTCGTTCGACAGCTTCGTCCAGTAGTAATAGACGCGGGTGTCGACGTTCGCCACCGGGTTCGCCGTCCACCCCAGCGCGAACGACTGGTTGACGTTCTTCCCGTTGAACGTGTTCTCATCGGGCAGCGTAGGGGCGTAGACCGCGCCGGTGTTGAGCGCGCTCAGGCCAAGGTTGGTGCTGCTCTTGGTCTCGGACCACGTGTAGCGCGCGGAGATCACCGAGTGCCACGGCAGGTCGCGATAGTTTGCCGGTCGCCGTGAACTTGTTGAACTCGTTTTCCGGCGGCAGCCACGTCACGTCGAGGCGGTTGCCGCCGAAGTACGGGTTGGTCCAGATAGAGCGTCTCGTTCGAGTTTTCGAACTTGCTGTAGTCCCAGCGCAGCGCGAAGGTCGCCTTGCTCGTCTGGTAGCCGCCTTCGACCCCCCAGTTGCTCGTCTTGTACTGCGTCGGGAACGCCAGGTCGACGAAACCGTTGCCCGGGCTCGTGCCGCTCGCCGCGGAGCCGACCTTGGTGCCGTTGAACGTCACCTGGTTGCCGTCGGCCCGGAAGTACCACGGGCTGTTCTTCTGCCATTCGAAGTACCCGCCCGCGTCCCGGCGCTCATACCCCAGATTGAAAGACGTCCAGGTGGTCGGGTTGAGGTTGCGGGAACGTCGTCCCCAGCACGTTGCTGCCGATACCGGCGTACGGTGTCAGCGCCGACGACGAGAAGTTGTGCGGAATGTCGTTGAGGTACGCCCCGGCTCTTGAAGATGTCTGTACATGCCGCCGCGCAGGAACATGTACTGGTCGGTGCGGCCGAAGTTCTCGCCGTAACCTTCGAACCACGTCGTGCTGTTGCGGCCACGGGCGCCGATGTTCGACAGCGCGCCGTTGCCGAGGTCCTGATACTCCTCGAGCTTCGCCGTGTCCGTGGCGCTCTGGTTGTTGTAGATGCCGCCGAGCGTCGCCCCGCCCTGGACCCGCATCGGGTCGTCGCTCTGGGCGAGGGCCGGCGCGGCTGCGAACAGGCTGGCGATCAGGGTGGAAAGCAGCTTCTTGCTCATGGTTCTCTCCTGACCTTATCGCGTGAAGAACTTGCCGCGGTTACCCGGCGCGTTCGAGCCATGGATCGCGTTGTGGCAGTTCAGGCAGGCGCGGGCTACGAGGCGCGTGCTCACGGCCGGGTTGGGCTGTCCCGTCTTGCCGGCGCAGGCCGGATTCGGGTCTCCCGGCGCGCATACCCAGCCGCCCGCCGCGCCGTACACGGTACCCGGGTGCCGCGACCCGTCGTGGCAGTCTTGGCAGAGGTTCGGCGCTTGCTCGTTCAGCAGCTTGCCGTGGACCGAGCCGTGCGGGTTGTGGCAGGTCGCGCAGTTCTCCTCGACTGGCGGATGGTTGAACACGTACGGGCCGCGCTTGTCCGCGTGGCACGAGTAGCACTGGTCGTTGATCGTGGGCTGTTTGACCATGGCCGGCGAGAGCGCCCCGTGCGGGTTGTGGCAGTCGGTGCATTTGACCTTGCCTTCGATGATCGGGTGATGTGAAGGCTTGAAGTTCGCGGCCCGGATCGACTGGTGGCATTGCCAGCAACCCTCCGCCTGGTTTGGCAGGAACGTGGTCACGAACTTGTTGACGGTCGGTGCGAGCGTCTTGCCGTGGATGCTGTGGCAATTGCTGCACGTCACTTCATTCAGCGCATGCTTGCCGGAGGTCCAGAAGGCGAGGTTGCGGTTGCCGCTGTGGCAGGTCAGGCAGACTTCGGTCCGCTTCGCGGCGGGGACCCCCGCTCTGAAGGGGTTGTCCGGCTTGGCCGCCATCGGGTTGGCCAGGTGCGCCGTGGCGTCGCCGTGGCACGTCTGGCACATACTGCCGTTGGCGTCGCTCTTGGCGCCGTGCGCCGTGAGGTCGATCGCGTTCCACTGAGCCTCGTGACAATTGGCGCAGATCGGCCTGTAAGCGGTGGACGTGGCTGCGGTCTGCTGCGCCGTCGCGGGCATCGCCAGGAACGCGGCGAGTACCCACAGCAATCCGGTCGCCACGAGGTTGGACTTGAATGACATGGGGTCCCCTTTCCCGTTACCTTGAGGCGCCCCTCGCGGAGAACTTCCGCTCGAGGTGCCGGAGTCGCGGCCTGGGGCCGCACCAGCGACGCGATCCTCGACGAAACGGAGGCACTCGTCTTAGATCGGCTTGTTAGAACAAGACACCGTCCTGTTTTGGATTCAACTCCGAGCGCCTGAGGGGAAGGTTGACGCAGGTCAATGGGGGAGCGACGCCGCAGGCATTTCGCGGAACTTGCAGCAGGATTGCAACGTGAAAAACCGGCGCGGACGCGGGCCGGCTTTTGTCGGCACGGGTTGGGAATCTCTGCCCCCGGCGACTGTTCGGGGACCTCTGATTCCGGGCGGCACCGGGGTCGAGGCCGCCAGCGGCCCGCCGGGTCAGGTACCGAAGAGCTTTACGTCCGTCGAGCGCGGTTGCGCTTCGGTTCCGGCATTGACCCGATGGTCGAGCATCCAGCGCAGGAAACCCGCGGCATCGATCGGTTTCGCGACGTAGTAGCCCTGGATCCTGCGGCAGCCGAGGCCGGCCAGCAGGTCATATTCCGCCTTCGTTTCGACGCCCTCGGCGACGGTCTTCATCCCCAGCTGGTGCGCGACCGCGATCGTGTGCTCGATCATCATCCGATGCTTTTCGCTGGTGCTGGCGCGGGCAACGAACGACCGATCGATCTTGACTTCGGTAAACGGCATCCGCGACAGCTCCTGCATCGACGAAAAACCCACCCCGTAGTCGTCGATCGCGAGGCCGAAGCCCTTCATGCGCAGCCGCGTCAGATTCTCCAGGGCGGCGGCGACATTGAGGATGGCCTCCGTTTCGGTCAACTCGAGGATCATCTCCGACGGCTCGAGGCCCTGGCCGCTCACGATCTGGGTCACCGCGTCGGCGTAGTTCGGATCGGCGAGAGACGTCGCGGAGAGGTTCACCGAAACCGTCAGCCGCAGGCCCGCAGTCCTCCAACGACCGGCCTCCATCGCCGCCAGCGCAAACATGATCCACGACAGCTCGTCCATGTAGCCGGCGCGAGCGAGCGGCGGCAGGAACAGCTCCGGCCCGAGGATGCCGTAGGCCGGGTGGCGCCACCGCGCCAGGGCTTCGGCCCCGACGACCCTTCCGCTGGCGAGTTCGACGACCGGCTGGAAGAATGGCTCGAACTGCCCCGCGGCAATACCGGCGAGTACGACTTCCGGCGTCGGCGCGAACGTGATGTCCCGCGAGGCCTCGGCGTCCGGCTGCGGGGGCAAATAGTGCCTCAGGACCGTAAAGAGTTTGTCGCCCGTGACCGGCTTTTCGATGGTGCCGATGATCCTGACACCGTAGGCCTGCGTCATCGTCGCGGCGGACCCCAGCAGGACCCCATCGAGCGCGCTGACGAGGATCACGGAGACAGGGAGCGCCCTTTCCCCGATTCGACGAATGAGCTCCATCCCGTCGACATCGGGCATCTGGAGGTCGGAAATGACGATGTCGACGGCCTCGTCGATTCGGCCCAGCACTTCGAGCGCGCTGCGGCCCGAGGTGGCCTCGACGACGTTGGCCATGCCCATCCTCTTGAGGGTGCGGCCCAACAGATAGCGCTGGTCGGCATCGTCGTCGACGATCAGGAATCGCAGGTTCCTGACAGGAATGGCCATCGCCTCGGAAACAAGCTCGATCACGGAATCATCCTGGCGTATGGCAGACTTGATGGAAGCCCACCGATGGCGATCGCCGGACGAGCGTAGACGCAAGCGACACACGAGGTCATGTCGCCCTCGCTTCAAATTTGGTCAGCATGCTTCTGTGCGTCGCCATCCCGGTATCGCCCGTGCTGCGTGTAGTCGACAAGAGCCATGTGGGTAATCGCCCGATGAGACCTCTAGGGGACTTGCGCATCGGAACGGGTTCCAAGCTGCATCCTTCATGCCAGAACGCGGCCGACACGGAAAAAACTTCACAATTACCCGGCTCAGGGCCCCACCGGCCCGGAATCCGCGCACGTTCACACGGGGCCCGGCGTGAATTCGGCAGAAGATGCCGCGATGTGTAAACGGCGTCGCAAGAGTCTGAACGAGGGAACGATCGACAATCCCGCTGTCTCGGCGGGATGCCGATGTCATCAACAACCGTTCCGCAAGTTAAGATGCCGTCACTTCAGAAACACCGGGAATGCGAAGCGTCGATCATGATTGCCGCGCAATCGGAAAATGAATCACCCTACGCGTGGGCGCGCCTGCTCGCATCGCTCGCCCTGATGACTCTGGGTGGCGTGGGCATGTACGCAGCGGCAGTCGCACTCCCGCCGGTCCAGGCGGAGTTTGCAGCGACGCGTTCCGATGCATCGCTGCCCTATACGCTGACGATGATCGGATTCGGTTTCGGCGGCATCCTGATGGGTCGGCTATCCGATCGTTTCGGCGTGATGGTGCCGGTGCTGATCGGCACATTGACACTGGGCCTCGGTTTCATCGCCGCGGGTTCGGCGCAAAGCCTCTTGCAGGTCGGCATCGCGCACGGCCTGATGATCGGCATGCTCGGCAGCTCGGCCACATTCGCGCCACTCGTCGCGGATACGTCGCTCTGGTTCACGCGTCGTCGCGGCATCGCGATAGCCATCTGCGCGAGCGGAAGCTATCTGGCGGGCGCGATCTGGCCGCCGGTGCTGCAGCACTTCTTCGATACCGTCGGCTGGCGGGAGACCTACATCGGCGTCGGCGTTTTCTGCATCGCGGCGATGCCGCCGCTTGCGCTCGCGTTGCGCCGACGCCCCCCGGCGTTCGTGCCGATGGAAGCGGCTGCGCGGGCCGCGCACGCCTCTGCGCGGCCGCTGGGATTCTCCCCCGGCGCGCTGCAGGCGATCCTGTGCGTCGCCGGGCTTGCCTGTTGTGTCGCGATGTCGATGCCGCAGGTGCATATCGTCGCCTATTGCGGCGATCTCGGGTTCCCGGCAGCGCGCGGCGCGGAAATGCTCTCGGTGATGCTTGGCTTCGGTATCGTAAGCCGCCTGGCGTCGGGCTGGATCTGCGATCACATCGGCGGGCTCTCCACGCTGCTCCTGGGCTCGCTGCTCCAGGCGGTTGCACTGGCGTTGTTCCTGCCTTTCGACGGGCTCAATTCCCTCTACGTCGTTTCCGCGCTGTTCGGCCTCTTTCAAGGCGGCATCGTGCCTTCGTACGCGATCATCGTGCGCGAATACTTCACCCCGCACGAGGCCGGTGCCCGCGTCGGCACGGTGCTGATGGCGACGCTGTTTGGCATGGCGCTCGGCGGATGGATGTCGGGCATCGCATTCGACCTGACGGGTTCGTACCGTGCGGCATTTCTCAACGGCATGGGCTGGAACCTCCTCAACGTCACAATCGCCGCCGGTCTCCTTTACCGCTCGCGGCGCCGCACGGCCTTCGCCTAGAGCCTGTCCGAAAGCGAGACGCGTGATCTTTTGGCAGCTACATGTCGATGTGATCCGAGGAGCCTGCGGTCGTCAATTTTCGGATTTCTCCCAGCCGCGATTGAGCGTACGCGACCGGTCGGGAGTCAACGCCTGAATCCGCCCTTGGTGAAAAGCGCCACGATCGCATCGAGCAGCGCGCGCATCGAATCGGCCAGAATGTCGGTGTCGAACGTCTCGCGCATCGCCATCGCCGCATAGATGCTGGCCGCATCTTCCTCCGGCGGAATCGTGGCCGCAGGCGAGGGCAGTACATAGTTGTGTCCGTGCCGGCGGTGCAGTTCCCAGTCGCAGGCGGCCTCGATCCACGCCAACAAGCCCGGCGCGGTTTTCGGTGCGTTCTTCGTGGCATCGACGAGGCCGTGCAACTCGACGTCGTCGAGTCTGGCCAGCGCCTTGGTGACAGCGTTTAGGTCATCGTCCATTGCACGATCTTGCGACCGGTGCGACTTGCCCCTCACGCCTTGTTGGCGAGCGCGAACGCATCGTCTTTCCCCATCTTGTCTTACTCCGGCCGGGACCCCACCCCGCGCGGGCCGGACATTGGACGCCCGAAACGCAATGGTAACAGCCCGAGCCTTCGCGGTGCCGGGAGGTTCAGGAACTTGACGGCGGCGACGTTCCTCTGGACGATGACCGGCGTTGCCACTCCCGCGCTGAACGACGCGACGGCGAACAATACGCGCCTGTGCCAACGTCCGGAGCTGATGCATGAAGTGGTCCGTACTCGACCAGTCCACAGCAACGCAGGGCCGCACGCAGGACGTTGCAATCCGCGAATCGCTGACGTTGGCGCGGCTGTGCGACGTCCTGGGCTACCACCGCTATTGGGTGTCAGAGCATCACAACAGCGCAAGCATCGTCGGTACTGCGCCGGAGATCCTGATGGCCGCCATCGCCGCGACGACGCAGCGCATACGCGTTGGCAGCGCCGGCGTGATGCTTCCCCATTACTCGGCACTCAAGGTCGCCGAGCAGTTTCGCGTGCTGGAAGCCATTGCGCCGGGGCGCATCGACCTCGGCGTCGGGCGCGCGCCGGGGTCGGACCGGCTTACCGCCTTTGCGCTCAATCCTCACGCGAATGCCGCCGCCGAATTCCCGCAGCAGGTGCAGGACCTGCAGAGTTGGGTGGCGGGCATCACGCTTCCGGAAGGCCATCCCTTTCGCGCCATCGCGGCGCAGCCGGAAGGTCCCACCAGCCCGGAGATATGGATTCTCGGCAGCTCCGACTACGGGGCGCAGCTCGCGGCCCACTTCGGCCTGCCCTACGCATTCGCCTATTTCTTCAGCGACGGTCAAGGCGTGGACGAGGCGCTCGCGCTGTACCGAAAGAATTTCCGGCCCGGCGCGCGGTATCCAGAGCCGATCGCGACGATATGCGTGTGGGCGCTTACCGCGGATACCGAAACCGAAGCGCGGCGCCTCGCGACGACGCGCGAATTCTGGCGTATCGGCTTCGAACGGGGACTCCGCAATCCGCTGGCGTCGCCCGAGCAGGCGGCGGCGCATCCCTACACAGATGCGGAGCGCTCGCGGATCGACGAGTTGCGCCGCGCAGCCTTTGTCGGTACGGCAGACCAGGTCGCGGCACGACTCGACGCGCTGGCGAAGCGCCTGACGCTGGACGAAATCGTCATTAATACCTGGACCCACGACCCGGCGGCGCGACGGCACTCGTACGAGCTGCTTGCGGCGGCGTTCGGGCTCGGTACCGGCGGATCCGCCACCGTTTGACGCGCATCGGCTGCGGGCCGTACACGCATTCACGCGGTCAACGCGTGCGCTGCGTCGCGTGACGATCTCTTGGTTCGCTGGCCCGCACCGTTCGTTGCCGCCCGGGCGGTTGCCTGCCCGCGCACGCCACAGAATTCAGCGGATCCCCTTATCCCGGAAAGTGGGCGTGCCCCTCGCTGGCCAGAGCGCGCGCCAACCGCGTCACTCTGCCAGTGTCAGGTGCAGGGTGATGTAGTAGTCCCGCAGCGTCATGAGATCGCGCTCTACATCAGCCGGAAACCCCTTGCGATCACCTCGCTCGTCAGCGAGCAGATCGGCCAAATAGACGCGGCAGACGGTTGGATTGTCCCACTCGACCGCAAGTACATTGACGATCCGTGGGTATTGCGCAGCGAGCGTCTTTGGCTGCACGTCCTTCGGCAAGGTTCCGAGCCAATCGCGGCTTGCCGGTAGCAATCGGTTCACCGGCTCCGCCTTGCGTCGAGACGTCCAGTCCAGCGTCAAACCTTGACCGTTCGGCGGCCGAGATGCGGCAGACGATGCGCCATCGCGCGTGCCAGCCTGACTTCCGTCATCGCTGGTCGGCCGCTTGTTGCGTGTCTGATAGATCGACATCGTCGAGTGCTTCGTTTCGGTCCTCTACAGGCTCAACCAACGCCCGCAACTACCGTCGATCATCGCCGTAGCAAAGATCGCGCCAGCCGGCATAAACGCGGGGTGCGATGTGGTCTCCCGTCGCCTGAGAGGACGGCTGATGGCGGAGTTCCGCGCCAAGTAGTCAACGGGCTGCCACGCACCTGATGCGCCTAATACGGCACCGGAAAGTGCCCAGCTGGCGCCAATGGTCACCGATCCTGCCTGGAGGTCTGACTCGTCCGTCGTGGCATATCAAGTTCGTCCGCCTTCGGTCTCGACCGCAGGGTTCCTTCCCAAGCGCACAGGAAGTTTGCACACCGGTAACGCCGTACAGGCCAGGCCACGCTAATCAATCGGTCGAGGGCATTTCGCTGAATCCGCTGCAATGTCGAGCCGCATTGCGGGCATGTGTGTTCAGGCGAAACGCTTGCCGGCGCGTACTCCGACTGTCTGTATTTATTGCCCATAGCGCGTTCGACTGTCCGCTCGGTGGGAAATTCCCAGGACCATTATTCGCTACTCTTGGTAGGGCGCAAGAGGAAACTGACCAGCGTTGCCATGCGACGGACCCGCGGGTCGATCTCGCGGCATTGGCGGATGCGCCGGGCAGTGGCGCGCGTCCGCTACAGCTTGCTCAATGTCGTTACTGCGCGCGGACACCGTTCCGCCGAGTCGTCAGTGATGCGGGAGAATTAGGCCGACCGTCATTGTCCCCAGGCCTCGATTTCGGTGATGCGAGAGTACGAGGCGAGAGCGTTGGTAACGTTGACCCGGATGCGAGCGGTCGCGACGGCGTTGAACGTGACCGTGCGCTTCACCAGGTTGTTGCCGGTCACCGTCGCCTGCGTGACCCACGCCGAACCGTTCCAGGTCTGCACATTGAAGGCAGTGATGCCGTACAGCGAGAACGTCTGCGTGTCGGTCGGCTCGACCGGATTCGCAAAGTCGTCCTGCAGCGTATACACCACAACACGGTCGATCGTCTTCGACCCGCTGAAATTGATCTGCACCCAATCCGGATACGCGCCACTGGTGGCGTCGTTCCAGCCGCCGCCGCTGCCCCAGACCGCGCCCTTGCGTTCGTTGTTGTTGATGGACAGCCACCGGGAAACCGGCGCTATAGGTGCTCGACGCCGAGGCCACCGCGCCGGCACTGGCCAGCGCCACGTTCGTGCTGCTCGCCGTCGCCACCCCCCAGGCTTCGACCTCGGTGATGCGGGAGTAACCGCCGAGCGCATTGGTGACGTTGATGCGGATGCGATCGGTGGTGAACGCGGAGAAGGTGACGGTCCGCTTGACCAGGTTGTTGCCGGTGACGGTGCCCAGCGTGACCCAGGCCGAACCGTTCCAGCCCTGCACCGTGAACTCGGTGATGCCGTACAGCGTGAAGGTCTGCGTGTCGGTCGGCTCGACCGGGTTCGCAGTAGTTGTCCTGCAGCGTATAGACCACGACCCGGTCGATCGTCTTCGTGCCGCTGAAGTTGATCTGCACCCAATCCGGGAACGTGCCTGGCGGTGGCGTCATTCCAGCCGCCGCCGCTGCCCCAGTCCACACCTTTCCGCTCGTCGTTGTTGACGGCAGCCACCGGGAAACCGGCGCTGTAGGTGCTCGACGCCGACGCCACCGCGCCGGCACTCGCCAGCGCCACGTTGGTGCTGCCGCTCGCCGCATTGATGACCTGCGACAGCGTGTTGCTGGTCGAGGTCGCATTGCCGGCGTCACCGCTGTAGACCGCGACGATGCTGTGGACGCCCACCGCCAAGGCTGCTGGTGCTGCACGTGGCGGTCTTGCTGTTGCCCGAGCCGGCTAGCGCCGCCGTGCCGCAACCGGTGAGCGTGGTGCCGCCATCCTTGAAGTTGACCGTGCCGGTCGGGTTCGTCCCGGCGACCGTCGCGGTGAAGGTCACGGTGGTGCCCGCCAGCGCCGGGCTGCCCGAACTCGACAGCGTGGTCGTCGTCGCCGCCGGCGTCGATCCGCTGCAGTTGCCGGACACGCTGCCGCTGCCGTCGAGACGGAAGGTCGCCGTCGCGAGGCAGCCGGCGGTGATCACGATTTGTTGCGCCGATCCTCCGCCCAAGGCCACCGGCGTGATCGGATGCGGCGCCTGGAACGAAACATCGCCCGCCGATCCCGCATAGGGACCCACACTCGAGCCGCCGGTGAAATTGGTGGCGATCGACTCGGCATTGAGCGTGTACGTCCCCGGCGGCAGATAGAGCCGGAAATAGCCGTTGCCCTGGGTCAGGAAGTCGGAGACGACGCTGTACACCTTGGCGGTCGAGGTTTCCCTCACCCAGAGGTTGGCGCCGCGAATCGGCGTGCCGCCGGCGGTCGTGAACGTGCCGTTCAATTGCCCATAGGTCGAGCCGACGTTCGCGGTCGGATACAACGCGGTGACCGCCGCGGTGTCGTCTTCGTGCAGCGTCTGCAGCGAGCGATAGGCGATCGGGTACATCAGCACGTAGTTGTTCGACGCGAGCCCCTGCGTGCTGTCGAGTTGTGAATGGTCGAGGCCGAAGAAGTGGCCGATCTCGTGTGCGAGGACCACCGTCCACGTCGCATCCGAGATGCCGATCGAACCGTTCAAGACCGCCCGGCCTTCGATGTATTTCCCGGCCGACGCGCCCGAGGTGTAATAGGCCGACCCGGCGAAGCCGAGAATGCTGCCTTTGGCGCCGACGCCGAAGATCGCGTCGGTGATCGAGCCCGTCGGTATCGAAGATGATCGGGTTGAGGCCGTCGGAGAAGTTCTGGTAGACGTTGCCGTAGTTCGCGATCGTGTAGTCGACGGGCAGCGGCGCGCCGAGCACGAGCCGCATGGTCGAGGTGGCAACGCCGTTCCACATGCCGATGGCGTTCTGGACGATCGCGGTCGCTTGCGCATTGGTGCGCGTACCCAGCGGGCCTTGATCGAGGTTGAGCGTGAGCGAGCTCCCGCCGTTCGGATAGACCACCGGCAGGTGATTGACCAGGTCGAGCGGCCCGCCGCCGTGGGCGGGCAGCACGATGCCGGCGACGAGCGCAAGGGCGGCGGCGCCGCGGCGAAGCGCGGCCCGGGCGGCAGCGCAGGCGCTCACTGCTTCCCCGCCTTCGCCCGCAGCAGCGCCATGAAGTCGGTGAGATCCACGCGCACCCGTTCCGCCGGTGCCCGCTGCAGCCGCGCGGCCACCCCCGGCGGCGCGATGGCGCGATCGGTGCTGGAGAGGAGTGTCGAGAAGTCGCGGCCGTTGCCGACCTCCTTGCCCGCCTGCCCCTGCACCACGGCAAACGCGCCTTGGGACAGACCCACCGGTGAGGCCAGCCCCAGCTTCGAGGCCGGCGGCATGAACAGCACGTACTCGCTGCCCACGCTGAATTTCGGTACGTGGTAATCGACGGCGATGCCGTTGCGTTCGCCGCCGGCCTGCCGCACGGTGAAGGTCGGCGCTCGCGCCCCCCTTGGCGCGGTCGAGCACGACGAAGGTCGTCACGGTGACCACACCCAGCGCTGCGTCGGGCTCAACCTCGTTCCCCGTACAGCGGACGTGCACGATGTGCTGGGCGCCGGCGGTGATCTGGTCGAGGTCGAGCGGCAGGACGCTGGTGGCGGCGGCGTTGAAACCCCCCAACGTCAACAGCAGGAAGGCCGCCATTGCGGCGAGCATCGGCAGGCGACGTAACTTCATCGTGGCACTCCGAACCCCAAGTCGTACCGAAAAACGGTTCCAGCTGTGATCCCGGCCCATTTTCTCGGTTTCATGCCATGGGCACAAGACAACCGAACTGCTTCAGTTGGCGCATTGGTGCCATGTTATGACGTTTGCATGATGACATTAGCGCATTCGTCAATGGACTCCGGTGCCAAATGATCGCCGATCGGCAGCATCGCCGATATCGATACACGCCCTTATTTCTTTGAAAAATAAACGATTCAAATGCGAGACCTCGTGCCAAGGGAAGGCGCCGCCGAGGCAAACGGTCGGCCTTCGCGCAATCTGGATCTGGAATGGCCTCAATTTCTGGCTAGGCAAGCAAGTCGCGGGCCATTTCCAGATGAGCCGATTTGACCAGTTCAAGGCGGTAAGCTACAAAACCAAACAAAACGGCCCCAAATCAAAAGAAAACGGCCCCGCGTGGAGGCCGCCGTTCTCAGGGTTGGTGGAGGTGGCGAGAATCGAACTCGCGTCCGGAAGTGCTCGACAGTCAGGACTACATGCTTAGTCGCGTCATTTGGTTCTCACCCCATCATCGCCGGCGGACAGGCTGCGACAGAGCCAGTCACCTTGCTTTAACGCTTCGCCCAAGTGACCCGGGCGGGCGCGATCGCTCTGAATGTCCTCGCTGTGACCATTACCGCATCACCCCGGCCGAGCGCTGCCGGGTGCGAGGTCCGGCGGGATTAAGCCGCCAGAGCGTACGTTTCGTCGTTCGCAGTTAAATTTGCGATTGCAGTAGGATTTACGAGGACCTGCGCCTCGGCATGCCCCGAGCTGCGTTGCTACCCCCGTCGAAACCAGTTCACCCCCGGTAATCGTCGTGGCGCGCCGCGATAAACGTCGCGATGCATATTGCGCTCAAGTGCCCTCATCATACCACCTGCGCGGGACGCACCCCGGTGCGGGCACGGTATCTGCTATGTGGGTTAGACTTTTGCAGTTTCAAGTACACTCGGCTGCCGTTCCACCGCATGACGATGCCTATCGAACCGAGCATTCGAATTGTCCCCGTGATCCTTTCCGGCGGCGCCGGCACCCGGCTCTGGCCGCTATCGCGTGAGACTGCACCGAAGCCGTCGATGCCGTTGCCCGACGGCGAGACCCTTCTCGCGAAAACCGCGGCGCGTGCGCTCGCGCTGCCGGGAGTCGCCGAACTTTTCACCGTCACCAACCGCGAGTACTACTTTCACACGAAGGACGCTTACGCGGGAATGCGCGCCCGCCGTCCGCAACGGGCCTCGTTTCTGCTGGAACCGTTCGGCCGCAATACAGCGCCGGCGGTTGCGCTTGCTGCGTTCTGCCTCGACATGGGGGACCGCGGCGATATCGTGATGCTGGTGCTCCCTGCTGATCACCTGGTTCAGGATCAGCCGGCATTTGCCGCAGCAGTTGCTCGCGGAGCACACCTCGCGCGGGGCGGCACGCTGGTGACCTTCGGGATCGGCCCGGCGCACCCCGAGACCGGCTTCGGCTACATCGAGTGCGGCGACGCTCTCGGGGACGCCACGCCGCCGGCATTTGCAGCAAGCCCGGTTCGTCGAGAAACCCGTGCTAGCGAAAGCGCGCGAGTATCTCGCCGCAGGCAACTATGTCTGGAATTCGGGGATGTTCTTCTTCACGCCCGCTGCAATCCTCGCGGCGTTTGCCCGCCACGCGCCGGGCGTGCTCGACGCGGTGCGCCCAGTTGCCGAAGCGCTCGCCGGCAACGGCGACACGTCGATGCTGGAGATCGACGCGACGCTGTTCGCGGCCGTGCCCGACATTTCGCTCGACTACGCGGTCATGGAAAAGGCCGCCGCCGCCGGCGAAGTCGCCGTCGTGCGCGGGACGTTCGACTGGAGCGACATTGGCTCGTGGCAGGCGATGGCCGATCTCACGTTGCCCGATGCCGATGGCAACCGCGGTCAGGGCGAACGCGTTGCGATCGCGACCACGGGCACCTACGTCCGCGGCGATGACCGCGTCGTCGCGACGGTCGGTGTCGAGAATCTCGTCATCGTCGACACCCCCGACGCCCTGCTGGTTGCGCACCGCGACCACTTGCAGCGGGTCAAGGATGTCGTCGTCGAGTTGAAGGCGCGGGGACACGAGTCGTACCGGCTGCACAAGACCGTCTCACGCCCATGGGGCGCCTACACGGTGTTGCAGGAGAGTCCAGGCTTCAAGATCAAGCGGATCGAGGTGAAATCGGGCGCCGCGCTTTCGCTGCAGCTCCACCATCGCCGCAGCGAGCACTGGGTCGTCGTCGCGGGTATCGCCAAAGTGACGCGCGGCGACGACACGTTCATCGTTAATACCAACGGATCCACGTACATTCCAGTCGAGACCCGGCACCGGCTCGAGAACCCTGGCGACGAAACGCTGGTGATCATCGAGGTCCAGTGCGGCGATTACCTTGGCGAGGACGACATCGTCCGCTTCGACGACAAATACGGACGGGTGTCGGCCTGAAGACCACGGTCAAGCCGGCCGAACCTTCGACCAAGCGCACTCCGTCTTTCGAGCAATTGCGGTCCGCTTCTCAGGCCGAAACGTCGGGGTCGATCTGTCGCTCGATCCACGCGATCTGGTCCTTCAGCAACAGCTTGCGGCGCTTCAATCGCGTCAGCTGAAGCTGGTCGTGCGCGGATTGGCCGACGAGACGTTGAATCACCTCGTCGAGATCGCGGTGTTCGACCTGGAGCGCGACGAGTCGCTGCATGAGCGCGACACGGTCGGCGTTGCCGATGTCGTTCATCATCTGTTCGCAGAGCCCATCGCGCCCGACCTCGCTCAGTCGATTCCGGCCGGCAAGGGCGCCGGACGACGTCCCAGCCGGCTCGTAATCCCGATGCCCGTCAGGATAAGCGCAATGCCGCCGATGTGAAACAGGGCCAGCCGCTCGCCCAGAAATATCCAGGCTAGCAGAACACCGAAAACGGGCATCAGATGAACGAAAAGGCCGGCGACGTTCGCGCCGACCTGTTCGACGCCCTGGTTCCAGAAGATGTAGGCGAGGACCGAGGAAAACAGCGCGACGGCGATGATCGCCGCGAGGTTGACCCCTGTGACCACCATCTGACGTCCGAACGCGTGTTCCACCACAAATAGCGGAAGCACGGCGAGGTCGCCGATCACCATCAGCACGAGCAGGAACGTCAGCGTGTGCAGACCCCGGGGCCGCCAGCGCAGGCCGATTGTGTAGGCGGACCACATCGCCATCGACAGGATGATGAGCAGATCGCCGCCGTTCACCCTGAACGAGGCGATGGCTTCGAGGCTCCCCTGCGACAGTATGGTGAGCACACCGCCGAGCGATATGGCCACACCCACGAGTTGCAGCGGCGACAGGCGCTCGCGCAGAAAGATCCACGACATCGTGATGATCATCACCGGAATGAACGAGTTGAGGATGAGGCCGTTGGTCGCAGTCGTGTAATTGAGTCCGAGATACGCGAGCGCGTTGTGCGTTCCGACGCCGACGACGCCGAGCAGCAGCATCGGCTTCCAGTTGCTGATGACCGCGGGCCACTCGCGGCGCACGTGCGGCCACGCAAAAGGGGCGAGGATCAGCGACGCGAAGAGCCAGCGCAGAAAGGTCATCGCCATCGGTGGCACGTCGACGGCAATCCCCCGGCCGACAACCCAGTTGCAGGCCCAGAAAAATGGCGTCAGCGTCAGCAGCAGATAGGGGTTCGTACTGGGCGATGATGTTGCCTGTGGGGACACCGATCGATTATCGCACGCGGGTCTCTCCGTGCTCGGATCGGCGGGTTCGCTGTGACAATGGCCGCCGCGATTCGTTTGTCGACCGGGATCACCGCAAGCGACGGACGAGCCGATTCACCCCCGCGTATAATCCGCGCTCGAATCGCAGTTGCACGTGCCTCCGGCCAACACCGCCGTCGGGCCGGCGGCTGCGGCGACCGCGAGGGCGTCTGACGCCCCCGGCACCGCACAGGGCAGCAGCGCCGCCGCGCCCGCGACTCCCGCTCTCGCGGCGACCATTCCGATGCTCGCAGCGCTGCCCCTGCTCGCCCCTCGTTTGCCTGCGGCCGGCCGCAGGACGCGTGCGGGCGCGCTCGCCGGCTCCGCGGATGCGCTCGCCCTCGCGCAGCTTGCCGAAGCCTGCGCCCGCGAGAAGCGCCTGGTTGCCATCGTCAGCGCCGACGCGCTGGCCGCGCAGCGCATCGCCGACGAATTGCCGTGGTTCTCACCGGATCTCAAGGTCGCGTTGCTTCCCGACTGGGAAACGCTGCCTTATGATCATTTCTCGCCGCATCAGGACCTCGTCTCGCAGCGACTGGCGACGCTCTATCAGGTGTCGCGCGGCGATTGCGATGTGCTCGTCGTCGCTGCGACAACGGCACTCTACCGGCTTGCGCCGCCCAGCTATCTCGCGGCATTCACGTTCTTTCTGAAGCAGGGCGCGCGCCTCGACGTCACCGCTTTGCGCGCGCAGCTGGCACTTGCCGGATACCAACATGTGACGCAGGTCGCGTCGCCAGGCGAATTCAGCGTGCGCGGCGGTCTGATCGACCTTTTCCCTATGGGCAGCACGCTGCCCTACCGCCTCGACCTTTTCGGCGACGACATCGAGAGTATCAAGACTTTCGACGCCGATACGCAGCGAACGCTCTACCCGGTACCGGACGTGCGACTCCTCCCCGCGCGCGAGTTCCCTATCGACGAATCGGGGCGCACGCGTTTCCGCAGCCGCTACCGCGAAGTGTTCGAGGGGGACCCGCTGCGCTCGCCTCTCTATAAGGACGTGAGCAACGGCGTGATGCCCGGCGGTATCGAGTATTACCTGCCGCTGTTCTTCGACGAGACCGCCACGCTCGCCGACTACCTGCCGCAGGACGCCGCGGTGGCGTTCGTCGGAGACGTTGCGGAGGCCGTCGAGCGGTTCTGGCAGGATACGGAATCGCGCTACAAGCTCCTGCGCGGCGACAAGGCGCGGCCGCTCCTGCCGCCAACCGCGGTGTTCCTGCCGCCGGACGCGTTCAACGGATCGTTGAAAACGCACGCCCGGATCGAAATTCCCGCCGCCGACGCCGAATCTGCGCTTCAACCGGAGCCCCCGCGCGCCGTCGCTCTGCCTTCGGTCCAGGTCGACCGCCGCGCCGACGACCCGCTGACCGCGCTCAGACGATATCTTGAGGCGGGAGACACGCGCGTGCTGATCTGCGCCGAAAGCCCCGGGCGCCGCGAGACGATGCAGCAGTACTTCGCCGAATATGCGCTCGAAGTGCCCCTCGCCGACGACTGGCGTTCGTGCGTGGCGCGCAACGTCGCCTGCGCGCTGGTCGTCGCGCCACTGCACGCCGGCTTCGCGTGGCCCGAAGCAAAGCTTGCGTTCGTCACGGAGGCCGAGCTCTATGCGGGCGTCGTGCGCCGCGGAAAGCGCGATGCGGCGCGGCGATCGAACGTCGACGCGATGTTGCGCGACCTCTCCGAAGTACGCATTGGAGATCCGGTCGTTCACGAACAGCACGGTATCGGCCGGTATCTCGGTCTCCTGACGATGAACCTGGGCGAAGGGCCCGCCGAGTTCCTCCAGCTCGTCTACGCCAATGACGCGAAGCTCTACGTTCCGGTCGCCAACCTGCACCTCATCGGCCGTTACAGCGGCGCGTCGCCCGAGGCGGCACCCCTGCACGAACTCGGCAGCAGCCAGTGGGACAAGGCGAAGAAGCGCGCGGCGCGGCAGGCGCACGACACGGCCGCCGAGCTTCTCAACCTGTATGCGCAGCGCGCGGCGCGCAAAGGCCATGCGTTCAGGTTCAAGCAACACGATTACGAAGCCTTCGCGGAAGGATTCGGGTTCGAGGAAACACCGGATCAGAAGGCTGCGATCGAGGACGTCATCAAGGACCTCACGACGGCCACGCCGATGGACCGGCTGGTGTGCGGCGACGTCGGCTTCGGCAAGACCGAGGTCGCCTTGCGCGCGGCGTTCGTCGCGCTCGGCGACGGCCGGCAGGTGGCCGTGCTCGTACCGACGACATTGCTTGCCGAACAGCACTTCCAGGTATTTTCGGACCGCTTCTCCGACCTGCCCGTCAAACTGGTCGAGTTGTCGCGTTTCCGCTCCGCGAAGGAAGTGAAGGCGGCCATCGACGGTATCAAGGCCGGCACGATCGATCTCGTGATCGGCACGCACAAGCTGATCCAGTCCGACGTCGTGTTCAGGAACCTCGGGCTCGTCATCATCGACGAGGAGCATCGGTTCGGCGTGCGGCAGAAGGAGCAGCTCAAGAAGCTGCGCGCCGAGGTCGACGTGCTGACGCTGACGGCGACGCCGATCCCGCGCACGCTCGCAATGTCGCTCGAGGGAATCCGCGACTTCTCGGTGATCGCCACGGCGCCGCAGCGACGGCTCGCGATCAAGACGTTCGTCTCCACGTATTCACGGGGCATCATCCGCGAGGCGGTGCTGCGGGAGCTGAAACGCGGAGGCCAGATCTACTTCCTGCACAACGACATCGACACGATCGTCACGACGTCCGAGCGACTCGCGCAATTGCTCCCGGAGGCGCGCATCGCGATCGCGCACGGGCAGATGGGCGAGCGCGACCTCGAACACGTGATGCGCGAATTCTACGGGCAGCGCGTGAATCTCCTCCTCTGTTCGACGATCATCGAGAGCGGGATCGATGTGCCGACCGCGAACACGATCATCATCGAGCGCGCCGACCGATTCGGCCTCGCGCAATTGCACCAGCTCCGCGGCCGCGTCGGCCGGTCGCACCACCAGGCGTACGCCTATCTGCTGACGCCGCCCGAAGAAGCGCTGTCTGCACAAGCGAAAAAACGCCTCGAGGCCATCCAGATGATGGAAGACCTGGGCGCCGGCTTCTTCCTGGCGATGCACGACCTCGAGATACGCGGCGCGGGCGAGGTGCTGGGCGAATCGCAGTCCGGAGAAATGCAGGAGGTCGGGTTCCAGCTCTACGCCGAGATGTTGAGAGCCGCGGTTTCCGCGCTGAAGGCAGGTCGAGAACCCGACCTGTCCGCGCCGCTCGGCGTCGCCACGGAAATCAACCTTCGCGTGCCGACACTGCTACCCGCGGCCTATTGCAGCGATGTGCACGAACGGCTGGTCCTCTACAAGCGTTTCGCGAACTGCGAAAACGCCGACGAACTGGAGGCGATGCGGGAAGAACTCGTCGACCGTTTCGGCAGTCTGCCGGAGCCCGCGCAGGCGCTCGTCCTCTGCCATCGTCTGCGGCTCGTCGCCAAACCGAAGGGCATCGTCAAAGTCGATGCCGGCCCGGAACGGAGCATGCTTCAATTCGTCAAGGTCCCCCCGTTCGACCCCGCCTGCTTGATCAAGGTCATGCAGGAGGATGGACGCGTCCGCTTCGCCGGACCCGATCGCATCCGGATCGAGCGCGCCGCGCCGGCGCTCGCCGACCGCTTCGCCCTGGTCAGGGAATTCGTCGCAAGGCTCGCGTGAACGCGGCGGGCGAAACCAAGGTGGGCGAATGAACGCGCCCTCGCCGGCCGGCCTCCTCCCGCCGCAGCTTCATGTGTTCGTCCGCGACTGGCTGTCGGCGAACAATATCCTGCTGAAAAGTCGCGACGGGCATGTGCTCGTCGACTCGGGCTATGTGCGGCACGCCGCCCTCACGCTCGCGTTGCTCGCCGGCGAGCGCGGTCTCGGCAGCGCGCCGCTCGCCGGGCTCGTCAACACGCACTGCCACTCGGACCACGTCGGCGGCAACGCGGCGATCGTCCGTCGATACGGCTGTCCGGTCGCGGTGCCGGCGGCGGAAGCTCCGCTGGTCGAGCGATGGGACGGGAGGGCTTTGCTGTACGACTATTGCGATCACCAGATCGAGCGCTTCGTCGTCGATCAGGCGCTTCCCGCGGACACGTCGCACGTCTGGGGCGACCTCGAATGGCTGGCGCTCGCGGCACCGGGCCACGATATGGGGGCGCTCGTCTTCTACAACGCCGAACACCGGGTCCTGATCTCCGGCGACGCGTTGTGGGAGAACGGCTTCGGCTTCGTGATGCCGCGCGAGATCGATCCGGACGCGCTACCGGCGACGCGCGCGACCATCGAAATGCTTGCGCGGCTCGATATACGCATCGTGATTCCAGGCCACGGCGAACCCTTTACCAACGTCGCGGGTGCGATCGACCGTGCGGCAAAGCGCATCGCGGCGTTCGAGAGCCGACGAGCCTGCGCGTCGCACGCCACGCGCTAAAGGTGCGCGCTCATGTTCACGCTGCTCGACAAGCAGCGGATCCGTGTCGCCGAGATGGGGTCCTATGTCGAACGCGTGGGCCTTTACCGTGAATTCAATGCGCTCTATTTCCGCTTGCCGCCTGAACAGTTCGCGGAGATGCTCATCGGCGAACTGAAGAAGGCCGGAGCTGCATCAGATCATTGCCGGCGATCTGGTTCCTGCGGCAGGCGAAGGCGGATGACACAACGCCGGAGGATGCCCCGGACTCGCGGGAGAGCTTCGACTACTCCTTGTACGCCTCGACCGGAACGACCAGTTTTATGTCATCGGCCGGGTTGTTGATCTGAAGCCCATTCGTGATCCCCCATTCGGAGCGCTTGATGGTCGCGGTTGCATCCGCGCCGCACATCGGCTTCTTGTTGAACGGGTTCTCGCCGCAATTGAAGTTGTCGACCTTGAAGGTCACAGGCTTGGTGACGCCCACCATGGTCAACTCGCCGTCGATGCCAACCACGCGATCGCCATCGAACGTCAAGTTCGACGACTTGAACGTCAGTGTCGGGTATTTGTCGACATTGAAAAACCTCTCGCTCTTGAGAATGTTGTCCAGCCTGGCATCGTAGGTCCTGATCGAGGTCGCGTCGATCGTGAAATCTACAATGCCCTTCCTGGCGGCGCGATCGAGCGTCACTTTGCCGGTCATCTTGCCAAAATTTCCATGTTGAAGCGAAAAGCCGATGTGGCGGGCCTCGAACTGCGGCTGCGAATGCACCGGGTCCACCACATAGGCCTCCTGCGCGACAACGGGAAAGGCGATTGCGGCAGCGAGGCCGGCAAGAAGCGCTTGAATACTCACGATGTCTCCTCCTGTTCTGGTCTGAGGCTGGGTCGGAAACGCAATGCAGCGGGAACCGCTCCCGCTGGCAAACAGCCACGAGCGGAGACTATTCCCGGGCTTACTTTGCCGGAGCCAGCACCATGCGGACCCGGACGACGACCTCGTTTCGGACGGTACCGGTGTCGGCCCACAAGCCTTCGCCAATACTTGTAGTCGAGGCGCTTCAGCGTAAAGCTCCCTTCGGCCACGCTGTTGCCCGCGGCATCCTTCTTGAACGCGACCGGCACGACCGCATCGCGCTTGATGCCCTTCAGCGAGAGCTGACCGGCAATCTCGTACCTGTCGCCCCCAAGGTCCCGGATCGACGTCGAAGCGAAATGCGCGACCGGAAATCTCGCGGTGTCGAACCACAGCCGGTCCTTGACCTCCTTTTCGGAGTCCTCGCTCGCGAGGTCGATGCTTCCCAGGTCGATGTCGACCTCGACTTTCGATTTCGCCAGATCCTTCGGCAGGAACGCGACATTTGCCGTCCATTTCCGAAAGAGCCCTTCGACGTTGACGCCCATCTGCCCAGCCACAAAGCGGATTTCGCTCTTGTCGATGAGCACACCCTGCGCAGAAGCCTGGCCGCCGGCCTGCAGCAGCATCGCCAGCGACAGAACAAGTGAGCACAACCGGGCCGTCATCACGTATTTCCTTTCGCTCTCGAACTTGGCAGCATTCTTCCGAGCAGCCCATCCCGATCGACGAAGTGGTGCTTGAGCGCAGCCGCCGCATGCAGACAGACCAGCGTGAACATCGTGAAGTTCAATGCCAGATGGACCGCTTTCAGCGTGCCGGCCAGCGCCTTGTCCTTTGGAACAAGATCGGGGAGCGGGACGACGCCGAGGTAGACGACCTGCACGCCGGTTGCCGAGCTGTACAGCCAGCCGGAGATCGGAATGATCATCAGCAGCGCGTAGAGGAATAGGTGCGACACCGCCGCGGCGCGACGTTGCCAATCGGGCATCTCCACGGGCGGCGGCGGCCGATGGCCCAAGCGCCACGAGAGCCGGACACAGGTCACGAGGAACACGGTCACACCGATCCACTTGTGCACCATATACCACTGCAGCTTGCGAGGCGCGATCGGCAGCGGGACCATCGATACGCCAAGCAACAGGTTGGCGACGATCAGGGCCGCAGTGAGCCAATGCAGCGCTATTGCCACGCCGTCGTATCGGTTGTTCACGTTCCGCGCCATCGATTTTTGCCAGGATCAGCAGGATCGTCGCCGGATGGAGTTCGGCGCAGATCCGCCCATGATACGCATCGCTCAATCGCCCCTGACCGTGCCTTCGCGGCGCGGATCGGCGCCGCCTATCCAGCCGGTCGGCGTCCGGGCGATCGCGTGCAGACCGCTCGTCTGCTCGATCACACTCGTCTGGTGGCCCAGTGCCTGCAGCCTCGTCTCGAGCGCTTCGACGCTCGTTCCCTTCTCCAGTTCGGTCGGGCCATTGCGGCTGCCGAAATTGGGCAGCGCGATCGCCGCCTGCGGGTCGAGGTCCCAGTCAAGTACACCGACGAGCGTCTTCACGACGTAGTTGATGATCGCGCTTGCGCCGGGCGACCCCGTGATCATGTGGATTCGACCGGATCGGTCGTACACGATCGTCGGCGCCATCGACGAGCGCGGCCGCTTCCCGGGCTCGACGCGGTTCGCAACGGGCCTGCCCCCTTCGCTCGGCACGAATGAGAAATCGGTCAGCTCGTTGTTCAGCAGGAATCCCGCGTCCGTCATCAGGCGGCTGCCGAATCCGTCCTCGATCGTCGTTGTCATCGACACCGCGTTGCCGAGCGCATCGACGATGCAGATATGCGATGTCGACGGCAACTCCAGTGAAGCGTCCCGGCCATTGTGGATGCTCCTCATCGCAGCACGATCGGGCGGCATGCCGGGATTGCTCCGGCCCATGCTCCCATCGGTCCGAATCAACTGCGAGCGCCGGGCGAGGTAGTCGCGATCGGTGAGGCCGGCGGGAGCCGCGTAGAAATCCGGGTCGGCCATGTACACGCCGCGGTCCGCGTAGGCGAGCCGACCCGCCTCGCTGATGAAGTGGACGCTCCAGAACGACGCCGCACCCATCGACTTGACGTCATAGGGTTCGAGGATGCCAAGGATCTGCAGCACCGTGAGACCGCCGGAGGACGGCAGCGGCATCCCACACACGCGGTAAGCGCGATACGTCCCGCACACGGGTTCGCGCACCTTGATCCTGTATGCCGCGAGGTCCGCAAGCGTCAGGTCGCCGGGGTTGCTGGAGTGCGAATTGGCGGTAGCGACGATGTCTCGCGCAATCTCGCCCTCGTAGAATGCCATCGCGCCGCCGCTCGCGAGCTTGCGCAGCGTCGCCGCGTACGCCGGGTTCTTGACCCGCCGCCCTGCCGCATAAGGGTTGCCCAGAGCGTCGTAGAAATAGGCTCGGGCGCGAGGATCATCGAGATACTTCTCCGTCGCGACCAACTCGTGAAGGCGTTCGGACACCGGAAATCCATTCTCGGCCAGTTCGATCGCGGGCACGAAGAGCGCCGCCCAAGGCACCTTGCCATGGCGTCGGTGGGTTTCCGCGAGCAGTGCGACCACGCCGGGGACACCCACCGACCGGCCTCCGATGACCGCGTCGTGGAACTGGAGCGGCGTCCCGTCCTTGTCGAGAAAACGGTCCGGCCTCGCGGCGGCGGGCGCGACCTCGCGGCCATCGTAGGCGATGAGCTTGTTGCGCTTTGCGTCGTGAACGAGCATGAACGCGCCGCCACCGAGGCCCGACGATTGCGGTTCGACCAGACCGAGCGCGAGCTGCACCGCGATCGCGGCATCGACGGCGCTCCCGCCCTGCCGGAGGATCGCGTACCCCGCATCGACTGCCAGCGGGTTCGCCGCCGCGACCATGAACCGTTTGCTGACGACCGGCGCCTTGGGGGTCCAACCCGAGGACCGCTCGGGCGCGGCATCCTGTGCGTTCGCGGCAAGGGCGCCGGCGAAAAGTGCGGCGGCAATGCAGAAGCGGCGGAACAGGCCGGTGGGTGTCATGAGGAAAGTGCGACGACGAGCATGGCCATTCTATGGTAGCGACCAAATGGTGCGGGGTTGAGGCGAGCGCCTTTCGGGCTTCGGGGGCCGCAAGCAGCCCCCTACGGGTCCCGGTGCGGCTTCGCTCGTCAACACACGACTTCGCTCGCCGCACCACCCGTGACGGAGAGCGCAGCCCAGGCGCCGACGACTCTCGCCTCAGCGCCGCCCCGGTAGCGCCAAGTCCTCGCCGGATGCAATGATGAACCCGCACGTTACATCACCAACGATCGCAACGGCAGGCATTTCGGCGCTCAATACGGCGCGACTTTTCGCGGCGTTCGTCTGCCCGACGGCAGGGCTACTTCTTCGGCGCGTCTTTCGCAGCGTCCGGGGCAGGCATCGTCGCAGCCGACGGTTCTGTCGGCGCGCTCGCCGCCGGCGCTGCCGGCGGTGTCGAAGCGGCGGCCGGCGCAGATACCGCGGCCGGCGCGACAACCTTGGCCGGCATCGTTGCGGCAGCGGGTTTGTCGCCGTGCATCGTGGCGAGCAGCGGCACGATCATCAACGCGACGATGTTGATGATCTTGATCAGCGGATTCACCGCGGGGCCTGCTGTGTCCTTGTACGGATCGCCGACGGTGTCGCCAGTGACCGCGGCCTTGTGCGCATCGGAACCCTTGCCGCCGTGATGCCCGTCCTCGATGTACTTCTTCGCGTTGTCCCACGCTCCACCGCCGGTCGTCATCGAGATCGCGACGAAGAGTCCCGTGACGATGGTGCCCATCAGCAGGCCACCCAGCGCCTGCGGACCCAGCGCGAGGCCCACGACAACGGGTACGAGAACGGGAAGCAGCGACGGGACGATCATCTCCTTGATCGCGGCCTTGGTGAGCATGTCGACCGCGACGCCATACTCGGGCTTAGCCGTGCCTTCCATGATCCCCTTGATCTCCTTGAACTGCCGGCGCACTTCGACGACGACGGCGCCTGCGGCGCGACCCACGGCTTCCATCGCCATCGCACCGAACAGGTATGGAATCAGGCCTCCGATGAACAACCCGACGATCACTTTGTAATTCGAAAGGTCGAACGAGACGCCGATCTCCGACGATTCGAGCGCATGCGTGTAGTCGGCGAAAAGCACCAGCGCGGCGAGGCCCGCCGATCCGATCGCGTAACCTTTGGTCACCGCCTTCGTGGTGTTGCCGACGGCGTCGAGCGGATCCGTGATTGCACGCACGGAATCCGGAAGCTTCGCCATCTCGGCGATGCCGCCCGCGTTGTCGGTGATCGGCCCGTAGGCGTCGAGCGCGACGATGATCCCGGCCATCGACAGCATCGAAGTTGCCGCGATCGCAATGCCGTAGAGTCCGGCCAGCCAGAACGAGCCCCAGATTGCCACGCACACGGCGAGCACCGGCCACGCGGTCGATTTCATCGACACGCCGATGCCGGCGATGATGTTGGTCGCATGACCCGTCGTCGATGCCTCCGCGATGTGCCGCACCGGCGAGTATTCGGTCGCCGTGTAGTACTCGGTGATGACGACCATCGCTGCCGTCAGCGCGAGACCGACGAGACCCGCGCCCCAGAGCCGCAGCGTCGTCAGCTCGGGATTCGTGGCCGTCACGCCACCCATGAGACGGTCGGTGATGAACCAGAAGCCGATGGCCGAGATCACACCGGCGACGATGAGGCCGCGATAGAGCGCATTCATGATCTTGCCGCCGTCGCGCGCCTTGACGAAGAAGCAGCCGATGATCGACGCCAGGATCGACCAGCCGCCCAGCACCAGCGGATACGTGACCGCCGCTTCGGCGTTGGTCTTGAGGAGGAGCGCGCCCAGGAGCATCGTCGCGACGATCGTCACCGCGTATGTCTCGAACAGGTCGGCGGCCATGCCGGCGCAGTCGCCGACGTTATCACCCACGTTGTCGGCGATCACCGCCGGGTTGCGCGGATCGTCTTCCGGAATGCCGGCTTCGACCTTGCCGACGAGATCGGCGCCGACGTCGGCGCCCTTGGTGAAGATGCCCCCGCCCAGCCGCGCGAAGATCGAAATCAGCGAACCGCCGAACGCAAGGCCGACGAGCGGCTCGATGGCGTGATGCAGGCCCTCTTTCATCAGGTTCGGCGTCCCCGACGATGACCCGAGGAGAAACCAGTAGAAGCCGGCGACGCCGAGGAGACCGAGGCCGACCACGAGCATCCCGGTGATCGCTCCACCGCGAAACGCGACGGCGAGCGCTTCGTTCAAACCCGTGCGCGCTGCCTCGGCGGTTCGGACATTCGAGCGTACCGATACATTCATCCCGATATATCCGGCGAGTCCGGAAAGGATTGCGCCCACTGCGAAACCACCCGCGGTTGCGCCCCCCAGCGCCCACCAGATGACAACGAACAGCGCGAGGCCGACAACGCCGATGGTCAAGTACTGGCGGTTGAGATACGCCTGCGCGCCGGCCTGGATCGCCGCAGCGATCTCGCGCATCCGGTCGTTTCCGGCCGGTTTGCCCATGATCCAGCTGATGGAAACGATTCCGTAGACGATTGCCGCTATCGCGCAGATGAGCGCGAAGATGACCGCTGTGGACATTTGAATCTCCCTAACCCACTGGATGGCAAGAAACCGTGGCGAAACCTCGGCGCGAACCTGTGGCCGGCACGTCGACCGGGGCGCGCGCGGATGCAGCGGCGCCCATTTGCATTTCCCACGTCAACGCGGCGTCCGGGGTGACCGGGCGCCGCCTCAAAACGCGCTATTGTGCCAGCTTGCGGCCACCGAAGTCGAGCCGACGGACCGACGGACGCGCTCGTCGATGCGTCATACGAGCCTGTCGCACTTGCCGTCGCATATCTGAGGGCAAGATCGAAACGCTCCTAGACCTTGAATTCGGTGCCGAGCTTCTTCGGCACTGCGACGTTCTTCAAACGAACGTACTGCGGCAGGCCCTCCTTGAACGGCGGAAAATCCTCACCCCGGATGAGTGGCGCCAGGTAGGCACGCGCCTTCGAAGTGATGCCGAATCCATCCGCCGTGACGTAGTCGCGCGGCAGCATTTTCTCGACGTTGGCGACCTTCGCGAGCGGCACCGCGGCGATCTTCCACCGATACGGCTTGTCGGACGTCCGCAGAATCGCGGCCATGACGGCATTCTGGCCGGTGATCGCGAATTCGACGGACGCCTTGCCGACCGCGTAACTCTGCTCGAGGTCGGCTTTCGACGCGATATGCCGCGCCGACCGCTGCAGATAGTCGGCTACGGCCCAGTGGAACTTGAGGCCGAGACGATCCTTCACGATCTTTGCGATCAGCGGGCCGACCCCGCCGAGTTGCGCGTGGCCGAATGCGTCCTTCGTTCCCGCTTCCGCCATCAGCTCGCCGGCGGCATTCTGCAGACCCTCGGAGACGCCGATACAGCAGTAGCCGAACTGCTTCACCTTCGCGTCCGCTGCCGCTAGAAACTTGGCCTCGTCGAACGCAATCTCCGGAAACAGCAGCAACAACGGGATCGGCGTATCGCGATCCTCGGCCATTCCGACTGCGGCGGTGATCCAGCCGGCATGACGGCCCATGACCTCGAGCACGAAGACCTTCGTCGACGTCTTCGCCATCGACGCGACGTCGAACGCCGCTTCGCGCATCGAGGTCGCCACGTACTTCGCGACGGACCCGAAGCCCGGGCAGTTGTCCGTTGCGGCAAGGTCGTTGTCGACCGTCTTGGGCACGTGCACGGCGACCAGCGGATAGCCCAGATGCTCCGAAATCTGCGACACCTTGAGGCAGGTGTCGGCGGAATCGTTGCCTCCGTTGTAGAAGAAATAGCCGATGTCGTGCGCGCGGAACACCTCGATCAGCCGCTCGTACTGCGCGCGATTCTCTTCGAGTCCCTTGAGCTTGTAGCGGCAGGAGCCGAACGCGCCCGCCGGTGTGTGCTTCAGCGCCGCGATCGCGCGCGCGCTGTCCTTGCCCGTGTCGATCAGGTCTTCGGTCAACGCGCCGATGATCCCGTTGCGGCCGGCGTACACCTTGCCGATCCTGTCCTTGTGCTTGCGCGCCGCCTCGATGACGCCGGCGGCGCTGGCGTTGATGACGGCGGTCACACCTCCGGATTGCGCGTAGAAGGCGTTGCGTCTGATCATCAATCGATCTTCATGTCTCGAGCGCAGCAAGGCACGCGTCGCGAACGGCCCCGACCTCGCCCGTACCGTCGACCTTCCGGCATTTCGGAGCCCGCGGATCGCCACTCGCCGCCCATTTCACGTAGTACTGGATCAGTGGCATCGTCTGCGCGTGGTAGACCGCGAGCCGCTTCTGCACGGTCTCGACGCTGTCGTCGGCACGCTGGATCAAGTCTTCGCCGGTGATGTCGTCCTTCCCGTCAACCTTCGGCGGGTTGTACCGGACGTGGTACGTGCGCCCGGACGCAACGTGGACGCGGCGTCCGCTCATCCGCTCGACGATCACCGCATCCGGCACGGCGATCTCGAGCACATAGTCGATCGCGACGCCCGCGTCCTTCATTGCGTCGGCCTGCGGAATCGTTCGCGGAAAGCCGTCGAACAGGTACCCATTCGCGCAATCGGCGGCCCTCAGGCGATCCTTCACGAGCGCGATGATGATATCGTCCGACACGAGGCTTCCCGAGTCCATCACCGTCTTCGCGGCGATGCCCAGCGCGCTGCCTGCGGCGATCGCGGCCCTCAGCATGTCGCCCGTCGAGATCTGGGGAATGCGATGGGCCTGGACGATGAAGCCCGCTTGCGTGCCTTTGCCGGCGCCCGGCGGGCCGAGAAGTATCAGTCGCATGATTGCGTGGCGTCGTGGATGCGAAACCGCCGGGCCCGATGCGCGCGTGCGCATTCGACGCCGGCCTGCCTGCCCGCGCCCGCACGCCGACCGCGGAGTCCGAGGGATTCTGTCCGCAATTCGTCAGTCGGTCAATTGCGCAGGATCAATCTTTCGCGCGGCGTACAGCGCGCGCACGCGGTCGAGGTCCTCGGGCGTGTCCACGCCGGGCGCCGGGGTTCCGGAGGTGATCTCGACGATGATACGAAACCCGTGCCACAGCGCGCGCAACTGCTCCAGCGCCTCGAAACGCTCGATGGGCGCCGGGGCAAGCGTCGGAAACACGCGGAGAAATCCGACGCGGTACGCGTAGAGCCCGTAGTGTCGGTAGATGGGCATTCCTTCCGGCACGGCGTCGGTTCCCCGGGCAAAGGCATCGCGTGCCCATGGAATGGTTGCCCGGCTGAAATAGAGCGCGTAGTTCCGCCGGTCGAGCACGACTTTGACGACGTTCGGGTTGAACGCTTCGGCGGAGTCCGCAATCGGGTGGCATGCGGTGGCGATCCCGGCATCGGGATGCGCGGCCAGCAGGTCTGCCATTCCGCGTATCAGTGCCGGCTCCAGCAACGGCTCGTCGCCTTGGACGTTGACGACGATCGCATCGTCCGCGAGGCCGATTTGCTGCGCGGCTTCCGCCAGGCGGTCGGTGCCCGTCGCGTGATCGGCACGGGTGAGGCACGCCGCGATGCCGTGCGCCTCGACCGCCGCTTTGATCCGTGCGTCGTCGGTGGCGACGACGACGCGGCTTGCGCCGGCACGCTGCGCCCGCTCGGCAACACGCACCACCATCGGCTTGCCCGCAATCTCCGCGAGGGGCTTGCCGGGCAGACGCGTCGACGCATAACGCGCGGGAATGATGACGGTGAACAAGGCGGCGAGGAAACTGGGAAGCGGGGAGGATGGACGCGTGGCACACCGCCGTCATGCGCTCACTATCTCACACGCCGTCACTCCGTCACTCGTATTCGTGAGGCTCGAGCCTGCGCGCCTCGTCTTCCAGCATTACCGGAATGTCGTCGCGAACCGGGTACGCGAGCCGCGCCGATTTCGAGATCAGCTCCTGCTTCTCCTTGTCGTAGACGAGCGGGCCCTTCGTCACGGGACAAACGAGGATGTCAAGCAATTTGGGATCCACGGAGTTTTCCTTCGATCAGGGCGACGAGCGCATCGTCCACACATGCCCGCACCGGGAGGCACCAGCAGCGTTCGTCGGCGAATCGTTCACATTTTACCGCGTCCTTCTCCGTCATCAATATCGCGTGCGCGTCCGCGATCGCAAGGTCGGTCGCCGCAAAGCGATGGTGATCGGGAAAGGGATGCCGCGTCGCCACGATACCCATCGCATCGAGCTGCGCGAAGAATCGCGAAGGATTGCCGATGCCGGCGACCGCATGCACGCCTGCGCGAACGAACGACGACGCGGGTGCGGTGACCCGCGGATCGTCGACGCGCCTGAAGTCTTCCGCGGCAAGGGTCATCTTGAAGGCGCCGGGCCGGAGGACTGCCGGTAGGTCGGTTTCTGCGGCAACCAACGCCACTACGGCGTCGACCTCGTCGAGCCGCGATGCCGGCTCGCGCAGCGGGCCGGCAGGCAGCAACGACCCGTTTCCAAGCGCGCGGCTCGCGTCGACGACCGCAATCTCGACGCTGCGCGCCAACCGGTAGTGCTGAAGGCCGTCATCGGCCAGGATCACGTCGCAGGCCGGATGCCGGGCCAGCAACTCGCGACCCGCAGCGACGCGGTCCCGTGCGACGACGACGGGGAAGCCGTCGCGCGCGAGCAGCAGCGGCTCGTCTCCCACCCGCGCCGGATCGTCGTCCGTCGCGACCAGGATCGGCGCGCCGGCGGCCGCGTCGCGACCGTAGCCGCGGCTCACGATGCCCGGCGAAAAGCCGCGCTGCGTGAGCGCGCGAGCCAGCGCCGCGACGAGCGGTGTCTTGCCGCTGCCTCCGACCGTGACGTTGCCGACGACCACGACGGGTATGGCCAAGCACACGGAGCGCAGAACGCCCCGACGGTACAACGCGCGACGCAACGCGACAGCCGCGCCGAACAACAGCGAAACCGGCCGAAGCGTCGCCGTGAGCAGCGACGGCCGCGGAGAATACCAGTCGACGACAAGGCGATCGGCAAGCGTCACGGGCGTTCGCGCTCGCGAGCGCACCTCAAATCGTCATTTCGGAGGTGGCGATTGGGTCGCGAACGTGATGTGGATGAATCCTGCGATCCTGGCGGCTTCCATCACACGGATCACCGACTGGTGTGTCGCGTTGGCATCCGCATTGATGATGACAACGGGCTCCTTCGCGTCGCCGGCGGCCTGCTTCAGCGCATCGGCGAGCGCGGCGGCGGTCGTAAACGCGAATACCGTCCGGTCGATGACGTAACGTCCCTGCGCGTCGACACCGACATTGACCTCCTTCGGCCGCTGCTTCACCTGGTCGGCATCGGCTTCGGGCAACGTGATCTGCAATTCGGCGACACGCTGGTACGTCGTCGTCACCATCAGGAAGATCAGGATGACGAGCAGAACGTCGATCAGCGGTATGAAGTTGATCTCCGGATCGTCTCTCGACCGGCTGCCGCGGAGGTTCATGCGTGGCCGGGTTGAGCAGACCGATGAAGAACGTAGCAGTCTTGCATCGGTCTGCTACTTGCGTTCGCCGTGGGCGAAGTCCACAAGCTTGATCGCCTGCTGCTCCATCTCGACCACGAGACTGTCGACGGTCGCCCGGAAATGCCGGTAGAAGATCATGCTCGGGATCGCGACGATCAAGCCGAACGCGGTGTTGTACAGCGCGACGGAGATTCCGTGTGCAAGCTGAATCGGGTTGGATCCGGCCGCGGTCTGCGAGCCGAAAATCTCGATCATTCCCACCACGGTGCCGAAGAGCCCAAGCAGCGGCGCCATTGCGGCGATGGTGCCGAGCGTGGTGAGGAAGCGTTCGAGATCGTGCGTGACGACACGTCCGACCTCTTCGATCACCTCCTTGATCACCGGCCTCGGGCTCTTGACGTTGGCGAGACCGGCGGCAAGAATCCTGCCGAGCGGCCCGTGGTGCGCAGTTCGGGCAATGAGCTCGGGCGACGCGCCGTTCTGTCGGTATTCGGCCAGTACGCGGTCGACGAGACCCGGCGGCGCGACGACACTCTGTCGCAACGACCACAGCCGTTCGAATATCAACGCCAGCGCGATGACCGAAGCGACGATCAGCGGCCAGATTGGCCAGCCGGCCGCCTGAACGATGGACCACACGTGGGGATGCTCCTGCGAAAAGTTGTCCGCAATGTAGCGTGGCCGACGGGATTCGGCAAGCGACCACTCGGTTCGGCGGCGACCGTTGCATTGCTTCGTGCCATCGTCACTGATGCAGGGCGAGCGATCGTGTGCGCACTCTCCGCCCGTCGTTTCATGGCCGAAGCACGCGAACGAAGTACCGCGGCGCGACATCCTGAGGCAGCGTCAGCGTCGCCGTCATCGCCGCGCCGGTCAACACGATCAGCCAGCAGACATAGATCCAGATCAGGAACACCGGCAGCGCCGCAAGCGCACCGTAGACCAGCTTGTACGTTGGCACATGCGTCAGATAGAACGCGAAGCCGTGTTTCGCGGCCTCGAACGCGAGCGCCGCGGCGAACGCGCCGGTAATCGCATGCCTCAACGGAACACGGCCTGTCGGGGCGGTCGCATAGAGAAGCGCCAGCGCCATCGTGGAGAACACCAGCGGCAGCGGCATCACGATGATTTCGGCCATCGTCTTGCGCATCGGCACCGCGGCGATCGACTGCGTGACGAGCCATGTCGTTACGGAAATGCTTGCACCGACGAGGACCGGCCCCGCCGTGATGCCGAGCACGTAGACGAATAGCCGGTGCGCAAGCGACCTCTTGCTGGCATTTCCCCAGATCGCGTTGATCTCGCGTTCCACTGTCGCGATCACCATGGTCGCCGTGATGGCGAAGACCACGATGGAAACGCCGGTGAGTCCCACGGCCTTTTCCGTGAACTCGCGGACGTAGGTGTGGACGACCGCATTGGCGCTGCCCGGCAGCATGTGTTTCAGCAGAAAGCTCTCCAACGTGTCGAGCCACTGCTCGAAAATGGGGAAACGCGCGACGAACTCGAGCGCAACCGTCGCGAGCGGAACGAGCCCGAGGAGCGTAGTGAACGCGAGACTCCCGGCCGTCCGCGCGAGTCCGATGCGTCGCGTCCGGGTCGCGACGCGACGTGCGAACGCGAGTACGTCTGCGACGGCGGCCGCCAGCCTCATGATCGCGTCTTCCTGTCGGTTCGCTCGTTCCGATTATCGCATGCGGTCGGAGGCCGCTCCCCCACGCCAGCATTCGATGTAAGCTTTCGTGCGGCACGAGCGACCCATGCGTACGCATCGCCCGGACCGCCGTGACCGCACGGAAAGAGAGCCATGACCGCCACGCCTTCCCCGTCTCCTTCGCTGGAAACCGCCGTCCTGGGCGGCGGCTGCTTCTGGTGCCTCGAAGCCGTGTTCGACGAGCTCGCTGGCGTAAGATCCGTCGAGTCCGGCTACGCCGGTGGACACACGGTCGACCCCAGTTACGAAGCTGTCTGCAACGGCGCAACGGGCCACGCGGAGGTCGTGCGCATCGCCTTCGACCCGGCCGAATTGTCGTTTCGCGACCTGCTCACCGTCTTCTTCACCATTCACGATCCGACAACGCCCAATCGGCAGGGCAACGATGTCGGCACGCAATATCGCTCGGTGATCTTCTGCCAGACGCCGCAGCAGCGCGCGACGGCCGAATCGGTGATCGCCGATCTCGCGGCGGGTGGACTCTGGACGAAGCCGATCATCACGGAAATCGCCGGTGCGGATCCGTTCTACGAAGCGGAACGCCACCATCAGGAATACTTTTCGCGCAACGCGGGACAGCCGTACTGCGCGCTCGTCGTCGCGCCCAAGGTCACGAAATTCCGCAGGCACTTCACCGAGAGGCTCAAGAGAAGGACAGGCTGATGCAGAACGTGCGCGGGCTCCTGGTCTAGCGGCCACCGCGCCGCGATAGGATGCCGCCGGTCAGCAGGCAGGCGCCTACCGACCAGAAAACGGGACCTATGCCGAGCGATGCGCCGACTGCTCCCATGACGAATGGAACGGTGGCCGACATCGAGTTCACCAGCGACATCCGCACACCGGCCGCTTCGCCCAGGCGCCCCGGCGGCGCATGCGTATGCAGCAGAGACATCACCATCGGCTGTCCGCTGCCCAGCCCCAGTCCGAGAATGAACGAAAGGAGCAACAGTCCCCCGACATTCGTCGAAAGCGGAAACACGAGATAGACGGCGCCCGCGATGAACATTGCGGTTGTCAGGATCTGCTGCTCGCTCATGCGCCGCGTGATCACCGGGATCGAGAAGCGGACCGCAAACGTCGCCGCCGCGAACGACGAGAGCACGAGCCCGATCTGCGAGGCCGTCAGGCCGATCTTCGCGCCGTAGATTGGGACGAACGTCGTGTGGAGCTCCCAGCCCACCGACATCAGGGCGTTTATCGCGAGCACGCGCCGCAGCGTCCGGTGACGCATCAAAGCCACGATGCCGCCATGATGCGCAGGACCGACGTGTGGATGCCTGCCGGGGAAGGCGAACCGACCGCCGGCGAGGACGGCGAGAGGAACGAGCGGGACAATCGCAAATGCCGCGAACGCCACTCGAAAACCGAAGTGGTCGATCGTGAACCCGGCGACCAGCGGTCCGATGAAACCGGAGACCGAGTAGCCGAGCGCCAACAGGTTGAAGTTCCGCGTCCGGGTGGCGGGGCCGCCGATTTCCCCCGTCGCGTTCTGCGCCGCGATCTGAAACGCCATGAAGCCCACACCCAGCAGCGTCGCGCTCCCGTACAGCACCGGCAGCCCTGGAATCACGACCGGCAACGTCGCCCCGATGCCGGTCACGGCGGAGCCGACGAGCATCGGCGCGCGCGTGCCGATGCGATCGGTCAGGCGCCCCGCCGCGACGGCCAGGAGCATCGGCAAGAACGCATACAGCGACATCAGCACGCCGACCGTGAACGGCGACGCGCCCATCGACAGCGCCTCAAGCGAAACGATGACGCGGCTCCCCGCCAGCACGGAGTGATTTGCTATCCCCATCGGGATCAATACGGCGAGCGTGCGCGACGCGCGACGCGCATCGCCGATCACGATCCGGCCTTCTGGCGCCGGTGCCGGACGTTTCGTCCACAATCGCGTGGCCGAGGCGGGGAAGACCGGAGGGTTCCAGTCGACGGATTGCCGCGTTGCCGGCTCACGGCGCCAGCCGGTCGATGACCCACGCGCCGGGATGCTCCTGCGGTCGACGGTAACGGATACGATCGTGCAACCTTGACGGGCGCCCCTGCCAGAACTCGATCGAGTCGGGGAGCAGCCGGTACCCGCCCCAATGCGGCGGGCATGGAACGGATTGGGACGCGTCGCGATATTGCTCCTCGATCGCGGCCAGGCGTGCCTGCAGCTCTGCGCGCCCGGCGATGGGTTCGCTTTGCGGCGACGCCCACGCGCCGAGCTGCGACTGGCGCGGCCTCTCGGCAAAATAGAGGGCGGATTCGGTCGCGGCGACCGTGGTCACGGCACCCTCGATACGCACCTGCCGCTCGAGATCCGCCCAGAAGAACAGTAGCGCCGCGGCGCGGCAGGAGGCGAGTTCGCGGCCCTTGCGACTTGCGTAGTTGGTGAAGAAGACGAATCCGCGCTCGTCGAATTCCTTGAGCAGGACGATCCGCGCCGACGGTCGCCCGTCGGCGCTGACGGTGGCGAGCGTCATTGCGTTGGGCTCGCGCAGTTGCGATTCAACGGCCGCGGCGAACCAGTGCTCGAATTGGCGGAACGGGTCGGGCGAGACGCTCGATTCGTCGAGCGCCTCGCGCGTGTACTCGGTGCGGAGATCGGCGATTTTCACTGGGACGAGGGAACCGGGCGGGGCCGTTCGATTCTACGCTGTTCAGATAACGACGCTCATCCGCCAGCCCCGGTCGCGAAGCCGAGCGGGCAATCTGCGCGAACGCGAACGGCAATCCGCGCACGCTATCTTGCGAACCGCTTCTCGTAGTCGGCTGTGATTCGGGCGAACGAGCCGTCGGCCTTCATGCTCTCCAGCGCGTCGGCAAGCGCCTTGACGACCTTCCTGTCGGTCTGTGGACTGCACGCCAGGAACATGGGCTGCTCGCTGGCTACGAACACAAGCCTCATCTCGGGCAATTTCGCCGCCCTGGCGATGTCACGGCCAGAATAGAGGCCGGTGATCCAGAGATCGATATGATCCGGGTCATCGCGCGGCAGGAAGAGTCGCGACGGATTCAATCCATCGTCGCGAAGAGGGCGCAAATCGGTCACTGCGTTTTCGCGCAGGAAGTCGTTCTTCGGATCGCGAATCACCGTGCCGATCCGGTACAGCGAAAGATCCTTCACGGTCCGAATCACCGGCGCGAAGTCGCTCTTGCCGTAGACTGCCCAGATGTTCGTGGCGATGGGCCCGACCCAGAGAAACAGCCGCTCGCGGTTTTCGAGCCGCGCCGTCGAGAACACGCAGGTGTCCCTCTCGCCCTGGGCGCGGACGTACGCCTTCTCCCACGGCAGCACGTCGGTCTTGACAGGCACGCCCGCGCGCAGCGCCATATCCAGCACGATTTCGGTCGCGGCGCCGACGAGCTTGCCTTTTTCCACGTAGTTGAAGGGCGGGTTTTCCTCGGTCAGCAGGGTAAGTGCGACCGCCGGCGGCGCGGCAAGCACGCCCGCGACAAGGAGCGTCAGCGCGAGCATCGGTCGGGAATTCGTCATTGGGGTCCCATCGGACTACAGGAGAGTAGGTTGGTGATCATTGTCGCATTCGCGACAGGGACCGCCAAATGGCCTCTGCGAACGCGCGATCATCGATTCGAATCCGCCGGGAAGAGCCTCTCGCCGTTGCCGGAAGCGATCTTCGCCGCCACGTCCGGAGGCAACTGGGCGAGCCAATGCCGATAATAGGCCATGATCTCCCCGTACCGGGCCCAGCGTTCGTTGACCCAAGTATCCGAGCCGACGACAAACCGATCCGGGAACGCGACGAACAATGCGCGCCAGTCGGGAGTGAGCTTGCCGTCGTCGGTGACGTCGTAGCGGTACGAAAGCTCGCCGACGAGGTTCGGGTACGCTGCGAAATACCGGGCGATCTTCGCAGGTGGCGTCGAGAACCCGGAGTGCGCCCAGACGATCTTCACCTTCGGATCGTGGGTGAGCAGGATCTCGAGCGCCACATCGTCGCAATGGGCGTGCAGCCACAGGTCGCGCTCGACGGCCAGCGCGACGATCCTCTTCACCCACGGCGTGTCGGCATCGCGGCCGAAGACGTGAAACTCTCCGATACCGCGGTAACCGACGCTCCGCTTCAGCTCCGTCTGGATCAGCGCGAAGATCTCGGGGTCGTCGAACCAGGTCTGCCGATCTGCCTGGTTCCGGTAGGGACGGATGAACGGCACCACACGTGGCGCGGCGCCCGGATCGCGCTTGACCGACGCCGCAAGGGCTCGCGTACCGTCGTTCGGCCGGCTCGTCGCGAGAATCGTCGCGACGCCATGCTCGCGGAACAGACGCAATACGTCGGCCACCGGATAAATGGCGGTCGCCTCATCGTTGTAGTGCAGGTGCGCGTCGAAAATCGGAATCAGGTCCGCCGCCCTCACCGGAACCACGAGCGCCAGCGCGGCGACGATGGCGGAAAACGCGCTTCCAGCGGAGATCGGCAGAATTCGAGGCATTGCAGTCGTGGTTGGATTCGGGCCCAACGTCGCGCCGAAGTGTCGCATCGCTTCCCGAAGGACTCAAGCAGGACCGCCGCCCGTGGACCAGTCCTGGAGGCCGGCGGTATCCACTCCGATTCAGTGGACGTCGCGGTTTGTGGCTCGCATCCGCCCGAGCGTCCGCCCGATTGAGGCGCGCTCCGGGAACGCCTCGGGAACGGCGCGATGCGCGAAAGACGCGCAACGGCCGCTGCAACGCCTTCGATCGCACCTCGAAAAAACCGCTTGCGAGGGATTCCCTTCGCTCGGAATTGCGCTATAGTTGCCGCCGATGGAGCAGTGTTACCCGTGACAGGACGGTCTGCTTCAGAGTGTTCGGCGTCGTGTCCGCGTCTACTCACAGGAAGGAGAACTATGGCTACTGCCAAGAAAGCTACGAAAAAGCCTGCCGCGAAAAAATCCACCGCAAAAAAACCTGCTGCGAAAAAAGCCGCAAAGAAACCCGCCGCAAAGAAGGCAACGGCGAAAAAGCCGGCCGCCAAGAAGGCTGCAAAGAAAACCACCACAAAACGCAAGCCGAATGCCGCGTTCATGAAGGCGATGATGCCTTCGTCCGTCCTTGCAGCCGTCATCGGCTCGACGCCGATGCCGCGCACTGAAGTGACGAAGAAGATCTGGGACTACATCAAGAAGAACAAGCTCCAGGACGCGATCAACAGGCGTCTCATCAATGCCGACGAGAAGCTCCGCGCCGTCTTCGGTGGCAAAGGCAAGGTCTCGATGTTCGAAATGACGAAACTGGTTTCGAATCATCTGAAATAGGCTGCGCGCACCCCGTTCTCCGAGGGGACGATGCCACGGCCGGCCGGGCTTGCCCGCCGGCCGTGATTTTTCGATGGTACCGCCGTTCTTCCGTTATGCGGCCGCAGGGGCCATCGGCACCGCAGTGCACTTCGCCATACTCGCGGGACTCGTTCAGCTTGCCCGGGCGGACGCCGTGGCGGCGTCGACCGCCGGAGCGATCGCCGGCGCTCTCGTCAACTACGCGTTGAATCACCGCTTCACGTTCGCCAGCCGCCGGGCTCACCGGATCGCGCTGCCGCGCTTCTGCGCCGTCGCCGGCGCCGGAATTCTCTTGAACGCGGCGGTACTGTCCGCGATGGTGACCTTCGTCCGTCTTCACTATCTCGCCGCGCAGGTCGTCGCGACCGTCGTCGTGCTCGTCGCCGGATTTGTCGTGAATCGCAGATGGACGTTCTGATGGCGGACACTCGCAACGCCGATGCGCGGAAGGCAGCGCGCCATTCGCTGTCGATCGTCGTCCCGGTCTTCAACGAAGAGCAGGTGCTGGGCGAATTCCATCGACGGCTCGCCGTCGTGCTCGACAATCTCGCCACCGACGCCGAGGTCCTCTACGTCAACGACGGGAGCCGCGACGGAACCTTGGCGCTCCTCGGCGAGCTCCATCGCGCCGATGCCCGAGTCGCCGTGATCGACCTCAGCCGCAATTTCGGCAAGGAAGTCGCGATGAGCGCCGGGCTCGATCTGGCAAGGGGAGACGCGGTCGTGGTCATCGACGCCGATCTGCAGGATCCACCGGAACTGATCCCGGGCATGATCGGCGCCTGGCGCGAAGGCTACGATGTCGTGCTGATGCGGCGCCGCAGCCGTGCGCAGGAAACCTGGCTCAAGAAGATGACTGCGCGGATGTTCTACAAAGCGATGGGCAGCCTCGGCACCATCGACATTCCCGAAAACGTCGGTGATTTCCGGCTGTTGTCGCGCCGCGCTGCGGATGCGCTGCGCCGGTTTCCGGAGAGGGCCCGCTTCATGAAGGGTCTGTTCGCATGGATCGGGTTCGCGTCGACCGAAATCGAATACGACCGCGAAGGCCGTCTCGCGGGCAAGACCAAGTGGAACTACTGGCGGCTATGGAACTTCGCGCTGGAAGGGATTACGTCCTTTTCGGTGGTGCCGCTCAAGCTCGCGAGCTACGCCGGGCTCCTGACCGCGCTCGCCGCGTTCATCTACGGCCTAAAGGTCATCGTCTGGACACTGGTGTTCGGCGACCCGGTGGCGGGCTATCCGACGCTCGTCGTCCTGGTGCTGTTTCTCGGCGGCCTGCAATTGATGGCGTTGGGGTTCATCGGCGAGTACCTGGCGCGAATGTTCATCGAGGTCAAACGGCGTCCGCTCTACCTCATCCAGCAACACCTTCCCCCGACGAATCCGCTCGCGGCGAGGGACGAACCCGCGGCGGCCCGCCCGGTACGATGGCCTTTACCCTGACGGCGCGCGAGCGCCGCTGGGTCGCGCTCTCCGTCATCGTCGTCGTTGGCGTCCGCCTGGCGACGCTCGGCGCATATCCGCTGATGGATTCGACGGAGTCCCGCTACGCCGAGATCGCCCGCAAGATGCTCGAGACCGGCCACTGGCTGATGCCGCAATTCGACTACGGCGTGCCCTTCTGGGGGAAGCCGCCGCTATCCACATGGCTTTCGGCCGCGTCGATGGCTGCGTTCGGCGTCAACGAATTCGCGGCGCGTCTCCCGTCGGTGCCCCTGCTCTTGGGCTGCGGTGCGCTCGTCCACGCGCTCGCCATCCTGCGCGGGGGCCGCGACCAGGCACTCTGGACGGTCGCGTTGTTCGCGGCAACCGGCCTCGTTTTCATCGCGGCGGGCAGCGTGATGACCGATCCCGCCCTCATGCTCGGCACGACGCTTTCGATGGCGGGCTTCTGGATCGCGGTCAACGGTCCCGATCCGTCGCGCCGACTCGCGGGATTCGCGTTCTTCGCCGGCCTCGCCGTGGGCCTGCTCGCGAAGGGACCCGTCGCCGTCGTTCTCGTCTTCGCACCAATCGTCGGCGCGACGCTGTGGACGCGGTCATGGCGCGCCGCGTGGCAGCGCCTTCCCTGGATCGCCGGGTCGGCGCTGACGGCGGGGGTGACCATCGCCTGGTACTGGGCCGCGGAACGCGCTTCGCCGGGCTTCCTTGCTTATTTTCTCGTCGGCGAGCACTGGAAGCGGTTCGTCGAATCGGGGTGGAAGGGCGATCTCTACGGCACAGCTCACGCCCGAGTGCATGGAATGATCTGGCTGTTCTGGATCGCCGCGGCGCTTCCTTGGTCCGTCGGCGCGCTGTCCTGGCTCGCCCGGGTCGCAGTGCGGGAGCGTGACCAACTGCGCACCCTCGTCACCGATTCGTGGCGCACGTACCTGTTGCTCTGGGCAGTGACCCCGATGGCTTTTTTCACACCTGCCGGCAACATCCTGCTGACCTACGTGCTGCCGGGGTTGCCGGCGTTCGCGCTGCTCCTGGGCGAGATCTGGCGCCCGGGAGGCGCGGATCACCGGGCGCGGGACACACGCGCGCTTCGACCGGAAGTCCGATGGGCACTCGCCGCCGGAGTCACGGTTCCCGCGCTGTTCGTCGCCGCCATCGTTCTCCTGCACGGAAGGCTGGAGACCGAGCGCTCGCAGAAGGCGCTCGTCCGCGCCTTCGACGAACGGCGCGCTTCCGAGTCCCGCCTCGTCTACTTTTCGCAACGGCCGCACTCGGCGGAGTTCTACTCGCGCGGGAAGGCGCTGAAGGCCGCCGATTCGACGGCGCTACGGCGATACCTCGACGACGCGACGACAGATCTTTTCGCCGTTCGCGAACAGGATTTCAACCGACTGCCGGATCCCGACCGCGCAAGACTGGAGCGCGTGGGCACGTACGGCGAATACTGGCTGCTGCGCGAAGCGCCACCCTGACCGCATCGGTCGGCGTCAACGTGTCGCGCTGCGCCGAATCACGCTGGCGCGAACCACGCGCCCTACGCCGAGGTTGCCCTACGCACCGGGCCGCGCATTCGTCAGTGCAGCGATGCGCTCCTCGATCGGCGGGTGCGTCGAGAACAGCGCCATGATCCCGGCCTTGTCAGTGATCCCGAAACCGCTCATCGCCTTGGGCAATTCGCCCGGCTCGAGGCCGCCGAGCCGGCGCAGCGCGCTGACCATGGGGGATGGCGTGCCAAGATACTGCGCGGAGCCGGCATCGGCGCGGAACTCGCGGCGACGCGAGAAATACGCAACGATCATCGACGCGAGAATACCAAGCACGATCTGCGCGACGATGACCGTGATGAAATAGCCGGGACCGGTGCCGCGCTCGGTGCGGAACACCGTCTTGTCGACGATGGTCCCGATGATGCGCGCGAAAAACACGACGAACGTATTGACCACGCCCTGGATCAGGGTCAGCGTCACCATGTCGCCATTCGCGACGTGGGCGACCTCGTGGCCCAGTACCGCCTCGACCTCCTCCTTGTTCATCGACTGCAGGAGACCGGTGGAGACGGCGACGAGCGCGGAGTTCCGGAATGCGCCGGTGGCGAACGCATTGGGTTCCCCTTCGTAGATCGCGACTTCCGGCATCCCGATGCCGGCCTTCGTCGCGAGCCGGCGCACGGTCTCGACAAGCCACGCCTCTGGCTCGCTCTGCGGCTGGTCGATCACGTGGGCCCCTGTCGACCACTTGGCCATCTGCTTCGAAATCAGCAGCGAGACGATGGCGCCCGTGAAGCCGACGACGAACGAAAACGCGAGCAGCGGACCCATCCCTGCGCCACTCTGCGCCATCACCTGGTCGAGCCCCAGCACGCGCAGCACGACCGAGAGCACAAGCACGACCGCGAGATTGGTAGCGAGGAAGAGGACGATGCGCTTCATGGAGGCCGACTCCGGAAACCGTGGGGACGCGATTCTAGCGCGCCTGCGAAACAGCGGACAGTGGGTCTATCGCTGCACCCAGGAATCCCTGAGCGTCACCGTGCGGTTGAACACGGGCTTCCCCGGCGCGTGGTCGCGCAAATCGGCGACGAAATAGCCGTGTCGCTCGAATTGAAACCGTTCTTCGGCCACGGCCTGCACCAGCGCCGGTTCGACGTACGCGATGACGGCGCGCTTGGAGTCGGGATTGAGGTCGTCGAGCCAGTTGCGCTCGACGGGCTCGGCAGCGTCCTCGTCCTCATCGTCGCCGGCCACCACCGTCAGGTGGGTCGCGGCCGCCTCCGCCGCGAGGCCGTCGGCGCGCGTTCCCCACGGGTTCCGCGCACCGGGAAACGGGACCGCGAACAGGCGGTCGTACAGGCGGACTTCCGCCGGAACGGCGTGCGCCGCCGACAGCCAGTGGATGTTGCCCTTGACCTTGCGTGTGTCCGCACCGGGCGTCCCGCTGCGCGTCGCGGGGTCGTACGTGCAGTGGACCGTCGTGACGTTGCCGGCAGCGTCCTTGTCGGCACCGAGGCACTTGACGATGTAGCCGTACCGCAGCCGCACTTCGGCGCCCGGCGCGAGCCGGAAATAGCCCTTCGGCGCGCCTTCCTGGTAGTCGTCGCGCTCGATCCACAGCTCGCGCGAGAACGGCAGCGCGCGCCTGTCCCACTCGGGCCGTTGCGGGTGGTTCGGCGCCGCGCATTCTTCGGTCTTCCCGTCCGGATAGTTGTCGATGACGAGCCTGATCGGATCCAGTACCGCGATCCGCCGCGGCGAACGCGCGTTGAGATCCTCGCGCATGCAGTCTTCGAGCACGCTCATGTCGATCCACGAGTCGGCCTTCGAAACGCCGATGCGCTCGGCAAAGAGCTTGAAGCCTTCGGGCGTGAAGCCCCGCCGTCGCGCGCCGACCAGCGTGGGCATCCTGGGATCGTCCCACCCGTCGACGTAATGCCGGTCGACAAGCTCGATCAGCTTTCGCTTCGACAGCACGACATAGGTGAGATTGAGCCGCGCGAACTCGTACTGCTGGGGCAAGGGGCGCGGCAACCGACCGCCGTCGGCGAGGTGTTCGAGTATCCAGTCGTACAGCGGTCGATGGTCCTGGAATTCCAGCGTGCAGATCGAGTGCGTGATGCGTTCCAGCGCATCCGAGATGCAATGTGTGTAGTCGTACAGCGGGTAGACGCACCACTTGTCGCCGGTGCGGTGGTGCGATGCATGCCTGATCCGGTAGATCGCCGGGTCGCGCATGTTGATGTTCGGGCTTGCCATGTCGATCTTGAGCCGCAGCACGTGCGCGCCGTCCGGAAACTCGCCCGCCTTCATCCGTCGGAAGAGATCCAGGTTTTCGGCGACGCCGCGGCTGCGATAGACGCTTGCCCTTCCAGGCTCGGTCAGCGTGCCCCGCAACGCGCGCATCTCCGCCGGCGTAGAGCTTTCGACATAGGCAAGGCCGTGTTCGACGAACCATTCGGCCAGGTCGTAGAGCTGATCATAGTAGTCGGAGGCATGATAGCGGTGCTCGGCCCAGTCGAACCCGAGCCAGCGCACCGAGTCGGCGATCGAGTCCTCGAACTCGACATCCTCCTTGACCGGATTGGTGTCATCAAAGCGCAGGTGGCACTGCCCGCCGTTCTCGGCGGCAAGCCCGAAGTTCAGGATGATCGATTTGGAGTGACCGTAGTGCAGGTAACCGTTGGGCTCCGGGGGAAAACGGGTTGCGATCCTGCCTCCGTACTTGCCGGTCCGGTTGTCCTCGGCAATGACGACGCGCAGGAAATTCGATCCAAGCGCGCCGGCACCGCCAGTCTGGATTCGCTCTCCGGCAGGGCGATCCGAACCGGCGTCCGGGGTGGCGCGGGCAGATCCTTTTTGCGGCGGTGCAGCACTCATCGCTTTTGTTCATGAACAATCGTTGCCAATCTGTCATTCTAACCGGCAGGCCGCTGCCCGTGAGTGGCGATGTTCCCAGTGCGGGCAGCGCGATGCCCGGAAACCCGCACCAGACAAGGCTTTCCGAAGGGTTGCTTCACCCGTCCCCTCTGCGTTGTCCACAAATCCTGTGGATAAAAGTGTGCGTATCTTGTAAATTCGGTCGCTAAGTAGTGCGCCGGTCGGATAAACTGTTGCAATGCCCAATTTCAGGCCTAGATTTCCCTACTTATTTTCATGGACTTGCAAGTCCGTACCGAGGGCAGGCGACCCTGCAGCCGCAGGCATCGGACCCGCTTCCACAGGGCCGTCAACGCGATTCGGACGAAATTTCTGACCTGGACAAATCCGGCTATTGTGCAGGTATTGTCAAACCAAACCGTCGTCGCCCTGACCCTGTGAACGCGCCGATTCCTCGTGACTCGGTACCAGCATCCGACCCCAGAAGCTTCGGACTGCGCCATGCTCGGCGCGAACGCGGTCATCCCGGTTTCGCTGCTCGTCAGTTCGGCGCGCCTCATTCTCGAGCGCCATCTCGGGCTTGTCTGGGTTTCCGGAGAAGTATCCAATTTCACCCGTGCCGCCTCCGGGCACTGCTATTTCAATCTGAAGGACAGCGGCGCGCAGGTGCGCTGCGTGTTCTTCCGGCACAAGGCGCAGTTCGCGGGGTTCGCGCTGAAGGACGGCCTGTCGGTCGAGGTTCGCGCGACCGCGTCGATCTACGAAGCGCGCGGCGAGTTTCAGCTCAACGTCGAAACCGTGCGTCTCGCCGGCATCGGCGCACTCTACGAAAAATTCGAGCGGCTGAAGGCGCGTCTCGACGCGGCGGGATGGTTCGCCGTGGAGCGCAAGCGCCCCCTGCCGGCGTATCCGCGGGCCGTCGGCATCGTGACGTCGGTCGGCGCGGCCGCGCTTCGGGATGTCCTGACGACGCTCGGCCGCCGCTGGCCGGCCCTTCCCGTCATTCTTTATCCGACCGCCGTCCAGGGAGAAGGCGCCGCCGGTGCGATCGCGTCCGCCATCGACGCCGCAGGCGTCCACGCAAGAGTCGATGTCCTGATCGTCACGCGCGGCGGCGGGTCCATCGAGGACCTGTGGGCGTTCAACGAGGAGGCGGTTGCGCGCGCCGTGTTCGAGTCGCCGATTCCGGTCGTGTCCGGCGTCGGGCACGAGACCGATTTCACCATCTGCGATTTCGTCGCCGACGCGCGAGCGCCGACGCCGACCGGTGCAGCGGCGCTCGTCGTGCCCGATCGTCGCGCCGTCATGACGAACATCGCGGGCCTCGCAAACCGCTGGCGGCGCGCGAGTCTGCGCTCGCTCGAGACGCGCAGTCAGCGCGTCGACGGTCTCGCGCGGCGGCTCGTCCACCCCGCAGCGAAGCTCGGCCAACAGCGTCGCGACGCAGCCGGCCTTGCCGGGCGCCTCGCCCGTGCGTGTCGGAATCGCCTGGCGTCGGCGGCGACCGATGTCGACGCGTGCGGCCGGCGTCTCGCGTGGTTGCTGCGCCGGCCGCTGCCCCAGACGGTGCGCCTTGCTCCCCTTGGCGTCGCGATGTCGCGCGCCGCGGCGATTCATCTGGAGCGCGCGAAGGCGCGTCTTTCCACCCTCGAGCGCAGCCTCGGACATTTGAATCCGCACGAGGTCCTCGAACGCGGCTACGCGATCGTCACGACGGCTGACGGCTCGATCGTCTACGATGCCGCGCGACTCGTCGTCGGCGACGACGTGACGCTGGCGTTCGGACGAGGCCGCGCCGACGCGAAAATCACGCGTCGCGACTAGGGGCCGGGCCGTTTTCACTCGCAACGCGGTTTGCAGACATAGTGTGAACAGGCCCTAGCAAGAGCCGCAGGATCACGCCTCGTCAGGATCCGGGTCGTCGATTTCCGCACGCGGTTTGGCTTGTGCAGCGCCGTCGGTCCGCGTGGTTATCTTCGGAGTCGACGTGACCACGTCGGCATTCTGCGCACGGTGGCGCAGCGAATGGTCCATCAGCACGATGGCAAGCATGGCTTCGGCGATGGGCGTCGCCCGTATGCCGACGCAGGGGTCATGCCGACCATGCGTGTTGACGATCACTGCGCGACCCGCTTTGTCGATCGAGCGGCGGTCGAGCCGAATGGACGAGGTCGGCTTCACCGCAATGGTGACGACGATTTCCTGACCGGTCGAGATTCCGCCGAGGATGCCTCCCGCGTTATTCGACAGGAAGCCCTGGGGCGTCATCTCGTCCGAGTGTTCGCTGCCGCGCTGCGTGACGCTCGCGAAGCCGGCGCCGATCTCGACACCCTTGACCGCGTTGATGCCCATCATCGCCTGCGCGAGGTCGGCGTCGAGCCGGCCGTAGACCGGTTCGCCCCAGCCGACAGGCACGCCACTCGCAATGACCGTGATCCTGGCGCCGCAGGAGTCCCCGGACTTGCGCAGCGCATCCATGAACAACTCGAGCTCGGGCACGATCGTCGCGTTGGCGACGAAGAACGGACTCGCGTCGACGTGCGCCCAGTCTTCGAACGGGATCGCCTTGCTCCCGAGTTGCACGAGGTGGCCGCGAATGAGAACGCCGAAACGTTCGGCGAGCCACTTGCGGGCGATAGCGCCGGCCGCCACGCGCACGGCGGTCTCGCGCGCCGATGCGCGGCCGCCGCCCCGGTAGTCGCGAATACCGTACTTCTGCCAATACACGTAATCGGCGTGACCGGGACGGAAAGTCTCCGCGATCGCCGCGTAGTCCTTGCTGCGCTGGTCATCGTTTCGGATCAGGAGCGCAATCGGCGTCCCCGTCGTCCGGCCTTCGAACACGCCGGACAGGATTTCGACGGTGTCGGATTCGCGCCGCTGCGTCACGTGCCGCGACGTGCCCGGCTTGCGTCGATCGAGATCACGCTGGATGTCGGCTGCATCGAGCCGCAGTCCCGGCGGACAACCGTCGACGACGCAGCCGATCGCCGGACCATGCGATTCGCCAAACGACGTGACGCAATAGAGGGTACCGAGCGTGTTGCCGGACATTGGTGACGCGGAACCAGGGAGAGCGGCGGGAGACCGGTTTCGAGTCTAGCACGCGGGACCAGTGTGCTGAGCCCCGGGCTCCGCCCATGGTCGCAGCGAAACCGGTGTCTAGCGGACCTCGTGCGGCCCACTCGGATCCGATGCGGGCGGCAGCGGCGACAGAAAGCCGATCACGAGCAGAAGGATGCCGACTCCCAGGAACGCGACGACACGCGGCAGTCCCGACAACGCGCCGAGATCGACGAGAAAAAGCTTGCCGACCACCGCGGCGAGCAGCGCCGCCCCGAGCATCCACAGCGGACGCAGACGTCGCTTCGTCGCACCGTACATCACGCCCAGCGCGGTGGCGGTCCACGTTAGGGTCAGCGCCGCCTGCAACGGCTTCGAAGCGAGCAGCGACGAAAGGCGCCACGGAATGTCGCCCCAATGATGCGCGGTGCGGAGCACGATCCCGTTGAGCGCGACGAACAGCCCGGCGCCGACCCAGCGGTAGAGCACGTGCTCCGGAATGGCGGTGTACCGCGCCGCCCACGTTGCCAGCGCCCACAACGCGAGCGCCAGCGTGAGATCCAGCGGATTCACCGCCGGCAGATAAGGAAGTGGCGATGGATCGCCCGGAGAGAGCACGTTGACGACGAGATACCACGCCGCCAACAAGATGGCGATCGACGTTCCCGCCACCGTTGTGTACGCGCGGCCGTACGGCACCACGGGCCATCTGACGCTGTCGCGATACCTGACACCAATCCACAGAAAAAGGATTGCCGGCAGCGCGGCGGCGCACGGGGTCCACACGGTCCGCAGCGCGGTCCACCGCCCCGTCCATTCGCTCGCTTCCCACGATAGCTGGATGGTCAGTGCTATTGCAGATGCCGCATGCGCCGCGTATAGCCACGAGCGCCGTTGCGGCAATCCGTGTTCCTTCGCCGGAACGCCCCCGGATGGCCCATCGGCCGCGCGCAGTACGTGCCAGTGCACGAACCACGCAGAAGGCCAGACAATCCAGCCATAGGTCGTCAGCGTCGTGCGCGCGAGATGGAAATCGCCGAGCGCGGCGACGGCCATCGCCGGCAGCAGCACGAGCCCGGCTCCGGCGAGCCGAGGCCAGGACAGCATTCGCGCCAGCACGAGCGCCAGCGCAGCAGCGGCCGTCGCCCAGGCGAGGACCGCGTGCACTTCGTCGGCGCGAGGCAATTGGCGCACGAGCTCGGCACCACCCGCGCCGAGCCACCACGCGACGCCCCAGCCGAGAAGCCAGGGAACGAGCCTGCGTTCCCCCGAGGGCGGGTCGTCGACCGTGCGATCGGCAATGCGCGCCGTCACGATGCCCGCGGCGGCTATCAGCAGCGCGCCGACAAAAAACGCGTTCAAGAACAGCGGATCGTCGTCGCTTCCGACGCCCGACGCGACGAACACGATTCCGGCACCGAGTTCGATGAGCAGGGCAAAGAACCTCGCGAACCGCGATCTTTGTTCGACGCCGATCCAATACACACCGGCCGCCTCGACGGCCCAAAGCGCCGCGGTCCAGCGGTTGTCGAGCGCGAACGGTATCGCGATCGTCGCAAAGATCACTGCAAGCGCGAGGAACGCACGGGACAACAATCCGAATCCGGGTTCGGTACGCTTGCGAAGGACCCCATGGAGGAACGCGTAGATGCCAGCCGCGACGAGCGCGCTCCACGCCGCGCCGTACCGGGCATCGCGCACCATCGCCGCTTGCAATGCGAATCCGACCAGCGGGACGCCGAACACGAGCAGCCCGTCGACCGGATCTCGCGCCACGAGCGGCCCGCGGCGCGCATAGAGGATCGATATCGTCACGTAGAAGGCGAAGAAGAGAATCAGAAACGGCTGTACGACGGCGAAGTGTTCCGGCCGATAGTAGTCGTGACCCCATACCGCACCCAGGACGAACGTGAACGCAAAGCCGAGCGCGTTGAGGCTTCGCCACGCCTTCGTCCAGGCGAGTGCGAAGATCGCGCCATTCAGCACGGCAAAATACCCGAAGAGATGGATGGGCTCGCCTCCGGTCGCAACCAGCATCGGCGAAAGGAAGCCGCCGGCAACCGCCAACCCGGCAAGTGCTTGCGAGTCGTTGCGTACGGCGAGGAAGACCGTCAGCGCCGAAACGGCGACGAGCAGCACAATCGTCGGCACCTCCGGCAACACGCCGTAGAGCCGGAAAGCCGCGAACGTCGTCAGAAACAGGATGCCCGCGCCGGCACCCTGTAACGAGAGACCGTAGCCCGGACGCGGCGCAGCAAGGCGCAGGCCGAGCCCGATCAGCGCGAATCCGGCCGCGGCGACCGCGGCGAGCCGAATCTCGATCGGAACCGTGAAGCGTTCGGCGAAGTACTTGAGCAAGAACGCGACGCCAAAGAACAGCACGACGACGCCGATACGGGTCAACGCGTTGCCGCCCGTGAACCACGCCCACAGCGGATTCACCGTCGCCGTGACCGGGGGCGCCGCACGATCCGGGACGCGAATCTCGCCCGTGGGCGCGGCGTTCGCGGAGGCTCTGGCCACCCCCGCAGGGGCTGCCTGCTCCGTTGCCGCCGCCTCGATTGCGCGCGGCACCAGCACTTGTCGGCCGACATCGGTGGCGACGTTTGCATCGCGCTCCAGAATCGCGATTCGCCGCTCGAGATCCGCGACACGTTGGGCCAAGGCAGCATCGTCCGCAGTCGCGGCGCCCGCGTTGCGCGCAGTGATCGGAAGGGCTTCCGGAGCAGAAACGGCGGGCTCCGTCCGGCGAATCGCTGCGGGCGCACGCCGCACGGCGAATTTCGCGCCGGCGATGAACCCCGCGATGCCGCCCAGCGCCGCACCCCAGTCGTGCCACAGCAGGTTGCCCACCAGCGCACCGGCGAACAACCCGATCAATGCCCACATCGTCGTCTCCGGTCAGGCGTCATTTCGGCGTCCCCAGTGATTCACTGAGCCACAGGGTCTCACCTGCGATCGCCCCGCAAGGCGAGCACGGTCGCGCGCAGCCCGTCGAGGGTCACGCGGTCGGGCGGCACGGGCGGCGCGGCGGCGAGCGCGATCCGAGAAAAGATTCCGCGCAGCCGGCGCATCGCCTTGCCGTCCACCGTCCGGCTGAAGAAGCTTCCCCAGAGTCCGGACAACGCCATCGGCACGACCGGCACCGGCGTCGTCGCAATCATCTGTTGCACACCCGGACGGAACGGGTTGAGCTCCCCCGTTTCCGTGAGCCTGCCCTCGGGAAAGATCCCGACGACTTCGCCGTCGCGCAGTGCGACGGCCGCCTCGTCGAACGCCCGCTCCTTCATCCGCGCGTCCTCTTTCGCCGGCGCGATGGGAATCGTCCGCATCGTCGTGAAGATGAAAGAGAGCAGCGGGATCCGGAATATCCGGTGATCCATCACGAACCGGATCGGTCGTCGCACGCACGCGGCGATGACCACCGCATCCACGTAGCTCACGTGATTGCAGACGACGATGCACGGTCCCTCGTCGGGAATGTTTTCGAGACCGGCCTTGTCGACCCGATAGAACGTGTGGATGAGAAGCCAGGCCAGGAACCGCATCAGGAACTCGGGAACGAGCCCGTAGATGAAGAGCGCGACCGCGGCGTTCATGAGCGCCGTGACGAGAAAGAGCTCGGGAATCGAAAGGCCCGCCGCCAGCAAGACGACGGCGAGACCGGCCGACACGACCATGAACACGGCATTGAGAATGTTGTTCGCGGCGATGATCCGCGACCGATGCGATGGCGCCGACCGCTCCTGGATCAGCGCATAGAGCGGAACGATGTAGAAGCCCCCGAAGAGGCCGATCAGCACGAGGTCCGCGGCGACGCGCCAGTGCGCCGGGCTCGCGAGAAAGACGTCGAGGCCCGCGAGCGCATTCGCGTGCATGTGCCGGCTTCCGAGCCACAGGTCGACCGCGAACACCGTGAGCCCGATCGAGCCGAACGGCACGAGGCCGAGTTCCACGCGGCGGCCGGACAGCTTCTCGCACAACAGCGAACCGATACCGATACCTACCGAGAACAGCGCCAGCAGAAAGGTCACGACGTGCTCGTTGCCGCCGAGGATATCGCGCGAGAAGCCTGCGAACTGCGCGAGGAAGGTCGCGCCGTAGAACCAGAACCACGAGATGCCGAGCATCGACAGCCAGACGACACGGTTGTTCTGCGCAAAGCGGAGGTTCTTCCACGTTTCGGTGAACGGATTCCAGTTGATCGACAGTCCGGCGTCCGCCGCAGGCGTGTGCGGGATCGCTCGGCTCACGACGTATCCGGCAATCGCGACGCCCACCGCCACCGCCCCGGCGACCACGGGTCCGACACCGTCGATCGCGACGACGAGCCCCCCGGCGATCGTGCCAAGCAGGATTGCGACGAATGTCCCCATTTCGACGAGGCCATTGCCGCCGACGAGTTCCTCGGGCGTGAGGTGCTGAGGCAGGATCGCGTACTTGACCGGGCCGAACAGCGTCGAGTGGACGCCCATCAGCGCCAGCGCGGAGAACAGCAGCACGAGGTCGCGCATCCAGAATCCAGCGAGGCCGACGACCATGATCGCGATCTCGAAGAGCTTGATCCAGCGGATCAGCCGGGACTTCTCGACCTTGTCCGCGAGCTGGCCCGCCGTTGCCGAAAAGAGCACGAACGGTGCGATGAACACGGCGCCCGCAAGGTTCACGAGCGCGTTCGCGTCGAGCGATGTAAGCGTCGCGGCGTGAAACGCGACGAAGATGACGAGCGCGTTCTTGTAGATGTTGTCGTTGCCAGCTCCCAGGAACTGCGTCCAGAAAAAGGGGGCGAACCGGCGCTCCCTGAGCAGGTCGAACTGGTTGCCGTCGTTCATGAACCTCGCCTCCGGTATGCATTGCTTGGCGCGGCGCCCACTTCTCTTGCGCCGCGCGCCCCGGCCCTTCCAATCGAAATCGCGCTTCGGCACGAAGGGCGGCTGGACCGCATTGTGCCCGCGAAACGCTACAATCCGCGTTTTGGCCCTGCCGACAGAAGCCGGCCGTGCCGACCCCGGAAGGGCCGCGGCCCGCGTTCCAGGCCCTAATTCTCCGCCGATGCGTCAATACCTCGATTTCATGCGGCACGTCCGCGACCAAGGCCACCGCAAGGAGGACCGGACGGGAACGGGCACGCTTTCCGTGTTCGGGTACCAGATGCGCTTTCCGCTCGGCGAGGGATTCCCGTTGCTGACGACGAAAAAGGTCCACACCAAGTCGATCATTCACGAGCTGCTCTGGTTCCTCCGTGGCGAGACCAACGTGAGGTCGCTTCAGCAGGCGGGGGTGACGATCTGGGACGAATGGGCCGACGCCGACGGCGAGCTTGGCCCGATCTATGGTTACCAGTGGCGTAGCTGGCCGGCCGCGGATGGCCGTGGCATCGATCAGATCGCGAACGTCGTCGCCGAAATCCGGAGGAACCCCGACTCGCGTCGGCTGATCGTCTCCGCGTGGAACGTCGGCGACCTCGCGCGCATGGCGCTTCCGCCGTGCCACGCCCTCTTCCAGTTCTACGTGGCCGAGGGCAGGCTTTCCTGCCAGTTGTATCAACGGAGCTGCGACATCTTTCTCGGCGTCCCTTTCAACATCGCTTCGTACGCGCTGCTGACGCATCTGGTCGCACACCAGTGCCGTCTCGACGTCGGCGATTTCGTATGGACCGGCGGCGATTGCCATCTGTACCTCAACCATCTCGAACAGGTCGAGGTGCAACTTGCGCGAATGCCGTATCCGCTACCGCGTCTCCGGATTCTTCGAAGGCCCGACTCGCTTTTCGACTACCGCTACGAAGACATCGAGATCGCCGATTACGTTAGCCATCCTGCGATCAGGGCGACCGTGGCAGTCTGAATCGGGGGCGGTCAGGCGTGGTCAGGTTGATTGACGCTCGACCGAAATAATCGGGCGGGCTCTCCGAACCACGGGCAACAAAAAAAAGCCCGCCGGGAGGAAGATGGCGGGCAAGGGGGACCGGACTGCCCGACGCCATGCGCCCCTCCCGTTGGAGTCGATGCGCGAGACGGCTGCGTCGGCGGTATGTTCGGATGTCAGTAGACGCTGCGCGCCGCATTGACGCGCTCGGCGAGTTCCTCCAGGGCTTCCTGTTGTGCCGGCGACAGCAAATCATCGCCGCGACGACCACCGCACTCGTCCGTCGGCAATTCCTGGCCGGCAAACCAGTGTTGCGCGAATTCGGGCGAGAAGGCGTCCATGATCGATGAGTCGGATGAGGTGGGTTCCTGCTTACGGCTAAGCAATAGATGTGCCACCATTCGCTCCCGAGCTTAGGAAGCGGATGTATACTGGGCGTCCCCTATGAAGACCGCGTTTGGGCACGAGCTTTGCAGTGACAGCTCGCCGCCAGCCGATTGATATTTGTCGCATTTTGCCGACAGTCATTGTAGTGATTGTGCTAGTCGTATGAACGGAAACGATAAATTCTGTCGCTATTCAACGACATTGTTCTTCCACTGCGTTTACGTCACGGGGCCTTGCCTTCCTTGAACATCGCCGGCTCGAGCCGATGCCGCTGAAGCAGTTTGTAGAACTCGGTTCGATTGCGCTTGGCGAGCAACGCCGCCTGCGTGACGTTCCCTCCCGTTATCTTGAGCAGGCGAACGAGGTAATCGCGCTCGAACGTCTTGCGCGCCTCCTCGAACGGCACGAGGACGCTCGCGTCCTCGCGCAATGCACCTTGCACGAGTGATTCGGGGATCAGACTGGTCGTCGCCAGCGCGACCGCCTGCTCGAGAAGGTTGAGCAGCTGCCGGACATTCCCGGGCCAGGGCGCCCCGATGAGCAGCGCCATCGCGTCGGGTGCCAGCGTCGGAACGGGCCTCTTGTAGCGCTCGGCCAGTTTGCGCAGCGAATGCGTCGCGAGAAGAGGAATGTCCTCGCGCCGATCTGCGAGCGGTGGAAGCTTCAGGGAGACGACATTGAGCCGGTAGTAGAGGTCCTCGCGGAATCGTCCGGACGCCTTTCGCGCATCGAGGTCCCGGTGCGTCGCCGAGATGACACGCACGTCGACGGGAATGGGCTGCGTCGCGCCGACCGGTCGCACCTCGCCCTCCTGGAGCACACGCAGGAGTTTGACCTGCAACGCCAGCGGCATGTCGCCGATTTCGTCGAGAAAGATCGTTCCCCCATCGGCCGCCTGGAAGAGGCCCTTGTGCGCCTGGATAGCGCCGGAGAAGGCGCCCCGCGCATGGCCGAAGAGCTCGGATTCGAGCAGCGGCTCCGGGATCGCGCCGCAATTGACGGCGACGAACGGCCGGTCGCGCCGCGGGCTTGCCCGATGGATCGCCCGCGCCAGAAGCTCCTTGCCGGTGCCGGAATCGCCGTAGATGAGGACACTCGCGTCCGAGTCGGCAACGAGACGCGCCTGCCGGAGAAGGTCCTCCATCCGCGGACTCCGGGTGATGATCCCCGCGCGCCATTCGCCGGACACATTCGGATTCTCCGCCGGAGAATCGCCCGCGAGCCGTAGAGCGCCAGCGACTTTCTGGAGGAGTTCCTGGCTGTCGAACGGTTTCGTCAAGAATCCGAACACGCCGCGCTGCGTCGCCGAAACTGCGTCCGGGATCGTACCGTGAGCGGTCAGAATGATCACTGGAAGCGCCGGATGCTCGCGGTGGATCGCTTCGAACAGTTGAAGTCCGTCGATGCCTGGCATTCGGAGATCAGTGATCACCACACCCGGTCGTGCGACCGCCAGGGCACCGAGCGCCGCCTCGCCGCTGTCGGCGGTCCGTACGGTGTAGCCGGCCGAAGCCAGCCGCAGGCTGATGAGCTTGAGCAGGTCGGGATCGTCGTCGACCAGCAGGATGTCGCCTGTGTGCGTTGTCATGTTCGTCTCGCAGCGTGGTTAGCCTCCCCCGCCGCCTCCGCCGCCTCCGCCGCCGCCTCCGCCGCCGCCGCTGGATCCGCCTCCGCCGCCGCGAATCCGGTCGCGCAGAAGGTCTCGCTCCATCATGCGCAGCGCCTCGAGCTTCTTGACCGCCGCGTCGGCCTTTTGTTGCTCGTCCCGGACCGCGCGGACGCGCTCGGTCACCTGAACGTGGATTACCGCGGCGACTTGCTTCAGCGCCGGTGACCCCGGATTGCTCTTCAGCACGACGTCGAGAAGCTGCAACGCGCGCTGATCGTCCTGGGGTGTCGTCTTCGAAAGCGTGTAGAGCACGGCGAGCCGGACCCGGTGGTAGTCGCTGCGCTGTCGCGCGAGCACCTGGGTCACGGTGGTGACTTCGCGCCGTAGGTCGTCGGGTTGCATCCCGCCGTAGCGCTGCAGATCCGACAAGAGGCCGAGAAGCTGCTGGTCCTCCGTCGGCTCGACCGGTGCCGGCGGGGCAGGCACCGACGTCGGCTCGGGCTCGGGAACGGGAGGGGTCGCGGTCCCGACGGGCGCAGGCGCGGGAGCGGGCGCGGGTACAGCGGGCGGCACCACCGCTTCGATCGGCGGGTATTCGATCATCGGCGCGGACGGAGGGCGGGCCGCTACCGGCGGGCTGTCCGTCTCGGGCCGAACCGTCGCAACGGGTGGTGTCGCACATCCGGCCAACGCGCCGACGGCCGTGATCACGGCAATCCAGGCACGAGAATTCACCCGCCACCCGCCATCGTGATCCGCGTTTGCGGTGCCCCGGCGGAGGTTGCCGCGCTGGCGTCGCCATTGGCGAGCGGCAGCCACAATCTGAACTGGGCGCCCCGCTTCCGGTCGACGCGATCCTGAACCTCGATCCGTCCGCCGTGAGCGAGCGCGTATTCGCGCGCGATCGCGAGGCCCAGGCCGGAGCCCTTGACGCGGCCGTCGACGGGCGGCTTGCCCTGATAGAAGGAGTCGAAGATCCGCTGGCGGTCCCCGGCGTCGATGCCGGGGCCGTGGTCGATCACATCGAGGACGGCGAAATCCTTTTCCGTGAACAGCGACACGATCACCGACGCCGATCGCGGCGAATACTTGACCGCGTTGGAAACGAGATTGTCGACGATCGTACGGACCTTGTCGGCATCGCCGACGATCAACGCCGGTTTCAGGTTCGCATCGAACGTGACCATCCGCGCCAGCGCGGCAAGCTTGTGTTCCTTGAGCACGCGACGGACGATATCAGGCATCAGCACGGGTCCGACCGTCTGCGGTTCCATCGCGCGCGTCTGGTGGTATTTGAGGAGGTCCTCGATCAGTTTCTGCAGCGAGAGCGAGTTCTCGCGCACGATGCGGACGATCTCGCGTTGCTCCGGCGACAGCTTCCCGCCGACATTGTCGCGCAGCAGCTCGGCACCTTCGCGCACCGCGGTCAGTGGCGTCTTGAGCTCGTGCGACACGTGCCGCAGGAAACGATTCTGCTGCTCTTCGAGCTCGTGCAGCCGTGAACGAAGCCATTCGAGGCGCTGGCCTAGATAGCGCAGGTCCTGCGGCCCGTTGACCTCGATCGTGTGCGTGAAATCGGCCGTCCCCATCCGGCGGATCGCCTGGTCGAGTTGGCGGATCGGGCGCGCGATCAACACCGCGAAAAGAATCGCGAGCGCCAGCGCGATGGCCGCGGTGGCAAGCGCGAGGTACAGCCACTTCTGTCTTCCCTGGGTCGCGATTTCCTGCAGCCGCTCGATGGCCCGCTCGGTGAGCTGATTGGTCGCGGCGAGCATCGCCTGCGTGCGGTCGGCAAGCCGGGCATAGCCGTCGGCGAGCTCCGTTTGCATCTGGGTCGTACGCTGCGGCATCGTCAGAAGTTTGTGCAAGCGGCTCTCGCTGTCGGTGAGCGCCTCGAGGGCTGCCAGCGGTTCGGGCTCGAGCGGCAACAGAGCGAGTTGCCCAGCCGTCCTTCGGAACTCCTGTCGAACCCGACCATAGTCATCCAGCAACGCGTTGTCCTCGAGGATCAGATGCTGGCGCACGATGCGCTCGAGCGTCACCGATTGCTCGAACAGCTGGCGGCTCTCGCGCCCGGCCTCCGCCGCCTGCTGCACGGCCTCGCGCCCCTGCGTCTGCAGCCGGTCCAACGACAGGATCAACTCGCCAAGCGCGTAGATGAGCGGCAGGCTTACCAGAAGGAAGCCCAGCAGAATGAACTTGAGGAATGAGCGCGGGTAATACACGAGGCGGGCCGCTATAATTTGGGGCAATTATGACACCCCGTCCGGCGCCACTAATGCAGGAAATGCAAAATACTCCATGCAAATCAAACGCGCCGACGCGACGCGCAACGCCGGGCCACCCCGCGTCGCACTGATCGCGGCGGTTGCGGCGAACCGGATCATCGGCGCCGGCAATCGGATTCCCTGGCGGCTCGCGGACGACCTCAGGCGATTTCGCGCGCTGACCGTCGGCCACGCGGTGATCATGGGCCGCAAGACCTGGGAATCGCTGCCGCGCGCGCTCCCGGACCGCCAGAACATCGTCGTGACGCGTCAGCGAAGGTATGCCGCGGAGAGCGCCGACATCGCCGGATCGTTCGATGAAGCGCTCTCGCTGGTGCGTCTGCCGGAGCCGGTGTTCTGCATCGGCGGAGGCGAGCTTTATCGCACCGCCATGCCGCGCGCGTCGACGCTGCACGTTACGGAGATCGCGCGCATTTTCGACGGTGACGCGGAATTTCCGGCAATCGTCGAAGAGGATTGGCGGGAGACCGAGCGCGAGCCGCACAGGTCCGAGGGACCGGACGGATTCGACTATGCGTATGTGACCTACGAGCGCGCAGGACGCGACGTACCGCGAGGAAATCGAGCGCTATAAGAAGGAAAAGGACGAGATCATGGTTGTGACCAAGAAGCTCGAGGGCGCCGGCAAGAAGGCCGGGGCCCGGAGCGCGGCCTCGATGCACGTCCACCACCGTTGGGCGCAAGCGATGACGCTCATCCAGATCGCGATCGCCCTTGCCGCGATAACTATTCTGACGCGCAACAAAACGATGGGCATCGGTGCGATCGGCGTCGGGTCGATCGTGCTCGGGGCACTAGCCTTCGCGCACATCTGACGCGGGCTCAACCGAGATTCCGCAACTCGCGCAGCGCGACGGAGAGCATCGCCGCATCGGCAGCGGGGGCCGCCCGCAACTCGACCAGCAGCTGCTGCGCGCGTTCGATGGCGCGCCGGTTGCGTTCCTGCCACGTGGCGAGCAGTCCGTCCCGTGCGGTGATATCGACACCTCCGCTCAGCACCTCGCTCGCGATCGTCCGCTGTAGCCCGGACAGATCGTCGTGCATCGCGGCTTTCGCGAGCATCTGCCAATGCTTGTCGCCGGGCAAACCCGCGATCATCTCGCGGAGCCACGGCAGGTCGAGCCGCGTCGAGAGGGCGAAGTAGACCTCGGCGACGAGCTCCGCTGGGCGCTTCGTGGCCGCCGCGACTTCGACGATGTCGAGCGTCGAATACAACTGGTCGAGCGTCACCACGCGCGTCGCGAGTTCCCCGGACACGCCCTTCGCCGCGTAGTCCGCGACGGCGGCGCTCACCCGGGCGCGGCCTTCGGCATCGAGCAGCGCCGGAAGGTGGGTGGCCAACGCCTCGACCCGCGACGCGAAATGCGCGATCGTCGCCGCCATGTCGTCCGACAGGCGGCGCGACCGAAGGAACCACGTCGTGCCGCGTTCCAGCTCCCGGCTCATGTCGATCAGCATCGCGGATTGCAGCGCGTCGTCGGCCCTGTTGTCGAGCGCCTCGATCGACTTCCACAACGAAACGAAGCCGAAGATCTCGCGGCTCAGAAGGTAGGCGCGGACGATCTCGTGCGGCCGCGCGCCGGACGATTCCTGCAGGCGGTGGACAAACGTGCTGCCGACGCGATTCAGCATGCTGTTGGTCACGTGCGTGGCGATGATCTCGCGCCTGAGCGGGTGACGGTCCATGTATCCGGCGTAGCGCTCGGCAAGCGCACTCGGGAAGTAACGGGCGAGTGCGCTCGCGACCCACGGATCGTCGGGGAGCGTCGAGGCGACGAGTTCATCGTAGAGCCAGATCTTCGAGTACGCGAGCAGCACCGCATGCTCGGAAGCGGTGAGCCCCTGCCCGCTCGCGCGCCGCTCGGCGAATTCATCGTCGGAGGGCAGATACTCGATCGCGCGATTGAGCCGGCCCGCCTTTTCGAGAAACTGGATGAAGCGCTGCTGCGCGTCCAGCAGCTCCCGCGCGATCCGCCCGGTCACCGACAGCACCTGCGTCTGGAAGTAGTTGTCGCGCAGCACGAGCGCTGCAACTTCGTCGGTCATCTCGGCGAGAAGTCCATTGCGCTGCTTCTCGGTGAGCTCGCCATCGGCGATCGGCAGGCCGAGCAGGATCTTGATGTTCACTTCGTGGTCGGAAGTGTCGACGCCGGCAGAGTTGTCGATCGCGTCGGTGTAGATGCGCCCGCCCGCCTGCGCGAATTCGATGCGCCCCAGCTGCGTGACGCCGAGGTTGCCTCCCTCCGCGACCACCTTGCAGCGCAGTTCGCGGCCGTTGACCCGCAGCGCGTCGTTCGCGCGATCGCCGACCTGGGCGTGCGTTTCGCTTGCCGATTTGACATAGGTGCCGATGCCTCCGTTGTAGAGGAGATCGACCGGCGCCTTGAGGATCGCGTTGACGAGCTCGGTCGGCGTCATCGTGTCGGCAGCGATCGCGAGCGCCGCCTTGACCTCGGGGGTGATCGCGATCGATTTCGCGCTTCGCGGATGGATGCCTCCTCCGGCCGACACCCACGTCGTGTCGTAGTCCGCCCACGACGACCGCGGAAGCCTGAACAGTCGCTCGCGCTCGTGGAAACTCGTTTCGCGATCGGGATTCGGATCGACAAAGATGTGGCGATGGTCGAACGCCGCCAGCAGCCTGATGTGCGGCGACAGGAGCATGCCGTTGCCGAAGACGTCGCCGGACATGTCACCGATCCCGACGACCGTGAAGTCCGCGGTCTGCGTGTCGTGGCCCATTTCCCGGAAGTGGCGCTTGACCGACTCCCAGGCCCCACGCGCCGTGATGCCCATCTCCTTGTGGTCATATCCGGCGGAGCCGCCCGACGCGAACGCATCGTCCAGCCAGAAACCATACTCGCGGCTGATCGCATTCGCGTAGTCCGAGAACGTCGCCGTACCCTTGTCGGCGGCGACGACAAGATAGGGATCGTCGGGATCGTGCCGACGGACCTGCGGAGGCGGCACGATGCGATCGCCGACACGGTTGTCGGTGAGATCGAGCAGCGCGCGGAGATAATCCTGATAGCAGGCCACCCCCTCCTTCAAATAGGCGTCGCGATCGGTCTGCGCCGGGGCCCGCTTCAGCACGAAGCCTCCCTTCGATCCGACCGGGACGATGACCGTGTTCTTGACCATCTGGGCTTTGACGAGGCCGAGGATTTCGGTGCGGAAATCCTCCGGCCGGTCCGACCAGCGCAAACCTCCGCGCGCGACCTTTCCGCCGCGCAGATGGACGCCCTCGAAGCGCGGCGAGTAGACGAAGATCTCGAACATCGGCCGTGGATCAGGGAGACCCGGCACCTTCGACGGATCGAACTTGAACGACACAAAGGTCCGGGGCCGGCCTTCGTTGTCGCGGCGCCAGAAGTTGGTGCGCGTCGTTGCGAGGATCAGCGCGAGGAACTGTCGCAACACCCGGTCCTCCGAAAGATTCTCGACATGGTCCAGCGCGGCCGCGATCGCACGCGCACGATCGGCGGCGGGCGCATCGCTCTCACCCGCTGCATCCGGATCGAAGCGCGCCTTGAACAGCGCAACGAGATCACGCGCAATGCCGGCATTCGTTGCCAGCGTGGACTCGATGAATGCCTGGGACAGCGGGAATCCGATCTGGCGCAGGTATTTCGCATAGGCCCGGAGCACGACGACTTCGGCGGCGGGCAGACGCGCGGCGACGACCAGACGGTTGAAATCGTCGTTTTCGACTTCGCCGCGGAAGATGCGTCCGAACGCATCCTCGAACACCGCATGCAATCCGTGGACGTCGACATCCGCATCCGCCAGTCGTGTCTGAATGCCGAAATCGTGCAACCAAACGGGCGGCGTGCCCGGTGGCGAAACCCGATGCGGGCGCTCGTCGATCACGCGCATGCCCATTCGTTCCAGCATCGGCAGGCTGTCGGAAAGCGTCACCGGTCCGCCGAGATGGAAGAGCTTGAATCGCAGCATGCCGGGCTCGGCCTCCAGCGGCCGATAGAGGTTCATCGCCAGCGGTTGCGCGTCGGTAAGTCCCGCCATCATTTCGATGTCGGGAACCGCCGCCCGCGCGGGGAAATCCTCGCGGTAACCTGCGGGCAACGCGCCGGCGAAGCGGCGGAACAACTCGTTGCCGCGGGCTTCACCCAGCGCGCCGATCAGGGCCTCGCGAAGATCATCGTCCCAGCGCCGCGCGGCCGCCGCGAGGCGAGCTTCGAGCTGGCGGACGTCGAATGCCGGGATCTTGCCGGGCGTCGTGCGGACGGTGACCTGCACGCGCGCCAGCGCCGACTCGGAAAGGTGCGCGTTGAATTCCGAGCTCGTGCCGTTGAACGCCTCGAGAAGTATCGCCTGCCACTTTTCGCGGAGCTCGGTCGTGTAGTTTTCGCGCGGCGCGTAGATCAGGCAGGCGACGTAACGTTCGAAGACGTCCGTTCGCACGAACAGCCGGAACCGCTGCCGCTCGCCAAGGTGCAGGATGCCCATCGCCGTACGCAGGAGCTCGTCTTCGCCGATCTGGAACAGCTCGTCGCGCGGATAGTTGTTGAGGATATTGATGAGCGCCTTTCCAGCATGGCTGCCCTCCGCGAGGCCCGCGCGAGCAACGACGTTCGCCGTCTTGCGGCGCAGCAGCGGAATGTCGGCGGTCTTGGCGCTGTACGCCATCGCTGTGTACAGGCCGAGAAAACGGTGTTCGCCGCAGACCTTGCCGGCGGCATCGAAGCGCTTGATGCCGACGTAGTCGAGATATCCCGGGCGGTGCACCGTCGAGCGCGAGTTCGCTTTCGTGACGATCAGAAGGTCGGGCATGCGCGCGTAGGCGCGAATCTCGGGCGGCAGCGCGGCGAAGCTCGCCGCGATATTCTTGCCGGGATCCTCGCGCAGAATGCCGAGGCCCGAGCCTGAAACGACCCTGAGCGCATCCTGACCGCCGGCCTCGACCAGATCGTGGCATCGATATCCGAGGAATGTGAAATGATCGTTGGCGAGCCACGTGAGAAATGCCTTGTCCTCGTGGAGCTCATCCGGCGGGAGCGGCGGCTTGTTCGCCTCGATCTCGTCGACGACGTGCAACAACTGGGCTCGCATCTTCTTCCAGTCGGCGACCGCCAGCCGGACGTCGGTCAGCACGCGCGCGACGTCCTCCGCCAGTACCTGAAGCCGGCCGGGCTCGGTGATCCGGTCGACCTCGACGTGGATGAACGATTCGCGGGTTACATCGCCGTCGTCCTTGACCGCAACATCGGCAAGCGCCCCGTCGGCGCCGCGCACGACGGCGACGATCGGGTGGATGATGAGATGCAGCGTCAGGCCGTGGCGGTTGACCTCCATCGTCACCGAATCGACGAGGAACGGCATGTCGTCGTTGACCATCTCGATGATCGTGTGCGTCGACTGCCAGCCGTGCTCCTCGATCGACGGATTGAAGATGCGCACCCGCGCATGCCCCGGGTCGCGCTTGCGCGCGGAGTTCCAGTGCGAGAGCGCGGCACCGTACAGATCGGCCGGCGCCCGGTCTGCGAGATCTTCAGGGTCGACCTGACCGAAGTAGCGGATTACGAATCGCTCGAGCGCGTCGCGCTGCGCCGCCGCCATGCGCGTTCGCACCAACCCCAGCACTTCGGCGAGCCGCTCCTCCCTGACTTCGTCCGCATTCATCTTCATCGTCGCCTCCGGACAGTTGTCGCGCTCATCGTACCCCGATCCTCGTCGCCGCGCCGGGCGAACTCACTTGCCGTCCCGCGCGACGCGAAGTCCGCGTGGATCCGCATCGGCGGACGGTGGAAACCCTTTGCCAACGCCCGATTGTGGGGAGGGTGGGTCGCTCGTCGCGCTGTCCGCCGCGGCGTGTTTCCGCGATAATGCCGACGTTACTTCCGCCGGGCAACGCGAGCGCCATCGCGTCCCGCACCCCAGGCCGGGATGGCGGAACTGGTAGACGCAGCGGACTCAAAATCCGCCGGTAGTGATACCGTGGGGATTCGACTTCCCCTCCCGGCACCAAGATCAAGTTTCGCAAGCGACCACGCGATTTCAGGCTCCCTGTATCCTCATAGAGGAAATGGCAAAGCTGGAATCCCGTAACCGCCCACAAGGTTCCACTTGCAGCCGCCCAAGATTGGGGTATATCTGGGGTAACTTGGGCGCACGTTGGCACCAGCGGCGCGGGCAGGACGGTCGCCGATGAGCGGTATGTTCTGGCGATAGGAAGCTCCGCGCCCACGGACACGGCGAATTGCAGGGGTCCGATTGCGTTAAGACGACTTAGGCCGTCCGAATCCGGCCCGAGCCACCTCGGGGCGCTCCTCCCGGACGACGCGAAATCCGATCTTGTAATCGCGGTCCTCGGCGGTAAGCCGATAACGGTTGGATACGGTGGCGAGCAGGTCGAGGTAATACCAAAGACCGCCGCGCATGGCGCGTTGCGGATTGGCCGGCGCGACGCCTTCGGGGAATTTCCGCGAATAGCGGACTGTGGCGCGCTGCTCCACCGTCTTCTGCTCGCTCGTGTCGTAGATGTTGGCCATCCACTCCCATACGTTCCCGAGCATGTCATACAGGCCGAGACCGTTCGGCGACGCATCCGCCGGCGCGCGCGTAACACCGGGCGCGCCGACCGCATGCGCAACGTCCTCGGATATGGGTTCCTTGACGCCTTCCGCATTGGTGTAAAACTTCGTTCCCCACCAATAGGGGTGGTCGATTGGCACCGGACAAGCCGACCCGTCCGGGCGTTTCGACCAACGAGCCGCATACTCCCACTCGACTTCATGCGGCAGTCGCAAGCCGTACCCCGTGCCGGAAGCTTCGTCGATCCAGCGGACCCATTGGCAGAACGCCCAGGCGTCGTACCAGCTGACGTAGATGACGGGGTGATCTTCCGGCGGCTGCGCAACTGCCATCTTTCCCGTTTGCTTTTCGCCGAGATAACTCTCGACGGCCGGGGCATGCGCCGGCGAGAACAGCCGGTACCAAGAGTGCAACACGGGATAGCGCTGCAGGACGAATCCGTCGACGGATTGCGGATTCTCTGCGGGCGTCTCGTCCTTGCGCCGCCACTTGTGCTCGATCGTCGCGTACGCCTCGCGGTAGGCAACGGCATCCGGATCGCGCTTGCGCGGTCCTCTCTCGAGCGGCTCGAACACTTTCGCGAGCCATGCAATGTCGCGCGCCATTAGCCGTGCGCCGGCCGCACCCGTGAACCAGTGAGCCTCCGTGCAGTCGCGCGCTGCCTCCTCGGCCGTCTTCGCGCCAGTCTGGACATCACTCAAGACCTGGTTCCAATAGGCGGCCGTCTTCAGCGGAAATCCCTGCCCGCGGGTCGATCCCATCGCGAATCCGCGCGGACTCCCGGACGAGAACAAGGGATCGTCGCTGCCGGGCACGGTGCACCAACCCTGACTATCGACCAACTCCCGAGCGGCTTGCTCGTCCGGTGTGCCTTGTTCATCCAGGATCGCCTGGAACGCGCCCTGATACCCGTCGAGAGTTGTACGCGCGCTCTTCTGCGCATTGGCATTCGTGTGCGACGAATCGGGCGGACGCGTACGCTTGCCCGCGACGAGATCTTCGTACGATATGTTCCACCAGTCGTCGAGTGCGCGGCCGGCGATCGCATGCATGGTACGCCACGAGCGGTAGATCATCTCGGAAGGCCGGGTGCGCTGGCGGTCGAACGCATACCAGACGCGCGCGGCCTCGACCCACTTCGCCGGCGAGCGGCCGTCACGCGGCATCTCCGCGAGGAACACATTGAATTCGTAGAAGTCGTCGGAACGAGGGTCCTCCGGGCGAAACACATGCAAGCGCATTCTGTCTGCATCGGACTTGCTCGCAAAACGGGCAAGCCAATAGGCGGCCAGGAACTCTTGCGCCGTGCGATTCGACCAATCCATGCGCTTGGGTGAGCCCGCTTCAGTCCTAGCCGCGTTGACGATGCCGTTACCGATAATCGCAGCGAACCTTCCGAGACGTTCGAGATCGCCGTTCAGATCGCCGTCGTAGCCGAGATCGCGCATCCGAACCTTCAGTGACGACTTCACGTCTTCATCGAGGTCGAAACAGGTGGATGGCTCGAGAAAATGGCTTTCGTCATCGGTGGGGCAGCGAGTCTGGAAAGCGAGCGCCGCAAGCAGCTTCGTCGCCACTTCGGGATGCATACTCGTCCGTTCGCCGCCTTCGGTGATCGTTCGATCGATCAGTTTTTCGATCGCAAGCAGATAGATGTCGGCGCTCGTGCGGCATGCCTCGATCTCGGGTTCGGTGAGCTCTCGCACGTATTCGAGCACGCGAGGCACATGGGCGAGGCCGCCGAGGCTCGCCTCGACAAGCTCGTAGCGAGACTTCTTCCCCGGCGCGTCCAGGTAGGCCATGCCCTCCTGCTCGTCGAATTCGTCGGGCTGAATGAAGCGCCAGCGGCTCGCATCGACAGCGTTCGGGCGCGATGAACCTTCCGCCCAGTCCTGAAGGGCATGCGGCCGTCCCGCCATGACGAGCGCAGATTTGTCCCACAGCCTGCGCTCGGTCTCGAGCACGAAAGGCGCTGTCTTGGCGGGGCTGACGTGATCGAGCCCGTCGACGAGGATCGTGAGCGAACCATCCTCGAGGTCCTTTCCCAGTCGGTCTTTGATCGCGCGATGCGCCCAGGAGTCTTTCTCGAGCGGTCCACCATTCGTCCTGCGAACGATCGCTTCGGTCAGCGTCCACAGAATGCCTTCCAGTGTGGGTTCCTTCGCCACGACCGCGGCCTCGACCAGCAAGGCAAGCCGCGGGCTGTTGTCGGTCGAATAGAGGCCGTTGAGCGCGGCTTCGAGCCAGCGAATGTTCGCGGACTTTCCAACGCCGCCGCCGGTGATCAGAAACAACCGCAGCGGGTGCGGAAGCGTGACCGGCGACGGATCGAGTTTCGAGGCGTGTTCCGGATCGCGCAACACGCGGACGAGGTCGACGCGACGGAGCGGCTGCCAGTTCGCGCCCTGGCTGATGCGTGCCTCTTCCTCGGAGTCGCGGCCGGGAAGAAACGCCGCCGGGACCAGGTACTGCAACTGCGGCTCGCCGCTCCCGATGTTCAGGATGCGGAACGCCTGCGTCGCGATGAAGGGCGGCCGATAGGGTTCCGGGGACGCGACCTCGGCGTCCATCCATGGAACGCACGCGACCAATTCGGGCCGTTCGTCCCCGTTGCCAAAATGAGATCGCGGAAACTTGGCGACCCACTCGCTTATCGATGCTTCCCGGTACGCGGCGCGCATCGACATCCAGTAGTCGTCCGAGAGATTTTCCTCGACCAGCCGGTCGATGAAGAATTGCAGAGCGCGCAGGTCCTTGAACTCGTGATAGAAGGGGCTCGTGAAATTGGTGGGAGATGCTCCCTTTGACGTCGTGCTCCCGGAACCTTCGCTGACGCTCGTCTTGAGCGGCCTCGGCCGGAGCGTTCGCGTAAAAGAACACCCAGAGACGCTTGTTGTCCTTGCGCGCGATGTTCTTCGCGTGCCACCACTCCCATTGCGTCCAGGAATACCCGTTCGGGATGTCCGGGGGCAGGTCCTCCTCCGGAAGGGGCTGACCGTAGTCGTATCCGATGAGGCAGATGACGACATCGGCGGCCTCAATCGCCTCCTGTATGCGCTTGCCGTCGCGCATTCTCGTCGGATAAGGACGCTGAACCGCGACGTCGTCTTTCGCAAACCCACAGCAGCATCGTCGGCCATGGCGGCCGGTGAGCGGTACCACCTGAGCCGCTGTGGTTTTGCGAAAGCAACATGGCGGCGCACGTCCTTATCCGACGAGAATGCGCGACACAAGACGCATACGGGAGCAATTGAGCCACCGATGTCGTCATCTGCCTCATCGGATACGACTACGGTCAGCCCCTTCCGGAGGAGGACCTGCCCCGGAGGCCAACGGGTATTCCTGGACGCAATGGGAGTGGTGGCACACGAAGAACATCGCGCGCAGAGGATTTTCTCTGGGTGTTTTTTTACGTGAACGCTCCGGCCCGAGGCCGCTGAGGACGAAGACGTGCAGCCGGGAGCACGACGTCAAAGGGAGCTCTCCCACCAACTTCACGAGCCCCTTCTATCACGAGTTCAAGGACCTGCGCGCTACTGCAATTCTTCATCGACCGGCTGGTCGAGGAAAATCTCTCGGACAACTACCTGGATGTCGATGCGCGCGGCGTACCGGGAAGCATCAAAGAATAAGCGAGTGGGTCGCCAAGTTTCCGCGATCTCATTTTGGCAACGGGGACAAACGGCCCGAATTGGTCGCGTGCGTTCCATGGATGGACGCCGAGGTCGCGTCCCCGGAACCCTATCGGCCGCCCTTCATCGCGACGCAGGCGTTTGCATCCTGAACGTGGGAGCAGCAAGCCGCCGGCTGGTGCCCTAGGCAGCATTTCTTCCGGCCGCGACTCCGAGGAAGAGGCACGCATCAGCCAGGGCGCGAACTGGCAGCCGCTCCGTCGCGGTCGACCTCGTCCGAGTGTTGCGCGATCCGGTACACGCCTCGAAACTCGATCCGTCGCCGATCACGCTTCCGCACCCGCTGCGGTTGTTTCTGATCACCGGCGGCGGCGTTGGAAAGTCCGCCGAACATTCGCTGGCTCGAAGCCGCGCTCAACGGCCTCTATTCGACCGACAACAGCCCGCGGCTTGCCTTGCTGGTCGAGGCCGCGGTCGTGGCGAAGGAACCCACACTGGAAGGCATTCTGTGGACGCTGACCGAAGCGATCGTTCGCAGGACGATGGTGGACCGCTCGAGAAAGACTCCTGGGCGCATTCCGCGCGATCAAAGACCGACTGGGAAAGGACCTCGAGGATGGTTCGCTCACGATCCTCGTCGACGGGCTCGATCACGTCAGCCCCGCCAAGACAGCGCCTTCGTGCTCGAGACCGAGCGCAGGCTGTGGACAAATCTGCGCTCGTCATGGCGGGACGGCCGCATGCCCTCGCTGGGCGGAAGGTTCATCGCGCCCGAAGCGAGCCGCTGGCGCTTCATTGAGCCCGACGAATTGCGGAGGGCATGGCCTACCTGGACGCGCCGGCAGAGTCTCGCTACGAGCTTGTCGAGGCGAGCCTCGGCGGCCTCGCCGTGTGCCTCGCGTGCTCGAATACGTCGAGAGCTCGCCGAACCCGAGATCGAGCATACAAGGGGGCAAAGAGAAGCGCGACATATCTATGTGCTTGCGATCGAAAAACTGATCGATCGAACGATCACCGAAGGCGGCGAACGGACGAGTATGCATCCGAAGTGGCGACGAAGCTCTTGCGGCGCTCGCTTTCCTCGCTGCCCCACCGATGACGAAAAAGCCATTTTCTCGAGCCATCCACTTGTTCGACCTCGATGAAGACGTGAAGTCGTCACTGAAGGTTCGGATGCGCGATACTGTACGACGGCGATCTGAACGGCGATCTCGAACATGTCGGAAGGTTCGCTGCGATTATCGGTAACGGCATCGTCGACACCACTGAGCTGAAGCGGGCTCACCCAAGCGCATGGATTGGTCGAATCAGCGGCGCAAGAGTTCCTGGCCGCCTGTGGCTTGCCCGTTTTTTGCGAGCAGGATCCGCCCAATGCAGACAGAATGCGCTTGCATGTGTTTCGCCGGAGGACCCTCGTTCCGACGACTTCTATGAATTGGATGGCTCCTCGCGGAGATGCCGCGTGACGGCCGCTCGCCGGCGAAGTGGGTCGAGGCCGCGCGTCTGGTATGCGTTCGACCGCCAGCGCACCCGGCCTTCCGAGATGATCTACCGCTCGTGGCGTACCATGCATGCGATCGCCGGCCGCTCGACGACTGGTGGAACATATGGTACGAAGATCTCGTCGCGGGCAAGCGTACGCGTCCGCCCGATTCGCAGTTCGGCACACGAATGCCAATGCGCAGAAGAGCGCGCGTACGACTCTCAACAGGTTGTGGCGCGCTCCAGGCGATCCTGGATGAACAAGGCACACCGGACGAGCAAGCCGCTCGGGAGTTGGTCGATAGTCAGGGTTGGTGCACCGTGCCCGGCAGCGACGATCCCTTGTTCTCGTCCGGGAGTCCGCGCGGATTCGCGATGGGATCGACCCGCGGGCAGGGATTTCCGTGAAGACGGCCGCCTATTGGAACCAGGTCTTGAGTGATGTCCAGACTGGCGCGAAGAGCGGCCGAGGAGGCAGCGCGCGACTGCACGGAGGCTCACTGGTTCACGGGTGCGGCCGGCGCACCGGCTAATGGCGCGACATTGCATGACACGAAGAAGCTCGAGCCGCTCGAGAGAGGACCGCGCAAGCGCGATCCGGATGCCGTTGCCTACCGCGAGGCGTACGCGACGATCGAGCACAAGTGGCGGCGCAAGAGACGCCCAGAATCCGCAATCCGTCGACGGATTCGTCCTGCAGCGCTATCATGTTGCACTCCTGGTACCGGCTGTTCTCGCCGGCGCATACCCAACCGTCGCGAGCTATCTCGGCGAAAAGCAAACGGGAAAGATGGCAATTGTGCACCCGCCGGAGGATCACCCCGTCATTTACGTCAGCTGGTACGACGCCTGGGCGTTCTGCCAATGGGTCCGCTGGATCGACGAAGCTTCCGGCACTGGGTACGGCTTGCGATTGCCGCACGAAGTCGAGTGGGAGTACGCGGCCCGTTGGTCGAAACGCCCGGACGGGTCGGCTTGTCCGGTGCCGATCGACCACCCCTACTGGTGGGGAACGAAGTTCTACGCCAATTTCGAAGGCGTCAAGGAACCCATCTCCAGGGACGTTGCGCATGCGGTCGGCGCGCCCGGTGTTACGCGCGCGCCGGCGGATGCGTCGCCGAACGGTCTCGGCCTGTACGACATGCTCGGGAACGTCTGGGAGTGGATGGCGAACATCTACGACACGAGCGAGCAGAAGACGGTGGAGCAGCGCGCCACAGTTCGCTATTCGCGGAAATTCCCCAAAGGCGTCGCGCCGGCCAATCCGCAACGCGCCATGCGCGGCGGTCTTTGGTATTACCTCGACCTGCTCGACCGTATCCAACCGTGATCGGCTTACCGCCGAGGACCGTGATTACAAGATCGGATTTCGCGTCGTGCGGGAGGAGCGCCCCGGCCGGGAGGGGAAATCAATCCCCACCAGATCACTACCGGCGATTTTGAGTCCGCTGCGTCTACCAGTTCCGCCATCCCGGCCCGGGTGCGAGGCGCGCCACTGCGGCGCGGCGCCCGAGGGCGCCCGAGGCGGCATTATCGCGGAAACCCGCGACGGCGCCCAGCGGAGCGCGCGCCGCGCGCAAACCGCGGATCGCGGTACGATCACCCATCGGTGACGGTCCGGAGGGCTCGATGAAGGCGGATGTGGACGGCGGCGGGACGGAGCGGCTGAACGAGGTGCTGGAGCTGGCGCGAAGCCCGCCGCCCCGAACCGCGAGGCGCTCGAGCGCATCGTCGTCCGCTACTTCGGACAGGTCGACCCCGAAGACCTCGCCGCGCGCGCGCCGGCCGACCTGTACGGCGCCGCGCTGTGTCGCACTGGAACTTCGCCCGCAAGCGCGCCGGCGGGCCTCCACCGGGTGCGCGTCTTCAACCCGTCGATCGAGGAGCACGGCTGGCAGTCGACGCACACGATCGTCGAGATCGTCAACGACGACATGCCCTTCCTC